>NZ_JACYUG010000002.1 GCF_014841615.1 Sphingomonas sp. CFBP 8760 | reverse complement strand
TCAGCACGCCCGTGTGAATCCCCTTCGACTCAGGTCGGCCGGAAAACGCTCTAATGGTTAATATCTCGTATGGTAAACGCGAAGTCAGCATTGACCTGCTAATTTCGCAGGATGGATATGCCTAAACGCCCTCATCGCTCCACGGAAAATGGCCGAAATCCTAGTCCGGATGCGTCAACCCATCTATTTCGACCGTTCAGGCTATGTCGGCCTCCGCAAACCGGGTATTCCGCACGGAGCAGTCATGAGGAACTCCATTCCAAACCGTCGCATTGAGTTTGGTGAGGAGTCCGTCATGACACCGTGGGAAGCGCAGGTCCGAGAAATTGAAGCGGTTCCTGCCGGAAGCCGCGCACGGGTGCTCTACGTTAAATGGGCTATTCGCGGGCTGTTGACGGTTGCCGTCACAGTCGCAAGCTCGCCAGTTCTAACCAATTGCTTCCATGACAAGTGCAAGAAGGCGTAGTAACAATCAAAAACAAATCTGACGACTGATGTCGCCAGATCAATCAATGATCAGTTTTAGACCACGCCAGCTTAAATGCCACCGCGTCAGGCGTCTCATAGAATGTCACACTAACATTAAGTGAACGAGAAGCCTCATCGGGTTTAAAGCAAAAAACTGTATCGCTTTGGGTCATCTGACGACACCACATACGAATGCTATCTTCAAGGTCGCTAGCCCATTGCCGAAAATCTACATCTTCGTCATATGGAACAAACGACAGATTGATCTTTGTTGGATTCATAATACCCTCATGCTGCACTATCCCACACGGGCACCACAATTGCTGAATGACGATCCCGACGCTTGGAAGGCGATAATCGTTCAGCGATCAAAATGCTGTTGTTGTTCGACTGCAACGCTCTGCCGCCACCTCACTTGCACTACGCCCCGCGTTAGGAGCGCTCTTTAACGTCGGGTATGAGCCTATCTCTTTGAAATAAGCCACGCCGCGCTGGACGCATGACGCGATTGAGTCAGATTCTGCACCGTCAGAAGTCGCAATGTCGGAAGTCAAAATATCAGGGGTATTCTCCACAACCCCGACAGGCTGCTGCTGGGAGCACCCTGCCAGCATACAAGCGATAATCATTAAATGGCGCATGAAGTGCCCTCCCCTTCCTTTTAGCTTTGCCGGTAAGCGATGGTGGGTCAACGCCTTTGAGCCATCGGCGCAACGGGATCGACGGACGGACGTACAGCCCGAATGAGTCAAACGAAGTTTATTTCTGGGCCATAGCGATATCCGATGCGTGACACCCGCCAAAGGGCATAAATGCCGGGGCATGTCACACGCGTGCTTAACGAAGGGAACGCCTCACGGCGTCTTGTAGGCCGGGATTAGCTGATCGAGCATGGGCACATAGATCGCTATTGATCGAGGCATTCATTCACTTCGATCCATTCCCTGTTTCAATGCCGCGTTCATGTTAGGGGTGGGGTGCCTGCACCTCGACCCTCAATGATAAGCCGGAGGTGCGAAGCACCGACGCCCCATATGATCAAGACGCTGGTGCGGTCCAAGCAATATTAGGTCAACGCATCAGCGTCGATCCGATAGTAAGCGCCCCAGCTTCGCTGGTCCGGTGAGACCTTCCCTTCGAGGTGCGAGCCCCTCGACAGGAAAAGGTTCACTTCATGAAACAGACACAAACAAGCAAATACTCGATTGCTCAAATATGTCCTCTCTTTTCCATATACACCCTTATTCTTTAATGAATATAATAGGACACATAGTATGCACGCGTGTGACACCTAATTAATGACACCACCTCGCTCTGTCCTGTATAAATACTTATATAGATAATAAACAGCGACGGAGACAAATGACACACAATCTAATGTATTATTACACGGACGGGGCCTGTGGATCGGGCAAAACCTATCAGGCTCTAATGAAGATCGCAATGGCGGGTGGTCGGCACCTGTTTGTGGTCGATCGTAAAGAGACGATGTTCGCAAGACAATCGACTATGACCAAGATCGCGGTCAATAGTTCCCACTATATGCCCACGTTGTGCGTATCGTCGGATAATGACCGTAGCAGCAAGCGCATTGGCGTAAGGCGTCGCATCCACGATCTGGCCAACGATTACGCCAACCATCCGGATATGTGTGTGTTCATCACGCACGAGGGTATGCGGATGTGTGATTTCAGCGACTTTACTGGATGGTCGATCTGGATCGATGAAGTCCCCGACATCATGGATAATGAGGTGATGAACATCGCGGTGAGCCGGGTCATCTTCGAAAGCCTCTATGACCTTCACCCGATTCACAACGAGGATGGTGAACCAACCGGCTGGTCTGAAATCCTCTGCCGTAATGGTGATGTCAATCTTGCGATGATGGCCAATGACGATATCGCCAACGGTTTGCGTGCGCTTCATCGCCGGGTTTTGGAGGCAAAGGCCACGGGGCGGCGTAGCGTGATCGTCAACGGCAACGCTTGGTCCGACTTTGGCGGGGATCGTAAGTGCAACTGGTTTTCGATCTGGTCACCAGAACATATCTCGAATTTCCAGAGCGTGACCTTCCTCGCCAACGCGTTCACGGACAGCCTCACTTTCCAAATCATGCAATCTATGTGGCCAAACATCCAATGGATGGAGGTTAAGACCAAGAACACGCGCCACTTTGCCAAGCGTAAGGTGACGATCCACTATTACGCTGAATCCCACCTTGGTAGCCGTCGTTTGTTTTGGAGCGATGAAGGGAAGGCCAACCTCGCAAAGGTCTGCGCTGACATTAACATGCGGGTAGCTGGTCGATCACACATATGGATGTGCAACAGCGCCGATGCAGAGACGATCGACCTAACCGGGCGGAAGCTATCGCCCAAGCAGGCGGGATCGAACGAGTATCAGGATGTTTCAACCGCAACCTGCATCTACACCGTTAAGCCGGATGCCGATCAGCGTAAGGTTTACGAACTGCTTGGAGTCGATTCCAACTACTATACACAAACCAACGAGCGTGAGACGATTTTGCAGTTTGCGTGCCGCACCAGTGTGCGTGACCCTGCAAGCACGGCCGATCTCGACCTTTTCGTCTACGATAAGGCGCAAGCGGAATACCTGCTTCGATACTTCCAACGCGATGAACGGGGCTACGCGGTAGCGACGATGGAGCTTCACGATCTTGGGTTCGCGGATGCACAGCGTAAGTGCGGTCGCCCCACGATCACCCGGACCCCGGAAGAAAAGCGCGAGCTTGCTCGCCAGCGTAAGGCGGAACAGCGCGCCAATAAAAAGGCGGCGGGTCTGTGCGCATTAACCCGGCATCGATGCTTGGAATGGGTGGCGCTTGCAGAGTGAGATTGATAACTCGTAGGGTTCGGTATGCTCCGCAACAAAACCGTCTTCGTCCTCGGCGCTGGTGCCAGCCTCGAACTAAATTTGCCAGTTGGCGAAGGATTGAAGCAGTGGATTATTGACGCAATTCGACTCGATCCGGATCACCCCGACCAGCACTTCGCTGATTCAAATGTTGATTCCGCCGTGCTGTCATACGTCATGGAGCACGAGCGAAATCAGCAAGAATATGTTTTAGATCAGTTCAAAATAGCTTGATCGGTCATATCAAAGGCCCTACCGTTTGCGCTATCTATCGATCAGTATCTTGATTCCCAAAGGGCCAACCTTGAGATTGTGAGGCTTGGCAAAATTGGTATTGCTGCTGCAATACTTCAAGCAGAGTATAAAAGTAAGATTGGCACCAGCAAGGGTGCGCAGGCGCGCGCAATTCGAGATATAGGGTTTCAGCGCGATTTTGTTACGTCATGGCACTACAAGCTTGTGCAGTTGCTCACAGCGGGGCGACTGAAAGAAGACGCCCCACGCGTATTTGAAGACGTTGCATTCATTGTGTTTAATTATGACCGATGTTTGGAGCAGTATGTTAAATTAGCACTTACAGCCTATTACAATGACCCTACCCTTGTCGATCAAGCCATGCAATCATTACGCATAGTGCATCCATACGGACAGGTTGGAGCAATGCCTTGGCAGGATGGCGTTTCAATTCCGTTTGGTGGCAAAGCAGAAGGGCAGCTTCGCAATGTTGCCGACGAGGTTTTGACTTTCACGGAGTCGGCACGATCTGGCGTAGTTGATGAAGTTAAACTAATGATCGAAGAGGCTAACTCTCTCGTTTTAATGGGGTTTGGTTATCTCCCTCAAAACATCGACCTTTTGACGGTTAATAGACCTTCCAATGTTGATCGCGTATTTAACACAAGTTGCGGAATTTCAGACTCTGACAAGGAATACATAGATGATGATATTGAGCGGATGCTGAAACGCGAACGTAAGCCGTTAGTGGATATTGGCGTAGAAATACCGGGGTTCAGCCAATACGATGAGCGCGGCACCTGCTCTGATCTGATGAGAAATCATTGGATGCGCCTCACGCGTTAACGTGATGTTTCATCATAAATACGACAATGAGTGAAACAAATTACGGTGATCATATCGACTTCGATGGGATCGGCCTAACCGAAGATGATTTCGATTTCGATGACGCCGATTAGCCACCCCTCCCCCTTGATCGCCCCCGGTGGCAACCGGCGGAGCATTGGGAGACCACCACTTCGCCAGCCACGCACAGCGTACCCGGTGGTTCATCCATGAGATGGGGCAACAGGCGCTCACCAGCCTTGGTACGGGAGCGACACAGGATGATCCCGTCTTCTCCTTCAACGGCCGTCTGGTGAGCCTCCGTAAGCTTTTGGATGGCCTTACTGATGGTGCCCCGATCCATATGCCGAACCGGTAACGGCACTTTGCCAGCCGAGTTCAGCTATTCGCGTTCTTGATCATTGTGACGATCGCCCCGATCCGCTCTCGTAGATCAAGGATGTCGAGGTCAGCAGGCCCCGCTGCTACGACAACCCGACTTACTTTGACTTTATCAACATCGGTTTCGATCAATTCGGTCGAAGGCGGGCCAACACGTCGTTTCTTTGCCGCAATACGCTTGAAGTACAGCGGATGGTCGAATTGACCGCCATCGCCGGGGGCGTCGTAAGCGCTTGCATAGACGGCTGCCACGGCTGTCTGTAACCGAGCATGGTCTATGTAATTTTCGATCTCACGCCCCTTTGTTACCCAAGCAACACCACCGTGAGTATCAAACTCGCGCTGCAACCTCTGCTTTGTCTCGTTTATCGTACCACGAAGACTTTTCTTATCGCTATCCATGACGAGGGCGACGTTGCGATTCAGGTCTCGCAACTGAATAAATTCTGAAATTTCTTCGTCGTCTGCGGCCAAGTGACTCAACAATCGACCACCATAAAACATAATCGCGTAATGCACCCCCTCAATTAAATCGGGATTTGCCGCCTTGATCCAATAATTGATATAGGTGCGGTCCGATGGCCCCTCTACCCATATCACGGCATTAGCTTGGATAATATCAGACGCACGATGTCCGAGGTCGAGACATATCGCGTAACGTTCTTTCTTTAAAATAGCCTCGCTGATATGCGTGGTGCCACCCTCCTGATACACATGGAATATTGCCGCCCCCGGAGTGTCGATGAACGCTGCTGAATGTGTCGCAATAAAGTACTGATTTTTGGTGTTGTCGGCCAAATACCTTATCAATTTGCGTTGAAGCAATGGATGCAGATGTATTTCTGGCTCTTCAATGCAAATAATTTGTTCGTCAGCCAGCGTGCAGAACGCTGCGATCATGATTACCTCATGAATGCCCGTTCCCAGCGATGACAACGGCAATACTCGATCATCCATGTGCACGAGAACGTGCTCACGGCTATATGGTATCTCGATTACAGCGTCAGACCTGCCGGTCACATATTGCAGAAAGCCATTAATTCTATCAAATTTTTCCCGTTGGTCCCGCTTGTCAAATTCAGGATTTTGAATAGACGCAAGTTGGTCTATAAGTCCAGCCCCACTATAATCTTTGAACGCATCGCCTTTTGGACCGATTTGTCGAATAGCTGGAATAATACTGACACTTGGCAAATCTATGTTTAGCGACTTACTAATCACTTGCAATGTTTCTGGTATCCAATGATCGATTATCGATCCACCAGACCTATTCGTGATACCGGACCACAACCTATTCCAGTGATAGTTATCCATTAAGCAAACCAAAGATCGAACATCTGGATAGCTGACTGATAAACCTTCGCTGTATGGCACCGGGCCTTGCGCCCAAATCACGCCATCTTCACTTACTGATCCGATTATCCGTCTTATGCCTTGCTGTACATCTGGGTTGCCTGCAACAAATGGATACCGTTGGACCATCCCTAGAAATACGTCATTAGCGGGAAGCCCAAGGGCCATTTCAATTTGTGAACTCGCCAAGCCGCCATGTCTTTCAAGATTATCGACAACTTGAAGATTCTCGTCGCCATAAGGACTGTATGCCGTCTTAAACCTTGGTGGCAAATATTTGCTAACAAAGTTCAATATAGTTGATTTACCAGCGTTATTAGCGCCGATGAAAAAATTGAACGTCTTAAAAGCTGGCATTTTTTGCGCAGCAGACCCGATGCCACGGTAATTTTTGAGAGATAAGGCTTTGAGGTAGATTGGCATAGGGTCTCACAAACGTCGTTGGAGTTTTTCCATGCATGGCCCCCGACGCTGGCCGGGGGCCATACTCATTTCAGCCTTCCAAATGGGCTTTCGCAGCGTCGGTTGCCGATTTACGCGACTTGCGCACGGGTTTATCCGCCGGGGCGGCATCATCGGTTTTCTTCACGACCTTCTCACCAGCCTTGCGGCCAAGACCGATGCGGTGAGCCATCTCACGACGGCTGTCGGAATAGCTCGAAGCGACCATCGGGTAATCAGCTTTCAGACCATACCTAGCCCGGTACTCGTCCGGGGTGAGGCCATTGCTGGTCAAATGACGACGCAGCGTCCGGTACGGCTTACCATCGATCAGGCTGATGATGTGGTCCTTGCTCGCCAGCGACTTACGCACGGTCACCGCAGGGGTGTATTCCTGCGGAGCTTCCTCCACAGTCGCCGAAGCACCGCCGTCAGACAATCCCGTCACGCTCGCATACATAGACTGCAAAAACGCGGGGACATCATCCGGGTTTACGCGACTGTTGGGGTTCGCAAGCCATGCTGCCGTCAGTGAGGCAGCAAGCTCGACTGCATCATTATTCTGTTCGTCCATCATAATTCCTTTCGCACGCTCAATCGTTGCTGGCGCTTAAATAGTAGATGAAGCTGAAAAGAAAACTGCCTGAAACGAGCCTATTGCTCAAAAACGGGAAAACAGGCGTGTGGCTGTCGTGCGAAGCGCTCGATTGGTTGAGGGATAACGATATTCCTTGAACAATCACGCCTGACGGCAAATTCATGATCCCGGACGAACAAGAGGAGATTTTGTTCATCATCCGCTTCGCGACGGATCGGTCATCCTAAATACGGGATGACATGGTTTCTAATTGCTACATCGCTGATCGGCACTCGTGAAATTACTGGTCCGCAGCACAACCCCACCATCCTCGCGTGGGCGCGCAAACTTGGAGCGAAGCTACTTGGCATAAGCATCACTGACGATGAAACGCCATGGTGTGCAACGTTCGCCGCCCACTGCATTTCGGAAGCTGGCCTCACCCCTCCCCCAATCGCCGTGCGTGCATCGTCATGGGCGGAGTGGGGTGCCAATCTTCGGGCCGATCGCCTCGCACCCGGTGCCATCTTGGTGTTCCAACGACCCGGCGGCGGGCACGTTGGGTTCTACGTCGGGGAAGATGCTACCACCTACCATGTCTTGGATGGCAATCAGTCAAACGCAGTAACCATCACCCGGATCGCCAAGGGTCGTTGTGTGGCTCGCCGGTGGCCACGGGGTAAGCCGGTGTTGGGTAGTCCGGTCTGGATGACATCCACAGGGACGATTAGCAAAGACGAGGCGTAGCGGCGATGCCAGCATTGTTTTGAGGCGGGCTTGGCTTTGTCTGCCAACTTGGGCAGATTGATCCGATGGGCAAACGGACGATCGCTGGTGTTTTAAAATGGGCGACAGCGATAGTCGTTGGAATAACAGCTTTTGTGGCAGCCATTATTGGACTTGGCGAACAGATTAGCAAGTTTCGGATCGCCGTTTTTGGCAACGCGGCTGCGGCTGACGCAAAGGACGGTTATGAAACCGTTTTATTTGACGATACTCCACCACTCGACAATGCATTTCAATCTATTGAAGCTCCAACACCCGAACCAATCGTTACACCATCTAACGACCCTAATAATTATCGTGTTGGAGACGAAATATATAATATGGAGCCTGTGACATTTACGGTGAAGCCACCCGACGAAACGAAAGAACCGATCATGACCCCGCCCTGCTCTTGCGTTCGGCGAGATGATCAAGCTCAAAAAGTTGAGGTCTTCAATGCGTGTTCTGCGAATGCAAAAATTATTTTGATGAAATACCCCCACTACCCCCTTGAATCTTTCCAACCCCTTCCGGTTTAGGAAGGCCGGGAGTTAAGTGGTAAAATCACTTACGGTGCAGTAACACTATCCCCTAAACAGTATATCAGAGTCACTTACTCGCTAGACTCACTGGTAGATATACAGGTCACCGCGTGCTCAACCGGTTAAATCTTCATCACCCCCGCAACCGTCTCGACAGCATCTTCCAGTCGCGATCGTCCGCTGGGGAGAACCCGGTCACCGTCACCGCATTTGCGGTTGGTAGTGCCCTGCCTCCACGATCACCACAGCGGGTGCACCGAAAGTGGTCCATGACATTGGCGTCGAAGCTATCTGACCAACGGTGAAGGCGGAACCACTGGTAGGCGCTCCACGCATCAACGATCCCATAGTGATCGCAGCGCGCATTTCGACAGGTGACGTGGATGTTCATGCCCCACCGGCTGAAATCCGACAGGGAGCGGAAATTTTTGCTGCCCAAGATCGTCAGCCAAGCGGAAGCGCCAGTTGCTCTCCGTGATCGGCCGGGAGAGCGTAGAGGCTGTTGTAGACATGCGTCGCAAGCTCGTGGCGCGCAGCCTCCCGCAACCCCTCTTGCGGCATCGTCAGGGCCACCAGTGCCCACCCCGGCGCCTCCTCGATTAGCTCTGCGATCCGCTCGACTGTGATGATGCCCATGGCCAACTCCTTTCCCATCTAGTTAGAACGAACAGGGAACATCGATCAAGCCGGATTGATCCAGAGCAGACATGAAAAAGGGCCGCTGGCTTTCTACCCAACGGCCCGGTTTCACTCACACTCCGACCATTCAGAGGAAAAATCAGGCGTAAGTGGTCTTCGAAGAACGACGACGATAGCGGGTGCTTGCACCGATCATGCCGAAGCCGACCAGCATCATTGCCCATGTGGCTGGCTCGGGAACCGGACTAATGCTGACCACCAGATTGCTACTGGTCACGTTGTAGAACAGGTTCGTAGTCGAGTTTAACAAGCCATAAGAAAAGCTTCTTGACCCGAATTTTGAAGGATCGACAATCTCGCTGATCAAGTCCGATGACCGTGCGGTCGCGGTGAAATCAAATAAGTTGAGCCCTATCGACTCCGCGATGTTACCCGATCCAATTTGGAAGGGGTAAACATCCTTGCTGTCGGAGAAGGGATAATCAAATACGTCGAATGACTGCATATCTACTGTGTTAGAACCTGACGAATAGCCATTCCAAAGCTGCAAGCTTGATCCGGTGGGCGAGATGCGCGATGGCTTATAGTTATAGCCGCCCATCGAGAGGCTAATGTTTTCCGGAGTAAAATAATAGATATTGATTGATGGATCGGCGTCATACAACGATGTTAGTGTTACATCCGATGTATCAATCTCGAAAGAGAATGAGATTCGATCCCCGGCGTTGGTAAGGTTGTTGATTAGAACGGGGTTGAGATTCACAACACCATTATCAACCGTGGCGATCCGTTCGACTGTCCCAGATGCCTTCACCACATATTTTGCAGCAGATACGGGATAAGCGCTAATAAGGGCACAGGCGGCGACTGCGTATAACGATAACCTCATTACCATCCCCTCTCTTACGCGAACGTGATCGTCATAGCCCGACGACGGTAGCGAGCCGCCCCGGCGACCATACCGAAGCCTACCAGCATCATTGCCCACGTTGCCGGTTCAGGGATCGCCGCGACAGTGAGCACTGCCGTTGTCCCGACAGACTGGTCAACGAGATTGAAGCGCCCCGTCAACATGGTAGGGTTGCTCACGCTTCCCCTGAAAAGCTGCGGGCCTACCGCATTTCCACCGAGTATGGCTCCCAAAGCAGAAATTCCCCCTCCCGACTCGTTAGTGTAGAAGGTCACACCCCAACCCATTGGAGTAGTTGTCCAGAACAACGTCAGGTTTACCCCAACGCCAAATCCGTCCCTGTTTTCGTAAGTTGGTAATGCACTTACGCCCGGACGGTCATCGAGAATGAAGGTGAACCGGGGAACCTCCCGCCCATCATCATAGTAGCTGTAAAGCAGCGGTGCAGCGCTGGCAGGCATAGCCACGAACGCAGTGGTGGTGGCCAAGGCCGCCTTGATCATCGTCTTCATAATATGCCCCTTACGCGAACTTGATTTTTGTCGAACGGCGGCGATAGCGAGCCGCCCCGCCGACCATCCCGAAGCCCACAAGCATCATCGCCCAAGTGGTGGGTTCGGGAACGGCCGCGACGCCTGCGACATAATTGTAGGTGACGCTGACATAGCTCCAAGGGGAGGGGAAGCTGACACTCGCGGGCGAAAGGCCCGGTGAAGTGAGATTACCAAAGGCGGCAACCGGCATGATGCCATTGCCGGTATAAAATGATAAACCGTCGAAGAACGTCGTAGACACTGTTCGGCTGATCTGAACACCAATGGTTCGCGGGTCTTGCCTCCCGGACTGAAAAATCTCGTCTACGTATACGAGGCCGAAACGGGCATCGCCGATGGTTCCGGTTACACGGATCATTGGCGCAGTGGGGATTGACGGATCACCACCATAATTGAAATACAGATTACTCACGTAACGATTGTTAAACGTTACGCTCGTCAGCGTGCCCAGCAGCGGATCGAACTTCCGCAAATACGGCATTGCGGATGCGTCGCTGTAAGTGATCGTCGCAGCGGTGGCTGGTGTTGCAAATACCGCAAGAACGGCACCCGCTAAAAGCTTTGTTACCGTCTTCATCGTATCCCCCGAAGCAATTAACCAACTGAATGAGGGCGAATTGACGCAACGCAGCACGCCGTTCAAGCGACACATAAACCGGGTGTCCCGTTTCGAGACACATGGTCATCTACCGGGTAGCCATAGATATGAAGAGGGCCGCTGACCTTTTGATCAGCGACCCAGTTTCAATCATGCCTGCAAGGTCGGACTTGAATCAGGCAAAAGCAATCTTGGTGGCGCGACGACGATAGCGAGCAGTTGCGCCGATCATGCCGAAACCGATCAGCATCATCGCCCACGTGGCGGGTTCTGGAACAGCGCCAATCCCGAGATAGCCGAGCGGCTGGTTGCTTGCTTCTATGAGGTAAGACCGGAACTCGACAATCTTACCGGAATAGGAAGTCCCACCACCCCGGTAATCCTGCAAAGATAGCGCCACGGTCGCATCGCACCCACGGATGCCGAAGCTGGCGGTTGTGAAGCCGTTGAAATTCACACCAGATGGCGCACAGACGGAGGCAGTGAAGGCGTGATCAGAGGAAGTGTCTTCCAGTGTCATGCGATCCGTTGACCAACTGGCCGTTGCCTCACCGGGTTTATAACCTAGTAGATTAATAAACGAGGTGAATGAGATGCTTTGTTGCCCAGTGTCAACGCGATAAGGTCCGTCGATAGGAATGGCGAATGAAAATCCGACATTATTAAGGAAAACGCTACCCGATCGGGATGTTTGATATCCAGTTCCAGAAGTGAGTATATCATACTTGATATATGTATAAGCACATGCTGGCGTGGCTGCCATAATGAATGGCAGAGCCATTGCTATCGCAGCGACGGTAAGTTTCATAGATTTCCTCATTTATACAGCCCCCTGTTGATATTGAAAGTTTGAGAAGCCATCCGTGTGCCGGACACACGAACCGATACGGCGGCAAGCGCCGTCTTTGACTCTTGAATGAAAGCCCCCCGTAAACTGATATCATGCTGCATTTGCGAAAGGCGTGTCAAATGGTTAACCGCAAGGATCACCACGACAGCCAGTAGCCCGCCCCATCACAAGCTATCGAGCCATGCGTGCACCTCCGCTATCGACGAGAACGATTGGACAGGTGGGGCATCAGCCGCCGCCCGCACACGGGCTGCAAACTCGGAATCGATAAAGAGATGATCGGGATGGATGTGCTCGACACCATGCGCTGCGCAACCCGACGCGACGTTCTCTGTGTCATCGTCCACCAGCACCTCGATACCAATGCCCGCGCAGATGCTTCCTTTCCAGCCCCGATAGGCCTCACCCTGCGCCTCGTAGACGTGATCGGGGCAATTGGTCAGTGAGTCGAAATGCCTACGATCGAGGCCATAGGCTTCGAGATCGCGAAACACCCTGCCCTGCATACCGTGGCTGCGAAACGTGACGATGTGATGCTGCTGCCCAAGCGGATTTGCCCGAATGTAGTCTGCGATCTCATGAGCGTGACGGCTCCCGATCAGCGTATCGTCCACATCCCATCCGATGCGCGTAAATTTCGCGAGGTAGTTCATACGCGCATCCCTTTTCACGAGGGTCCGGTGGGGACTAATCGTCATCCTCGGTGAATGCCGGAGCCCACACGCTTCTACCTACCGCGCGGCGGCGTATGCCTCATGGCGGGCATCGTCCATTGCGTCATCGACGGCCTTTTGCATCTCTGCCGTCGCCTTCTCGGCTTCGCGGGCTTCCAGCTTTTCGGACTCAAGATCGACAAGGCGTTGGTGCTCATCATCATCGTATTTGATGAGCACCTCCCCATCATCGTCTCGGAATGCCAGAAACCGGACAGGGGTTTCGCCACCCCCCTTGGTCAAAGCGGTTCCGTGGCAGACCGCTCGATCGTCAGTTCGGCTAGTTTCCTTACGGTTGTTGATCGATATGATCTCACCATTAGAGAGGCTGATCGCCTCGCGGGCAATGTCAGCGCACGTCAATTCGCTCATGTCTGCCGAACATCCGGCGGACAGCGGCGCGAGCAGCAGCACCGCGAACCTCCTCATGCCAGCGCCCACTTCTCCCGAGCATACATCGTTTCCTGATCATCCGGCGCAGCCCACTCCCATCCATTCTCCAAATAATGGAGGGCGGTAAGGCGGTTGCCGAGACGACCAAACTGCACGGACGCGATGATTTGAAAGAGGATCAACAGGCCATATACCGGACTGTCCACTGCACTCGCAACGGCAGCAGCGACCGACAATGCCGCCATCCCCGCCCCATATTTATAGAGGCCACGCGCCAACAGGGGGATGCCAGCCACGGAGGAGAACAGAAAAAGCGTCCAACTCCACCCGACCTTCACGGCTTTGATTTCGCTTGTCCGCTCGTTTCGCAATTGCACCATTGCCGCCATGCATAGCCCCCATCGTCGGCGCATCCCCATGAGCGCCATATGGAAAGAATGCATATGGGATAATCGCATGTAGCTCAATCGGTTTCCGAAGCCGGTTGATTATTGCATGTCAAAGTCCGCGTTCACTGACGCTCACCGCGTAATGGTTGCGATAATGGCCCAAACCCGGCGCGATGTAGGATTGCATCAGGCCGAGCTTGCGCAACTGATTGGCAAAGATCAGAGCTTCATCTCTAATATTGAACGTGGCCAACGCCGGGTCGATATTATCGAGTTCATTGCTATCACCCGCGCAATGGGTGTCGATCCGGTTGACATATTCCGTCGCATAAATACTAATACCTCTAGTAACATTAGCATATAGAGGATAGTATAATTCTAATTTATGCGCCCGTCTTATATTTGGAGGCATATTATACTTCTATCAATTATCCATACATCAACCTTTTGATTAGCTTAATTAACTGGTCTAATTTAAGATCATCGAAAATGTGACAGATTTGGAAGGAGTGGCCTAACTCCCGCTAGGCTCAATGTATGTAGAAATGCAACAAACCGTTGCGGCAGTATATTCACGCGCTGTCATATCTGTTGTCAGTCATTGCTACTTGTATTACCCTTTAGCCAGTTGCAGTATACTGCATCCAAATTGGGGGATAAAAGTGAGAAAGCCGACACTTCCTGTTGCCTGCGTTGCTACAGCTATCGCACTTGCCGGGTGCAATAATAAATCTGATACATCGGATAACGTTGTATCAAATAGCACGGAAACGACCTCAATTAATTTGGAGGAAAACGTGTTGGCGACGGCGGATGGAGAGGCCTACGCTGACCAAACTGACATGACGCAAACTGCTCCTGAAGATCCATGGTTATTCAAAGACGAAGTTGATGCAATGTCTGATGCTCGATTGCTAAAGGCAGCGTTCAAGGTTACCGGGCAGAATAATGACGCTGAAATCATAGTTACATGTAATCCGGCCAATCCAATAATTAGATATGAAGTTAGCGGATTTGATAAATCGGGCGAGCCATCGGAACTAACAAACCGCCAATCTAATGGAGCGGCTTTGGCCCTGTATCAGATACGAGCGGATGCGGGAAAGGCATCTGTTGGCTTGTCTAGTTCGAGATATAATAATCAAATCGTAATTAGTGGTCAAACTGGACTAGCTGCCGCTAGTGCAAATACCCTTACGTTACGCCTTGAATTCAAAAATTCGGTCGAAACCTACGTGATTGGCCAATATAGCGACAATTTTCGGGCCGCAGTTCAACCATGTTTAATGGCAGGAAAAGCTAGACGAGATCGTTTGGAAGCAGAGCGGGCTAGGCGGACTGCACAGGCGGAACCGCAAACCGAACATGCTGATCAAACAGCACCGGCGGAGTTATCCGATTTAAATCCGAACAATACATCAATGTAATTACTCATACCTATTCACCTCATCTGTCCCATATAACAGATAGGTGTAAATAGGTGCGTCTCTAACGGTTACTGATAGGGCAAGCGGACGAATTGCGCATGACGTCCGCCTGCCTAAACAGACGTGCGAAATTGGGTATCATCAAGGTAAGCCAAGCCGATTGCCCGTCCTAATTGGGTAACCCTTGGCGATACAGTCCATGAGACATCGATATCGTCTCGTTTGGGTTATCCTTGACTTCAGAGACGGCTGGAGCGAGGCGGTCTAGAGGCAAACGAGACAATGGGGGCGCTATGGGCAAGACGCTGGGCTACGCGCGCATCAGTTCGGATCAGGGGCAGGACGCCGCATCGCAAAAAGCCATGCTGGAGACGCTGGGCGCAATCGTCGTGTTCGTCGATGTTGGTAGTGGATCGAAGCTCACTGGGCGGGTCCAGCTTGAGGCAGCGCTTCGGTTGCTCGAACCCGGTGATACGCTGCTGGCGCTTCATCCTGACCGCCTTGCCCGCGACACCGGCGATCTGCTCACCATCGCGAAGCGCGTGATTGAACAAAAGGCCGTGCTGCGGATCAACGACCCGCACATCGTGATGGATGGCACTGACATGATGGCGGAGGTGCTCCTGACGATCATGGGTATGGTGGGGATGATGGAGAAGCACTTCATCAGGGCGAGGCAAAAGCGTGGTATTGACGCCGCGAAGCTCAAGGGCCTTTACAAGGGCCGTCCCCCGACGATCTCGCCTGACGCCGTTCGCGAGCTTCGCCAGCAGGGGTTGGGGGCCACCGAGATCGCCAAGCGCCTCCAGATCAGTCGGGCCAGCGTCTACCGGATGTTCGACAGTTGACCCGCTAGCACGCTTCATAATTTTTATCGTTACAGTGAGTAGCGCGGTGCCGCCGTCCGGTTATGGTTTATAGGTGCCTGCGGGCGTTTTGATTGCGGGGCCTTTGGGTTATGGTCCACGTTATATCCCATATTTAGGCGGGGGATCAATTTACGCCGCTTATGCTTGTCACAAACCGATTCAGCACCTTATTAGCTAGGCGGGCATGGAAGGGGTAGGCATTGAACGATCGCGAGCAATACGAAGCGGCTGAACGCCAACACTTGCTTGTTCAATCGTTTCTTCCACGAGTAGATAGCAAGGTGTCCGCGCTGTTTGCCGTGGCGGCAGGCGAATTGGCGATCATTTGCCTGAACGTTACAAGGGCATCGTTAATCACGTGGTGGGCAGCAATTCCTCTCGCTGTTGCTCTCATCTTGATCGCCACTTCCGTTATACTACTTTATAAATGCGCGTTCCCCCATTTAGACGGTGGGCATAGCTCCCTGATTTTCTTCAAAGAGGTTGCCAAACGCACAGAAGTAGATTTTCAGAGAGAGTGGAAGGCTGCGGATTACGCAAATTTGCTGAATGACATGCTTGGTCAAGTCTGGGGAAATTCAATAATTGTAAGCAAAAAGTTTTTTTATTTGAAGTGGGCGTCTATATCTATAGCCGCCTCACTATTACCGTGGGGCGCATATCTCGCTGCCTCGTCGTTTATAACCTCAAAGATGATCCAAATATCGACATAGTAGGGGTATTTCATGACTTGGGTGGACACCCTTTCGACCGCCGTTGACAATGTTTTTAGCACGTCGCTAACTGAACGAAATGGCACCGTGGTCCCGACAACCGACTCTGTGACCAACTCGCAGGCGGTGAAGCTTAACGCGACATTCCTGTATGCCGATCTTGCGGGTAGCGCGATGCTTTCGCGGGTCTGCCCATGGCAAACCACCGCTAAAATCATGCGGGCGTATCTCGATTGCACCACGCGCCTAATTAGAGCTTGGGGCGGTGAAATCCGAAGCTTTGACGGTGATCGTGTGATGGGCGTGTTTGTCGGCGACATGAAGAACACCCACGCGACAAGCTGTGCTCGCGAGATATTCTACACGGTGGAGAAAATTCTTGGTCCAAAGGCCACGATCAAATTTGACTCAATCCGCAATAACGGCATCAAGCTGAAGAATGGTATCGGGATCGATACTGGCGAAACACGAGCCGTTCGCGCAGGAATTCGTCACAGCAATGATCTCATCTGGATTGGTAGAGCGCCAAGTTTAGCAGCAAAGCTATCAGACGTGCGAGATTACGCCTATTGCGTCTACATATCAGAAGACTCTTACAAGTTTCTTCCGGATACATCAAAGATCGTAGACGGTAAAAATATTTGGGTTGAGCAAACTTTCACATTCGCTGGGGAATCTCATAAGGCTTTTAAAACCCTTTACATGAAAACGCCCTAATTTTAGTTCGGAAAGGCGAAAAATATACTGGGGGACGGTGTAGGTGATCGTCTCTCTGGTAGGAATTCACCCGCCCCCCGCGTTGCGCGGGGACGATCGCCGGGAAGGTCAACGGCAATCGAACTCTGATCGTCGCAAAGGAGGGCATCACCCTTCAGCCTGCGACGATCCATGTTCTTATTTACCTTTGTGGTTACTACTCGAAGCGGTAATGCAGTCAATTAGAGTGACGGAGCTTTGATTCTTATGCCAAGCACTGCACAGTCTTTATGCCAATTTCTCTCGGTTCTCATGGCAATCACATCTGCCGCCAGTTGGTTTTATGGCTCACAGGTCAAAGTTACTCGCGAAAAGATGGTCGCCCGACGTAAGAGAGAGGCTGCAAAGTCGGGCGAGCCGCCGAATTTTGCGGGAATTTCTTTGGACGGCTGGGATATGTCCGACACCTTTGCAGCACAGTCTCGTTGGAATGCCGTAGGCGCGATAGCGGCTGGCATCTCGGTATTGGCACAGGCGATCGGACCGTATCTGTAGACCCTGCTCACGGCAGGCTGGTTTGGCCTTCGCTGCCCCGGCTGGCGTCCATTCCTACCTTGCACCCCTCTTGATGATGCTGGTGGTGTGGGGCGCTACCGATGATCAGATTGAGAGGCTTAACCGGGTAATCGCGTGCCGATAGATGAGGCAGACCGTTAGATAGGCTGTTCGCCAAGCGTCCAGTCAAACACCTTGTTCTTGCTGAATATCTCCACGCATTTCTTCCGATCAGCGGCAGGGTTCGGGATGCGATAATAGTGGGTGGTCTTGGCCACGCGATCGGCAACGAGACGCACGCGGTTGCACGCGGTTGGTGGCGGTTCACTCTGTGCCACCACTTGATCGGGCTTCCACGAGGTGATCGGATATGAATCGTTGTAGAGCATGACCTGACGGGAACGCCCGAACGATGAAAGCTCGTTGATCCGACAGGTCCGCTCACTGGCCATGCACCGAACATCAAGGAAGGTGGTGCCTGTCATATCCTCGCCGATGAGCGCACCTTGTGTGTGGAGGTAGCCGTTAGGATCGTCGTAAAAGGCTGGTGGTGACCACCTGATTGGAGCTTCATCCACGCGCTTGATCAGTCATAGGCCAGCGCCTCCCACGAGCACCGCCGCCGTCACGAACCCACCCACGAATTGTTTCACATGATCCCCCGATCCACCGCCTCACGAGACGGTAGAGGGTCATATCGTCAATGCGAATTGCATGACCGAACTATTATGCTTGAAAAGGGACGTGTTACGGTCGAGCAACGGCCCGGACACCTTCGCCTGATAATCCGCCGCACAGCGCGGCGCGCGGGCGCAGGCGAGACCGGGATCGCCCAGATGCCCGCATCGGCATGGGTTCATCGCCGCGATCAACTGCACCCGCGCGGGAAAGGTGACGTGTGCGTTGGCGCGCGCGACGCTGACCGTGCCCGTCTCCAACGGCTGGCGCAGCGAATCGAGGACGGCACGCTGGAATTCCGGCAGTTCGTCGAGGAACAGCACGCCCAGATGCGCGAGGCTGACCTCGCCCGGCTTCACCTTCAGCCCGCCGCCGGTCAGCGCCGCCATCGAGGCTGAATGATGCGGGGCGCGGAACGGCCGCGTCCGGGTGAGCCGGCCACCGGCCAGCGTGCCCGCCACCGACTGCACCATCGACACCTCCAGCGCCTCCGCCGGATCGAGCGGGGGCAGGATGCCGGGCAGGCAGGCCGCCATCAGCGACTTGCCCGCCCCCGGCGGCCCGCAGAGCAACAGGTTCGATACGGCTACACCATTCGATTAGCAGATACGATCGGAGATCAGAACGCACGATGGCTGTGTGTTGTACGGTAGCTCATCCGCGCATAACCGGTCGGCCGGATCGCACAGGATCGTCCGACCCTGTGAGGATAGCGGGCGGCAAAACCGTGACCGCACAGCCCGTCCAACGGGCTCCCGCAGCAACGTGCTCAGCGTACCAAACACAACGAGGATGACCATCCCGCCCCAGATCGACGAAGCCTCAGTTCCCGTGACGACGGGATCTCAACGTGCAACAAGGCCGACATGGGATGTCTGGACTTCACTGAAATACCTCGCGCCGACAGGGGCTTGAGACGCGACACCTTCGAGCTGTTCGCCCGCGAGCTGCTCCAGGCGAAGGGGTTCGAGATCGTCGAGCAACCCGATCGCGGCGCGGACGGCGGTCGGGACCTAGTCGTCCTCGAGAACCGCAAGGGCGGTTTCGGTTCAAACACGGTGAGGTGGCTGGTCAGCTGCAAGCATACCGCACATTCCGGCCGTGCGGTTAGCCCTAGGGACGAAGCCAACATCAGGGATCGCCTCGAGACGCACAGGTGTCAGGGCTTCCTCGCCTTCTACTCCCATGTTCCGACCAGCGGCTTGGGCAAGATCCTCCAGGCGCTCGATGGCACATTCCAATACGTGCAGTACGATCATGAGATGATCGAGCGAGTACTGCTCTCTGATCCGGCAGGTCGCGACGTGGCCAGACGCTTCATGCCGCGATCATTCGCGGTTTGGGAGGGAAGCTCCCAGCCGGATGCAGCGAGCGCCGGGGTGCTTCATCCGGCTGGAAGCAGCGCTGGTTCGGAGCGTGTCCGGCTCTTGGTGGAAGTGGTCAACCATCGGCGTCGCTGCGCCGACATGCGGGCGGACGAGCTCTTGCCCCAAGGCAGCGTCGTCGAGCATTTCGACGTCATCCCCTCCCTGCACTTCGGCACCATGGAATACGACGTGAACGGCCTCAACGTCGTCGTGGGACTGAAGCGCGTACTCTGCCATGTCACGTCCGATCACGGCGAGGTCCAGGCGGATACCTTCGGCAGCGGCGGAACGAGGGCATCCGATCCGACCTACAACGCCGGCGACGTGTGGGAGTTCGTCGGCCCCCAAGGCGAATTGCTGAAGGGCTACGCCCTCGGTCAGGAGGCCCTTTGCAAGATCAAGACGCGTCCGGGCCTTCCGGCGCACGCGAGGATCGAACTTACCGTGGCCCGCAGCGACATTGACTGCAGCTTCTCGCCTCCCAAGGCCGCCAACCAGGCGACGCGAAAGGTCATGGCGCGCTTCCTAGAGAAGGCTTCGTTCCAAGAGGTCACTGATCATTTTGTGCTTTCGACCGTGGAAATGAAGAGCCAGTGAAGCGACGGAGCGAAACCGGCGTCATGTCCGAATTTCGGATCAGCGCCACGCTTCATCGGCTTCTGGAAGCGGACGGCGCGCCGTTCTCCGAACTCGTCGTTATCGCGGGCCTGGAGCCTGCGGTCGACTTCAGGCACTCGGACCTAAGCGGCGTCGACTTTGCAGGATCTGATCTCAACGACTTCGACTTTTCGGCAGCCGACCTTTCCGGCGCCTCCTTCGTGGGCGCCCGGATCAACGGGACGCGTTTCCGGGGGGCGAAGATCGCCGGCGTGGCATGGCCCGAAGGCTATGCCCCGAACGAGCAGGAACTGGGGACGGCGACGATGGCCCTTTCCCCAATCCAGATGGAGATCGTAGACCGACTCACGCGCAACCTCCATCTCGCTGATCCAGGTCGTGCACTGGCCATGTTGCCGAACGGGCTCGGTCAGACCGCCATCCTAGCCGCCGTGCTCGGCAACCTGCGCGAGACGTCGGACCTCCGAAGCGCTCTGATACTGACCGAGACGATCGCCGAGCGCGAACAGGTTGCCGATCGCCTGCGGCATGCGGGCTTCCAGGTCAGAACGGGTGAGAGAGGTTTCGACAAGGGTGCATCCTCCAGGGGCGGCGGGTTGAGGATCGAGACGTTCGACAGGCTCCACCGGCACCTGCGGGACTTGGACGAGCGTTCCGCTCCGCGTGCGCTAGATCTCGGGTTCAGCCATGTCGTGCTGACGTCCCTCCCGCAACGACGCAGGTCCGACATCGCCGCCCTCGCCTACCAGGACGAAGCGCCATCGATACTGGCCTTCACAAAGCCCTTTCACGACAATGTAGATGCGGAAGGCCTCCTCATCGGCGAAAAGATGCGCGATATCTTCCCCACTCCCGCGGTGGCTTGTTCATTAGAGGACGCCATGCGCGACGGCGTACTGCAGCCGACTAAGATCACGACGAAGCGCGGCTTCCTGGACGACGTCGCGGCTCCGCAAGGCGGCGGGGTCGACAATTCGATGTCCGCCATGAACGAGGTGGCCTACGACTTCGTGAAAGAGTTGAACAACCTCCCCTTCAGCGTTCCGGGCCTGATCATCATCCCCGCAATCGAAGCCGTGGACAGGTTTGTCAACATATTGGACGAGACCTTGCACTTCGTGGGATCGGGCGAACGGCGCAGGACCCCCATCCCGATCTCCAGCAGGCATAAACGTGGCCCTCAGGATCTCCGGCACGGCGTTGGAGGCGCTGTCTTCGTCATGACGCCCCAGATGCTGGACGGCTTCGACGTGGGAGAGGCCGGACTGGTCGGCGTCATGGGGAAGCTCCCCTTGAGGCACATTGCGAAGCTGGCGTTCACGCCTGCGGCCCGCCCGATGCGAACGATTATCGACTACACCGGCGACAACTTGCCCGATGCCGTGGCGAGCCTCTCACAGCTTGATCTTCGATCACCGTAGGCGAGTTCCGAACTCGACTGACGCACATCAAATCCCGTCGTGGGCCGGAACCCGTGCCGCGCGTCGAAGCGCTCGCACGACATCATCCGCCGCGCCCTTCCGGCGGCAGGTCCTCAGCGTGTCGCCATCCACGACATGCGCGGTGCCGGCGACCGCCGTCGAGGCCGCGACCGCCAGATGGGCAAGCACACCGATAATGATGTCCGCCTCCCCTACGGCCTCGCGCCGTCGTCAGGCGTTTCTTCCGCCAGCGAACCGTCGTCGACAACGAGCGAGTGCAGGAGCAGCTCGCGCAGGTACTCGACATGCTAGGGAATGCGCTGGACCACGGCATCGCGATACTCAAACCGAAACTCATCGCCGCTGCCGACGACCTGCGTCGTTTGTGTAAGCACCGGACGACGATCGTGCTGAGGGGCAAGACGCGACTTCGATGAGCGCCCCTCACTTACCCCACGTCCGCAACGTTCCGGTCCAACTCCGCCTGTTCGATCGCGATCCGAAGGTTCGTCAGCTCGTCGAGCAGTCCGGGAGCAGCGCCTGCGAGCGCGTCCTGCACGGCATCCGCGTAGGCGACCTCGCCCGACCTGACACCTGCCAGCATCGCGGCCGCACTACCGGCCAGATCTGCATCGAGCGGCGTCAGCGCAGCTGCGACATCGGCGCGGCGATCCTCGAACTCGTCCGCGAGACGCACGCGGACCTCGCCCTCGACGGCCGGTCGACCGGCCGACGCGAGGCCGAGCCGCTCCATCGACTGCAGCGCTGACGCCGCCGCCACCGCATGGTCGAAGTCGTTCCAAATCGCGGACCGGAAGGCGGGAAGGCCAAGTTGCGTTATCCAGGCCTCCGCGTCATCCTGTCCGATCGAAAGCGTCGCGTAGCCCGACACGGACCAGCCTGGCAGGGCTTGGCCGTCGAGCGTGGGCAGGACGGTGAGGCGGATGCCTTCGGGGAGCAGCTGGCGCGCCGCGACGACAGCAGGCGCGAAGTTCTCGGCGCCCGTCGCCGTGGCGAGGGGCGCGAGCACCAGCACCCTGCTGGGTGGCCAGGGCAGGATGGCGTCGGCGTCCCCCGCCGCATGCACCTCCGCCTCCAAGCCCTGCCCGCGCAGGCCATCGCGCAACGCGTTGGCGAGCCGCGCTCGAGAGGACGGGGTCCGTTGCGCAACCAGAGCGCCGACGGCACGCAGCGCGTTGCCGGCGCGCGCCTTCCTCACCGCGGGAGCCCAATGCACCGCCGGGAGGATCCCTCTGCCCGCGATATCGCCGCCAATGCCATGGAGCGCCGACAGGCTTCCGCGCAGCCCCGCAAGTTCCTTAGGAACGCCGCCAATGAGGTTCCAGGGCTCACTCCGCCCGGCCTCGTCGAGGTCCGCGACTAGGCCGCGAAGGGTGGCGACGAAAGCCCCGGCCCCGTCCGGCAGGTGATCGAAGCCGCGGACCACGTCAGCGCTCGCCGCGAAAACGACGTTCTGCAGCTTTGTGACGGCAGTGTTCGCCTCAGCGTCGCCCGCGCCAGACGCCTCCGCCGCCGCGACACCCGGCGGTGTCAGCACGCTCGCGGCCTCGTGGATCCCGCCAAGCGCATCGAGTACCGCCTGCGGCATGCGCTTGCCGCGCAGGATGACTTCTATCGCCCTGTCGAGCGCGGGCTGAAGGCTCCGGACCAAGTCGGCGGCCCGCCGCAGATAGTCGCTGTAGGTAGGGCTCGCGACACGCGCGGTGATCGCGTCCAGCCACCGCCGGTTCCAAGCCGGTAGCGCCGCGGTCGGCACTCCGTCGCGCGGGATGCGCTTGTCGGCGAGCGCTAGGTCCGCCGTCCCGACCCTCCCACCGTTCGGCGCGATCGCAGTCGAGGCCGCGAAGTCGGAACGCGGCGAGAGGGCGAGCGCGATCCGACAGATACCTACGACCTCGTCATGCGGGTTGCCCTGGGTGGGATCGTGAATCTGACGGTAGTCGCACCGGACCACGCGCCCGTCGGGGGTGTCCTCAAAGGACACGGGCGTGGCCCACGGAACCTCCGCGGGGAGACGGGCCACGAGGGCGTCCTCTCCCACCGCGTCCACCCACGCCACGGCCCGCGCGCGGTCCATTACGGCCAACGTGCCGAGAAGGCCCACCACGCCTTCCAATGGTCCGCCCAGCAGGTCGACGGACGGATGGCTGAGCGCTTGCGCGACGGCTGGATACATCGGGGCACCGACCTGCGCCGCGAGGAACCGGTCGAGCGTCGCCGGGTCGGCCGCACCGGACACCAGCTGCCCGATTAGGTCGGGGGACAGAGCGTCGAGGAGCACACGGCGCGGATCCCCGGCGGTGTCGCCCTTCACCGCGGTCAGATCGGCAGCGGCCGCGTCGACCTGTGGCCCCTGCCCCACCGCGATCCCCAGAGTGAGCCCCGCCACCCCGAGCATGGCCGCCGTCCCCACCTGGGTCGTCGGCAGCGCACCTACGGAGGGCATCGCGAGCCACCGCCCGACCACAGAAGAGATGTAGGCGGCACCCAGCCCCCGCAGCATCGCAGAAAGCGCGTCGATGTCCGGGGTGCGCCGGATCCGCTCGGCAAGCGCCGCCACGGCCATCGGGCCGCCGAGGCCATGCGCGCGCAGGGCGTCCGCGACGAGCGGCTCGAGGTCCTGCGCGGCGACCGCGTTGACGGCCCTGGCGAAGGTCGCGGCAAGCGTGGGAGGCGGGGTCAGGTGCGTGAGCCGGACCAGCTCCGCGGAACGCAGCTGGTGGATGCCGGTTAGCCGACCCGCCCCATCGTCGCGCACCAGGTGCTCGTCGACCAGCCGCCGCAGCCCGCGACCGACGTCGTCCTCCGCCAGTCCCAGCGCAGGCGCGATGCGGTCCGCCTCGACGGTGGCGCCGGCGGCCCCCGCCAGGGCGACGAGCCGAAGAACGGACATTTCGGCCGCCCGCACCGGATCGCGCTGACGCGCATCCACCTGACCGGCGAGGGTCTCCTCGAACCTGCGTCCCTGGGCGAGGATGTGGACGTACTCGAGCACCAGCCCCCGGCTGCGGTTCCAAGGCTCCTGCCAGCCCGGCCACTGGGTCCGCCCGGCGGCCCGCAGCTCGTCGTAGAGCCGCCTGGCCAGATCGGGCTCGGTCTCGGCGCGCACCTCGACCGCCCGCGCTCGGCCCTCTAGGAGGAAGAGGTCCTCCTCGCGTATCGACCCGAGCAGCAGCGCACCCGGTGTCCCGGCGAACTCGCGGGTGAGCGCGTCCCATCCCTCCGAACCCCGCCGGCCTACATCATCGACGACCAGGCCCACCGGGCTCCCCGGCGCGGCGCGCAGCGTTCGCAGTAGACGCCGAAGGGCGGGGATGTCGCGGCGATCGACGCGAGCGAGGCGGTACCAGCGCACCGTGTGCCTGAGCGCGTGCGCAGTGTCCCACATGATCGCCGACTTGCCCGCACCCGACGGTCCGGCGACGAGGGCGGCGCCGCGTGCCTCGAGGCCGTCCGCGAGCGCATCCCGGGCCGCGATGCGCGGGAGCACGAGGCCCGCCGCGACGTGTCCGGGCTGCACGTCGACGCCGAGGTAGAAGTCGGGATCGTTGAGCGGCGTGAGAAAGTCTACGGCCTCGCAGGCGCCGTCCCGGAGCGCCGCCTCCAGCAGATCGACGTCAATGGCGCTCAATGTGTCGGCGACGACGCGCGCGGTGTCGCTAGGAGACAGGCCGCGGTAATCCGCCGCCTTCAGCCTGCCGTTCTGGTCGGCCAGCGCCCCGACCTCTCCAAGCAGCTGGGCGAAGCAGAGCTGCGCCGCCAGCGGACTGCAGCCCGTGGTGCCGGCGATGATCTGCATGGACAACTCAGCAGGCTCGGGAGCCTCGACGATGACCGTCTTCGCGAGGAGGAGCCGACCGCGCTCGCCGCCCGGCAACGCCCGCTGGAATGCGGCATCGGGGGCGATGTGACCCTGGGTGTCCGCCACGTGCCCCTCGATCCCACGCTCCACGATGAGCTCGAGACCGACCGGTGCCGGGGCGAACTTGTCGTGCCGCTCCCAGAGCGACTTGACGTGCTCCCGCGCGGCGCTCGTCGGTAGCGCACCCAAGTGCTCGCGGCGGCTCTTCACCTGCACGAGCGTGCTCCCGGCCGCCGCCCGCCGCTCCACGTCGTCATTGCCCTCTGGTACGATTGTCGCGGGGTGGTCGAGTCCGGCCCACACGCGAACCGCCAGCCAGGTTGCTACGGCGTCCTGGTAGCGGAAGCCGCGGCCCGCGTGCGAGCCGTGGCGGTCGTGGGTCGCGGTGCGCGACACCCTAACCAATCCCGGCCTTAGCAGAAGGTTCGCCGAAGCACGCGGCATAGAGGGAGAGCCCAATGGCGGAGGCGGACAGGTCGGGAACGATGGTCATGTTGCCGCTGATCTCGTCGGCGAGCCTGCCGACCGGGTATCCCGCCTCGACCGTATGCCAGGAGGACAGCCCTCCCTCCTGCCTGAACGAGAACTGCCGCTCGAATATGCCGAGCACCACCACATGCTCGATGGAGAGCGTCGCCGGCTCGCCGAACGACGCCTTGGCCGCCTTCCAGGCCTCCCATTCAGCGATTTGCGGATGTCGCGGCGGCGGCCCGGCCAGGTCGAACAGCCATCGCAGGACCTGCGCGTCCATCGGCGTCAGCCTTCCGACGATCTCGACCAGCCGACGGTCGGCGGCGGCCGGGTCACCGGCCGCCGCCCTGGCGAGAAGGCGCGCGAACAATGCCTGTATCTCCGGCTCATCTTGCTTCGTCGCCTCCTCGAACCACGCGATCGCGTAGCGCTCGGGAATCCTCGAGCGATCGACACGCAGGCCCATCTTTTGGAGCTCGCGGTTGACCTGAATCTGCAGCGCCGCCGCATTCCTGAGGCGCCAAGCGGCGATGCGGTCGCCGAGCACGGCGGCCCACCCCTCGCCAAGGGTTCCACCCGCGGGCGCCAGCACGGCCTTGGCCGGCTCGATCATCTTGGTGATGTCGATCGTCATGCCGGCAGCCTGATCGATCCGGCCGGCGAGTGGAAGTCGATTCCGCACGGAAGTTCCACGTCGCGCACACCCGATCGGTATGCTCGATCCGCCCGAAAGCGAGCTCAAGTTCCCATTGTTGCTCGTTGGAGACACAGCCGGATTGGCCCCCCTGCCCTATTCGCGGTTTTATGGCGTAGCCATGTTCCCTACGCGTTCCGTTCGAGGGTCACCTCGCCATCAGCAATTCCGACCAGGCTACACATTGCACATGCTTCCCCGCAGCAAGAGCATCGTAGAGCATGACCATTGCGTCCCAAGCGCATAGTCCGATGGCGAGCTCGGATGCGAAAGCCGCATGGACGAAGCAGTCCCGCCTAGATCATGCGCTCAGTTCCGCTGAAGCGGCTCGATGAACATCGACCAGTAGAACTCCGCCGCACCCTCGAACGTGAGCCTGACCTCGGACCGCCCGCTCATGGCGGCCATGCCCGACGACCTCAGGAACAGGCCATGATCATCGGCGTCCACGCGCAGGTTCTCGTTGTAGCCGTTGCTCTCGGTCGTCTCGCCGATGACGTAGGAGATGCCACGACCCATCATCCCGCCCATGAAGACGGTCGCACGCGCCACCGCCCGACCATCGCGGTATCCGGTCGCAAAGAAGCGGTTCGCGTCCACCCGCCGGAACGTGCCCTGCAGACCCGGATTGCGGGCGCGCAGTTCCTCGAGCGAGTTCTCGAAGTACGTGGCGATGTAATCGAACGCCTCCGTCAGGAAGCCGTCGCGGTCGTGGTCCGTGAAGGTCTTAGCCACCGCAAGGTTGCTGCTCCTAGGCCCGCGACCCGCCAACGTCGAAGCGGCGGCCATCGACGTGGCCGGCGTGGCGGGCGCCGACCGGGCCGACGTCGAGCCACGACCGGCGACCATTCGCTCGATTGCCGCACGCACGTCGCGCGCGACCTCCAGCATCGGCTCGTCTTGGTTCGCCCACATCGTCACCGGCTTCCCATCGGTCGGGCTGGCCCGCAGCTTCCCGAAGGGGGCATGATGCCAGTCGCACGGACGCAGGATCACGGGAATGACGACGGCTTCCCCTGCCTTCGCGCGCTCCATGACCCGCGTCATCTCAACGTCGTAGCAGTAGTCCGAAGCGAGGAAGTCGGGGCTCACCAGCAGGAGGATCACGTCGTCATCCTCGACGTGCGTGCTGATCGCATGGTCGAGATCCTCGCCGGCCGTGATCCGGCGGTCGTGCCACGTCTCGATCACCCCCTGCCGCTTCAGCATGGCGAGCTGCACCTCGAGCTGATCCCTCAGCTGTTCGTCCTTGTGCGAATACGAGAAGAACAGCTTCGCCAATTCGTTGATCCTCATCCGGTTATCCGACGATGATGGTGCCGGTCCGTTCCGGAGGCAAGCGCAGCCGGTCCCGTCGTCATCCTTCGGACCCGGGGGAATGGTGCCCCTTGCGAACCAGCCGTGCTCGAGGCATCAAGGCGTGGCGGAAGGCATGACTGAGTTATTGCTCGTGGCTTGCTCGTCTTGACCCTTCGATCCCAATGCGAGTCTTCTAGAACACACGGATACACCTAACTCTTTGAACTTGCGTCGGAATTTTATCATCAACCATCCCGGAAAAGGTTTAAAGCAAGTGCCCAACGTCCTCATCGGGATAGTACGTTCAACCGTGGACCATTGCTCACCGAAGTAGAATCATCCCGAATTTATTGGTCCATTCGTCCCTCGCTTGTAGACCGTTGAGGTCGTGAAGCCCTCCTGATGACCGCATGAAGATTGCTCACCGCTTACTTGGAAGAGCACTCCATGAAGAACGTCCGCCTCACCAACTCGAACATCCAGAAGATCCCGAAGTCGCCTTCCGGCGGTACGAAACAGTACCTCTGGGATCTCCTGATCCGAGGCTTCGGCGCCTACAAGACGGCGGCCGGCCGCATCGTCTTCGTCTACCAGTACAAGACCGCCGAAGGTCGCACGACGAGCAGCAAGATCGGCGAAGCAGGCGAGATGACCGTGGAGATGGCCAGGGACATCGCCGCAGACTACGCCCGCGACCGGAGACAGGGCATCGATCCCTTCGCCAAGCGCCGGCGGAGCGAGATGGAAGCGGAAGCGCTCAAGCGGCTGACGATCAGCACCTATCTCGACGACTATCTCGCCCGTCAGGTCGTGAAGGGCAAGCCGATGCGCCCGAAGTCCGAGCGCACCTATCGTCGTGACATGGTCGCATACATCGGCGAGGTCCGCCTCGATCGACTCACCTCGACCATCATCGAAGACTTCGGCAAGGAACTCGTCAAGCGCGGCCCTTCCGTCGTGCGCATCGGCTACGGCTGCCTCAAGACCATCATCAACGATGCGGTTCGGCGGGGCACCATCGAGAGGTGCGTCGCCCACGACTTCACGCTGCCGGCCATCAACAAGAGATCGCGACTGCTCGACGAATTCGAGTTCGCGAGGATCTACGAGGCCGCACGCGACATCTGCGACGTCCGGTCGGAGGCGTTAGAGATGATCCTTCGGACCGCCAAGCGGAAGGAGGAGGTGGTGGAACTACCTTGGGAGGAGATCGATCTCGTCAAGCGACAGTGGAAGCTGCCGGCCGAACGGAACAAGGCCAAGCGGAACATCCTGATCCTCCTCCCTCGTCAGGTGGTCGAGATCCTCGAACGCGTGCAGCCCGACCCCGCCAAACGTCGCGGTCCGGTCTTCACGCTCGATGGCGTCAACCCGGTCGAGATGGGATCCCAGGTCAGGGATCTCATCCACGCAAACCTGCACCGTCGCCTCGAAGCGGCCGCACCGGATGGGATGCCGGCAGCGTTCAAGCACTGGACTCTGCACGATACCCGCAAGGTGCCGTCGACTACCCTGCGCGAGCCCCCCTACCGCTACTCGAGGGACGTCGTGAACGCGATGCTGGTGCACAAGGTCGGCGACGACCTCGACGACACGTACATGCTCACTCAGCTCGTCGAGGAGACGGGTGAGGCGCTCCAGAAATGGAACGACCACATGGACCTGCTGATAAGCCGACCCGACGCATGGCCCGGCGGACTTCGCCTACTTCGCATGAAGCCCGCCGAGCAGGCGCGCCGCATCGCCGGCCTGCGCGCAGGCTGGCCCGAGCGGGCCGACCAGCAGCGCGCCGCAGCTGCAGCAGCGGCGGACCCCGCAACGATCGGCGCGGGTGGAGCTGCGGCCGCAAGGCAGAGGAGGTGGAGGAGGGCGAAGGCCGGACAGCTCGTGGTCTGATCCACGGCGAAGAGGAGAACCGGAATGAAATCGACGCCCACGCCCGCGACCCCGCGCGAGCATCCGCACCTGATCTCGCAGGGCGTCAGGAGGAACCGCCGGTCGCACATGGTGGTGTCGAACGAACCGGCGCCGCCGTCCTCCTCGCTGAAGGACCTCGTCTTCGTCGGCCCCGGCCTCCTCGACGGTGCGGGAGGGATCACTCCGCTCGCGACCCGCACGATCGTCTCGCGCATGTCGCGCCTGGCGAAGACGACGAAGGCTTCGTTCTGCGTCGTCTGGTCGCCGACGTCGTGCACCTGGTTCGAGCGGGACGGACGTCATCGCGACGGTTTCGATCCGCCGCTGGGGGACGTGGCGGATCCCTGGAGCGGACGTGACCACGATGCGCGCGTGGAGTGGTGCTGGACGATCGCACTGCCCACCGGCGCCGAATGGTCGTACCTCTGCGTGCGACGCATCGACCGCGACCTCGTCGAGATCGCGCCGGGCGAACCGATGGTCCTGGCCGACTTCGACGAACCCGCGGTGCCCGGCCTGCCCGATCCGGCCGCCGGACTGCTGGCTGCAAACGGTTCGCTGCGCCCGCCCCGCACCTACCGAGGCCAGCCGGTTTCCGGCGTACGCGACGAATGGAAGCTGCTCGGTCCGGTGCAGCCGGCAGAGGCCGGCACGATCCTGCGCAATCCCTGGCCCGACGACGTGCGCGAGGCCTGCGAACGCATCGCCGGCATCCCCCTGCCCCGCCGGCTGATCGACGCCGCCTGGCGCGCCATCGATCCGGAGCATCCCGACGTGACGTACGTGGGCGTGCGGAAGGCCGCCTGACCCGACCTGACGGCCCGTTGCACATGCCGCGACGGGCCGGCTATGCTGCTGCAAGGAGGAAGATCGCGTTGCACGACATCGATGGCGACAGGGACTGGATCGCAGGACTGGACTGGTCGAAGTATCGTCGTCCACATGCGGACTACGTGGGCGAAGGCTTCTTCCTGCCCGGCGTCGTCGAGATGTTCGCTCGACAGGTCTGCGCCCCCTACCCCGATGAGATAGACTTCTTCCTGGCCAACGCCGGGAACACCCCACCAGGCCGCGTCGTCCCCGCGGAGGACGCCTTCACGGCGGACGGCGTTCCGCTATTCTCGGTCCATCGGCGCCTGGACGCTCTGATGCGATCGCATGCGGACGAACTGGAAGTAGCGATCGCGCGCGCCGACACGATCAGCCGAGATGAATGGACCACAGTGATGGATGCTGGTCAGGACGACTGGGCTCTGGGACAGGGCGCGCGACGCGCCGTCGATGGCCTCGCACCCATCATCGCCCGCCTGGCAGCCGAGAAGAAGATCCGCTGCCATGCCCGCGATCGTAACGACAGCGGCAGGATCACGGAAATAACAGGTCGCAAATGGTGGGACCTCGACCCCGAGCAGGCAATACGACGCATCGCAAGCGGTGGGCTGAACCTCGCGTCTCCCTTCGATCCCGACGCCATCCCCGACCATCACGTCTTCGTGACACGAGACGGGCTGCAGAACGCCATCGCCGAGGCGCAGCGCACGGAATACGTCGCCATCGCCTTCGTCGAGTTCGGCAAATGGGTGATCCGCCGCCGAGCGGACCACTATGCGGTACAGGTGGCGGAGGTCACCGGGTTCCTCATCGGGTTGATGGATTCCGGCGCTTTCGAGACCGCGATCAACGAGGACTTCGAGTACGAGGTGGAGAAGGAGTTCGGCAAACGAGGTCTGGGGCGGTGCTTCGAACGGGCGAAGGCCGCTGCCATCGCCGACGAGAGCAGGGCGCGCTTCGGAAAGAGGCGCAGGCAGGCCTGACGCCCAACGGAACGGGCGATCGGTCCTACTTCAGGCGGCATCCCACCGGCGGCGTGGCGTAGTTCATCACGATGAGGCGAGCGAACCGAAGCTGCCGGTTGTCGCGGGCGAGGAAGCGCATCAATCGTAAGCGTGGTCGACAGGCCGCCTTGCTGTAACGCTAGGATCAGGGATGCTTGTCGCCTTTGATGACGGTGCTGGCGGTGCAGGAAGTTACCGGTTCTACGACCAGTCATACGAGCACTCGTATGACTGGTCGGATGGAGGTTGTCGGCCGGGTGTCGGGTCGACGGCGATAGTCGGACGCGGAGAAGCTGGAGATTCTAGCGGAGGCGTTCCGGCCGGGGGTGCGGGTTTGCGACGTCATCGCCCGGCGTGAGGTGTCGAGCAGCCTGATCTAGACGTGGCGCAAGCAATTGCGTGAAGGCAAGCTGGCGGGCGTCGTGGCTTCGTTGCCGGTATTTGCCGAGGTGCAGATTGTCGACCCGGTCGCGCCGACACCGCAGCCGGCACCATGTCCACCGGGGTTCATCCACATCGAACTGCCGGGCGGCGTGCGGGTGAGCGTGGATGCCGCGGTGGATGCAGGCGCACTGGCACGGGTGCTGTCGGTACTGCGGTGAGCCCGGTGCCATTGCCGACCCGCAGGCCTATATCACCGACGTCATCGGCAAGATCGCCGGCGACTGGCCCGCCAGCGAGTGGGACCAACTCATGCCGTGGTACTGGATGTCCCCGGCAGATCACCCAATTGTGCAAGCCGCATAATCTGCGGCCACCACACCGCACCGCGCCACGCCACGCTCACGGTATTCGCGCTAGATATCAGGTCCGAAACGCCGCGGTCGCGTATGCTCAACCAGTGCACTTATGAAAGGTCGCTTGACATCGACATTAGTCAACGAGCAGACTTAGTGTATCGTTGATACCGAGTCGCGACTGCCTGCTTGTGAAGTCGTTGGGTCAAGCCTAAGGTTTGGCGTCCATGGCGTAAGTCAAGCGGCCGACGTGGTGCATAGCGAGTAGCTAGCCGGGGGGCATCATATGCGACAACTCATTGTTATTTCATCGTTAGTTGCGCTAGCTGGATGTGCTGTTCCAAAGACGGTGCAGCGGATCGGGGTCGGCTACAATACTGCGGTTGCGAATCTCACCAATGAAGTGACGCTGTTGAACGTCGTCCGCGCCAAGGAAGGCTATCCGCTCCATTATACATCCGTCAGCAGGCTGACTGGTAATCTTACGATGCGAGTGAATGGCGGTTTCAACGCACAACTCAAACAGGATGGGATCAGCAGCACAGATTCAGCCAGCACCACGAACGCCCCGGCAGGAACCACAACCGTCCTAACTGCGGCGCAGGCAGTAGCAGAAGGCGGGAATGTCTATACACCGAGTGTAGGCGGAGAGGTGAGCACCAGTCCCAGCTTCGACGTCATCGTGAACGACGGGAAGGAATTCTACCAGGGGATTTCATCGAGCATCAGTCCCGAAACGCTTGGGATGCTGATCGAGCAGGCATTCGAGCCACGAGAGGTCTTGTCCGTCGCGATCGCGCGCGTCGATTTCAGATTGAAATCCGCCTCGCCACATTATGCCGGTAAGGCCGGCTCGCTGGTCGAAACGATCAACAACGACGGCACGCGTGATGACACGAGCCTCAACACGTTGTTCAATTGCTATGCCTTTTCGACGGAAAAGCAAAAAACAGAGGGCACCATCCTCGCACCGGTATCACGCGTGACACAGGACGATCGGGGTGGCCGCCGGCTATCGATGCAGGATCTAGCGCTTCTCGATGGGGCCAAACTCGATCTAAAGGGCGCGCTCGGTGCCGATCCTGAAGACGACGTGAAGGTCACGATCGTACGCCCAGGCGCATCCTCGACGGTGGGTCGGTTCACACCGGTCGACCCGGATAAATCGCTGTCCTGCCCGCTGGTCGCTCAACGCTTTGACGATCATGGGCGATCAATGACGGTACGCCTGCCGGCGACTCCACCCCCGGGCCGTGTCTTTGCAGGTGACGGCAAGATGCTGGTCGCGGCGTCAGACTCGCCCAAGGGCCAGGCAGTACTGACGCTTGTCGATGTCGATATTTTGATGACGATACGATCGCCGGACGCGGTCGTTCGCTTTGTCGGCGAATGCCTCCGCAAGAGCGTACCGGGAACGGTCACCACCTGCGCGGTCGGCGGCAGCACCGTGTTCGAGTTGCATGCGGGCGCTGGAGCAGAGGGCGACGTTTCTGCGACGCTCAACGGAAGGCGCTATCATATCGCTAAGGACACCCCCGGTGGGTTGATAAGCCTTAGGACGTTGTCGCTGATCGAGCGGCTCATCAATCTGCACAAATCCTCCACCGATAAGGCGGTGACCCAAGCCGTGCGCGTCATTTCCTAAACATCGACGCGACTACCCCCGGACGGAGAACAACAATGGGCGATGAACGGACGTTTACAGCGAAGCTCGAATTGATTGACGGCATCACCGACCCTAATCTGGTGCCGCGCGTGAACGACAGTCACTTCAAGGCGCTCGCCGCGGGTTCGTGTCCGCTCGGCGGTGAATCGTTTCTAGAGGGCACCCGCCTCTGCTACGGCAACAAGGGTTGGAAATGTGAGGACGGTCATTGGACCGATCTGCATACCAATTGCTGACGCGCTCTCATGCAACCGACCATAGCGGCGGTCGCGTCGATCGTCCCTTCTGACGCGTCCTGCCCCCGTGTACTTGAGTTCGTCGCACGCCGCGCGGACGGTGCCGACGGATTAATTACGTTCCTGCTCGCCTGACCATGATAGGCGGTCTCCACGCCGCGCTTACCATCACTCCTCGAAGATCGCGCTGCGATCCGCTCCACTGCAGCACGCGCAGCTGACTGACCGGACGGCCCAGTCCCGATCCCCCGCAGAGGCTGTCTAAGGATTCAAGCACCAGATCCATCCGTGCGTAGGAGAAGGCGTGGTCGCGGCGGCGTCGATCGAAGCTGACCATCACGGTTCGCGGCGACGGCCGACGACCGCGAATCCTGGCGAGCGTCCCGTCGTCCTCGCAGATCTGACCCTGCACGTCCCGCAAGAACCTTCTCTTCGGTCTGCTACGCACGTCGGCGCGCATGTCGTCGAACAGCGTCTCGACCATGGCGCGGATGGGTTCACGATCGTCTTCGTCCATGATCGTCAATCTGTCGCATCGCGACGTCATCCGCAACATGGGCGGCATTCCTCGCGTCAACCGCCACGTGTCGGATGGTTCGCTTAGTGTCAGGTCGTCGAAAGCTCCACCGAACCTCCACGCTTCCGCCACGTCGCAGGGCATTTGCGTCGTTCGAGTACTTAGGATTGTCGTTCGAAGGGCGATATCTGGATCGTCGCCGATCACTTCCGGTCGGTCAGCGACGGAGTTCAACATGCCGAAGGGCATCATGCCGGAGGACGAGGATCGCCTCGTCGACACCCACGAAGCCGCCCGCCTCCTGGGCCTGAAGGAGGGCACTCTCCGCAAACAGCGCGTGTACGGTGGCGGCTGCCACTTCCACAAGCTGTCGCGCACGGTGCGCTACAGCCTCCGCGACATCGAACGGTACAAGGCTTTGAACCGCGTCGCAAGCACCAGCGAGCACTGGGCCGCACGCTGAACGGATCTGCCCGCCAGCAGGCAGGGCCTCAACGACAGGAAGAAGACATGGACATGCTCCGCAAGGAGGATGGACGGGATCCGTTCGTCCTCGCCACGCCGCAGATCGCTCTGCTCAATCGCAGGGCATCGAGCTGCGACCATCCGCTCGCACGCCTGATGACGTTGGCGACGCTGATCCCCTGCCCCGCTGCCGCACTGGCGGGATGCGGTGTTCGAGACTTCGACAGGCGCAACGAGGTCCTGACGATCGCCTCGCCGCGTCGCGGCCACACCCGCGCCGCTCTCGGCATGGCGGCGACGGCGGCCGTGCAGGAAGCGATCGCGGGACGCACCTCGGGCCTGCTGTTCGGCGGCGCCCACGACTTGCCGATCGCACCCGACGCCGATGCCGTGGCCTACCTCGAGGAGCTGATCGCGGAGGACGGCGAAGGACCGATGCCGTTCGCCTTCACCTTCCGCAGCGTGCGGGAGGGGGTGTTCGCCGGAATGGCGGACGGCGGCGTGCCGCAGCAGGTCGCCGAGGCGCAGGCCGGCCTCCGCCACCTGACCGATGGGCATCGTCCCGAGACGTTCTTCCGCGTGCATGAGCGTGCGGCATCGGACTGGTGGGCGGCGCAGCTCGGCGTACCGGTCCCCGCCACCATCGACGTCATCCGGGACGGGCTGCGTCAGCTGAGATGGCGCGACGATCCGGACCGATCCCCGCATGACGACGGGGGTGCCGCATGACCGGCGCGAGCCCCCACCTGCCGGACCTCCCGTCCATGCGCGTGCTGTTGAAGGGCGCGCGCACCATCGGCGGCGCGCACGGCGCGGTGCTGGAGCTGTGCATCCTGACCATGTGCCTGCCCTGGGAGGCGGTGGCGATCGAGCTCGCGGACATCGACTGGGGCCGTGGATGCGTGCCCGTGCCCGCGCGGGGCGGCAGCCGCAGGCTGCTGCATCTCCCGCCCCAGGCGATGCGGACGCTGGCCCGCGTAGCCGGCACGGTCGCGGGGCGCGGACAGGCGGTGACCGCTGGAAGGGGCGACCCAATCGGGAACAGGGACGTTCGGCTCGACAGGATGCAGGCCCGGCTGGCGGTCGCGGCACCGGAGACGATCGTGCTGCAGCCGTGGAACTTCCACGGTCTGCGCGCCGCGGCGGCGCGCGAGCTGCTCGAACGCGGCTGCAGGCATCAGGACGTCGCCCACGCCCTCGGGCTGAAGGTTCCTGGATCGGACACCGTGCCGATCGGCCGCATCCGCACCGACGCCGACGATGCCGACCGCGCCGCAGCGACGGTGGGGAAATGGAACGCGATCCTCGCGGACGCCGGACCGCGAGGTGATCCCGCCCGCGCCGAGCGGCGCCGGCGGATGCCCGGATGAAAGTGACAGCGGCGCGAAGGCGCCGGCCGGCTGGTGCCGGGCGGTGGAGGCAGGGGCCGGAGGAAAGAGGCCCCAGACCACCGCGAACGTGGCGATTGACGAGCGAAGGAGCATGCACATGGACAGAATCGGCCTGCCGGCCAGATACGTGGGCCGGGACGGACGGATCGACGTCGCCCGCCTGAAGGCGGAGACCTCGATCGCCAAGGTCGCCGCGAACGCGACCGACCTGAGGAGGAGCGGCGACGAGATGAAGGGGCTGTGCCCCTTCCACGCGGAGAACACCGCCAGCTTTTTCGTGAACGAAGGCAAGAAGGTATTCCACTGCCACGCCTGCGATGCCGGTGGCGACGTCATCGAACTCCATCGGCGTCTGCACAGCGTGGACTTCAGGCAGGCGTGCCTCGACCTGGTGGGATCCGAACCAGCGGTGCCGCTGGCACTGGCGAACCCGGTCCTCGTCGCCATGCGCCGGGCGGAGTCGGTGAAGCGGGCGCGTGCCATCTGGCAGAAGGCGACGCCGATCGGCTGGTCGCTGACCGAGACGTACCTGACCACCCGCGGCATCGGCCACGCCGTGCCCGGGTCGATCCGCCACACCCACGTCGCGCGCTGGTGGGACGAGGACGGTCGCGAGGGTCGCCGCGAGCCGGCGATGATCGCGGCGCTGCAGGACCGCGAAGGTCGGGTCGCCGGCATCCAGCGCACCTTCCTCGACCGCGACGGGCGCAAGTCCACCCGCGGCACCGCCCGCCTCTCGCTCGGCCGGGTGCGTGGGTGCGCCGTCCGCTTCGGTCCCGTCGCCGACACGGTGATGCTGGCGGCGGGCGTCGAGGACGGGCTGGCGGTGCGGCTCATGTTCCCCGGCGCCAGCGTGTGGGCCGCGGTCGGCGACGGCAACCTGCCGCACGTCCGCCTGCCCGCAGAGGTCCGGCGCGTGATCGTCTGCGGCGATGCCGACGCACCCGGCCGGACCGCCGCCGCCGCGGCGATGGCGGCGTACGCCAAGGCCGGTCTCGCTGTGGAGGACCTCGTCCCCCGCGCGGGCAAGGACTTCAACGAGGAGTGGCTGCTCCTCCACGCCTGAGCAGCGGACATCGAACATCTTCGACCATCACCACCGGTCCGCCGCGTCGGCGGACCGCATCCAAGGAGAACGAGAATGCCCAAGAAGAAGCCCCCCACCATCACGCTGCCCGTCGTCGTCAACCCCGCTGCCGAACTGCGTCGTCCGTGGAAGGACGATGGCGGACTCGTCCGGGTCGATGCGGTATATCACGTGCCGGAGATCCACCCCTCGAGCGATGGTCCGTGGGCAACGGAAGCCGACAAGGTCGCTTGTGTCGATCCGGTGTCGGGATACGGCTGCATCATCCGCAGGGCCCCGGACGGTGGACACCTCTGCGGATACGTGTCCGTACCGCCGGGCCACCCGCTCTTCGGCCGCGAATACGGCACGATGACCGGCATCATGATCGGCGTCCACGGCGGCCTCGACTACTCCGCCGCATGCGAGGATTGGGAAGACGAGGATCGCAGTGTCTGTCACCCCCAGGGCGTTCCCCCGGGGTTCCAGCAGGGCGTCCATCGGAACGAAGCAGCGGACGACGACGCCTGGTGGTTCGGCTTCAGCTGCAACAAGCGGACCGACCTGTTGCCGGAGGACGCACGCCGCCCGAGAGACGTCAGGACACCGGCGTTCGGCATCGACGAGCCGACCTACAAGACCGAAGCGTTCGTGTACGGCGAATGCGTCCGTCTGGCAGCGCAGATGAAGGCGATCGAGCAGAACCGCGATCCGCGCCTCGCCGACCCTGGTCCCACCGTCATCATGCCCTCCGTCGTGGAGTACAGGCGTTGACCCCCCGCGTAATCGATCCAGAGCTGCCCTGGGGCAACTGGCTGAGGGGCGAGCACGTCAACGGCACGACGGTCTTCGTCGACGACGAGACCGGCGAACGCTGGCCCTCGCTGCGGGTCGCGTTCTGGACCGGTCGTCTGCGCATGCCGAACGTCGACGGCAGGCCGCCGACCGAGCTGCTCGAGACGATGCACGCAGTTCTGGTGGCGACGATCAGGCGGAAGCCGACGCTTCACGAACAGCAGGGCGATCTGTTCGAACGCAGCAAGCTGTACCTGCGCCTGTTCCACCTGTGGCTGGCCCGGGAAGGCTTGGTCGAACTCGAGGAGAACGGGCACGGTGCCAAGGCCCTGACGGCGGAGGGGATGGCGGTGATCCACATGCTGCTCGCGACCCGTCCCTACGACGTGCGGCAGCAGCGGCCGTCCGCCGCGACCATCGCCCAGCTGTGCGAGCTCGGCCTCGGACCGGAGGGGCGGGAGGACAGGCTGGCGCGCGTCGAGAAGGCTGCGGCCCGCTGGGACGTCGCCTTCCTCCGCCGTCACGAGGCCGGGCGGCCGTCGATCATCCTGTCGAAGCGCGGCGACGGCGTCGTGCCGATCTTCGAGACGGTCTGGACCCTCGGATTGGGCTCCGAGGAACAGCGCGACCGCTTCTACGAATGGATGTGCATCCGCATGGATCGGTGGCCGGACTGGGGGGAGATGGCGACCAGCTACGGTTCCGAGAGACTGACTCACCACCTGCTCGAAGCGGTGGTCGCGACGCTGGCGGACGGCGAGGTCGGCAATCAAATTCCGGGAATTGCCTGCGACACCTGACTCAACGATCGGGGTACCGCCGTAGCCTTCTGCTAGAGCCCAATCCGTCCTACCCAGCCCACCCCATGCTCGACGTCGCATGGGGTGGGCTTATTTCATCCGGTCATCGCTGAAGGTGCCGCTGATCAGTCTCCCCACTCAGCCCGAACGAATGCTTCGATCTTGGCGGCTCGCTCTCGAACCGAATCCTTGTTCCACTTCAGGCCGCCCTCGATGTCGCGACCCACGGCCATCGTCGCGTTCATCCCGCATTCGACGTAGCGTGAGGCCTTGTCCTCGGGGGGCTTGTCCTTCAGCGACGAATTCACGCCTGGCGTAAGCATCGTCAGATTGCCGAGTCCGTGCACATAACCCTTCCCGGAACTCTGCGGCATAATGTGCTCGATCGACTTAGCCGGGTCGGCCGCCCAGACCTTCGCCCACTGAGACTCGTTGATCTTGGTGCCGCTGATGGACGCCAGATGTTCCTCGTAACGGAACAGCAGGTACCGGACCTCCTCGTTGTAGCCCCCGTACCACTCGTCCCAGGTCCCCTCGTCGATGATGTCATCGATGTCGAAGCCTTCAGCCAGCTCGCCGAGCGCCTCCAGTATCTCGTCGGCGCTCATCTCGCTCTTCAACACGTCGTAGCCCAGGCGGATGTACTCGCCGACCTTGGTCCGGCTGTCCTTGCCGGCCAGCGTGAAGATCCTGAACGTGACCCGTTCCCACGCACCAAGAAGCATCGCTTCTGTCTGTCCGTCGAAGCCCCGAAGCATGATGGCGATCGCAAGGAACCGAGCCTGCCCGATGCGGGTCACGGCGGCTCGACGCTGATCGTTGTGCAGGTCCACAACCTTCGCGACCACCAGCTTCAGCCAAGCCGCCGCCTTCACGATCGTCGCCAGCTTTGTTCCGGCCGCCTTCAGAAGAGCTGCCGACGCATCCTGTTCGCTGAGGACGCGGTTGGGACGAGCCTCGTCCGACCACGTTCCAGCGAATCGAAGCGCCTCGTCTCCAAGATCATCTTCGAGGCCGAGCCGGCGATACACGTCCTTCCAGATGGTCTGCATCTCGTGCAGACCATCCGCTCTCGATCCCTTTTCCACATGCTCGTAGATCGAAGCCATCAGCTGACTCTTCGTCTTGTCGATCCACCGGACGTCGAGGCCGCGACTGTTGAGGACCTCGAAGACCCTGTACACGGTGCCTTCGTCGTCCAGCTCGTGGTAGATCATCGACAGCTTGTGGCGGATCGTCGCGACCAGTTCGACCAGCGTGCCGATCCCGGTCCACCTGGCGACGAACGCCTCGCACTCCACCGCTGCATCGACGACGTTCTCGTCGGCCGCCGTCACGATCGCGTCCTGTCTGATGTGGCCGTCCCTGACGTAGCTCGCGAACACGTCGCTGCTGTCATGGTTGGTCTGGAGCAGCACGAGATTGTGATCGTCTCCCTTCACCAGCAGTCGGCGCAGATCTTCCCTTACCTTGCCCTCGCTCTGATCGGCCTCATCCAGTGCCTTCTCGATCGCCTTGATGAGAATGACGAGCGTCGTGATGCGCTGCTGCCCATCGACGAGTTCGACGACGCCGAACTCGTCGGCGTCTATCATCCGCGTGTCCCGTGCCAGCCCGACGACGGTAGCCATGAAGTGATCGCGCCCGGTGCGATGCACCTCCCTGATGTCCTCGAAAAGATCAGCGCGCTGCCGCTTCTGCCAGGAATACGCCCGCTGGTAGTCGGGGATGCGGAAAAGCCTGCTCTGCATGAGCTTGGCGACGGTGAAGTGCTGGGGATTGAGACGCATGGTTGCTCCTGGCCATCTATCGATACGAACCTAACGATCGCAGGCAGCCTTGCCAGCAGTATCGCCGCCGCCGTGCGAGCATCAAACAACCGTTGTCGATACCCTATGTTTCCTCTATCTAGGAAATGTGGCCACCGATGATCAGGAAGACCTTGCAGAGGTCGGCAAGCTCCTTTTCGGAGAACGATGGCAGAGCGATCTGGCTCGAGCATTGGGCACCAGTTCGCGGATGATGCGCTATTGGGTGGCGGGTACACACGGATGTCCACCTGATCTTCGTATGCGCCTGATCGCTCTCCTGCGAGAACGCGGCCAGGACGTAGATGCCATGATCGTCCGGCTCGGACGATCCACGGGGAATGAAAAGTGACGCTCGCTATCCACGATGAATGCACCTCGCAGATGCATCGGGCACCTCTGCTCGCGTTTTGCCGTGGAAATGCGGCATGAATACCATTCAGATTGAGGAACTGCTTGAGCGGCTAGTCCAGGACGTCGCATCTGGATCCTGCACGCTCCACGATTTCCCGTTTCGTTTGATGGAAGCCTACGACTCGTCGCGGAACGAGGTGGCGAAGCTCCGAATGAAGCATCCTGCAGGCCTGATTGCCTCCGATATCGTCTGGCCGAAGAAGATGCTTTATCGACCGGCCGCGGTCGGTCAGGTGCAAGCGACCGTCGACAACCTGAAGGCCTCGCTGATCGGAAAGAAGGGCACGGCGGCCAAAAACGCGCCGCGCTTTGTCGTCAGCACGGACGGCGACGAGTTTCTGGCGTTCGACACGAAAACGACCGAAAGTCCCGGGTTCGACCGATTGGCCGACCTGCCAGTTAACTACGACTATCTGCTGCCGATGTTCGGCGTCGAACGATACAAGCCCGCGGCCGAGACCACGGCGGACGTCCGCGCAGCCCGGCACATGGCGAAGTTCTTCGACGCGATCCTTGATGCGAACCTCGGCTTCGGCGTGGAACACGCCCACGACCTCAACGTCTTCATGACCAGAATCCTCTTCTGCATGTTTGCCGAAGACACTGGGATTTTTAAGAAGAAGCTATTTGTTGAAGCGCTGCGGCGCGAAGCCCAAAACGTCGACGGCACAGACACGCGGCGTGTCATTGAAGACATATTCATCGCTCTCAACATACCAAAAGAAGGCGATCGATCCGCTGTCCGCTCGCGTCGAATCGCTACTGACTTCGAGTATGTGAACGGCGGACTGTTCAAAGACCGAACCATCGTCCCCGAATTCAATCGGCGTGCCCGTCGACTGCTACTGGAGGCTGCCGATCTCCAATGGGATCAGATCCATGCAGACATTTTCGGCTCAATGATTCAGGCCGTAGTTCACACCGACATGCGCGCAGACTTCGGCATGCACTACACCTCAGTACCAAATATCATGAAGGTGTTGGAACCGCTGTTCCTCAGTTCTCTGCGTGAGCAGCTCACCACGGCTGGCGACAGCTTGGGCGCTCTGGGTAAGCTGGTGGATCGCATAAGCAGGATCCAGGTCTTTGACCCCGCATGCGGGTCCGGCAATTTCCTCATCATCGCATATCGCGAACTACGCAGGATCGAGACCGAAGCCTTTCGCCGCATTCGAGACATGAAGCGGAAGGGGCAACTAGCGCTTCCGGACTACCACACCGGCATCAAGATCAGCAGTTTCCATGGCATCGACCCTATCGACTTCGCGTGCGAGACGGCGAAACTTTCTCTGTGGATTTCTCAATACCAGATGAACCAGAAGCTGGGTGAGATCTGCGCCAGTCCGGCGCCGGCTTTGCCTCTTACGGATGCCGGGAGTATCAGAGTCGGAAACGCGCTACGCGTTCCTTGGACAGAAATCTGCCCGCCGGCGAATGGCGCTGAAATATTCATTGTAGGAAATCCCCCTTATCTCGGCCGTCCGAAAAGGACTGCGGAGCAGCAAGATGATATGGACGTGGTTTTCTCAGCTGAGACCGGAGTTTTTGGTAATCTCGACTATGTCGCGGCGTGGTTCGCACGTGCCGCTGATTTCGGGCGTTTGACCGGCGCGACGGCAGCGTTCGTCACAACAAATTCCTTGTTCCAAGGCGAGCAGGTGCCTTTGCTCTGGCCACTTATCCACTCGAAGGGCGCAGAGTACGGCTTCTGCTACGAGCCATTCAGATGGAGCAATAGCGCCGCAAAGAATGCGGGTGTAATATGTGTAATAGTCGGCCTGAGGCCAATTTCCAACCAGCCCAAATCGATATTTACGACCGAGCACAAGGCGAGAGTTACCAACGTCAACCCGTATCTTGTCGATGCGCCGGACATCTTTGTCGAACGCCGGTCGAGCCCTATTAGTAGTTTGCCGCAGATCGAACTGGGCAGCGCCGCCAAGGACGCAAGCCATCTCAGCATGTCATTCGAGCAGATGGACGAACTGCTAGGCCTGTATCCTCAAACCCAGGACCTTATCCGACCGATATACGGCGCACAGGAATATCTCCAAGGCGACCGAAGGTATTGCCTCTGGATCAAAGATAATCAGCTCGACTTAGCGCGATCTATTCCGCCCATAGCCGCTCGCCTCCAGCTTGTTGCCGATGCTCGTTCGAAAAGTTCGAAAGCATCCACCGCGGCGTCGGCGAAATGGCCTCATCGGTTTAACGAAATCAGGCATCGCGATGCACCTTTTCTCCTAATCCCACGCATCTGCTCCGAGCGTAGATCGTATCTTCCCTGCGGCTTCCTGGCGGAAGGGACAATCGCGACTGATCAGGCATTTGTCATTTACGATGCGCCTACGTGGATATTCTCGGTGATATCATCCCGGCTTCACCTTGTTTGGACGGCATCCGTTGCGGGGCGCCTGAAAACTGACTATCGCTACTCCAATACGTTGGTTTACAACACTTTTCCGCTACCGACGCTTTCGGACGAGCAGAAAAGACCCCTAGAAGATCATGCTCTTGAGATATTGCGCATCAGAGAGCCGCATATCACCGATGGACGGAGCCTTGGCTGGCTTTACAATCCTGACACGATGCCAGCTGAACTTTCGCAAGCTCATCGCGAACTCGATGAACATCTTGAGGCGATCTATATTGGACGCCCGTTTCGGGACGATACGGAACGGCTCGAACACCTCTTCAAGCTCTATGCTCGGATGACTAAGCTCGTGACGCGTGCGACCGCCTGAAGGATTTGGAATGCCCGATTTCATTACCGTTGAATACGGTTCCACCGGCGCCAGCAAGGCCACGAACGATTACGGCATGCGTGTCATGCAGTCGCGGGCCTTCGACGCTCGTAACGCGCAATACCTGCTCATCAAGAGCCCGCCAGCGTCTGGAAAGTCGCGCGCGCTGATGTTTCTGGCCCTCGACAAGCTCCGCAACCAAGGCATGCGCAAGGTCATCGTCGCCGTGCCCGAACGCTCGATCGGCAACTCCTTCCGATCGACCGATCTTACGAAGCACGGGTTCTTCGCCGACTGGACGGTCCCGCCCAGGAACAACCTCTGCGACATGATCGGCGGCGACAGCGGCAAGATCAATGCCTTCATCCGCTTCATGGAATCGGATGACGACATCATTGTCTGCACTCATTCAACCTTGCGTCACGCGTTCGACAGGATCATGCGGGACGGCAAGGGGATCGAGACCTTTCACGACCGCGTTCTCGCAATCGACGAATTCCATCACGTTTCGGCGGACGCGGACAATCGACTGGGCGAACTGATCCGCAACGTGATGGACGACGGCTCGACCCATCTCATCGCGATGACCGGATCGTACTTCCGGGGCGACCAGATCCCGGTCCTGCGAGCTGAGGACGAGGCGAAATTCACCGACGTCGTCTACACCTATTACGAGCAGCTTTCGGGCTACGAACATCTCAAGACGCTGGGAATCGGCTATCACTTCTATCATGGCAACTACCTGTCCGCGATCGGCGAGGTGCTCGATCCGACAAAGAAGACGATCATCCACATTCCCAACGTCAACTCGCAGGCCGCCATGGGCGACAAGATCCGCGAGATGAACGGCATTCTCGACGTCCTAGGCGACGTCTTCTCGATAGATCCGCTAACGGGGTTCCAGCTCCTGCGCATGCCGGATGGCCGCGTTCTCAAGATCGCCGATCTGGTGACGCCGGGAACGCAACAGACCGTCCTGGCCGGGCTGCGCAGCGTCGAGAACCGCGAGGATCTCGACATCGTCATCGCTCTAGGCATGGCAAAGGAGGGCTTCGACTGGATCTGGTGCGAGCACGCACTGACGGTCGGCTATCGAGGTTCGCTGACGGAGGTCGTGCAGATCGTCGGCCGTGCGACCCGGGACGCCCCGGGGAAAACCCACGCCCAGTTCACCAACCTGCTCGCTGAACCGGACACGAGCGACGAAGTCGTACGCACCGCAGTCAACGACATGCTGAAGGCGATCGCCGCATCTCTCCTCATGGAGCAGGTGCTGGTGCCGAACTTCAACTTCAAGACGAGACCGTCGGACGATCGTTTCGACGGGGCGGAACGACCATCCACTCGCATCGATCTCCTTCAGGAAGAGCCGACAATCTACGTAAGCGGTCTCAAGGAGCCGACGAGCAACCGTGCCAAGGAGATCATCGAGACGGACATGACCGATCTGATGGCGGCGGTTCTGCAGGACGGCCAGGTTCTACGCGCAAGCCTGATCCCGGATGAATTCCCGGCCGAGACCATCAATCAGCATCTGATCCCCAACATCATCGCGAAACGCTACCCCGACATCGCGGAGAGCGAGGACGACATCGAGGCCATCCGGCAGAACATCGTCGCTCGACGGGCGGTCTTGGCCAAAATTAGTCAGCCGGGGGCGGAGATCGTCAGCAGCACCAAAAACGCCGACGAGGAAAGCGAAGGGCAGAAGGCTCATTCGCAGCTACTCAAATTGACGTCGAAGTTCATCACGATGCCAGAACTGAGCATCGACCTGATCGACCAGGTGAACCCCTTCCAGCAGTCGTATGAGATTCTGTCGAAGGCATTGGGGGAGTCGGTCCTCCGGCGCATCCACCAGTCGATCGCCGAGACGCGCATCGAGATCACCGAAGCCGAGGCGCTTGCCCAGGTCCCCCGCATCCGCGCCTTCAAGGAACAGCACGGACGAGAGCCGAGCATCACCGCCATGAACCCGGTCGAGAAGCGGATGGCCGAGGCGCTTGCCTGGATCCGAGCTGCGGCGATCCGTCGCCAGAAGGAGACATCGCAGGAACGTTCGGCCTGACCATGGGACGATCCATCGATCTCTTCTACGACACGCTCGACGAGCTGATCGCGAACAAGGACGACCTGTTCGTCCCTGTGGTCAAGCCGGCGCGGACGGCGGGTGACGACGTCACCCGTCTATTCCTCGACATCGTCGCCTTCCGGGAACGCACTGGGCGATCACCGGACGGAAAGGCCCGTGCGCCCGACGAAATGCGGCTCGGAGTCCGTCTCGACAGCTTTCGTCGCGATGCCCAGAAGGTCGAAAGGCTCAAGCACATCGACCAGTACGGCCTGCTGGAGGCACCGCGCACCCAATCGTTCAGCGAAGTGGTTCCTGCCAGCATCGACGACCTGATCGCGGCCGGCGACGATCTGCTCAGCACGCCCGAGGACCACATCTTCGAGTTCCGGGCGACACCGGCGCCCCCGCCGAAGTCGGAGACGGACTCAATTGCCGAACGGATCCGCTGCAAGGACTTCGATCTCTTCCAGCCGATTTTCGACGCCTGCGTCGCCGACATCGCCAACGGCGCACGCAACACCGTACCGACCAGCTCCACCTACCAGATCGAAGTCGGCGACATGTTCGTCATCGGAGGCGCCCTGGCGTACATCGCCGACGTCGACCGACATACGCGCAACGACCGCGGAGACGCCCGTCTACGAATCATCTACGACAACGGCAGCGAGAGCGACCATCTGCTGCGCTCGTTCGGAAAGGCCCTTTATCGCGCCGAGAACAGTCGGCGGGTGTTCAAGCCCGATGCCGGTCCCCTGTTCGAAGGCGGCAAGCCGTCCGTCACGGGGCGCGTCTACGTCGCGAAGACCCTGTCGACGAACCCCGCGCTGGTCGAACTGGCAGAACACATCCTCAAGATCGGGTCGACGACGGAAAGCGCGGCCAGCCGCGTCGCCGGAGCATCGGCGGATCCGACGTTCCTGCTCGCGGAAGCCAAGATAATGGATGAGTACGAGACGCGGGGTGTCCCGCCGAAGAAGATCGAGGGTCTGCTCCATCGCTTCTTCGGCGCCGCATGCGTAGACGTCCAGCTACCCGATCGTTTCGGTCGTTCCGTCGATCCCCGCGAGTGGTTCATGGTGTCTCGGAGTTCGGTCGAAGAAGCCATGCGCCTCATCGCGACAAAGGCGCTTCATCTCTACCGATACGACACGGCAGCAGACCAGATCATCCGCAAATAACGCTTTCGTCACGGGGATGCCGGTTGTCCATCAGGCCGCCCGCTGGTCGAATATCGAGAACAGCCCCGGCTCGCGAGACAACCTGATCTCGTCGTCCCAGCCGAACTTCTTCACCGATCGGCGCAGCGCGCCGTCCGGAGAAGTGACGATCACGTCCTTCGCGCCCCTGAGTTCGAGGAGGGCCGCATCGACGATGTCGCCGATCACCGGCGCGTCGTTGCAGTGCGACGCGAACAGCGCCTTCTTCGTCAGCGGACCCGCCCCGGCGATCGCCCGGGCGTGGAGCATGCGGGCAAGCTGATCGACGACGGTCGCCTCGGAACGCGTGCGCGCGTTGTCGTTGAAGCCGTAGTCGAGCATGTCCTCCCTGACGTCCTCGCCGGGTTTGAAGCCGAGGGAGTCGAAGCCGGCTCGGCCGAAGTGCTCGAACGTGTTCTCCATCAACCAGTGGATCTTGCCCATCTCCTCCCGCGCCTGATGGTGCTTGGACAGATGCAGCAGCCAGTAGTCCCGGTTCGATCCGCCATCCGGGTGGATGAAGAACGGCGTGTAGTAGTCGGCCCCGGTGTTGCGTCGGATGTGTTCGTACAACGTGTTCTGGATGTACCGCTTCCAGCCGCGCATCTGCTTCATCCGCAGCATGTCCTGCACGTCCTCGCGGTCGAGATCGACCGCGGCGAAGCCCGCCGTGTCGATCATGCGGGCATTCAGCAGGTTGACCAGATGATCCACCATGAACGTGAGCACGACCTCCGGGTTCTGCAGCGAACCCATGATCCGCCTGATCGTGGCGAACGTCACCGCGCTCCAGCCGTACTGGTCCAGGAAGAAGAGCGATCGATGAGCTCGTCCCTTGGCCTGGATGCGGGAGATCACTCCATCGGCGGCGTCCTCGAATTTCGAGGTGACGATGTGGATGTCACGGCCGATGCGTCCGCCATGTCCCTGGCGCTCCAACAGATCCCGCAGGAAGTCGATGTGGTTGCGGTTCGCATCGACGAACACGAATTCCGCCTTGATCTCGACGCCTCGCGCACGGGCCGCGACCACCTCTACCTGTGCCCGCTCAACGGACGCCAGCATCCGAAGCGGCGATCCATCGACCTCTGCGCCGTCCATCATGTATCGTCCGCCGCCACAGAAGCCGTCGACGATGGTGAGGTTGAGCTCACGAACCAGATGGCTCTTCGTCAACGTACGGATGTACGCGCCGATATAGGCGTCGAAGATCTCGTGCTTGACCGCACTGTGTCTGCCGAGTTCCGGCAGATCACCGCCGACTATCCAATCGTATCCCTTGCCTTGCGCCATCGAGTGCTGCCTCCGCGGCACCCTGTCACCGCTGGCGACAATATGGGTCGAGCCCGCACGCGCTGTCCAGTACCCTCCGCTGTCCTTCCTCGCCTGGACGACGATCGTCGTCCAAACTGGTTGCGCCGCGAATCGCGATATGGCAGATTCACGGTTCGTTCCTAAGACGGGTGACCCATGGCCGACGGCAGTGCAATCGAATGGACGGACGCGACGTGGAACCCGGTGACGGGCTGCACGAAGATCACGGCCGGCTGCGACAACTGCTACGCCGCCCGCTTCTCCGAGCGCTGGCGGGGCATTCCGGGTCACCCCTTCGAGAACGGCTTCGATCTGACCCTGCGTCCGGAACGTCTGGGGCAGCCGCTGGCCTGGAAGCGGTCGCGCATGATCTTCGTCAACTCGATGAGCGATCTGTTCCACAAGGAGGTACCACGTACCTTCATCGACAGTGTCTTCGACACCATGGAGCAGGCTGACTGGCACGTGTTCCAAGTACTGACCAAGCGCAGCTCGCTCATGCGCGACTACCTGAAGCGCCGCTACCGTACGGTCGCTCCGCCGGCACACATCTGGCTCGGCGTCTCGGTGGAGGACACCCGGTCCGCAGCGCGCATTTCCCACCTCCGGCAGGCTCCAGCCGCCGTGCGGTTCCTGTCGGTCGAACCGCTAATCGGATCGGTCGGCACGGTCGATCTGACCGGCATCCACTGGGTGATCGCCGGCGGCGAGAGCGGACCCGGCGCGCGGCCCATGATGATCGACTGGGCACGAGAGATCCGGGACCAGTGCGCCGAGCAGGACGTGGCGTTCTTCTTCAAGCAGTGGGGAGGCATCCGACCGAAGACAGGCGGGCGGGATCTGGACGGTCGCGAATGGAACGAGCTGCCCGTCGCGGTGGCTTCGAGGGCTGCCTGATGCGCCCCGATCTCGCCAACTACGGCGGCCGGGAGCAGGCGTACGTGAAGCACCATTTCCTTGCGGACTACGTCAAGAAGCTGGTGTTCAAGGTCGCGAGCCACAGGGACGTAGTGTACGTCGACGGGTTCTCGGGTCCTTGGAAGGACCAGGGCGAGAACTTCGAGGACACGTCCTTCGGCATCGCCCTGGAGGCGCTCCGTGGCGCGAAGCAGGCCTGGGCCCGACTGGGACGCGGAGATCGGAAGATGACAGCCCTCCTCGTCGAGAAGGACCCGAACGCCCACGCGCGGCTGCAGGAGATCATTCCCCGGTATCCGGACATCACGATCCAGACCTTCAACGACGACTTCGGGAAGGTCGTTCCCGATCTGATCGCCGCGATCCCGGACGACGCCTTCTCGTTCGTGCTGATGGATCCCAAGGGCTGGAAGATCGACATGCGATCGGTGGCTCCCTTGCTGAGGCGACCGAACTGCGAAGTCGTGTTCAACTTCATGTTCACGATGATCAACTGGTCCGCGTCGATGCCGAACGCCGCCATCCAGGCCGCGCTCGAAGCGTTGATGCCTGCGACGGATTGGAGGTGCAGGCTCGACGACCTCGACATCATGACGGGCGAGACGGTGGCAGAGGCTCGAAAGCGGGTGCTCGTGACCGCGATCAGCGACGCGGTGAAGGGGCTGGGCGGCTACCCTTACGTCATGGAGACGCCGGTCCTGTTCCCCACGAAGGATCGCACCTTCTACTCGCTGATCTACGCCACGCGCAGCACCAAGGGCATCGAGGTGTTCCGCGACTGCCAGCATGCGACGCTGAAGGCGCAGGACCAGATGCGCGCCGATCTGCAGACCACCAGGCGGGACGACCTGTTCGGCTCGCAGGACATGTTCGGCAGCCCGGTTACGGGCAACGAGTTCGCGGGGCGGTGGATGGCGGAGCAGGAGAGACTCGCGCGCACGGCACTGACGGCCGACGTTCCTCCTGATCCGCAGTCGATCACATATGGCGCTCTCTGGCCGCCGATCCTCGCACGGTACGGCGTCCGGAAGACGCGGCTGGGTCGCATGGCGGCCGAACTGAAGGACGAAGGGCGCATACGCTTCCTCGACTGGGGCCATCGCAAGCAGGTGCCTGACGAGTCGTATCGCGTGACGCGCTGATCATCTGCCAAAATGAGCGATGAGCCTGGCCTGATCGTCATCAGACATTTCGATGATCAGACATTTGAAATGAGATGGCCATGCCCCGCAGAATTAGTCTCTGGAGGAAAATGCGACATCCATATTTCAAATCACAAGAACATTCCCTAAAAGAAAATCACGGGGTCTCCCCTCGCATACGCGCTGTAGCAACTGCGGCGTAAGAGTAAAAGTCAGCACACATCGTGCGCGCCGTATGCTCCTTGTGGGCCCTGGCGTGATTGGAAGGGAGACCCCGTGCTAAGCGCCGCCCACGCTTTTGGTCCACCAAGACCCGTAAGGCTGCCACCGGAACTGGCCGACGAAGCCAGCCTCATGAAGCATCTCGGTCTCGGGGCGGCCGAGGCAAAGAAGATCCGCTACTACCGATCCAAGATGTACCGGACCTTCGACATCCGGAAGAAGTCGGGCAAGGCGCGCGTCATCAACGCGCCGGATCGGAGGCTCAAAATCCTTCAGCGCAAGATCTGCGATCTGATCACCCCTCTCTATCGTCGTCGGAATCCCGTCCACGGGTTCGTAGCCGACCGATCCGTCAAGACGAACGCCCAGTCGCATCTCGGTGGCAAATTCATAGTGAATCTCGACCTGAAGGATTTCTTCCCTTCGATTTCGGAGAGGCGCATCGTCGGCGTTCTCATGGCGCTGGGCTTGAAGCGGGATGTCGCAGAGCGTCTTTCATCGATCTGCTGCGTCGACAACGGCCTGCCACAGGGTGCGCCCAGCAGTCCCATCCTTTCGAACATGATATGCTTCAGAATGGACAAGCAGCTGATGGCATTCGCGAAGTCCGCGCGGTGCATCTACACCCGTTACGCAGACGACATCACCTTCTCTAGCTATAGACCGCTGACCGGACTCTTCGAAAGCGTACCACCGCCATCCGGCAGTTTTCCACCCGAACTCCTTTCGTCGGAACTGCTCGGCATATTCGGTTCGAACGGGTTCACGATCCATCCGGACAAGGCTCACTACGCCGATCGGAATTCGAGACGGACCGTGACCGGCCTGAGGGTGAACGAGAACCTCAACGTCGATCGCAGGTTCGTCAGGAACCTGCGCGCTGCCCTCTACTCGGTCGAAAAACTCGGCGAGAAACCGGCCGAAACCAAGTTCCACGCAGACCACGGCGGCAGAGCCCCGATCGGGAGGCATCTCCAAGGTAAACTGGCATGGCTAGGACACATCAAAGGGCCGGCAGACCCGGTGTTCCGTAGCATCGCTTCCCGTTTCAACGCGGCGTTTCCATCGCTCGCGTTGAAGATCCTACCCACTCAGTTGGAGATCCGTGAGCGGACGGTGTGGCTGATCGAACACTGGGAAGGAACCGGCGCCCAAGGCACCGCCTTCTTCCTGACAGGCGTAGGGCTGGTCACGGCCGACCATTGCGTTTCCCCCTCAGGGGCGGTGGAGATGTATCATCCGTCGAAACCATCCAACAGATTTGCGGCAATGGCGAAACACCGTTCTTCCGACCGGGACCTAGCCGTACTGGATCACGCGATACCCCCGAACGAGTTCTACGAACTCGATGCATCGAACGTCGGCTCTGTGACCGGGGATGCGACCGTAGCGATCGGATATCCCGGCTTCGGGCCGGGCGACAAGGTCAACGTGAGGTCGGGAAACGTAACGTCGCTGCCCACCAAAAGCGGCATTCAGAAGATCGAGGTCCAGCAGACATTGACCCCGGGGATGTCCGGCGGTCCACTGCTGAACTCGATCGGTCAGGTCATCGGCGTGATCCACAAGGGCGGGGCGGAAGAGGAACGACAGCTAGCCATCGACATCTCCGTACTGCAGAAATGGGTACCATAACGAGGACATTCCGTCACCGACTCAGATCGACGACCTAGAGGCGCTGGAGGATTATGGCGCATCATCGGGGCGGGGTATTTCCCTTCGAACCCGTTCGCGCTATGTTCGCGTCATGATCAGCCAATGACCCGAAAGGCAACTGATGCGCCTCCGATCCGCCCGCGTCCAAAACTATCGGAGCGTCCGGGACACCGGCTTGTTCGACGTCGAACACGACAAGACCATCATGGTGGGTCCCAACGAAGCCGGCAAGACTGCGGTCCTCCAGGCACTGCAGCGCATCAACGCTCCTAGGGATATCAAGGGGTTCGATGCACTGCGGGATTATCCCCGGGCCCTCTACAACGACATCACCACCGGCGCCGTAAAAGTGGAAGATGTGCCAGTCGCAACGGTCGTGTTCGATCTGGACGACGCAGAACGTGCCGAACTGCCCGAAGATCTCCGACAGGCCAGTTACGAATTCACGCGCTACATGAACAACCGAGGCGTCCACACGCTGGTCGGTGCGCCGCCGATCCCCACCTTCGGTTCGATCTCCAAGGATCTATCTCGTCTGGCTGCCCATATCGACAAGCAGGCGACCATCGCCAATGATGGAACAGCGTCAACCGCCGAAGCCGAGAACGTTGCTGAACTCGTAAGAGGATGGCGGGACTTCTACCCCCTTACGTCCTTCAGGACGAAGGAGCTGCGGGTCTGGCTCCAGGCCGCCGTGACGCTGATCGACGACGCGAATGAGGCCGAAGAGGCGCGTCTTGATCGACTGAACGAAGCGGTCGGAAAAGACATCGAACGTGACGAGGCACTCGCCTACCTGAGCAAGCGCCTTCCCGTCTTCGTGCTGTTCAGCAACTACTTCCGGGTACGCCCACTCATCCATCTGTCGCACCTCGCCCAGCGACTGTCGTCCGATATCCTCGACGATGCCCAATACGATTACGGCAATTCCTGCCTTCTCAAGCTCCTCGGCTTCACTGCACAGGAACTGTCCGATCTGGGAAGCGTCTCTGAACCCGCAGCCAACAAGATCGAGCAGCTTCAGAACAACCGAGACCAGCTCGACAAGCGTTCTTATCAGCTGAACGCCGCAAGTGTCCGGTTGACCAAGGAGATCAGGGAGGTCTGGCAGCCCAGCAGCACGCGACCGGAAGCGGATCGACTGCGGGTCGTGGCGGACGGCCAGTACCTCAAGGTGGTCGTCGAGGACGATCTGGGTGTCGAGGTCGAACTCGACCAGCGATCTGAAGGGTTCCAGTGGCTGGTGTCCTTCTTCGTCGTTTTCTTCGCCGAGGCCATGGACACCCATGAGAACGCCATCCTGCTGCTCGACGAGCCGGGGATGAGCCTGCATGCTCTGAAGCAGCGCGATTTCCGCGACACGCTCTCACGCCTGTCCAAGAAGAACCAGACGATTTACACCACCCACTCACCATTCCTTGTAGGTACCGACGAACTCGATCTCGTCCGCGTCGTCGAACTCAACGATCGATCCGAGGGAACGAAGGTTCATACCACTATCACGTCCAGCGATCCGGCCGCGCTGCTGCCGCTTCAGGAGGCTCTGGGCTACGACCTTGCGCAGAGCCTGTTCGCGACTCAACGCAACCTCGTGCTCGAGGGACTGACGGACGCATGGTACCTGGAGGCGACCGCAGCGCTACTGAAGGAGGCCGGCCTTGCGACCTTGAACGACAAAATCTCGCTCGTAACGGCGAGTTCCGCCGGAAAGGTCGTCTACTTCGCGACCATTCTCACCGCGCACAAGCTCAAGGTCGCTGCGCTATTGGATTCCGATGCCGCCGGTGACAACGCCGCCAGTCAGGACACTCTGGTGCATTCCCTTGGGGCGAAGGGCATCCTGCGGACGAAGGACTACGTCGATGGCGTATCGAAGCCTGAGATCGAAGACCTACTTCGCTCAACGCTCTCGATCATCGCGAAGGACGAGTTCAACATCGACATCGTGGACCTAGCTGCCGATCGTCGGCAGCAACCGATCATCGACATGCTGATCAAAGCAGATGCATCCTTCAGCAAGTACAAGCTCGCAAAGGCGTTCATGCGGTGGTCCCGGGACCACACGGCATCCGACCTTACGGAGGATGAGCGTGCGTCGTGGCAAAAACTGATCGCCGGGATCAACTCGGCATTGAAATAGCCGTCATTATCCGACGTATCCTCCCTAAGCTCCTCGGGACGATACAATATGATGTGACGACGTAGAAACGTCTTCCATATGGTTGCTGCTCGGCCACATGGGCCGCGAGATATCGACAGCGCTATCCGACCTGCAGAACGACTGCTACCATCGGGAGCCGTCCACCGCCCTTCTGAAGGCGTCAGCTGGGCAGTAGCCCGACATATCGGACGTGCACTCTATCTACGCCGAGGCGATCCGCCCCTTCACGCAGGCCTGAGGGTCCACAAGACGGAGATCGTCGATGTAGTAAAGCGGAAGGTCGCCTTCCTCATCCACTACTCGCTGTCCCTTGTACGTCATCTGAGCCGGTCTGATCGTGGCGTAGAAGTCGGTGTAGCTTCCCGCAAAACTGCATTTCTTCGAAGCCATGTATTTCAACGCGGCTCCAGAATATCCGACGGCGATCAGAACCCTCTGATCTGCCAGTCCCAGCGCAACCTTCACGCGGTGGATCAGACCCGACGGAACCGGAAGTCCGGCCATCACGTCGATGGCGTACCTCGTTCCGACGACGACGTCGCGCATTCTGACGAGCGACACCGGACCCTTCAACGGTTCGACATGCCCCCAGGTCATGTCGGCCGAAGCCGATTGAGAAATGGTCAGAGTGGCGAGGCCGAGAAGGATAGCAGTCCCTCGAAGGAAATAAGTCATGTCGTACCCCGTCAATCTCGTCCCAGCGGATCGTGACGCCGGTGATTCTACATCACTGACGACCCTGCTTGAAACGGTTTTCTCCAGTTCCAGGACTGCAGCCTTCTTTTCCAATCTCACCTCGCCTGGTGCGCATACGGTCTACATCACGAAGGGCGCTTTGGTTAATGATCGAAGCGTTTTTACGACGGTCGCGAGCGCCCAGGATATCTTGGACAATCAGATTGCCAGTGAACAAATCGCCGATCTCGTCAGCAATCCGAATAAATATAGGATCCTAAACCTGAGCGCTGACTCGGAAAACTATGCGTTCGGAATCAGCGGATATCGCCACTTGGTGCCTTCTGAACAAACGCTGGTACACGAGCTTATGCATGCGCTGGCTATCCCAAGTGTTATCGGCTTACCTGGTGCAGATCTGATTACAGAAAAATCGTTCTTCGAACAGATCGCTGTATTCGCTGGCAACGCTGTCTTTGGTTCAGTACGACCTTTCGAAATACAAGGACACATTAGCGCTAACGGTATTGGGTCAGTCAGCCAATACACTAACTCTGCTTCAGCATTTCAGACATCCTACGTCGATGGAAACGAGCAGATCAGCTTCGCTTGGTCCATGCGAAATCAATACAGCGCAGAGTTCACCACTGTCGACAGCCGGGGTTCAACCGTACGCACCTATTGGAGAGGTGCGGCGCTCGATGGCGATCAGGTTTCCAACTACATCACGTCAGAGAGGACGCTGAACGGTAGCAATGCGATGTTCGAACAGCGATCCAATGGATTCGGTTTCTACGTCGACCCAAAGACCGCAGCGATCATCGACGGCTCCATCGTGGACGGCGGGATCGCATCCGCGCAGCGCGCCTACGACTTTGCGAGAAACATGCACTTCGCCCTCACGGATGGTCGGAGCGGATTGAACACAGCCCTCGCAGGTTTCGGCGGCTCCTTCACACTGACGCAGAAGTTCGCAGGCCTCGAGTACGCTCAGAATCGCACGGTGACCATCGCGGCTGAACGATTCGAGAATGCAGGCGGCATCGATTGGAACGGTCCCGTCAGTTCGAGCGGAACGCCGCTCGACGTCTTCCACCTCAGCGACGTAGCGTCGACCAGAGGTGCATATCTGCTCGGCGGCTCAGGCTACGAACGTTTCGGAATCGATCTGTCCGACGGGAGCGACAGGATCCATGGCGGCAGCGGGAGCGACGTAATCGCGGTCGGTACCGGCTCGGGCGCCAACATGGCTTGGGGCGGGGCAGGCGACGACGTGATGGTCGCGAACCAGGGCAAGGACTTCCTCTTCGGCGAGGGAGACGACGACGTCTTCGTCGGCCTCGGACATGGCGCGACGATCAACGGCGGAGACGGATTCGACCTCACCAGCTACACCGATTCCATCTCAGCCATCCTCGTGGAGTCCGGGACGGTTGAGACGCTGTTCGGAATCGATCATTTCACCGATATCGAAGCGATCGTCGGATCAAGCCAAGACGACATCTTCCGAAGCGATGGCGGAATGATGTACTTCGGCGGGGCAGGTAAAGACGAGTTCCACCTCAAGGATGGCGACATCGCGTCGGGCGGCGAAGGTGCCGACAAGTTCTACATCGACACGAGCCAGGGCGGAAACATCGCGATCCTGGACTTCAGATCAAGTGATCAGCTCTTCGTGGACGGCGTGGCCTATACCGGCATACGGCTCGACGGCAGCTGGTATCGCGAGACGATGAGCGATGGCTCCATCAGAACAGTCCAGGTGATGGAGAAGATCAGCTCCTTCGACCATCTCATCGAAAATAGGGACGTTTGGAAGATAAATGCCGATGGCAGCATCAAGGAGACGTTCAACAGCCCGTTCACGGTCTACGACGACATGGATCCCGGGAAATCCGACAGCTTCGTCTGGTCCGGCGACAAGGGTATGATCACGTTCGAGAACGGCTCCACGACGACGCACCTGGTCCTGAACAAACCCACAGGCCCGTCATTAGGGCTGTCGTTCGGCTGGCTTTCACAGACCCAATTCTCCCTATGGGCCGACGAAGTGACGGGAGTGTATCCTAACATCTACAGCCATGATGGATACTACCAGGGTCTACTCGATCATGCCGCTCTTATCCCTCAAGTCATGAGTCAGTTCGACGTGCTGATGTGACGGGCAGAGCTTTCGGCGACGATGCCACACCAAGATTGCCTGATGATTGCCCGGGTGAAGGCCGCCGACCCGGATCGCTGCGGCCAAGGCGCAAATCATTGCTATTTCACGCGGTTTTCAACCCTAACCAGAATCCAAGCATAGAAGGCGTCCTGGTCGACGTGCGCAAAGTTGCTGACAGTAGACTACCATTAGGTTTCGGGCAGATGCGACAGCACGGATAGGATAGCCGGGTCGGCGCACCGCAGCGCACGCGGCGAGACGCGTTCAGGATCCACAGTTCAATCGCCCTGCGAACGACCGCGTCCGAACATCCTCGAAATCGAGCCAGGCGACGGTTTCGGAAAACTCACGGCCTTGCCGCACCACCTTTCCCGTGTCGCGTATCCGGATCGTCGTCGCCCCGTCCGTCCAGCGGTCGTACGTGAAGAAGAGGGGTCTCGCATCTGCGGCAGGCCTCAACGCGGCGACCTCACCGTTCCGCCTGATCCCGCCGCGGTCGTCGGCGATCGACATCCGCTGCGCCATTCCGGGCCCGCCCCGCCAAGTGCAGCCGGTGCCGATCGCCCCGACCTGCTCGGCATCCTTGAACGACATCTCCTCCAGCAGGAACGACAGTGCCGATGGCGCAGTCTCGGAACGGCGCGCGTCGGCGACATCAGACATGACCCCGACCAAAGCCATCGCCACGAGCCAGCCCCGGGAGCGAACCGGCTTGGAAGGCGGTGAAGTCGCAACGGACCGCCTGGCTCCCACCAGCCAATGCCTCCGCATTGCTGCCGCGAGGCGGGACAGACGCGATGTCTTGCGGACCTCGATCGAGACCATCAGAACGAAGCCTTGGCGTCCTTCGGCGCGGACGCTTCCACCGCGGCCGCCGTCAGCGCCTTCTGCTCGTCCCTGTATCGTTGTCCCGTCGTCAGATCGACTTCGTGGAAAGCATGGCTGGATTCGATCACCAGGGTCGGCAGCTGCTGACTCGCGTAGCTCGCGCAGACCTTCTCCGGCTTCGTGCACCATAGGCCCCTCGCGCCTTCCTGGAACGTCGGATTGCCGTACTTGTCCGCCACTCCCTTCAGAAACGCCGCCCTCTCCATCCGCACCGTCGGCATCCGATACTTGATCGACGACGCCCGTGGCCCTTCGCGCGTTGCGGCGTACCAGACCTCGACGGTCTCCCCCTGCGTCCCCTTCACCTTGGTGAACATCGGCACCTTGGAGCGGTCGACGTTCCCGCCAATCCGCTCCGCGGCGCGCTGCGACACGATCGCGCTCCATCCGTCCTGCTGCGGATCCTTCGCATTCGGCGCGAAGCCGGACTTCCGCAGCGCCGCCCTAGCCTCGTCCGGCGTCATCCCCAGGGTCACGCCCGCCACGTCCAGGGTCGAGACCGGCGCCCAGCGCGGCCCGCCGAGCACGCTGTCGAGCAGCTTGGCCCCCGGCGAGCCGACGTAGACCTGCGCTCCGGCTGGCAGCGACACGGCGGCCGCTAACGATGCGATGCCCAGCAATACGAAGCGCGATGTGATGTTCATGGTCGTGACCTCCTCGGTTGGTTGGACGGATGATGAAGGCGTTCGGGATGGGAGGGGCGACTCCGGCGGATCGCCGCGCACGGTGGCCTCAGCGCGCCATTGGTAGCCAGCCGTCGCTCTGCAGTTCGAACGCCTTTGTCCGCTCCTGCGGCTCGGCCATGCGGGCCTGTTCCGCTGGCGGCATCAACGGGATCGGGTCGACGCCGCGGTAGGTGTAGGTCACCTGGCTCACCCTGCGGCCGCCGAAATCCGACGGCTCGCTCCAGCGGATCACGTCGACCACCTGGCCTTTCGCCAGGCAGAACGACGGCACGGAGACCATTGCGTTCGTCGCCCTGCGCTCCACCGTGTGGAGGTACGGCGCACCCTTCGGCGTCGGCGCGTACGAGATCAGCGGCTGGCGCACGAACGCGTCGTTCGAGCCGCTCCACCGCGCCGGCTTCTCGAACGTCGTGCGCGTGACGAGCCCGATGCCGGCGAGGCCGTCCAGCATCGCGACCGACTTCCCGTCGGAGCCCGGCCCGGCGACCGTCCGCTTCAGCGAGGTGACGATTGGGAACCCCGTTCCGGCGGTCTCGCCTTCGACCTCGTACCGCATCACGTCGATGGGATGGCAGAAGACGTCGCGGACGACGGGATCGAGTGCGGTCGCGAACGCATCCTTGCTAGGAGCCTTGGAATCACCGCACCCGCTCAGCCCACTGGCGGCGGCAAGGAACAGGACGGCGGCGGACATGGATGTAGGTGTGGACATGGACGGTTCCCTTGGGGTTCAGCGGACGACGAGGTTGAGGAAGGCGGCGACGTCGGAGGCGCTGCGCACGTGGCCGGCGTCGAAGGCGCGGGCGACGCCCACGCGCAGCGTCGAGGATGACGCCAGCTTGGTGGACCAGCCAAGTTCGAGATCGAGCTCGCGGGCGGCCGGTGACAGGTCGAAGCTGCGCCGCTCCTCCACCAGCGCACTCGACATCAGGTCGTAGGCGATCGGCACCAGCAGCGACGCTCGCGCCCGTTCGACGCGCAGCGGCGACGACAGGCCGAGCGTGGCTAGCCCACCGAGCAGCGACCGCACGCCCTCGACTGCGAAGGCGGTGCTGACGATGCGACCGTCGAAGCGGATCGCGCCTGCGGTGCCGCCGTCGACACTGGTGCTGCCGGTCGTCACCCGTGCGGTCAGCGAAACGCCCGCGACCGCGCGGCGTGCGACGACGGTGGCGAGCGTCGTCCGGCCGCCGCGCAGCCCCGACGAGGCCAAGCCGCCGCCGAACCCCAGCACGCGGCCATGCTCGGCGAGGTCGGTCAGCTCCAGACCGATGCCGAGCGGGGTGGAGAAGGAGATGCCGCGCAGGTCCGCCCGGCGGTCGCGCGACGCCCCCGACGAGAACGACGCCGACCAGCCGCTGCCGCTCCACGACGACCACAGGCCGACCGGCTGGCCGACCACGCCGCGCAGCGGCGAACCGGCAAGGGAGGAACCGCCACTGCCCACCGCCGTGCTCGCGCCGATCGTCACCGTCTGCCCCGCCGTCGGCGAGAAGCTCGCCACCGCCGGGCGGTTCGCCGTCGCGCCCTGCCAGGGACCCACCACGTCCTGACCGACGAAGCCCAGCCGCGCCTCGGTCGCCGACCAGCGGCGCAGGGGCAGCGGATCGCCCGATCCGGCCATGCCGCCCGCCAGCAGCCCCGACGAGCGGACGCGGATGCCGGTCGCCCCCGTCATGGCGAAGTCGCGGCCGTAGAGGTCGAGGACCGTCATGCCGCCGGCCGCCGTGGCGATCGCTGAGACCGTGGCGGTGCCGCCGAACGGTGCGGAGACGTCGAGCGCCGAGTAGCGGGCGAGCACTGCCTGTGCGGCGGCGAACGAGGATGCCGGTGCCTGGGCCTGCATCGCCTTCTCGACGTTCAGCAGCCCCGCGCCGTAGATCGGATCGACGCCGGGCGTGCCCATGTCGGTGGCGGTGTCGAGCAGGATGCGTGCGATCGCCCTGCCGCCGAGCTGTGGCCAGTGCTGCTTGAGGAGCGCCGCCGCGCCGCCGACCGCAGGGGCCGCGAAGCTGTTGCCGGTGACGACGGCGACGCCGCCGTCCTTGTCGACCACCTGCAGGTTCACCCCCACCGCGGCGATCATGCGGTCGGCGAGCACGCCTACGTTGCCGTTGGCGGGTCGCGCATTGCCGTTCGCGTCCACCCCGATCGCGAACAGGAACCAGTCGGCGTTCGCGCGGTCGCCGCCGATCAGGTTCTCGGCGAACTGGCCGGCGAAGCTGTCCCTGCCGGTCTCGTTCGAGACGGACTCGACCAGCAGCCGGTCGGCGGCGCGCACCGCGTCCATCGCCGCACGCTGCTCGGTCGCGACCTGTCCGCCGGCGAAGCCGTTCAGCGACATCACGGTGACGAACGCCCCCTTGGCGACAGCTTCTCGCAGCGCCGGTGCGATGAGGCCGGCGTTCGGCTGGCTGCTTTCGCGGATCGGCGTGGTGCTTCCCGCCGTCACGCCTTCCAGGTCCGGCCCGGTCACCTTGAGGGCGAGGACGGTGGCGTCCGGCGCCAGCCCCTGCATGCCGACGCCGTTGCGCGCCGCCGCGGCGATCGAGGCGACCCTTGTGCCGTGGCCGTCGAGGTCGTCGATGGCGAAGGGCTGCACCGTCTCGGACGGACAGGTGGCGCAGCGGGCGATGCGCTGCTCGAAGCCGGTGCCGTCCGGGGAGACGCGGCCGGCGAACTCCGGCGACGAGCGCGCGATGCCGCTGTCGATGACCGCGATCGTGACGCCCCTGCCGGTGATGCCGCGATCATGGGCGTAGGCGGCCTTCGCACTGACGGCGGCGGCGGACGCCCTGTACTCGGCGGTGTCGGCGGCCGATTGCGTCGGTGCGGGCGTGACGGGCGGCGTCGGTGCCGGTGTCGCAGGCGGGGTCGGCGTGGGCGTGCCGGTCGGCGGGGCGTTCCCGCCGGGCGTACTTACGCCACCGCCACCGCATGCGGCGAGCAGGATCGCGACGGACGCCGCGGTCGAATTCCTGATGATGGCACGCCGCCTGCTGCGGCGTTCGTCGTATGCACCCACGCGCGAGTCCCCGTTCGCGTCGGTGCCGGCAGGCTGACCCCAGCCGGCGGCACCGCCCCTGTTGAAACGAGGCGGTGCCGGCCCGTAAGCCGGAAGTTGAGAACTCGCTATAAGACGAGCGCGGACGCCTTTAGGCCCGAAGGCCCTGGACATACGCGTCCGCCTCCCGGCCGAAACAGGTTCGGGCCGGGCGTTCGGCTACTTATAGCGAGGTTCTCACGCCCCGGTCCGCCTGCTGGCGAACGGGATCGTTCTACCCGGAGAGTGTTAACACGATCAATCCGGATGAGACGATCGGCGGCATCTTTTCGAACGACGTGCTGTAGACGTGGCGGCGTGGAGGAGGCGTCGCGTGGTGGACCGGAGCCGTCATGGGCTACCGGATCCAGGCACCAAGCTCGCTGTCGTCGATCGCCACGCAGGCGCTCGACGACGAAGCCCGTCGGGCGGAGATCGCGCGCATCAACGGCTTCACAACGCCGGATCGCCTGCTGGTGGCACCGCTCCTGCGACTGCCGGCCGCGGCGAGAACCATCCCGTCCCGTGCTCCCCGCACCCGCCCGACCCGCTGGGGTCCCGGCCAATTTCCACCTCGTCGTTCTGACTGACGCCGTGAACCCGTTGAGCAGCAGGGTCGTCCGTCGCGTGCTGGTCAATCCGAAGATGACGGCAGACGCCGCCACCCGGCTCGGACAGCCGCTCGAGCCCCTCCCCCAGCCCGAACGCTTCGGCCTCACGCCGTCCGCACCCTGTTCGTCGCCATGCCCATGCGACGTCACGCGATGGGCATGGCGCCGAACCCATTGCCGTCGGCCTCGCGAACCCGCCCCGTCGGAGCGCGGCGCTTCATCGGAACGCTCTTCTGGGTCAACGACGCCAAGGCGCCTCGAAACCATCAGGACGGATGGCATGGCCTGTCCCCCGTCAAAGCAACCAGGCAAATCGGCATCCTTGCGACGGTCGAGCGCGTACGCTTACAAGGATGCGATCCGATCCGAAGAAGCAGTGTTCTCAATCATCGCGGCCGCCTTGGCGATCGGCTCGCTTCGCCTTTCCCTCTACTTCCGTAAGTGCATCCGCCTATCACGCGAGCGCATGTCAAAGCCACCGTATCGTCGGAAGCTCAAAAGACATGGACTGACATGAAGATCGGCCGATGGCGTTCGGCTATACCTCCCCCGATGAGGACGAACGAACCGCGAATGCGACCACACCGAACTCGCATAGGACTTGCGCTGGCTGTCGGCTGCCCGCGGCTGGTCCTGTCTTATGGATGCAATCGAGCGATCCAGGTGACCGATGGGCAGTCGGACGATTTGACATGGAGGGTCGAATCGGCACCGCTTTGACGCGGATTCAAGCCAGCGCAGCGAGCCCATGCGGAAGAGGAGAACATCAGCCCCAAATCCCGCGTCCACTCTGCTCGACGGCCTTGTCCTCAATCCTTTCAATGATGATGTACACGATGAGGTAGACCACGCCCCCGGCTGCACACACTCCGCCGCCAAGGAGAGCCATTCCCGCAGCACGCGGCCAAGGAACGAAGAACAGCATGCCTGCGGATACCATGCAGAGAAGGGCCCCTACTCCCATCGCCAGCTGTGCGGCCAGCGAGACGGGAAGCGTGAGGACTTTGAGGACGAAGGCCAGGGCATGCCACATGGAAAGCATCGATCCGGTCTGACGATGGGATATTAGAGGCAGCTTAGTGACGGCCTCGAGGATTGGCGAGTGTAAACGGCCGCGGCGTAAGGCGGCGGCCCATCTTGCGACGAAGCGGTCTGCACAGGCTATGGTGGGCGACGTCCCAGCGGCGAGCATTTACCATCCCCGTGGTGATTCCATCAACATTCGCTGCCCTAGATGAGCGGCTTCGGGGGATTTCTCATGCCAAATATGAATAGATTCGTCGTGGTCCTGTCCATCGGCATGATGGGCACGTCGGCTGTGGCACAGACGGGTGGTGGGATCTCAGCGACGCTGAGAGGGTTGCGCAGCACCGCTCGCCAGCTCGGGCAGATCGGAAGGCCTGCCTCGTCGGCTGGTGCCTCGCCTGCGTCTTCGCAGGCCGTTGATGGCGAAACGGACCCGGGCGATCCGTTCGCCTCGGACGGGACCAAGGGGCGGGATCAGACCGAAGCGCTGGGCGAGTTCCGGGACCAGGCGAGAGCCTCCGCGCCGAGCGGCGTCTCGGACAGGCAGCCGTCGAAGAACCGGCCCGGCTCGTTCGAGGTGGCTGGCGTCCGTCTGGGAATGTCGCCGCACGACGTCGAAGGCGTGGCTCGCTCCCACAAGGCACGCTTCTACGATCCCTCGTTCGTCACAAGCTACCAGAGCGACGTCGCGGCGCGTTCGGCAAGGGCTCGCGGCGCAGCCGAACCACGGCAGCGGCGCGCGATCGCGTTCACGCGGATGAGGCTCGATCAGGGCTCGGTGGCGGAAGTCGGTTTCGCGCAGACCCCGCAGGGGCCTCGCGTGAATCGCATCGATTACCGGATGTCTTGGACCGGCTATACCCGCCAGTCGCTGAGTGCCGCCCTGACCGGTAGGTACGGCGTCCCAAGGGATGCGGCCCTGAATCCCCTCCACGTCAGATGGATCAGCCCCGGAGACTCGGCGAGCAATCCGCAGCAGCCAGCTCTCGTGGTCATGGAGGATGGCGAGCGGATCATCTTCCGGATCGAGGAGGGCACCGCCGCCGCCCGGGCTCGAGATGCCGTATTGAGGCATCACGTGGAAGCGGATGCCGCGAAGGGGCACCCGTCCTCCTTCTGATCGCCGGCGGCCTTCCACTCGGGCAGTTCCCGAAGAATACGTGCCACGCCATCTGATCCTTCCATATGCCTTCGGATGTAAATCAGAGGCCGTCACGGACTGACCGACAAGGACGTTCTTGGACTGCATCCGAGACCATGGGGCGGAGCGAAGCCCGTCGGGTTCCATGTTCAACAACCTTCCCAGTGCGGTCCCGACTGAGCTGCACGTTCTCGCATCCTAGAATCTTCGCATGCCCGTTCTCTTCGCGACCTCCGACGAACGGGTCCGGGCGGTGAAGGGAAGCAGCATCGCCCCGTCGGAGGCGAAGCAGGAACATGATGATGCCTTCTCCGGTCGCCTCCGGACGGGCCCCGAAGTCGCGACCGATGCGGCCGGAACCGAGACGGGCGGACTGCATGCCACCGCATCCCGACGCCCGTTCCGGGAAAGCCGCCCCGAGCGGGTGACGGACCGCTGCACAGATGTTATCTTCGTCTACGACCGATCCAGAGCGGAGCAAATCCATGACGGAAACGACAGGCGGCAGAGCGTCCCAGACCAGGCTGCCCGAATGCCCCGACGACTCCCTCTGCGCCATCGACGGCATGACGGGGTCACGGGGAGCGACGATGTCGTTCCTGGCCGGCCGGGACCCGCTCGCCGCCTCCGCCGAGGCCGGCCTGACACGGATCGCGGCGACGGCACCGGCTGCATCCCGTCCCGTGGCGGCGGGTGCCGCGATGCCGCGGGGCGTTGTGAGGATCCGCGGCGGCATCTGGACCCTGCTCGAGATCGGGCGCTGGATCGATGCGTGGGCCGAGCGATCGCACATCGACGCAGCCCTGAGACGACACGGCCTCGACCGCGGCAGCGCGGCCGACATGCTCGCAGCTGCGGCCTACGTCTGGGCTTCGGTAAGGATGCCGCTCAACGGCCGCTACTGGGACGTGCCGTTCAGCGGGCCGGCCAACACGCGGGTTGCCGTCGCAGTGATGCGATACGAGCAGGCGCATCCCGGGACGGTGGTGCTCGCCATGCGGAGCGACGAGACGACGCTGCGCGCGCTGGATGCGGTCGTCGCGGGCCAATGGCCCCAGGAGGCCATGATCACCGAGCGGACCTCGGCCGTGTCGCCGACGCTCAGCGCGCACAGCGCACGGGCGAGAAGCCTCGCCGGCATCCTCGGCAACCAGCGCTGGCAGGCCCACCACATCATCCCCTTCGCGACGGTGGCGCGTCTCCCCACGGCCGTGCAGCATGCCATCGCCGCCTCGGGCTGGCAGATGGACTCCACCGTCAACCTGATACCGCTGCCCGCGAACTACGTGGCGTACCTCATGCCGCCCAACCTTGGCGCATACCCCTACCACAGCGGTTCCCACTCGCGTTACGACAGGGACGTTTCGACGGCGCTGCAGCCCGTCGCCGCGGGCGCGGCCACGATGGCGCCCGCGGCGCTCAACGCCGCCATGGAGGACATCGACCGGCGCTTCCGCACGGCGCTCAGGACCAATGTCCTCTACAAGCCCAGGCTGAACTGAGGTGGCCGGTCCCTGGCTTCTGCAGCAGTCGCTCGACGGCATGGAGACCTACTTCGGCCTCGCCGAACGGACGGGAGGGCACACGCTCATCCTAAACCAGATGGAGGCACTCGATGCCGCGGCCGACACCGGGTCGCGCACGGCGGTCGTTCCGCGGCTGGCGATCCCGGACGTCTCCTTCCGCCTCGACCTCTTCGAGGACGGCCTGACCTTCGTCTCATCCCGACTGCTCGAGGCGATGGCGCTGCCCGCAGGCTGCGCGGACGTGGGCGAGGTCGATGCGGCGGCGTGCCCGCCGGAGGTCCGCGGCATGAACTATCGCACGCTCTCGCTCACGATGCGCGTCGATGCGCTCGACCGCGACGAGAGTGAGGGGAGCATCGTCGAATGGGTGGACGGGGACGGCGTGGCCAGAAGCGAATGGATGCTGACCGCGCCGCAGCCGAACCGTCCCACCCCCCGCGCGCGCTGGCGACGCGACCTGCGGCCGCCGGCCGACCTGTTCCTGGTCGCCGGGACGTCCTGGCGGGCCGCCACCGACGCGCTGGCGGCCCGCGTGATGGCGATCGGCGCGACCGGTCTCGACTTCGTCGATCCCGTCGCCAGCGCCGCGACCGGGGATCTCGTGAGCAGGCCGCGATGACGGGACGGTCCATGCCACGAACAGCAGCCATTCTTGTCGTGGCAATCGTCCTCTGCACGGCGAAGGGTCGTGCCGAGGACGGAGGCGGGCACGCGCGCGGCGGGGACCTCTGGGCGATCGGCTACGCGGTCGAGGTCGCACGATCATGTCCCGGATGGGAGGTCGAGAGACAGGAGGTGCTGGCGGAGCGTGGCATCCTCCCGCGATCCGACCCCGCGTCCGGCATGCTGAGCATGGACGGGACAACGGATCGGGAGTATCAGCGCGGCCTCGCAGATGCGTCGGCCGCCGCCCGTAACCACGTACGCTTCTGCCGCGACGTCCGGCGCGTCGCAGGGCCGAAGTGGCGGAGGCTCGAGCGGGTGCTCCGGGCGGGACGTGCCGACGTTCTTCGGCCATAGCCTGCTCCCATCTCATCACGGGGAACCGGAACCATCGTCCCTGTCGACCCTCCTGGACGGGTAGCCTGCGGACATACCATCGCCCAACCGTCTCCCCAATCCGTTCGGACTGACCGAAACCGGCATCGACCGTGCGGTCCGTATGGCCAGTGTCTGCGACGCATGCGATGCGATGACGCGCCCATCCGACCAACATGGGTGGCTTGTCCCGTCACCAAGTCCCACGGGCGGCGTCATTCGTGAATGCGGCACCGGTTCGATCGGACATCCACGACGCCGGGAACCGCGTCCCCTCGGTCAGAGGGAAGCCCGACGCCGCAGTCGTGATTTCGTCGACGGTGCGCGCATCGCGCCGCAACCCAACGAACCACACCTTCGAGGGCCACGACGCCAACGGTATCGAACCCGCCGCATCTTCGATCAGACACCGGTGCGCGCTCCATTCGGCTGGGGAAGCTCGGGTACCATCCGGTTACGTTCGCAAGGCGCGATCCGATCTCGATGTCGAACGGAGATGAGACATCCCGAGTACGACGACTCGGGCGTCGGCCGACATGACGGCGCTGCGGTAGCCCCGGCAGGACATCGTTGACGTTCCCATCGATGTCGCTATCCCCCTCCTCGGCGAGAGGCCCTGCACCGGTCGATAAGCCCGGCATCAACGATCCGACGAGAAGAGATGATTTTCAGCACAGGAGTGAAGCAGCCTCTCGCTCCGTTTCGCCCGCCGCACGTCAGGGAGCCATGGGATCCCCCTCGCTGCGAGACGCTGGCAGTGCACACCAAGCTGTCCATCCTGAAAGGCGTCGAAGAAGGTGTGCGCCATCGCCGCGAATGGATGGCGGATCTGTACGAGCGAGCCAAGCACCATGCCGATCGGGATGCAGCCGTCCATCTCGTCGACGCCGCATGGAAGGGCGAGGTGGAGGAGCAGATGGTCGACATGGTCGTCCGATGCGGCGTGCGACCGATCGTGGCCTCCCCCCACCCGGGCTTCGACGACGAGGATGGCATCGACGCCGATGCCGGAAACCGGGTCGGAAGCAGAAATGCCATTCCGTTCGCCGTCGCCAACCAGCTCAGGGCAGCGGTCGATGGCTTCGAGAACATCACGATCAAGCAGGCGGCGAGGGTCGGACGGACGAAGCTTTCCCGGTTCCCGCGCTTCGTGTTCCAGCCGAGCTTCACCGGCGACGTTGATCCTACCAGACCCTACATCCTGGTCGACGATACATTTACGCTCGGGGGGACCCTTGCGGTGATGCGCTCCTATATAGTAAGGAACGGCGGAACGGTCCTTGGTGCAATGGCGTTGAGTCATAGCCTTGGACGAAACATGCCGTTCGCCATGTCGGCGGAAACCGGCGTTTCGTTGCGTGATATGTACGGGCCCGAATTAGAGCCCCTATGGAAAGAGGAAATCGGACATGAGCCTGCTCGGCTATCTGATGCAGAAGGTCGGTTTCTCCTCGAATGGGGAGGAACTCCCCTGCCTCCAGGCGGACAGCCGCTACTACACCGCCTCCGAGCTCGACTCGATCGAGCGCGAGCTGATTGCAGGTAATGCCGCCGCTCGTATCGCAGGTGAGAAATACGGCCTCAAGGTCAATCCCCGGATAGCCGCTGCGAATCTTCAGTGACGCCATGAACGGGATGCGATCCGGCACCTGAGGCCATTGCGGGCCCAGTCCCATCGTGTCGGCGCGGACGCTCGATCCCGCCGCGACGAACCAGTGGCGCAGCACCTTGGGATAGGTGACCGAGCCGGCCTGATCGGTCGGACCGACGCCCCCCCCAGACCAACGGGGTACGGGGAGGCGCTCAGACACGACATTGTCATCCAGTCGAGGTCGTTGACGTATGCGTGCTGCGGGTTGTCGGCACGCATCATCACGAGCCGTCTGGCGGTGGGCACCTCCCCATCCGCGCTATCGACCTGCACGGTGGCAGCGCCACTGGCGAACCTGAACACGCCTCGCTCCCATAGCGACACAGCATACATGACGTAGGCGTCGGGCCTGTCGTGGATCATGCAGCACAGGAATGCGGCCGGTCCGCAGTACGAGGTGTCGAGCTGACGACCGTCGAGCCGGCTCCTGATCTGGCGTGCAAGGTCGTCACGGGAAACCGGCATCCCGCCGGACTGCGCTAAAGCGCCTCGCGCTTCTTCAGGTCGGTCACGCGACCGATCTCGACGAAGCGCAGCAGCAGCTTGCGGGCCGCTTCGAGCCTGACAGCTTTCCTGGTGATCACAGTGCGGCCTCGTTACCCAGGAGATCATCGATCCTGTTCGACGTGGAATCGTCCCCGCCATCCGGTCGGACGTCGTCCCGCAGCGGCCTTCCCTGCCGTTCCCTGCGGTCGAGATCGCGATGCACCGCCTCCCCGATCCGCCACTGCACCACCCTCGCGCGCTCGCGCGCATCGAGCCACGTCGAGAACGCCAGGCCGCCGACGAACGTCGCGAGGACGAAGCCGGCGAGGATGGCCCCTCCTCTGCCGGTCCCCCCGGACGGCGCCAGCGCGGCGGGGGGAGGACCGTAGCGGTTCCTGCCCCGCGAACCCGGCCACAGGAAAGCTGCCGCGATCACGATCGCGGCAGCCCCTTCGACCAGCAGCGCGACGACGTCGGCGCCATGAGACATGCGCCGGAACAGCGACCCGAGAAGAAGGCCCACGACGATCGCGGCGATGGCGGCGAACCGACCACCGGACCATTCACGGTCGTGGAGCCGGCGGACCGACTCGGTCACCAGCTTGGCGAAGACGAATCCCATAGCGGCCCAGGCCGCGACGTATGTGAAGCCCCCTGACCTCTCGCAGGATCAGGAACCAGATCGTCGCGGCCGCTGCACCGATGGCCAACCAGACGATGCAGCGCGGCACGGCGGCACGCCCCTCGATCGAGAAGAACCGAATGATAGGCCCGGCGAAGGTCGCCAGGGGGGGCTGCCTTCGCGTTGCCCATGGGAGCGCCGTCAACCATGGGTCGGCGCGGTCGCGCGCATGGTGACACTTCCGGGTCCGACATCGTCATCGCGGCATCGGCGACTCCACGCCGCATCCGCCACGAAGCCGGTCGGCGTCGGGTACGATCCGGTCATCGACATTCCCCTCATGTGCACTCTCATCGATCGCGCCGTCATCCTGCCGGTCCAGGACGAGGAATCAAGCCCGATCGGTTGACGCCACCACCATGCGCCGCCGACATTCGACATCGACCGACGATCCCTCCGCGCGATCCAGCCGACGGCTGGATGTTCGATGGGTCCCAAGCCAAGATCGATCCTCTTCTTCTATGCCGCCCCCATGGATCGCTTCCGGGCACCACGATGTCCACCCGTATGGCGACACCGCCCGCCATGGTGGAAACGGAAGCGAACCGGCGCTTGCTTGGAAAAGCGGAGAAGGGCGACTGGAGGAACGACTTAGGAAGACGATTGAAGGAAACCGGGAGTGCAGGGACAATCAAACGACACGGGCGGATGTGCATCCATCATGGAACACCTAATTACATGGACCGAAGGACGAAATGCCGTCTCGTTCGAAAACGCGGTCCGGTTCTTGGCAGAGCACGGTCTTCGGGCTCCCGCCGCCCACGACGTCATCAGACGCGCCATCGACCTGCGCCTGCTGATCGCAAGGACGCCGTTGGGCGAAACCCGCAACGACACGATCCTCATCCCCGCCGCCCTCAGGCGTGGCGTGGCGACCGAGCGCGACGTCACGCGGACGATGGGCGCGTCCGACCACTGCCGACAGGATCCCGATGGCGTGACGACCCGCATCTGGGTTCTCGCCATCGGAACCCTCGAGTTGCCGACGGATCGCCGGATCGCCCGACATCGTGAAAGGGACCGCTGTATCGCCATTGACTTCGGGCGTAGCCATGTGCCGTTCGGTCCGATCATGCTCGGCGAACGCCTACTGCTGAGGTGCCGCTTCGGCCGCGACGGGTTCCTGCAATCGCATCGGATCGAAGTGCGCTGAGTCCAAGTCGATCAGAAGACGGAAGTCACCAACCGTACCAGCGACACCGGTGATGATCGCGCATGTCCTCCACGAGATCGTCGAGCGGTGCCTCGTTGCTTTTCGGCACCACAGAAGAATACGTCGCGCCGCCATGCCACTTCAGCAGCTTCGTCGTGTCCGGATACAATCCCGCAGTCGTGACGAGGTACAACCGGGCCGCATGATGGCCGAACGTCGCCGTTCCCATATCCCTGCCTCCCCTCCTGACTCTCACCTCCACCTCGACACGACCCGGATCCAGGTCGTGCGCGACGCCGACTAGCCCCCGCCCGATCCCCAGATTGAGCTTCGTGGCTTCGTCATACGCCTTCAGCTCGAAGGCGAAGCAAGTAGAGCCTGCCCATGGGCCGCCGCCCTTTGAACGAAATCTCTCCGCCGGATGCGCCGGTATGATGGACAGGTCGACCTCGTGGAGGGAACCGCTTTCCCCCTGATGCTGCATGCCGAGGTGAAGTTCGTGCTTCCAGTAGGGCCCCCGCCAGATCACGAGATGCCCAGGCGACGACCTAGGCGCGGAGTCGGAAGGCATGGGCGCGGGATTCTTCCTGAGCCGCAGCTTCCGCACCGGCCTTCCGGCGCTGTCGACCGCGTCGACGGTGAAGCCCTTGGCGACCAGTCTGTTCGCCAGGGCGAGCATGACCCATGCCTCGTACGCCCTGCCCTTCCCCTTCGCGACGTCCGGCATCACCGTCGCGAATGCCTTGCCCGCCTTCCGTAGCGCCCTACGGGCCTCAGCTTCCGTCACGGATCGACTCCCTCGTCAGATCGCTTGCCGTGGACCACGCCTGCTCAAGCGATACGATGACGCGCGATCGTGCTTCATCGGCAAGTCCGCTTTCGAAGCCGACTGCACGCCCCGGCTCTCCAGGGTCGGTCGCATCATCCCCCTGCAGGATGGTCACTTCATCGACGAGGAAACCGGATTCTTCTCCACGATCGGCTTGCGCCTCGCGTAGTCGTCCCAATTCGTCCGGTATCGCCTTCATCAACGAGGCTTCGAGACGCAACCGGCCGAGGACAATCTCGTCCGCAACCGCGAGCTGTCTCAGCGCAATGGCAGGATCGCGGCGGGAGAAGCCATCGTCCGACGAATCCTTGTCGGCTGTGGGATCGTCATCGCCCCCATCCGCCAGACCATCATCGTCGATGCCGTCCTCGGGAGGATCGTCATCGGGCTCCATGTCGACCAGCCGCTCCACAGCCGCGTTCGCGATCGCAACGGCACCGCCTTCGCGCAAAGCATCAAGGAGAAGCGCCACCCTATGATCGATGATCGGCAATTCATTCTCCCACGACTCACAGATGATAACACCGAACCCGCCCCTGCTTCCATATTGCTCAAGGAATGTCAGCGAATTATGAAGCGATCAGCCCTATTCCCCTCTTCATGGCCTATCAGCTACATAGCCCGCGGTGATCCCTTCGCCGTATGGATGGACGACGACGTACGCGTCGTTCGCCAGTTCCAGTCCGACCAGCCGGCTCCGCCTGCTGAACATCATGGACGTCACCAGATCGTGCAGCGCTCCCATGATCTTCATCCGCGCCGCGAGCCGCTCGCTCTCGTCGTCGGACGTCATGCCTCCACGCAACACCTCGATCCGGCGGGCATGCTCAGCCGGCGAAACCGCGCCCCGCGCCACCACGAGCTGATTCCGGGACAGGTCGATCGCCGACTCCTCCGCGTCGGCCTCGGCCACCAGCCTCAGATACAGCGCCCGGGGCTCGGGCCGCTTCGATTCGATCGCCAACTCCATCGCGTTGTCCGCCCGCTCGCGGATTCGGGCGAGGCTCCGCGTCCGATCCGCGATTTCGATCTCGATCCGCCGCGCCTCCGCCGGCGCCTCAAAGTGCCGGTCCTCGACCGCCTGCGCCAGCACGGCGTCGAGGACGCACCGCTCGACGATCTCGTAGTTGTAGTGGTTCGCGTTCCGGCAGCCCCTGCCCCGCTGGTAGGCGTCGCACACCAGATAGTCCTCGCGCACCACGTCGCCGTTCGCCCGGACCCTAGCGCCCTTCGCCCTGAAGGTCATCCGGGCTCCGCACTCGCACTTCGCGAGTCCGCCGAACAGGTTCGAAAGCCGTCGACCGCGACCCATGCCGATCCGCGATCGATCCGCCATGCTGGCCAACGCGCGCGCGCGGAGGTCGGCGTCGACGATCGGGGGATAGTAGCCGGCGATCGGCTCGCCGACCGTCGTCCGCGTGCCGCCCTTCGGCTTGGTGCCAGGCTGAAACTCGCCGAGGACCGCGAGTGACGACAGTATCTTCTGAATGTAGCTGGCGTGCCATCCGTCCGCTCGACCGAAGGGGGCCACGCCCTCCAGGTTCAGGTTGCGCGCGATCAGATGCTTTCCCAAGCCCGCAGCAGTCCATTCGAAGATGCGCCGAACGGTCTCGGCCCTGTCCTTTATCACGACGAACGTCGGAGGCGACCCCTCCACCGCCAGCCAGCCGGGGGCGCGGCGGGTCATGACCGTGCGATCGCCCTGCTGAAGACGTTCACGCTTCGCGGCCCATGCGGCACCCACCCGGTCGCTCTTTCTTTCCGACTCGAGATTGCCGAGCCCGGCCTTCACCGCGACCTCGATCATGGCCACCATGTCCATGTTGTGGGCATCGTATTGGCGACCGTCCTCGACCGTGCAGATCACGACGCCGAGCTCGGTGATCCGCAGCACCCAGGAGACCACCGCACGCACGTTCTGGCGGGACAGACGGTCCAGCTTCTCGACCAGAAGGACGATGCCGGGCGGATGCCGGCCCGCTTCAACGTCGACGACGAATCTGGACAGACTGCCTTCCAGCGAGTTCTGTCCACGGAATGCGCTGACCCCGTCGTCCACGATCATGTCGACCACGTTCCAGCCTCGAGCGGCAGCGAACCTGCGACAATCGCCTTCCTGACGCTGAAGCGAGCTGCCCTTGCCCTGCTCGATCGACGACCAGCGCACGTAAATGACGACGTCCATGCCGTCGCATAATCCCGTGTAGCCTAACTTACCATCAAGAGGTTGTGACCACCCGCCGCCGCGATCTCCAGCGCGCGCTTGGCGGTTTCCTGCCCCTTCACCTGACGCAGGTCGGGACCGGTGAACGCCGCCTCCACCTCGCCCGGTTGCGGCATCGCGAGCAGGCCGTGGCCCTTGAAATGATTGATGAGCGCCAGGAGGTCGGGCGCGGCGATCACCTCGACCGATCCCGCCCATGCCGCCTCCGGCCCCTGCGCGGCGGGGCAGACGAGGCCCTTGCCCTCGGTACTGGCGTGGAGCGCGGCCAACAGCACGCCCGGCGACGGCGCGATCCGCGCGTCGAGCCCCAATTCGCCGACGACCACGTATTCTGCCAGCGTCTCGACATCGACGACGCCCATCGCGCCGAGCAGCGCCAGCGCGATCGGCAGGTCGAAATGCGATCCCTCCTTGGGCAGGTCGGCGGGGCTGAGATTGACCGCGATGCGCTTGGGCGGCAGCGCGAGGCCCATCGCGGCGATCGCGCCGCGCACCCGTTCGCGGCTTTCCCCCACCGCCTTGTCGCCGAGACCGACGACGTTGAAGGCGGGCAGGCCCGGGATCAGTTGCACCTGCACCTCGACGGCGCGCGCCTCCAGCCCCAGATACGCCACCGTCGACACGATCGTCGCCATCGTCATTCCCCGCCCCGCCCCGCCCCGTGGCGGGTTCCATAACGGTTTTGCGCGGGCGGGACACGGGATATGGCGACATCGGCCGTATCGCCCCGGCGGGCGGCGGCAGATTGACTTGGCGCGGGTGTGTCAGTATGCGCCCCCCAGCAAGGCCGTCCTTCGGGCGGCCGTTTTTCGTTACGATGAATTTGTTTGAGGAATGAACGATGAAGCGCACCTTCCAGCCGAGCAACCTGGTGCGGGCACGTCGGCACGGCTTCCGCTCGCGGATGGCGACCGTGGGCGGCCGTGCGGTGATCCGGGCGCGCCGGTCACGCGGCCGCAAGAAGCTGTCGGCATAATCATGATGCAGCGCCGCCAGGATTTCCTGGCGGCGAACGCGGGTCGGCGCGCGCCGATGCCGGGATTCGTCCTGCTGGTGCGCGACCGTGCCGATGGCGATCCGACCAAGCGGGTCGGTTTCACCGTCACCAAGAAGATCGGCAACGCGGTGGTCCGCAACCGGATGAAACGCCGGCTGCGGATGCTGGCGCGTGAGCTGTTGCCGACCGGCGGTGTCGCCGGTGCCGATCATGTGCTGATCGGGCGCGATGGCGGCATCGAGCGCGACTACGCCCTGTTGCGGGCGGAACTCGACAAGGCGCTGCGCAAGATCGCCAGCCCCGATTACCGTGCGCCCCCGCCCCGCCCGCCACGCAAACCCGGTCGAAAGCCGTCGGGGCGATGATCGCCAGGCTGCTTGTCCTGCTCGTGCGCGGATGGCAGATCGGCCCTTCGGCGATCCTGCCGCCCACCTGCCGGTACGATCCCAGCTGTTCGGCCTATGCAATCACCGCGCTTGCCCGCTATGGCGCGCTGAAGGGGGGCTGGCTGGCGGTGAAGCGCATCGCCCGTTGCCATCCCTGGGGCGGGTATGGGCCGGACCCGGTGCCCTGACGACGCACCCGTGAACGTCCCCGTTCGAATACCCAAGATGGGAAGCATGACGCCGTGAAAGACGATCGCCAGAATTTCGTGCTGTTCGCGGTGTTCGCGGCGCTGATCCTGTTCGGCTGGCCGCTGATCCAGAACCGGTTCTTCCCCACCGCCAATCCGCCCGCGACGAAGATCGAGGGCGGCAAGCAGGTGGCGGTGCCCAATCCCGCCGCCGATCCCACCGCCGACAGCCCCGCCGCAGTGCGCGATCGCCGGCAGGTGCTGACCGAGACGCCGCGCGTGCGGATCGAGACGCCGGGCCTGCGCGGATCGATCAACCTGCGTGGTCCGCGCATCGACGATCTGGTGCTGCTCCGCTACAACGAGACGGTCGCCAAGGATTCCGCGCCGATCCGCCTGCTGTCGCCCGCCGGTGCGCCCGACGCCTATTTCGCCGGCTTCGGCTGGCGCGCGGAAGGGTTGAACCCGCCCGCCGCCGATGCGGTGTGGACCGCCTCCGCCCCCGTCCTGACCCCGGCCACCCCGGTGACGCTGGAGGCGGCGAACGCCACCGGCCAGCGGTTCCGCATCCAGATCGCGATCGACAAGGATTACCTGTTCACCATCCGTCAGACGGTGCTGAACGGCGGCACCGCCGCGGTGCCGGTGGCATCCTATGGCTTCGTCAACCGCGTCGGCGTGTCGAAGGACCCCGACAGCTGGACGATTCACACCGGTCCGATGTCGGTCAACAACGGCGCCGCGCATTATGCCCCCAATTTCAGCGACGTGGACGAAGCCCCGCAGCGTTTCACCACCCAGGGCGGCTGGCTGGGCTTCACCGACAAATACTGGCTGACCGCCCTGGTGCCGGATGCGTCGCAGACCTTCGACGGCCAGTTCCGCGCCGGTGCGAACGTCGGAACCAATGGGGCCTATCAGGCCGATTACAGCGTCCAGCCCCGGATGCTGGCCCCCGGCCAGTCGATGACCGGCAGCGCCCGTTTCTTCGCCGGTGCGAAGGAAGTCCGTCTGCTCGACCGCTACACCGACGATGGCATCGTTCCGAAGCTGGACTATGCGATCGACTGGGGCTGGTTCCGCCTCGTCGAGAAGCCGATCTTCTATTATCTGGACTGGCTGTTCCGGATGGTCGGCAATTTCGGCGTCGCGATCATCCTGCTGACGCTGACGATCCGTCTGGTCCTGTTCCCGATCGCACAACGCCAGTTTGCGTCGATGGCGGCGGTGCGGGCGATCCAGCCCAAGATGAAGGCGCTGCAGGAACGCCACAAGGACGACAAGCAGCGCCTGCAACAGGAGGTGATGGCCCTCTACAAGCAGGAGAAGGTTAATCCGCTGGCGGGTTGCCTGCCGACGCTGATCCAGATTCCGATCTTCTATGCGCTGTACAAGGTGCTGCTGCTGACGATCGAGATGCGTCACCAGCCGTTCGTGCTGTGGATCAAGGATCTGTCCGCGCCCGATCCGCTGACCCCGGTCAACCTGTTCGGCCTGCTCGCCTTTACGCCGCCGCACTGGCTGGGCATCGGCGTGGTGCCGATCCTGCTCGGCATCTCGATGTACTTCCAGTTCAAGCTGAACCCGCAGGCGATGGACGAGACGCAGAAGCAGGTCTTCGCCTTCCTGCCCTGGGTCCTGATGTTCGTGATGGCGCCGTTCGCGGTCGGGTTGCAGGTGTACTGGATCACGACCAACTGCGTATCGATCCTGCAGCAGAAGCTGCTCTATGCCCGCCATCCCGGCCTCAAGCAGGCGCCCGTCAAGTGAGCTTCACCGACGAGGATATCGAGATCGCCCGGCGCACCTTCGCCGGGCCGATCGCCTTCCTGAAATCGGCGCCCAAGCTGGAGCATCTGCCGGCACCGGTGGTGCCGGAGGTGGCGTTCGCGGGCCGTTCCAATGTCGGCAAGTCGTCGCTGCTCAACGCGCTGGCCAATCGCAACGCGCTGGCCCGCACGTCGAACACGCCGGGGCGGACGCAGGAACTGAACTTCTTCGACGTGGGCGACCCGCTGTCGTTCCGGCTGGTCGACATGCCGGGATATGGCTTCGCCAAGGCGCCGAAGGACATGGTTCGCCAGTGGCGGTATCTGGTCAACGACTTCCTGCGCGGCCGCGACGTGCTGAAGCGCGCGCTGGTGCTGATCGATTCGCGCCACGGCATCAAGGAGGTCGACCGCGACATCCTGGGCATGCTCGACAAGGCGGCGGTCAGCTATCGCATCGTCCTGACCAAGGCGGACAAGGTGAAGGCGACCGACCTCGCCGCGGTGACCGAGCAGACGGTGGAGGAGGCCCGCAAGCGCCCCGCCGCGCATCCGGAGATCATCGCCACCTCCAGCGAGGGCGGCATGGGCATCGCCGAACTGCGCGCCGCGGTGATGGAGGCGGTGACCGGCTGATCGCCGGTCAGTTCGCGGGCGTGGGCAGCCTGATATCGATCGGCACGTCGAAGGTGATGGGGACGATCACCGGCAGGTTCTGGACCTCCGCCCCACGGGTCACCGGCTGAATCCTGAACAATCTGGACAATCGCATCGCTGCGGCGCCGAAGCCGAGGTTCCTGGGATATTCGGACACCACCCGGCAGCGGCGTGGCGGGCCGGGGCGCGGGACGATGCACGACAACATCACCCGACCCGACACCCGGTTCCGCCATGCGCGCTCCGGCCAATGGGCCTCGAACTGCCGTGGCGACGGTATGCTGATCCACAATGCCTTCGCCAGCCCGGCGCGACCGTCCCCCGATCCGGTGCCATCGCCGCGACCACGACCGCCCTCGCCGTCCCCCGATCCGGTACCCGCACCCGTCGATGACGGTGCCGCCGCCGCCAGTCCCGGCAAAGGAATCTGTCCCTGCGGGGCCTGTGCCGGCAAAGGCTCCGCCATCAGGGCGGCGATACGGGCCGGTGCGTCGAACGAGACCGCGGGAGCCGGCCGCGCCCGATCGGGTGATCCACCGTCACGCGGGGTGGATCGCACCGGCCGGGGCGGCATCGGCGGCGGCGGGGTCGGCGCGACGTCGGGCGGTATCGGTGGCGGCACGACGTCGAAGACACGGAGGCCGGCGGACGGGGATACCGGATCAGGCGATGGACCCCGCCCCGACAGGATCAGGAGCAACAGCAGGACGTGGACGGACAAGGTCGCGACCACCGCGCCACCGCGCCGTCGCGTCACGCCGTCGCCTCCATATCCGATCACCACCGCCATGCGCCGCTTTCCTTCGCCGGCGATGCTAGGGCCGCCGGCGATCGATCGTAAACCCCCGACACCGGTGGTTGCCCCCGCCGGGGACCTCGCCTAGTCGGTCGGTATGAAACTCATCATCGGCAACAAGGCCTATTCCTCGTGGTCGCTGCGCGGCTGGCTCGCCGCCAAGCAGGCGGGGCTGGCGTTCGAGGAGGTCGTCGTGCCCCTCTACGACGCGGAATGGGACCGGCGGCGGCAGGGCGACGAGTTCGCGCCCTCGTCGGGCAAGGTGCCGATCCTGTGGGACGGCGAGGCGGTGGTGTGGGACAGCCTGGCGATCATCGAATATCTGGCGGACAAGGTCGGCCGCGACCGGTTCTGGCCGGTCGACGATACCGCGCGGGCGATGGCGCGGTCGATGGCGGCGGAGATGCATTCCTCGTTCCAGCATCTGCGCCGCAAACACCCCATGAACATCCGGCAGATATTCCCCGCGCAACGGCCCGACGACGACGTCATCCTCGAACTGGCGCGGATCATGGAGTTGTGGGCGCAGGCACGCGCCCGGTTCGGATCGGACGGCGCGTTCCTGTTCGGGGCGTTCGGTGCGGTCGACATCATGTTCGCACCCGTGGTGACGCGGATCGTGACCTATCAGCTGCCCGTCGCGCGGTTCGCCACCGGCTATATGGAGGCGGTGCTGAACCACCGCTGGATGCAGGACTGGATCGCCGGCGCGCAGGAGGAGGACTGGGTCCTCCAGCAATATGAACAGCCCGCGGCCGGCGCCCGGTGAGCCCTTGCCGGTGACGATCGATCCGGTCGAACTGGCGGCGGAGCTGATCCGGGCCGACAGCGTCACGCCCGCGCGCGGCGCGGTGTTCGACATACTGGCGGCGGCGTTGGCGGCGACCGGGTTCGAGGTCGACCGCTTCGTCGTCGGCGACGCCCCGGACGGCCCGGTCGAGAACCTGCTCGCGGTACGCGGCGACCGGGGCCGGCACCTCGCCTTTGCCGGGCATGTCGATGTCGTGCCGCCGGGCAACGGCTGGAGCGGCTCGCCCTGGTCGGGCACGGTGCGCGGCGGCATGCTGTACGGGCGCGGCGCGGTGGACATGAAGGGGGCGGTGGCGGCGTTCGTCGCGGCGGCCGCGCGCGAGGCGGGCGACACGGTGAGCCTGATCGTGACCGGCGACGAGGAAGGGCCGGCCACCTACGGCACCGTCGCGTTGATCGAGCGGATGGCCGCGCGGGGGATGCGCCCCGACTGGTGCCTCGTCGGCGAACCCACCTCCGCCGCGCGGCTGGGCGATACGATCAAGGTCGGGCGGCGCGGATCGGTGAACATCTGGATCGAGGTCGCCGGGCGGCAGGGGCATGTCGCCTATCCCCATCTCGCCGACAATCCGATCCCCCGGCTGGTCGCGATGCTGGCGGAGATCGAGGCGGTTCGGCTGGACGATGGCAATCGCTGGTTCCAGCCGTCCAACATCGAGATCACCGATCTGCACGTCGGCAACGGCGCGACCAACGTGATCCCGGCGCTGGCCACCGCCCGCCTGTCGATCCGGTTCAACGACCTGCACAGCGGCGGGGAACTGGCCGACCGGATCACCGCCATCGCGGCGCGGCATGGCGGCACCGCCACCGCCCGCATCTCCGGCGAGGCGTTCCTGACCCCGCCCGGCCCGCTGTCGGATATGGTGGCGGCGGCGATCGGCGACGTGACGGGGATCGCGCCGGAACTGTCCACCACCGGTGGCACGTCCGACGCGCGTTTCCTGTCGCGACTGTGCCCGACCGTGGAGTTCGGGCTGCTCAACGCGACGATGCACAAGGTGGACGAAGCGGTGGCGGTCGACGACCTGTACCGGCTGACCGATATCTATGCGGGCATCATCCGACGCGCGGCCGCCTAAACACCAGATAGAGCGCCCCCTGCCCGCCATGGCGCGGATGCGCGCCGCGTACCGCCGCGATCGCATCGGCATGGCGCGAACCGGCCAGCCAGTCGGACACCGCCGCCCGGATCGCGCCGCGGGCATGGGGCCGCTCGCTTTCGGGTCGGGGTGGTTTGCCGGTGACGAGCAGCAAGACCCGGTCGCCGCGCCGGATGGCCCGGTCCAGCCCCTGATCGAGCAGCGCATGGGCGGACGCCAGCGTATGCCCGTGCAGATCGAGCGAACTGTCCGGGATCACCGCGCCCCGCCCCAGCTTTCGATCCCATGATGCATCCAGCGTATTCTGTGCGGTGCGGACGGCGGGTTTGGGTACCGGACGCGGCGGCACAGCAGGCGCGACCGGCACGGCGCGTCGTGCCGCCAGCGATTTGGCCAGGGCCGCCGATGGCTTGCCGGTCACGACCGCTGTCGAGGGTCGCGGCACCGGGGCGGCGACGCGCAACGGCTTCACCGTTGCCATCACCCGGTGCCACGCCGCCGCCTCCTCAGGGTCGAGGTGACGCACCTGCCGCCCCCGCGATCGATACCGGCGGTGCTGCCACAGGCGCCACGGGTGTCAGCCGCGCCAGCGTGCCGATCGGCAACAGCAGGAACGCAGTACCCCGCGCCGCCATGCCCCCCGCCGTCGCCTCCGCTCCCGCGCCCGCACCCCAGAAGGTGTCGATCCGATTCGCGCCCTTGATCGCCCCGCCGGTATCCTGCGCAACCCACAGCCCCGTCGCGTCGGCGCGATCGACCGACAGGAACAGCGGCGCGCCCAGCGGCACGAATTTCGGATCGGCGGCCGCGCTGACCTGGCCGGTCACGGCATAGCCCATCGCCCCCTGCGGCGGCCCATCGAGTTCGCGGAAGAAGACGAAGCTCTTGTTCTCGCGCATCAACGCCGCGCCCTGTTCGGGATTGGCATGGAGCCAGGCGACGATGCCCTGCATCGATGCCTGTCCCGGCTGGAGCAGGTTGCGCTGGCGCATCAAACTGCCGATCCCGGTATAGTCACGGCCGTTCTGGGTATCGTAGCCGATGCGCAGCGCCGATCCGTCGGGCAGCCTCAGCCGGCCCGAACCCTGGATCTGGAGGAAGAAGATCTCGACCGGATCGGCGGCCCAGGCGATGATTGGCGCCCGCCCGGCCAGCGCGCCCTGTTCGATCTGGGTCCGATCGAAATAGGGGACGAGTGCCTTGCCCTCCACGCGGCCACGGGCGCGCTTGCCCTTCAGGTCGGTCGAGAATTGTCCGAGATCGACATCGACCAGATCGGTCGGCCGTCCGTAGACCGGCACCGCATAGCCCGGTCGCTGATCGAGCGAACCGCGGATTTCAGGTTCGTAATAGCCGGTGGCGAATGCCTTGCCGTCGCCGATCTGCACCGCTTCGAACCAGGTGGCGAAGAAAGTGCGGGCATCCCCCGGCTGGCGCGCGGCGGCGCAGGCGCCCTGCCAGTCCGTCCCCCGCGTCAATCCCGAGCCGTCGGTCCGACGCATCAGGCCGGGGCAGGACAAGGCGAACGCGGTCCGTGCCGCCACGGCCTGCGCATCGGTGATCGGCAGCGCGGCGACCGGGGGGCCGGCGACGATGCCGGCCTGCTGCGCGGTCGCGGCACCCGCTGGGACCACCACCGGCTGCGGTGCGATCGGCAGGGCGGCGACGATCCGGCCATCCGCCTGCCGTATATTGACCGGTGCCGTGTCGCGAACCGGATGATGGGTGGTTTTGCCCCCCGCCCCGCCGGGCGGACGGGCTGCCGGTATCGATGACGGAGCGGGCGGCACGATGGCGCCGCTGCACGCCCCCAGCATCAGCGTGAGTGCGACCGCACCGAATCGTCTGCTCACGCCGCAGCCTTATGCTTCATCGGTATCGACAAGCTTCCAGTTCGGGTCGCCGCTTTTCAGCGTGCGCATGAACGTCCACACGTCATGCGTCTCGACCGCGTCGGTCAGCGATCCGGCGATCACCTGACCCTCGGCATTCCGGGTGATGGCGGCGATATCAGCATCGAAGCGCACCGTGATCCGCGCCTCGCGCCCGGCCAGCTGCGCATCGGCGATCACCCCGCGCTCGATCGTGACCAGCCGGTTGTCGAGCGTTTCGCCCGCTTCGCGGCGCTGCGCGATCGCGTCGACGAACGCGGCACGGACATCGGGTCCGGCCAGATCGGCCAGCGCCGCCTCGTCACCCTGCCAGAACGCTTCCAGTACCATGCGGTACGCGCCCTTCGCCCCTTGCAGGAACTGGCCGACATCGAAGCCTGGCTCGCCAGCGACGATCGCCCGCAGGCCCGCCTCCGCCTTCGGTTCGATATGACGGTTGGCGATCTCGCGCGGTTCGGCCGCGACGTCGACCGCGCGTGGGGCGGCGGGCAGCGCGCCCCGTTCCTCGGCGGCGCGCGGCAGGGGCTGTTGTTCATGCCCCGTCCGCTTGCCCAAGACGCCATACAGACGCAGCGCCAGGAAAGCGGCTATCATCGCGAACACAATTACGTAGAGCACCGGGCCTCCGATCTTCGACAATGACATAGGCGTTATCCGCCGGTGATTCAAATCCGTGGCCTGCATCGGGGAGAAGCAGGCAACCCCGCCGTTGAAACGGGGGGTTGGCGCTGCTACGCGACGAACACCGGATCGAACGCGCGGCCTGCCCGCTTCGCTCCACCGCCACGCTCACCGCATAAGGAAAACGACATGGACGATCAGGACAACGGCGCGTCCGGCCAGCCGATTGCCAACGGCACCGACACGGCACCCGCTGCCGGCATGATCTCGCAATATGTGAAGGACCTGTCGTTCGAGAACCCGAACGCACCCGCGATCTTCCAGTCGCAGACGCCGCCGGCGATCGACGTGCAGTTCAACATCGGCGCCACCCAGGTGGCCGACGAGGTGCACGAGGTGGTCCTGAAGATCGACGTGCGCGCCGATGTCGACGGCCAGACCGCGTTCATCGTCGACCTGTCGTTCGCCGGCCTGTTCGGCTTCCGCAACGTCCCCGTCGACCAGATCCAGCCGTTCATGCTGGGCGAGGCACCGCGCCTGCTGTTCCCGTTCGCCCGCCGCGTGCTGGCCGATGCGGTTCGCGACGGCGGCTTCCCGCCGCTGTTGCTGGAGCCGATCGACTTCGGCCAGCTTTACCTCCAGCAGGCGGCGCAGCAGGGCCAGCCGACCACCACCGAAGTCGGTCACGCCTGATTTAATTCGTCCGAACCGGGACGAACGGCCATGAACCTCACCCGGGCGCTGGGCTCGATCGGCGGGCTCACGCTCGCCAGTCGGGTACTGGGACTGGTGCGTGATGCGCTGTTCTTCCGGTTCGTCGGCGCGAACTTCGCGTCCGATGCCTTCCAGATCGCGTTCCGCCTGCCCAACATGTTCCGGGCGTTGTTTGCGGAAGGCGCGTTCAACGCTGCATTCATCCCCCTGTTCAATCGCAAGGTCGCCGACCCGACAGGGCGCGGTCTGCCCGACGGGCTGGCGTTTGCGGAGGATGCGCTGTCGGTGCTGCTCCCGGTCCTGATCCTGATGACCGGGCTGGTCGAGATCGCGGCGTGGCCGGTGACGTGGCTGCTGACGTTCGGGTTCAACGACGCCACCGATGCGCAGTTCGCACAGGTGGTGCAGCTGGCGCGGCTGACCTTTCCCTATCTGATGCTCATCAGCCTGGTGTCGCTGTTGGGCGGCATCCTCAATTCGTTGCATAAATTCTGGATCAACGCAGCGGCACCGATCCTGCTGAACCTGACGCTGATCGGGGCGCTGCTGTTCTTCCACACGGACGTGCCGATACTGACCGCGCGCAACCAGGCGATCGCGGTGACCGTCGCCGGCGCGCTCCAGTTGCTGTGGCTGTGGCTGGCATGCCGGGCGGCGGGGGTGAGACTGCGTCTGAAGCGACCCCGGCTCAACGCCGACGTGAAGCGGCTGCTGTCGCTGATCTGGCCCGCCGCGGCAGGAGCCGGCGCGGTGCAGATCAACCTCGTCGTCTCAACCGCGCTGGCCGCCAGCCTGCTTCCCGCCGGGTCGGTCAGCTATATCTATGCCGCCGACCGGCTGAACCAGCTGCCGCTCGGGCTGATCGGGATCGGGTTGGGTACCGTCCTCCTGCCCACCATCTCCCGCCTGCTGGGCAAGGGGGAGGAAGCGGCGGCGATGGAGACGCAGAACCGGGGGATGGAGCTGGCGCTGTTCCTCACCCTGCCCGCCACCGCCGCGCTCATCGTGTGCGGCGTGCCGATCGCCGCTGCGCTGTTCCAGCATGGCAAGTTCGGCATGGACGACACGCTGTTCACCGCGCAGGCGCTGGCCGCCTTCTCGGTCGGCCTGCCCTCCTACATCCTCGTCAAGGTGCTGACGCCGGGCTATTATGCCCGCTCCGACACCCGCACGCCCGTCCGCTATGCGACGATCTCGATGGTCGTGAACCTCGTCCTCAACCTCGCGCTGATCGTGCCGCTCCAGCATATGGGGCCGCCGCTGGCGACGGCGATCGCCAGCACGGTGAACGTCGCGCTGCTGTACCGCACGCTGGCGAAGCGCGGTCAGTTCGTCCCCGACCGGCAGTTGCGCCGCCGCGCGCCGCGCCTGCTGGTCGCGGCGCTGGCGATGGGGGGGACGATGTTCTTCCTCAACGACCTGTTCACGCCTTACGTCACCGGATCGACGGTCGAGCGCTGGGGTGCGCTGGTCGTGCTGGTCGGCACCGGCGGGCTGGTCTATGCCGCCGCCACCGTGCTGACCGGCGCGGTACGCCCGGCCGATCTGAAGCGACTGATCCGCCGCCCCGCCTGAAGGAACCCGTTCGTTGCGCATCGTCTCCGGCATCCAGACCACCGGCAATCTCCACCTCGGCAACTATCTGGGCGCGATCCGCCAATGGGTCGCGATGCAGGACGACATGCAGGCGGAGGGCGGCGAGGCGCTGTTCTTCCTTGCCGACCTCCATTCGCTGACGGTGGCGATCGACCCGGTCGAACGCGCGGCCACCACGATCGAGATGGCGGCGACGCTGCTCGCCGCCGGGATCGATCCCGACCGGTCGATCCTGTTCAACCAGGCGCGCGTCTCCGCCCATGCCGAACTGTGCTGGGTGTTGCAGGGCACCGCGCGGATGGGCTGGCTCGGCCGGATGACGCAGTGGAAGGACAAGGCGGGCAAGAACCGTGACGGCGCCTCGGTCGGCCTGTTCACCTATCCGGTACTGCAGGCCGCCGACATACTGGTCTATCGCGGCACGCACGTGCCCGTGGGCGACGACCAGAAACAGCATCTGGAACTGGCGCGCGACATCGCGGTCAAGTTCAACGCCGATTTCGGCGTCGACCTGTTCGTACCCCCCGAACCCTTCATCTCCGCCGCCGCGCCCCGGATCATGAGCCTGCGCGACGGCACCGCCAAGATGTCGAAATCGGACCCGTCCGATGCGTCGCGGATCAACCTGACCGATTCGGACGACGCGATCGCGCAGAAGATGCGCAAGGCGCGGACCGATCCCGGCCAGCTGCCCGACACGATGGCCGAACTGGCGGAGCGGCCCGAGGCGCGCAACCTCGTCACCATCTATGCCGCGCTGGCGGGCACCGGCACCGATGCGGTGCTGGCGGACCATGCCGGTCAGGGGTTCGGGGCGTTCAAGCCGGCGCTGGCCGACCTGACGGTGTCCGTCCTCGGCCCGATTCGCGAGCGGCTCGTCCGGTTGCTGGACGATCGCGCCGCCGTGGGTGTCGCACTGGAACGGGGGGCCGACAAGGCCCGCGCCCTGGCGGAGCCGACCTTGCGGGCCGCGCAACGGGCGACGGGGTTGCAGGTCTAGTTCGACCGGTAGCGGCCGGGGGGCAGCGATGGCCCCCTCAGGCTTCCAGTTCCCGCATCAGCACGCGCACCGCGCCATCGATGTCGCGGTCGGTGTCGCGCAGTTCCTCGATCTTGCGGACCGCATGGATCACGGTGGAGTGGTCGCGCCCGCCGAACTTGCGGCCGATTTCGGGCAGCGAGCGCGTGGTCAGCCGTTTCGACAGGTACATCGCGATCTGGCGCGGGCGCGCCACCGCGCGCGAGCGGCGGGCGGATACGAGATCGAGCGGCTTCAGCTCGAAATGCTGGCTGACCAGCTTCTGGATCTCCTCGATCGTCACCCGACGTTCCGCGCCGCGGAACACGTCGCCCAGCGTCTGGCGGGCAAAGTCGAGATCGATCGCCTCGCCGGTCAGCTGCGCATAGGCGGCGACGCGGTTCAGCGCCCCCTCCACTTCGCGCACGCTGGTGTGGACGCGGGCGGCGATCATGTCGAGCACCTCGGGCGGCATCACCGTACCGGGTAGCTCGGCGGCCTTCCGCTCCAGGATCGCACGGCGCAGCGCCAAGTCGGGCGCCTTGATATCGGCGACCAGCCCTGCCCCCAGCCGGCTGATGATGCGCGGCTCGACCCCGTCCAGCGCCTGGGGCGGGCGATCGGCGGCGATCACCAGCCGCTTGCCCGCGCCGACGATCTCGTTGATCGTGTGGAAGAACTCCTCCTGCGTGGCATCCTTGCCGGCGATGAACTGGAGGTCGTCGATCAGCAGCAGGTCGGCGGAGCGCAGCCGGGTCTTGAAGGAAAAGGTATCGCGCGCGCGCATCGCGGCGACGAAATCGAACATGAACCGCTCGGCCGACATGCATATCACCACCGCATGCGGCACCGCCGCGCGGAAGGCGTGGCCGATCGCGTGCATCAGGTGGGTCTTGCCCTGCCCCGTCGTCGAATGGATGAACAGCGGCGAGAACCGCGGGATACCGGGTTCGGCCAGCAACCGGGCGGCGTTGAAGGACACGCGGTTGGACTGGTCGACCACGAATCGGTCGAAGGTCAGCCGCGGATCGAGCAACGGCCGCTCGCCGGGTTCCGCCACCGCGACGGGCGCCGCGGCGGCAGGCGCCATCGCCGGAACCGATTCGCGAATCACCGGCGATGCTTCCAGCCCGGCATCCGCCACCGGCTCCGCCGCCATCATCACCGGCATCGTCACTGGCATCCGCGACGGCGGCCGGGTTTCCAGCTTCACATCGCGGACATGCGGCAGGACGCGCCGGAATTCGAACTGGAGCCGGTCGGCGTAATGGCTGCGCACCCAGTTCGCCAGGAAGGCAGATGGCAGCGCCAGCCGGACGATATCGTCCTCATCCGGATCGGCCTCGACCAGTTCGATCGGCTTCAGCCACTGATCGAACAGCCGGACGCCGGCGGACTCGCGCAGCGAGGCGCGGATCTGCGCCCAGGCTTGCGCCTGCTCGCTCACCGTATCTCCCTGCCATTCGTTCACGCGCACAATTCTCCCGCCGGCAAAAGCACATTGCTTCGCCGTCGTTGATTACATCCGGACAAAAGCCCCCCATTGGGTACCGATACGATACCCGGGCTTCGCTGATCTGGTTCTGACGCCGCAATGGTCATTGCCGGCGTGGAAGTGATTATGAAGGGCTGGGAGGTACGATCAAGACCGGGTCCGGCCACAAATCTGAAATAAACCGGATTGACACGTCACGGTTGGCGGAAATGCGTCAAACTTTCTTACAAGCCATTGATATTGCTGCATTTTACTTGGAAAAATGGCAATCTTGCTCGAGATCAAGTCCGCCGGATCGCTGCTTTGCGCCACCTTGGCGGGAGTTCCTCCGGTCATCGCAAAAAGGCACGAAAAAACCCGCCGGGAATTACCCGGCGGGTCGTCATTTCGTCGTCCCGAACGGATCAGGCGAGCGCGGTGACCGCCTTGGTCAGACGCGAGAACTTGCGGCTGGCGGTGTTGCGATGAAGCACGCCGCGCGCGACGCCGCGCGCCAGTTCCGGCTGCACCGCCGACAGGGCCGCAGCCGCCGCAACCTTGTCGCCCGATTCCAGTGCCGATTCGACCTTCTTCACGAAAGTGCGGATGCGGCCGACGCGAGCGCCGTTCACATCGGCGCGGCGCTGGTTGCGACGGATACGCTTCTTGGCTTGCGGCGTGTTCGCCATGCTGGATCGGTCCTTGAATTCGGTTCGATGAATTGGAAGCGTCGGGAACACCCGATGCTTGGAAGCCGCCGCCCTTAGCCGCCAGGCATCGGGGCGTCAACACATGCCGCGTTCAGGTGCGCTGGCAACGCGGGCACCAGAAGGTGGATCGCCCCGCCTGCGTCTGCCGATGGACCGGCCCGCCACAGGCACAGGCCTCGTGCTCGCGACCATAGACCAGAAACTGCTTGGAGAAATAACCGAGTTCGCCGTCCGGCGCCGCGAAATCCCGCAGCGTCGAGCCGCCGGCGTCGATCGCGGCCATCAGGACCGCCCGGATCGCCTCGACCAGCCGCGCGAGTCGCGCCGACGATATCTGTCCCGCCGCACGCGACGGGGCGATGCCCGCCATGTGCAGCGCCTCGCACACATAGATGTTGCCCAGCCCCGCCACGATCCGCTGGTCGAGCAGCATCGCCTTGATCGGGGCGGACCGCCCCTCCAGCGCGCGCATCAGCCCGGCGGCGGTCAGGTCGTCGCCCAGCGGTTCCGGCCCCATCGCGGCGAAGGCGGGATAGGTGGCCAAGTCGGCGGTCGGCAACAGGTCGAGAAAGCCGAATCGCCGCGGGTCGTTCAGCGCCAGTCGCCGCCCCGCCGCCGTTTCGATCAGCAGGTGATCGTGCGCCAGCAGATCGGCCGGATCGACCCGCCAGCGCCCCGACATGCCCAGATGGAAGATCATCGTATCGCCGCGATCGGTGTCGATCATCCCGTATTTGGCGCGGCGGCCCAAGCCGGTGACGACCGCCCCCTGCATCCGTTGACGCAGATCGACGGGGATCGCCTTGCGCAGATCGGCGCGGCGCGGCTCGACCAGCGTCAGGCGCTGACCATGGAGAACGGGGGTCAGCCCGCGAACGGTGGTTTCGACTTCGGGAAGTTCTGGCACCCCGTGGAGCTAGGTTGCGTTTGCCCCCGCCACAAGCGCCCGCTAGGGCGTTGCCCATGAATGAAACCGTCTCCTTCGGCTATGAAGATGTCGCTCCGGCGGAAAAGACCCAGCGGGTCGGGGGCGTCTTCACCAGCGTCGCCTCCAGCTACGACCTGATGAACGACGCCATGTCGGGCGGGATGCACCGGCTGTGGAAGGACCGCTTCGTCCGCCGCGTGAAGCCGCGCGACGGCGAACAGATCCTCGACATGGCGGGCGGCACCGGCGACATCGCATTCCGCATGGCTCCGTCGGGCGCGGCGATCACGGTGGCGGACATCAATCCCGCGATGCTCGACGTGGGCATGGGCCGCGCCGCCAAGCGCGGTATCGACGGCCTGGTCTGGACGGAGGCGAATGCCGAGACGCTGACCTTCCCCGACCGGTTCTTCGATGCCTATACGATCGCGTTCGGCATCCGGAACGTCACCGACATCCCCCAGGCATTGCGCGAGGCGCACCGGGTGCTGCGGCGCGGCGGGCGATTCTTCTGCCTCGAATTCTCGACCGTCGAATGGCCGGGTTTCGCCGAGGTGTACGACGCCTATTCGCACCGGCTGGTGCCGAAGCTGGGGCAGTTGCTGGCACGCGACGCCGACAGCTATCGCTATCTGATCGAATCGATCCGGCGCTTTCCACCGATGCCGACGTTCAAGGCGATGATCGGCGAGGCGGGTTTCGTGAACACCAAGGTGGAACCGATCATGGGCGGCCTGGTCGCGATCCACAGCGGCTGGAAGATCTGATCCGCCCGTGACCGGTTCCGCCACCCATGTCTGGCGGCTCCTGAAATGGGGTCGCATCCTCGCCCGCCACGGCGCGCTGCGCGGGATCGAGCGCGATCCCAACACCCCCGCCGCGGTGCGCCGGATCGTGCGGATCGCCCGCATCGGCGCGCGCGTGCCGGCGGTGCCGCGCTATGCCGACGCGTTCCAGGCGATCGGCCCCGCCGCGATCAAGCTGGGCCAGTCGCTCGCGACCCGTCCCGACATCGTCGGCGACGATGCCGCACACGATCTGCTGCGGTTGCAGGACCAGCTGCCCGCCATCCCGTACGAGACGATCCACGAGGCGTTGCGCGCCGGGCTGGGCCGCGATCCGGCGGTGCTGTTCACCCAGATCCAGGAGACGCCAGTCGGCGCCGCCTCGATCGCGCAGGTCCACCGCGCCGTCACCACCGATGGCCGGCAGGTCGCGGTGAAGGTGCTGCGGCCCGGCGTGGAGGACGATTTCGGTCGGGCGATCGACACCTATCAATGGGCGGCGGCGCAGCTTGAGGCGCTCAGCCCCGAGGCCCGCCGGCTGCGCCCGCGCCTGACGATCGAGAATTTCCGCCGCTGGACGCTGCGCGAACTCAATTTCCGGCGCGAGGCGGCCTCCGCCTCCGAACTGGCCGAGGCGATGACCGCCGAGCCGGACTTCGTCGTGCCCGCGATCGACTGGCAGCGATCGACCGCGAAGATCCTGACGACCGAGTGGATCGACGGCATCAAGCTGTCGGACCGGCCCGCGCTGGTCGCCGCCGGTTACGACCTGCCGCGCCTGGCGGAAACGCTGGTGCGCGCCTTCCTGCGACAAGCGATCGCGGAAGGGTTCTTCCATGCCGACATGCATCAGGGCAATCTGTTCGCGCTGCCCGGCAACCGCATCGCCGCGATCGATTTCGGCATCATGGGCCGGATCGACCGGCGCGCCCGCGTGTGGCTGGCCGAAATCCTCTACGGTCTCATCACCGGCAACTACAAACGCGTCGCGGAAATCCATTTCGAGGCCGGCTACGTCCCCGCGCATCACAACGTCGCCGAATTCGCGACCGCGCTGCGGGCGGTGGGCGAACCGATGCGCGGCCTGCCGGTGAAGGACATGTCGATCGGAATGATGCTCGACGGGCTGTTCTCGATCACCCGCGATTTCGACATGGTGACGCAGCCGCACCTGCTGCTGCTGCAGAAGACGATGGTGATGGTGGAGGGGGTCGCGACCAGCCTCGACCCCGATATCAACCTGTGGGATTCCGCCGCGCCGTTCGTGCGCGAATGGATTCGCACCGAACTGGGACCGGAGGCGGCGATCGCCGACCGGCTGATCCTCGATTTCCGGACGCTGGCCGGATTGCCCGACCTCGTCCGCCGGATCGAGGCGCGGTATCCGGCCCCGGGGGGCGAGCCGCCTGCCCTGCCCCTGCAGGAGGTCGATATCATCCGGATCGGTGGCGGCTGGCGTTACGCGCTGGTGGCGGCGCTGGCCGCGGCGGGCGGCGCGGCCGCCACGATCGCGCTGCTCCACTAGGCGGCGATGCGCGACCCGCTGCGCCGCCGCCCGTCGCGCCCGCTGCTGCTGGCCGGCCCGACCCGCGCCGCCGCGCTGGCACGGTCCCCCGCCCGGTGGTGGCTGGCGCTGATCGTGTTGGCCGTGGTCCTGCTGCTGGCGATGGCGGCGTCGCCGGTCGATCCGGGGCCGGTGCTGGCCCGCGATACCGGACTGGTCGAGCGATTGCGCCATGGCGGCGGTTTCTATCCCATCGCCGCCGATACGCTGCGCAGCGGTGGCGAATCGCTGCGGCCCGCGCTCGCCTTCCCCATGCCCGCATTGCCCGTGATCGTCGCCGCCCTGCCGCCGATCGTGGTGGTGGCGATGATGATCCTGTTCGCCGCGGTGGTGGCGATGGCGTGGCAGGCGCGGATGCTGGCGGTATGCGATGGAGCGACGGGACAGGTCGTGCTGCTCGTCCTGCTGATCGCCGGCCTTGTGCCCGCGGGGCAGCCGGACCTGACCGCCGTGCCCGAGACATGGGCCGGACTGCTGATCGCCCTGTCGCTGGCGCGCCGCCATCCCCGCCGGTGGATGGAGGCGGTGGGCTTCGGCCTCGCCGCCGCACTGACGGCAGGGGTCGCCGCGCTGTACCTGCTGGTGATGGCGGCCTGCGCGTGGCGGGAGGGTTATGGCAGGGAGGCCGCCGGATGGCTGGGCGCGCTGCTGGTGCTGGTCGTGGTGCTGGGCTTCCACCTCCACGGGGTGGCGGGCGTGCTGCACCCGCTGGATATGGCGGCGGCGATGACGGGCGGGGCGGAATGGAGCGTGGGTTTCGCCAGCGTCGCGGCGGCGACGGCGGCGTTGTTGCTGCCGGTATCCGCCGGGGCGGTGCTGGTGCTGCTGGCGACGATCGGGTGGACGGCGTGGCGCGATCCGCTGGCGATCCGCGCCGGGGGCACGGTGCTGGCGGTGCTGATGGTCCTGGCGACGGGCATGCCCGCGATGGGTGGCCTGCTGGTCGCGCCGGTCGCCCTCGTCGGACTGGTCTTCATTCCGGACCTGCTGCGCGATCTGCTCGCCGGCGCGCTCGACAACCGGCGCATCACCGTGAGAAGGAGCGTGCGATGAAGCGTATCCTGCTGATCGTGGGCGGTGGGATCGCCGCCTATAAATCGTGCGAGCTGATCCGCCTGCTGCGTGGCCGTGGCCATAGGGTACGTTGCGTGCTGACGGAGGGGGGCAGTCATTTCGTCACCCCGATGACGCTGGCCGCCCTGTCCGAACAGCCCGTCCACACCAGCCTGTGGGACCTGAAGGACGAGGCGGAGATGGGCCATATCCAGCTCAGCCGCCAGGCCGATCTGGTCGTCGTGGCACCCGCCACCGCCGATCTGCTCGCCCGGATGGCGGCGGGGCTGGCGGACGATCTGGCGACCACGCTGCTGCTCGCCACCGACAAGCCGGTGCTGGCGGCGCCGGCGATGAACGTGCGGATGTGGACGCATCCCGCCACCACGCGCAACGTCGCCCGCCTGCGCGCCGACGGCATCACCGTGCTCGACCCCGACGACGGCGCGATGGCGTGCGGCGAATACGGCCCCGGCCGGCTGCCCGAACCGGCCGCGATCCTCGCCGCGATCGAATCGGCGCTGGACGGGTCGGCGCTGGACGGGTCGGCGCCGGATGTCGCCGACCGGCCGCTGGCGGGACGGCATGTGTTGGTCACCGCCGGGCCGACGCACGAGCCGATCGATCCGGTCCGCTATCTGGCCAACCGGTCGTCCGGGCGACAGGGCTTCGCGATCGCCCGTGCCGCCGCGATGCTCGGCGCGCGCGTCTCGCTGGTCGCGGGGCCGGTGACGCTGCCGACGCCCGCCGGTGTCGACCGGGTCGACGTGCAGACCGCGCGCGAGATGGCGGCGGCGGTCGCTGCGGCGATGCCCGCCGACGTGGCGGTGATGGTCGCCGCCGTGGCCGACTGGCATGTCGCGCCGCTCGATCAGAAACTGAAGAAGACGGGCTCGCCGCCCGTGCTGACGCTGGTCGAGAATCCGGATATCCTCGCCCGGGTGTCGGTGGGGGACGACCGCCCGCGCCTCGTCGTCGGCTTCGCCGCGGAAACCGAACGGGTGATCGATCATGCCGTCGTCAAGCGGGGTCGCAAGGGTTGCGACTGGATCATAGCCAACGATGTATCGGGCGATGTGATGGGTGGCGCCGACAACAGCGTCCACCTCGTCACCGCGACCGGCGTGGAAAGCTGGGAGACGATGACGAAGGACGATGTCGCCATCCGGCTGGCACGGCGCATCGCCGACGAACTGCGGGAGCGGCCATGAATCCGATCACGATCAGCATCCGGCGCCTGCCGCATGGCGAGGGCCTGCCGCTTCCCGCCTATGCGACGGCAGGCGCGGCGGGGATGGACGTCGTCGCCGCCGAGACAATGACGCTAGACCCCGGCGCCCGCGCGGCGGTGGCGACCGGTTTCGCGCTGGCGATACCCGAGGGCTACGAGGTGCAGGTCCGCCCCCGCTCCGGCCTGGCGCTGCGTCATGGCATCACCTGCCTCAACACGCCGGGCACGATCGACCATGATTATCGGGGCGAGGTGAAGGTGATCCTCGTCAACCTGGGGCAGGCGCCCTTCGCGGTGGTGCGCGGCGAGCGGATCGCGCAACTGGTGCCCGCCCCCGTCCAGCCCGCACGGCTGGTGGAGGTCGCGACGCTCGACGACACCGTCCGGGGCGAGGGTGGTTTCGGATCGACGGGACGATGATCGCTGCGCTCGCTATCACGGCGATGATGCAGCTATCGCCGGCTCCGGTGCCCCCTACCGGTGCGCCGTCCGCCATGCTGGTGCCACCGCCGGTGACGGAATGGTCGACGCTGCCGACCTATCCCCTGCCCCGCACGGCCAGCATCGCCGACGGCGTCGGCTTCGTCAGGGACGAGGTGGAGGCCGGTCGATGTCATCCGCAATTGCCCCCGCCCGGGGACGACCGCCTGCAACTTCCCGTCGCGATCCTGGTCGGGCGGGCAGGACAGGTCCGCCAGATCGTGCCCCGGGCGATCGGTTGCCCTTCGGTCGAACAATATGTTGTGGGCTATCTATTGTCGCTGACGCGGATGGGGACGGAATCGTCCGTATCGCTGCCCGCCGGCTGGTATCAACTGACCGCAGGTTACCGGTGGTGACGGGCGCGGCAGAAGTCTTCACCTGATCGCATTCTTCACGGTTTTCAGCGCGAAACGTGTGAAACCGGTCGAACCTGCCTTTCGCAGCCTGTGATAGTTGGGCTACAGCATGCGCGCTGCACCATGACAGAGTGTTGCAGTGCTGCATCGCCGCAGAACGTTTCTGCGACGAGCAGTGTTGTCGGGTTGCCTTGCGTATTCTGGTATGCAAGGGGATGGGGCGACGAACACTAAGGGAGTTCAATATGCGTCTTGGGAAGTATCTCATGGCTGCCGCTGCCGCCACGCTGGCAGTTGCGCCTGCCGTTGCAGCTCCGGCCAACTCGGCAGCGAGCCTGTCGGTTGCGAAGTCGGCTCGCGCCGGTTCGCACTCGGCAAAGAAGAATGAGCTGGCCGGCGGCGGCATCATCGTTGCGGTCATCGCAGCGGCTGCCGTTGTTGCGGGCATCGTCATCGTCGCCGACGAAGACGACGACGCGGACAGCAACTGAGCTTCACGCTCGGTTACGAGAGAATAGCGGCCTTCGGGCCGCTATTTTTTTGTCCGCGGCAGATCGGCTTGCGGGATGATCGGCCGGGACTATAGCGGCGACCATGTTGTCGGACGCGGAACTGGAGCGCTACGCAAGACACATCGTCCTGCGGGAGATCGGCGGCACCGGCCAGATGCGGCTGAAGGCGGCATCGGTGTTGGTGATCGGCGCCGGCGGGATCGGGTCGCCCGCGATCCAGTATCTGGCGGGCGCGGGTATCGGCCGGTTGCGGCTGATCGACGACGATATCGTCGAACCCTCCAATCTCCAGCGGCAGACGATCTTCGCCACGACCGATCGCGGCCGGGCCAAGGTGGAGGCCGCCGCCGACCGCGCCCGCGCGATCAACCCGCATGTCGAGATCGTCGCCAGCCGACAGCGGATCGACGCGCAAGACGTGGCCCTGACGATCGCCGGGGCCGATGTGGTGCTCGACGGCTGCGACAATTTCACGACGCGGCTGGCCGTGGCCGATGCCGCGTTGCAGGCACGGATTCCGCTGGTGTCGGCGGCGGTCGACCAGTTCGAGGGGCAGCTTGGCGTCTATCGCGGATGGCAGGCCGACCTGCCCTGCTATCGCTGCTTCGTCGGCGATGCACCCGCGCGGCCCGATCGCAGCTGCGCGGATGTCGGCATCCTGGGGCCGGTGACGGGTATTCTGGGCAGCATGGCGGCGCTGGAGGTGATCCGCGCGATCGTGCCGTTCGGCGACGATCCCGCCGGCAGCCTGTTGCTGGCCGACCTGCTGTCGCTGCGGTTCCGCACGCTGCGGCTGCCCAAGGACCCCGGCTGCTCCGCCTGCGGTCAGCGACCCGTATAGCGACGATACCAGTCGACGAAGCGCGGGACGCCGGCGTCGAGACCGGTGGTGGGGGTGAAGCCCAGATCGCGCGCCGCATCGGCGATGTCGGCGAAGGTGGCGGGCACGTCGCCCGGCTGCATCGGCTGGAGATCGCGAATCGCGGTACGACCGCTTGCCCGTTCGATCAGGTCGATCAACCGGCCCAAGGGTTCGGCGCGGTTGTTGCCGATGTTGTAGATCGCATGCGGACTGCGACTGCCGCCCGGTTTCACCATGCCGTCATCCACGGGCGCGCGGTCGAGCGCGGCGACGACGCCGGTCACGGCATCGTCGATATAGGTGAAGTCGCGCTGCATCCGGCCTTCGTTGAAGACGCGGATCGGCCGCCCGGCCAGGACCGCCTCCGTAAACAGCCAGATCGCCATGTCGGGACGCCCCCATGGGCCATAGACCGTGAAGAAGCGCAGCCCGGTCAGCGGCAGGCGATACAGATGCGCGTAGCTTTCGCTCATCAGTTCGTCCGCCCGCTTGGTCGCCGCATAGAGCGATACGGGATGGTCGACGGGATCGCCGACCCGGAACGGCAGCGAGGTGTTGCCGCCATAGACGGACGATGACGACGCATAGACCATGGGCACGCCGTTCCGCGAGCGCGCCAGTTCCAGCATGGTGAGGTGGCCGATCAGATTGGCGCGGGCATAGGCATGGGGATGCTCGATCGAGTACCGCACACCGGCCTGTGCGCCGAGATGGACGATCCGGTCGAACGCCTCGCCATCCAGCGCCCGGCGCAACCCCGCCTCGTCGGCGAAATCGGCCTCGACGAAGCGGATGGCATCGCCGTGGCGTGCCGCCAGTTCGGCGAGCCGCGCCCGCTTCAGCGCGGGATCGTAATAGGCATTGAGATCGTCGATCCCCACCACCCGGTCGCCCCGCGCGGCCAGCCGGTTGGCGACGTGGAACCCGATGAACCCCGCCACGCCCGTCACCAATATCGTGGTCACCCCAGCAGCGTCCGGGCGAATTCGCGGACCGCGGGACCGATATCGTCGCGGGCCAGCGCCAGCGCGAGATTGGCCTGGATATACCCGGTCTTGTCGCCGCAATCGTACCGCTTGCCGTCGAAGGTGAAGCCGTGGAACGGCTGCGTGCCGATCAGCTTCGCCATCGCGTCGGTCAACTGGATCTCGCCACCCGCGCCCGGCTCCTGCGCGTCGAGGATATCCATCACCTCCGGCTGGAGGATGTAGCGGCCGGGGATCATCAGGTTGGACGGCGCCTTGCCCTTCGGCTTCTCGACCAGCGCGGTCACCTCGGTCAGGCGGCCATCGGTGCGGCCGGGCGAGATGATGCCGTATTTGTCGGTTTCGCTGTCGGGCACTTCCAGCGCGCCGATGACGTTGCCGCCGACCTTCTCATATGCCGCCACCATCTGCTTCAGGAAGCCGCCGACCATCAGTTCGTCGGGCAGCAGCACCGCGAACGGCTCGTCCCCGACGATCTCGCGCGCGCACCATACCGCGTGACCGAGGCCCAATGGCTCCTGCTGGCGGACATAGACCGGGCTGCCCGGCTTCTGCCGGATACCCTCGATCAGCGCCATCGACTTGCCGCGCGCCTTCATCGTCGCCTCAAGCTCGTAGGAGACGTCGAAATGATCCTCCAGCGCGCCCTTGCCGCGACCGGTGACGAAGATGATCTGTTCGATCCCCGCCTCCAGCGCCTCTTCAACCGCATATTGGATCAGCGGCTTGTCGACGACGGTCAGCATCTCCTTGGGCATCGCCTTGGTCGCCGGCAGGAATCGGGTGCCGAGACCGGCAACCGGGAATACCGCCTTGCGTACGCGCTTGATCGTCATTGCCGTTTCTCCGGTGCCTGTATCGCGATGGCTGTATCGCGTTGGTCATATCGCGGTGCAGCACTTATCCGCCCCCGTCGCTCGCTGCAAACCGCCTGTAAAGCAGGTTTGTGGAAAGGCGATGTCGGTGCCGGGGGGAATCGATGACGCGGATCATGGTGGTGTTCGGGACCCGGCCGGAGGCGATCAAGCTGTTCCCGGTGATCCGGGCCTTGCGGTCGGTGCCGGGCATCACCGTGTCGACCTGCGTGACCGGGCAGCATCGCGACCTGCTGGACCAGGTGCTGGCGGTGGCGGGACTGGTGCCCGACATCGATCTGGACCTGATGGAACCCGGCCAGTCGCTGGACCGGCTGACGGCACGGCTGCTGGCCGGACTGGGAGCGGTGCTGGACCGCGAACGGCCCGACCGGGTGCTGGTGCAGGGCGATACGACCACCGCCTTCGCCGCCGCGCTTGCCGCCTTTTACCGGCGTATCCCGGTCGGCCATGTCGAGGCGGGGCTGCGGACGGGCGATCTTGGCCATCCCTGGCCGGAGGAGGGCAACCGGCGGATGATTACCCCGATCGCCGACCTGCACTTCGCCCCGACCGCGACGGCGGCGGCGGCGCTGCACCGGGAAGCCGTGGTCGCCGGCGTGCATGTGACGGGCAACACGGTGATCGATGCGCTGCACTGGACCCGCGATCGCCTGATGGCGGCACCGGCGCTGACGGCGGCGCTCGATCCGGTGATCGCCCGGTGCGGCGGGCGCCGGGTCATCCTGGTGACGGCGCATCGGCGCGAGCATGCCGGGGCGGGACTGGCGGGCGTCGCGGCGGCGGTGATGCGGCTGGCGGCGCGGGGCGATGTCGCGATCCTGTGGCCGGCGCATCCCAATCCTGCCGTCACAACGGCGATGACGGCGGTGGATCATCCCGCCGTGATCCGCGTCGCGCCGCTCGACTACCCGTCGTTCGTCCGGGCGCTGACGCACTGCCATCTGGTGCTGACCGATTCGGGCGGGGTGCAGGAGGAGGCGCCCGCCTTCGGCAAGCCGGTGCTGGTGATGCGCAATACGACCGAGCGGCCCGAGGCGGTGGCGGCGGGCACCGCGAGGCTGGTCGGCACCGATCCGGACCGCATCGTGGCCGCGGCGACGCGGGTGCTAAACGACGAGGCGGCTTATGCGGCGATGGCGCGGGCGCACCATCCGTTCGGTGACGGGCGGGCGGCGGCGCGGATCGCCGCCATCGTGAGCGCCGCCCATCGCGCCTGATCCGATCCGATCCGTTCCGTTCAGGCGAGGATCATCTGGCAAGGCGCTGGGAGAAGGATCGGCATTGCCCCCGCCCGCCGTGGCGGGATACAGGCCGGCCCTGCCCTATCGGAACCCGACACCATCCCTTCATGATCGCCAAGCTTTTTTCCCGCCGTCAGGCCACCACCCGCGCGACCGCGATGCCGGAGGGCTTACGCGCCTATGCCATCGGCGACGTGCATGGCCGGATCGACCTGCTCGATCCCCTGCTCGACCGGATCGAGGCGGACGACCGGGCGCGCGGTGGCGAACCGGCCGCGATCATCCTGCTGGGCGACCTGATCGATCGCGGACCGGCATCGGCCGGGGTGATCGACCGCCTGATCGCGCTGAAGGCGGCGCGGCCGGACACCAGGCTGTTGCTGGGCAACCACGAAGAGGTGTTCCTGAAGGCGATGGACGGCGACCGGCAGACGCTGCGGCTGTTCACCCGGATCGGCGGGATCGAGACGATCCTGAGCTACGGCATCGATCGCGCCGCCTATGACGCGGCGGATTACGACGAGCTGCTGGCGATGATGCGGGAGCGGGTGCCGCCCGCGCATATCGATTTCCTGAACGGGTTCGAGGATATCATCGAGCTGGGCGATTACGTGTTCGTCCATGCCGGCATCCGGCCGGAACAGCCGCTGTCGGCGCAGCGCCCCAGCGACCTGCGCTGGATCCGCGAGGAATTCCTGCGCTTCAAGGGGCCGCACGAGAAGATGGTGGTCCATGGCCACAGCATCGCGACCGAGGTGGAGCAACTGCCCAACAGGATCGGGCTGGATACCGGCGCCTATTCGACCGGGAAGCTGAGTGCGATGGGCTTCGAGGGCAGCGAGCGCTGGTTGATCCAGACGGGGGACTGATCGAGGCGGAAAACTGATCCGGACGGAGGGGTAATCCGCCCCCGTCCGGATCAGGAGACGATCAGCGTCCGCCCGGACCGGCCGGACCGCCGGGGACGCCGCCCGGCATACCACCCGGCATTCCGCCCTGCATCATCATCTGCTGCTGCTGCATCTGACGCACGGTCGCCTCGGGCAGGAAGTCGACCAGTTCGACGTCGAAGATCAACGTAGAGTTCGCCGGGATCGCCGAGCCGGCCGCCTTGTCGCCGTAGCCGAGCGACGGCTTGAGCCATGCCCGGTACTTCGCACCCTTCGGCATCAGCTTCAGCAGTTCGGAGAAACCGGGCACGACCTGCGTCACGGGCAGCGGCGTCGGCTGCTGCGACTTGTCGAAGGTGGTGCCGTCGAGCAGCTTGCCCTCGTAATTCACCAGCGCGACATCGGCGTCGGTCGGCTTCGCGCCGCCCTTCTGGCCCGGCTCCAGCACCTTGTACTGGAGGCCGGACGCGGTCGTCATCACGCCGCGCGCACGGGCGTTGCGGGTCAGCACGTCGTCCCCCTGCGTGGCGAGGGCCACCGCGGCGACGACCGCGAGGACCAGCCCCACGATCAGATAGACGATGTAACTGCGCTTGACCGGCAGAAGCGGCACGGCGGTGACGGTCGACATGGAAACACCCGTAGCTGGAGATGCCGGCCCGGTCGCCGCCACCGGTTGAAAAGTCACGATCGGAAAGTCACTAAAGTCGCATCCTACACACATGCAGGGGCATGTGTGCGGTGCGCCCGCGACTTACCGGGCGCCGTCGCGTTCCGCGCGCTTGCGCTCAAGCTTGCGCGAACGGCGAACCGCCGCCGCCCGCTCACGCGCGCGCTTCTCCGACGGCTTTTCGTAGTGACGGCGCAGCTTCATCTCGCGATACACGCCCTCACGCTGCAACTTCTTCTTGAGCGCGCGGAGAGCCTGGTCGACATTATTTTCGCGAACGATGATCTGCATAAACCGAATCGGCTCCAAATGGATATGGCGACCGCAGGCAGCCGCCTCAGTCGTGTTACGGGGCGCCTAGCACCCATTATCGGGATTGACAACCGCCGACGGGGTGTCGAGCGGGCCCGGCCGGGGCGGCGGCGGCCTGCGAAAAGGCCCGCATGGCGGCCCCCTTGGCGGGCACGGGCAGACGCGGCTACACACCCGCCATGCCCACCCTCACCCTGTTCAACAGCCTGTCGCGCGCGGCCGAGCCGTTCGTGCCGATCGATCCCACCAATGTCCGCGTCTATTCGTGCGGGCCGACCGTCTACAACTATGCCCATATCGGCAATCTGCGCGCCTATGTCTTCACCGATACGCTGGTGCGGGTGCTGCGGTGGAAGGGGTGGCCGGTCACGCATGTCATCAACATCACCGATGTCGGCCACCTGACGTCCGACGCGGATGCGGGCGACGACAAGATGGAGGCGGCGGCGCGGGCCAGCGGCCAGGATATCTGGGCGATCGCACGGCATTACACCGATGCCTTCAAGCAGAACCTGAAGGACCTGCACATCCGCGAGCCCGACCGGTTTCCACTGGCGACCGACCATGTCGACGGGATGATCGCCTGGGGCGAGGCGATCGCGGACCGGCATTGCTACCGCCTGCCCGACGGCCTGTATTTCGACACCGCGACGGTGCCCGACTACGGGCGGCTGGCGCGCGCGGGGATGGAGGAGCGCGAAGGGCGGATCGAGGCGGTGGCGGGCAAGCGCCAGCCGGAGGACTTCGCGATCTGGCGTACCTCCGCGCCGGGCGAGAACCGGCAGATGGAATGGGATTCGCCCTGGGGCCGCGGCGCGCCGGGATGGCACCTGGAATGTTCGGTGATGAGCGAGCGCTATCTGGGCGCGCGGTTCGACATCCATACCGGCGGGATCGACCACCGCGAAATCCACCACCCCAACGAGATCGCGCAGAACCAGGCGCACAGCGGCACCGCCGACACCGGCGCGACCTACTGGCTGCACAACAATTTCCTGGTCGAGCGCGACGCCAAGATGTCGAAATCGTCAGGCCAGTTCACGCGGTTGCAGACGCTGGTCGATCGCGGTTTCCACCCCCTGTCCTACCGGCTGATGTGCCTGCAGGCGCAGTACCGGTCGGAAATGGAGTTCTCGTGGGAAGGACTGGCGGCGGCGCAGACGCGGCTGAAGCGGCTGGTGCAGGCGGTGGAGACGCTGAAGGCACGGCCGGCGATGCCCTCGACGGGCAGCGCCGCCGCCCATGCCGAGCGGCTGGACCAGGCGGTGGCGGACGATCTGGGCACGCCGCGCGCGCTGATCGCGCTGGACGAGATGCTGGCGGACAAGAAGGTGTCGCCGGGCGACCGGCTGGCGATGCTGGCCGATTTCGACGCGGTGCTGGGGCTGGACCTCGCCACGCTGACGCGGGCCGATCTGCGGGTGCGGCCCGCATCGGCGGCGATCGACGACGCCGGGATCGCCGAACGACTGGCAGACCGGCGCGCGGCGCGGGCGGCGAAGGACTTTCCCCGATCCGATGCGATCCGCGACGACCTGGCGGCGGCGGGGGTCGAGGTGATGGACGGCGATCCGCTGGGCTGGGACTGGCGGATCAGTTGAGCGGCTGGTCGCGCGTGGCGATCAGCGGCGGTCGGTAGAAGACAGTGCGGTCGGCGGGCATCGTCGCGATCTCGGCGGCGATGGCGTCGGCGCGCGCACGGGACGAGGGGTGGGTGCGGCTGCGGAACAGGCCGCCATCGACATCGCCGCCATGGTCGCGCCAGAACGCGACCGCCGCCGCCGGATCGTAGCCGGCGTTGCGCATCAGGCCCGCGCCGAGCAGATCGGCCTCGCTCTCGGTACGGCGGAACAGGCGGCCGTTGCGGCCGAATTCGGACAGCAGCCCCCATTTCACCCCCGCCGCCTCCAGCCGGGCGCGATGGCGCAGGACGGTGTGCGCCAGTTCGTGCGCGACGACGGCGGCGACCTGTTCGTCGGTATAGCGTTCGAAGAAGCGGACGCCGATCTGGACGGTGGCGCCATCCGACGAGGCGGCCATCGCCGGCCCCAGCAGCACCTCGAACGCGGCGCGGCAGCCGGCGGGCGCATCGATCGTCAGCGTGCGCGTGGCACCGGCGCGGTCGATCACCCAAGGGCTCGGGCCGGTCGGCGCGGCGGCGAGGATCGCGGCGGCGGCATCGCGGGTGGCGCTGGTCGCGTCGCCCGCCTTGGGGCCAGTCCGGGGCGCGGGCATCGGCCGACGGTTGATCGAGACCACGCCGTCGTCCGCGACCAGCCCGGCGCGGTCGGCCGCGCCGCCGGGGACGACCGCCTCGACCGAGACGGGCCGGACGAACCCGAACACCTGCCGGACGACGGCGCGCGTATCGGGATCATATTGGTCGATCGCATGGAGGACGACGCCGGGCGCGGGCTGTTGCCGATCACACAGGCGGGCGTTGGCGGTGACGAGGCGGTGCGCGATCGTCGCCAGGCGCAGGTCGATCGCGCGCAGGGCACGATAGCCATCGGCATCGATCGCGGCCGTGGGCGCGGCGGCGGGCGCGGGGGGTGCCGGTACGGGGGCAGCGGCGGCGAGCAGCAGGGCGACGGCGATCGGGCGGGGCATCGGCGCGCTATATCGTTGCTTTCCCATGAGGGACAGACGGCGCCGACGCTTGACGGATACGGGCCGGGGAGGCATCCGGCCGCGGGTGGAAACCCGTCACCTCATCGCCTACGGCCTGATCGTCGCCGTTGCCGTGATCGGCAGCATCGTCGGCATGGTCACCTGGAAACGCCGTACCGCGCGCCGGCGGCGGCTGCGCGGGATCAAGGACTATAACAAGGGAGCGTAGCGGCGGCCGCCGAGATCGTTGCCGGGGCCGGGCGGGCATCGTAAGGCGAGCGCCCTGCCCTGACAGCGGAAAGTATAGGCGACCATGCGTATCGTGATGATCGGATCGGGCTATGTCGGCCTGGTATCGGGGGCGTGCTTCGCCGATTTCGGGCATGACGTGGTGTGCGTCGACAAGGATGCCGGCAAGATCGCCTCACTCGAGGCGGGGCGGATGCCGATCTACGAGCCCGGCCTCGAACAGCTGGTCGCGGGCAACGTGGCCGCCGGGCGGCTGTCGTTCACCACCGACCTGACCACCGCGGTGGCCGGGGCGGACGCGATCTTCATCGGGGTCGGCACCCCGTCCCGGCGCGGCGACGGCCATGCCGACCTGTCCTATGTCTATGCCGCCACGCGCGAGATCGCCGGCGCGGTGACCGGCCCGACCGTGGTCGTGACCAAATCCACCGTCCCGGTCGGCACCGGCGACGAGGTGGAGCGCATCCTGCGCGAGGCGCGGCCGGAGATGGACATCGCGGTCGTCTCCAATCCCGAATTCCTGCGCGAGGGAGCCGCGATCGGCGACTTCAAGCGGCCCGACCGCGTCGTGATCGGCACCGACGACGAGCGCGCCCGCGGCGTGATGCGCGAGGTGTATCGCCCGCTCTACATCAACGACAACCCGATCCTGTTCACCAGCCGGCGCACGTCGGAGCTGACCAAATACGCCGCCAACGCGTTCCTCGCGACCAAGATCACCTTCATCAACGAGATCGCCGACCTGTGCGAGGCGGTGGGCGCGGACGTGCAGGACGTGTCGCGCGGCATCGGGCTGGACAACCGCATCGGGCGCAAGTTCCTACATGCCGGGCCGGGCTATGGCGGGTCGTGCTTCCCCAAGGACACGCTGGCGCTGCTGAAGACCGCCGAGGATTTCGAGAGCCCGGTCCATATCGTCGAGGCGGTGGTGAAGGTGAACGAGGCCCGCAAGCGCGCGATGGGGCGCAAGGTGCTGGCGGCGCTGGGGGATGAGGCACGGGGGCGGACGGTCGCGCTGCTCGGCCTGACCTTCAAGCCCAACACCGACGACATGCGCGATGCGCCCAGCGTCGCGATCGCCACCGCGCTGGCGGATGCCGGCGTCACCGTGCGCGCGCACGACCCGGAGGGGACGGAGCAGGCGAAGGCGCTGATGCCCGACCTGACCTATTGCGCCGACCCCTATGACGCGGCGACCGGCGCGGACGCGGTGGTGATCGTGACCGAATGGGACGCGTTCCGCGCGATCGACCTGAAGCGGCTGAAGGCGGCGATGGCGGGCGACGTGCTGGTCGACCTGCGCAACATCTATCGCCGCGAGGCGGCCGAGGCCGCCGGCTTCACCTATGCCGGGATCGGCCGCTGACGATGCGGGCGGTGCTGCCCGCGATCGCCCGGCCGCTGCTGGCGCCGGATCTGCCCGCCGATCTGGCGGTGACGTGGTTCGGCACCGTCGAGGAGGCGAAGGCAGGGATCGCGGAGGCCGACATCGCCTGGGTCGACCTGCAGCCGCCGCAACTGACCGGTGACGTGATGGCGGCGGCGGGACCGCGGCTGCGCTGGATATCGACGATCTATGCCGGGCTGGACACCTTCCCCCTCGCGCTGTTACGCGACCGGGATATCGCGCTGACCAACGGTGCGGGCATCAACGCGGTGACGGTGGCGGAATATGCGGTGCTGGGCATCCTGACCGCCGCCAAGCGGCTGGACGAGGTGGTGCGCGCGCACGACCGCCACGAATGGCTGGCGGATGCGCCGGGCAAGCGCGAACTGGACGGCACCCGCGCGCTGGTGATCGGCTATGGCACGATCGGGCGGCTGATCGGCGCGCGGCTGGCGGCGTTCGGGGTGGCGGTGACCGGCGTGACCCGGTCGGGCCGCGACGGCACGCTGGGGCCGGACGACTGGCGGGCGCGGCTGGGCGAGATGGACTGGGTGGTGCTGGCCGCCCCCTCCACCACCGCCACGCGGGCGATGATCGGCGCGGCCGAACTGGCGGCGATGCGGGACGATGCGTGGCTGGTGAACGTGGCACGCGGCGACATGGTCGATCAGGACGCGTTGCTGGCGGCGCTGGACGCGGGGGCGATCGGCGGCGCGTTCCTCGACCCTACCGATCCCGAACCGTTGCCGGCGGATCACCCGCTGTGGCGGGCGCCGAACGCGCTGGTCACGATGCATCTGTCGGGACGCAGCCAGACGACGATGTTCCGGCGCGGTGCCGAGCTGTTCCTCGCCAATCTGGCGGCGTTCGTGGCGGGTCAGCCCTTGCGCAACCGGGTCGATCTGCACGCGGGATACTGAATGCAGCCCATCCGCCGTATCGATCGAGGGAGATCACGTCATGCATCGCATTTCCGGTATTCTCAACCAGCCGCTGTCGATCGAATCGGACACCGAGGTCAGCGGCATCGTGAACGGCAGCATCACCGTGCGGGCGGGTTGCCACCTTCGGATGAGCGGCATGGTGGAGGGCGACATCATCGTCGAACCCGGTGCGCGGCTGGACGTGACGGGCATGGTCAGCGGCCGCATCGTCCACAGTTGATCGCCGCCGCCTGAAAGTTGCGGTTGCCCGCCCGATAGCGGTCGGCAATTGCGGAAAGGGCCGGAGTGGCGCATGAGCCCCCGCGACAACGCGAGGACATTATGGCTGCCAACTGGGCCCCCGATAGCTGGACCACCGCCGAGGCACGCCAGCTGCCCGACTATCCCGACGCCGCGGCGCTGAAGAGCGCGACCGACACGCTGTCGACCTATCCCCCGCTGGTGTTCGCGGGCGAGGCGCGCAGCCTGACGCGCGAGCTGGCCGAGGTCGCCGAGGGTCGTGGCTTCCTGTTGCAGGGCGGCGATTGCGCGGAAAGTTTCGCCGAGCATAGCGCGAACAACATCCGCGACACGTTCCGCGTCATCCTGCAGATGGCGGTGGTGCTGACCTGGGCATCGAAGCTGCCGGTGGTGAAGGTCGGCCGGATGGCGGGCCAGTTCGCCAAGCCGCGCTCCACCCCGACCGAGACGATCGACGGCGTCGAGCTGCCCTCGTATCGCGGCGACAACGTCAACGACATCGCCTTCACCCCCGAGGCACGGCACCCCGATCCGCAGCGGATGATCCGCGCCTATGCGCAAGGCGCGGCGACGCTGAACCTGCTGCGCGCCTTTGCGCAGGGCGGCTATGCCAACCTGCATCAGGTGCATCGCTGGACGCACGACTTCATGGGCCGCAGCCCGTGGACGAAGAAATATGCCGAAACCGCCGACCGGATCGGCGAGGCGCTGGAATTCATGGCGGCGTGCGGGATCGACCCGGAAACGGTGCCGCAGCTGGCGCAGACGCATTTCTACACCAGCCACGAAGCGCTGCTGCTGCCGTTCGAACAGGCGCTGACCCGGCAGGATTCGCTGACCGGCGACTGGTACGACACCTCCGCGCATTTCCTGTGGATCGGCGATCGCACCCGGTTCGAGGGATCGTCGCACGTCGAGTTCCTGCGCGGCATCGGCAACCCGATCGGCGTGAAGTGCGGCCCCAGCCTGGAGCCGGACGCGCTGCTGCGGATGCTCGACACGCTCAATCCGGGGCGGGTGCCAGGCCGGATGACGCTCATCACCCGCTATGGCTACGACAAGATCGAGGCGCATCTGCCCAGGCTGGTGCGCGCCGTGACGCGCGAGGGGCATCCGGTGGTGTGGAGCTGCGATCCGATGCACGGCAACACGGTGAAGGCGACGACCGGCTACAAGACCCGGCCGTTCGACCGCATCCTGGCGGAGGTGCGCGGCTTCTTCGCGGTCCACCGTGCCGAGGGCACGCACGCGGGCGGCATCCATGCCGAGATGACCGGCCAGAACGTGACCGAATGCACCGGTGGCGCGGTGGACGTGACCGAACAGTCGCTGGCCGACCGCTATCACACGCATTGCGACCCGCGCCTGAACGCCGGGCAGAGCCTGGAACTGGCGTTCCTGCTCGCCGAGATGCTGAACGCGGAAATGGCAGAACGCCGGCTGGTCGCGGCCTGACCGGTTTTCCCGGCGGGGACGGCTTGACGCCGCCCCCGCCCCCGGATACATGCCCGCCTCCACCGGATACGGCCCCTTCGTCTAGCGGTTAGGACGTCGCCCTCTCACGGCGAAAACACGAGTTCGATTCTCGTAGGGGTCACCAGGTGAAGACAAGCCTTTGGCTTGCGATGCATCGGTTACGACGGGCATCCTCGACATTTTCCTGATTACCGGCAAGCTGACATGGCCTTTGCCGTGTCGGAATAGTTCGGTGCGGTAGAGCTGCCCAAGATTCGACCGTAACCCATAGATGGATTGTCGGGCACTACGGCGGCGACCGGGTTCCCGTGGCGCATACCCGTATCGAGGTCGATCCCCGCCACCGTGGACCAGCCGTTCTGTTTTGCCACGACGCAGGGACCCGGAGATTCGGCTTGTGAAAAATGGCCGGACGGATACCCGCAGAAAAACGGGGTGTTGCTTGCCCGCGTCGATCGCGCGGCGATCAGCCGACCTTCACCTTGGTGTAGGGGACGAACTGGCCGAGCGACACGAAGCCGCGTGGAAAACGGGAACCACGGTCGATCAGCCGCACCATATCGACGCTGCACAACTGCGAACTGAACGTGCGGGTGACCAGAATGTCGTCGTCGCGCAGCGATGCGGCACCGGATCGCGGTTCGTTGACATAGAGCCTGCCACCCACCCGGTAGATGATCGCCTTGCCGTCGATGATCCGGGACGAGTTCGTGCTCGACAGGCTGATGCAATTGACGGGCTTGCCGGCGACCCGCCCTTCGAGCGCTTTCTGCAACTGCACATCGGGGGTGTCGCGATGAGCCGCCACGGCAGGTGTCGCGAGAACCACAGCCGCCAGGAACATTGTCTTGAGCATGGCCCGTTATGTACCCCGGCCACTGAACAGAAGCTGAGCGGACGTCATGGTCCGTCCCCTCCCCGGCCATCGCCTATAACGCCATTCCCGCCCGGCACCGCTCGAACTCGACGGGATCGTGCGTGCAGGTGATGGCGACATCGTGCCGGCGCTCGATGGACAGGGCACGCAGCCGCGCCTGATTGGTCAGACGGCTGGTCGCGTCGACCTCCATCAGCCGCTGATAGGCTCGCAGGCCGGGGGTGCAGTGCCGCCGGGCGCGCCGCATCTCGCCGCGATAGAAATAGGCGTCGCCGGCGTGGAGCAGCCAGCGGCCGTCGTCCCGGCGGATCGCGACGCCGGCATGACCCCATGTATGACCCGGCAACGGCACCATCAGGATTTCGGGCGGCAACCCGTCGAGATCGCGGACCGCGTCGAAGCCGAACCACGGCTCGCCACGGGCGCCATAGGTCCGCCAGCCGGCGATGTCGTCCAACTGGCGCGGCCGCCAGCGGTTTCGCGCGACGATGCCGGTGCGCGGCCCCGTCGCATCGTCATATTCGCGCTGCATGACGTGGACGACGGCGTTGGGAAAATCCTCCAGCCCGCCGGCATGATCGAAATCGAGATGCGTCGCGACGATGTGCCGGACGTCACCGGCGCGATAGCCGAGCGCCTCGATCTGGCGGATCGCGGTGTCGCGTTCGTGCAGGCGGATATTGAGCATCAGCCGCCACGGCCAGGTGATCCGCGGTTCGGGATGGCGATGCGGATGCGCAACGTCGCGCAGGCCATAGCCGGTATCGACCAGTACCAGCCCATGCGCATCGGTTTCGATCAGCAGGCAATGGCAGACGATCTGCCCCAGCGGCCCCTTGCTGCGCCCGTCGAACAATGCACCGCCCAATGGACAGTCCGTACCGCAATTCAGATGATGGATACGCATGGCCGCTACCTCAGTTGGACCGGCTGGCGCGGATCATCAGCCAGCCGGTGGCGATCAGCGCGAGGCCGGAAGCCAGGAACACATAATCCCAGGCGGAGACGCCCAGCCGTTCGTAGACGTGATGCAGGTGGAGGACGTGATGGTCGATCGTGCCCTCGACCAGGTTGAACAGGCCGAAGCCGATCAGGATCGATCCCGCCAGCGCGCGGCCCGACCGCACCGCATCGGGGCGCGCGGTCGCCCGCCACAACAGCGCGATCCCCGCCGCCGTGACGAACCAGACGACGGCATGGAACAGCCCGTCCCACACCATGTTCACCTTGGCGCCGAGCAGCGTATCCGTGGGGATGCGCGCCGACATCATGTTGTGCACCTGCAGGATCTGATGGAACAGGATGCCATCGAAAAAGCCGCCCATGCCGATCCCGATCGTCATGCCGGCGGTGGCGATCGGCCGGATGCTCCGCGCCGGGGCATGGCCGGCATCGCCGACGATCGCCCCGGTCATGGCAGGTATCGGCGCATGACGATTACCATGGCCGCCAGCAGCGGCACCGGCGAGATCAGGGCGACGGCGTCGCTCCAAAACCCCGGTCCGAACACGGCGGCGCGCACGTCGTCGGCGATCCGGCTGTGGCAGAGCGTGCAGGCATGAGCGGGTCCCGCCGCCAGCGACCCGCCGAACGTCAGTATCGCCGCGGTCAGGGAAGCCCGTCCGCGCATCAGGAAGGCCGCATCGCCGGATGGATATCCGCGCCGATCGCGGCCGAACCCGGTCGATCGTGGCCAGCGTGACCGGCCGCATCCGCCGACCGGTCGCCATCGCGGCTGCCTCGTACCAGCAGATACCCGGCCAGCGCGCCGGCCGCGACGATGCCCAGCTTGGTCGCCAGCCCTTTCCGGTTATGCCGCCATTCCGCGCGGATGCCCATCTCGGCCGGAATGTTGGGAACCCGGCCACGTCCCAGATCCTCGACCACGCCCTCGACGACGTTGATCCGGTCCGCGCCCATCAGCAACAGCCAGTGCCACCAGTCGGATTCGCTCCGCCGGAAGGCGAGACGGCGAAGGGCGCCGCTGATCCCGCTGGGCGGCGTGGCGGTACCGGTCACCGCCGGGAGACGCCGGTGCTCGATCGAGCTCAGGACCTCGACCGTGGGGGTCTGCGGGGCCGGTCGATCCCAATCCATGCCGCGCGATGACTGATCGTCGATACGACGCATCGGATAGGTCGGATCGTTCCCAGGATCGGCATCGCTGCCCCACCCCGGAATCGATGCGGTATCGACCACTGACCTGCTCATGCCCGTCTCTCCTTCATGCACCATGGGGCAGCAGCACGGGCTTGATGCAGCCATCGAGCTTCGCCGAGAACAGGTGATAGGCGTCCGCGATATCCGCCAGCGGCACGCGGTGGGTGATCATCGCCTTGGGATCGATATGCCCCGCGCGGATATGCTCGATCAGCCGCGGCAGCAGCCGGCGGACCGATGCCTGGTTGGCGCGGATCGTGATCCCCTTGTTCACGACATTGCCCATCGGCACCATGTTGCCGGTCGGCCCATAGACACCGACGATCGAGACGACGCCGCCCTTCTTCACCGAATTGATCGCCCAGTGGAGCGCGATGGCGCTGCCCGCCTCCAGCTTCAGCTTGGCCCCGAACAGGGTGTGCAGCGCGCTGCCCGCCGCATCGCCACCGACCGCATCGATGCACACATCCGCACCGAGACCGTCGGTCTGTTTCTTGAGGAACACCGCCATGTCGTCGATCTCGCCGAAGTTGTAGACCTCGGCCGGGCCGAACGTGCGGGCGAATTCCAGGCGATAGTCGAGATGGTCGATCACGATCACCCGCCCCGCCCCGAACAGCCAGGCCGAACGGGCCGCCATCAGCCCGACCGGGCCGGCGCCGAACACCACCACCGTGTCACCGCGCTGGATGCCGCCCATCTCGGCCGCCTGATAACCGGTGGGGACGACATCGGTCAGCAACACCGCATCGTCCGGGTCCATCCAGTCGGGGATCACCATCGGCCCCACATCGGCGTAAGGCACGCGGACATATTGCGCCTGCCCGCCGTCATAGCCGCCGGCGGTATGCGAGTATCCGAAGATGCCGCCGACCGCCGTCGCCTGGGCATTGGATTCGTGACAGTTGCCGAACAGGCCCTGCTGGCAGAAATGGCATTTCCCGCAGGCGATGTTGAACGGGACCAGCACATGATCGCCGGGCTTCAGGTCGCGCACCGCCGGCCCGACCTGTTCGACGATCCCACAGAATTCGTGACCGAACGTGCTGCCGATCCGGGTGTCGGGCACCATGCCGTGGTAGAGGTGCAGGTCGGACCCGCAGATGCAGGACCGCGTCACCCGGACGATCGCGTCCTCCGGATGCAGGATCACCGGCATCGGCTTTTCGTCGACACGCACGCGATACGGCCCGCGATAGTTCATTGCCAGCATGGCAGACTGCTCCCTGATCCGGCACGCGGCGACAGCCCGGGACGGGGCCAGCCGGCAAGCCATTGCATGCCTTTACCAAGCGCCCAATCGGGTCAGGGTTCCTGCCCTTATCCTAGGTTAGCGCGAATCTGGTTCACGTCGCTGCGCCCGGACAGCCGGACCCCGCGTTCAACCGGCGAGGAGACGAACATGATCGACGATCCGAACACTGATGGCGCGACCCATTCCGACGAAGCCGAGGAGATGGAGAAGGTGCAGGAGGACGCGGCCGAAGAGCGCGAGGAGAATGGCGGGTATCAATAGCGCGCCGGGCACGGGCGCCTGCCTGTTCGCGTGACCAGGCAGGCGTGATGCCGACGCGGCGAGACGATCCCCGTTTCCGGCCACGGCCCGGCCGGCACGCGAAGAACGACGACGGCACCGACTGTAAGCGTATCGTCATCGATCCGTCATTCCGCCGACACGCCCTCCCCCTACCCGCCCCCTCGACGGACAGAGCCGGAAAAGGCTGCCGTTCCCAAGGGGGACCTCATCATGTTCAAGATTCATCCGCGCCGCATCGGCGGCCGTTCGTTCGTGCAGGCGTTGCTCGCCAGCGGGGGTTATGCCGCGATGATGACCGGTTCCGTCGCCGCGGAAACCCCGGTCGCCGTCAGTCGCGCACCGATCGCCGCGCCGGGCAGCGTTACCGGCACCGTGACGCAGGCCAATGGCGAATATCTGGACGGGGCATCCGTCGCGATCCCCGCCCTCGATCGCGCGACGGTGGCGGACCGTTCCGGCCGGTTCACGATCAACGACCTGCCCGCCGGTACGCACGAGATCGTGATCCGCTATGTCGGTTTCCCCGACCAGCGCCGTACCGTCACGATCGCCGACCGCCCGGTGACGCTGGACGTGCAGATCGATGCGGCGACCGCCGCCACCGGCGGTGCGGACAGCGACGACATCATCGTGAAGGGCAGCCGCCCGATCGCCGAATCGGAGGCCGCTGCGCTGCAGATCCAGCGGACCAGCCCGTCGCTGGTCTCCGTCGTCGCGTCCGACGCGGTCGGCCGCCTGCCCGACCAGAACATCGCGCAGGCGGTCAGCCGCCTGCCCGGCGTCGCGGTGCAGCGCGATCAGGGCCAGGCCCGCTACATCAACCTGCGCGGCGCACCGATCAACTGGACCACGCTGTCGATCGACGGGATCAACGTCGTCAGCCCCGAAGGGCGCGACGCCCGGTTCGATTCGATCCCCTCCGCGATCGCGTCGCAGATCATCGTCCGCAAGGCGGTGACCCCGGACATGACCGGCGAGACGATCGCGGGCAATGTCGACATCATCACCCGCTCCGCCTTCGATTATCCCGGATTCAAGGTGCAGGCGAAGGCCGGCGCGGGCCATGTCGAACTGGGGGGAAAGACCGAATATGAGGGATCGCTGGTCGTATCCGACCGGATCGACACCGGCATCGGCGAATTCGGCATCGTCTCGTCGGGCAGCCTGTATCGCCGCGCCATGGTCACCGACAATTTCGAGACCGATTTCGAGGCGGTGGGCGAAGATCGCCGCCCCGGCTTCCTCGACCGCATCTGGGGCCGCGAAACCGAGAACAAGCTGTATCGCCTGACCCGCAAGAACTATTCGCTATCGACCCGGCTCGACTGGCGGCCGAACGACGGCGATTCGAAGCTGTTCTTCGAGACGATCTATTCGGCGTTCCAGGACGACGAGCAGCGCAGCAACTACATCTTCGATCTCGACGACCAGCAGTCGCGCACCCCAACCGGCACTGCCGCCTGCGCCGGCAACCCCGTCCCCGCCGCGAACACCACCGGCTATGCCGATGTCTGCGCGGGCAATACCCCGCTGGCAGGTACGGTGTACGGGGTCGACCTGAATTCCAACTTCCTCGTCCGTGCCTACAAGCAGTCGGTGTTCACCAACACGATCGGCGGCGATCACGCATTCGGCGGATGGAAGGTCGCATGGCGGGGCAATTACACCCGATCGATCGACGATCGCGGCGCGCCGGCCCAGCTGAACTACGACAGCCCGTCGTTCGGCACCAACGGGGCGAACGCCGCCAACCGCCTGACCGTAGGCTATGATTTCACCGACCCCCAGCTGGCCAGGGTCCAGCTGTACCGCACGATCCGCAACGCCGACGGCACGCTGGCCCGCGGCGCACCGGTCACCGCGATCGAGGATTTCCCGCGCACGCTGGCCAGGCTGCGCGTGCTGGACGCCAAGGACATCACCGAGGCCTATACCGCCAAGCTCGACGTTTCGCGCGAAACCGTTCTGGGCACGCTGCCGGTCACCTTCGCGGCGGGCCTGCGCTATGACGACCGCACCAAGACGTCGAACGAGTATCTGCTGGACCTCAGCAGCACGGCCCTGTTCGCCGCCGCCGGCATCCCCACCGGGTTCGGCGAGATCGCGATCCCCGGTGGCTTTCAGGGAGAAATCCCGCTCGGCTATACCTTCCAGTATTTCGGACGTGACAAGATTCTGGCGCTGGCCGACCGGGCAAAGACGGTGGCGCGACCGTCGCTGGTGCAGGCCAATGCCTATGACGTGACGGAGCGGGTCTATTCCGGCTATGCCATGGCGACCGCGACGATGGACTGGGGCAGCATCGTCGGCGGCGCCCGCGTCGAGCATATCCGCAACGATAGCGGTGCGTTCGCGATCAATGCTGCGACCGGCATCGCCACGCCGGTGCGGGTAAAGAACGACCAGACGCTGGTCTATCCCAGCCTCCACTTCAACTGGGAGGTCAACGACCGGATGAAAACGCGCCTGTCGTTCAACACCGGGGCGGCCCGGCCCGATTACGACCAGCTTCGCCCCAACCTGTCCTATAACGACGCCAACCAGACGATCAGCGGCGGCAATCCCGATGCGAAGCCGGAAAAGGCGCGCGGGGTCGACCTGTACGTCGAATATTACACCATGCCGCGCGGCTTCATATCGGTCGGTGCCTTCTACAAGGACGTGAAGGACGTGCTGTTCGACACGGCGGGCACGTTCGGCAGCAACACCGCCAATTTCGGCGGCGTCGACCGGTCGCAGTATATCTATTCGACGATCGCCAATGGCGGCGACGGATATCTGCTGGGTCTGGAAGCCGCGATCCAGCAGCAGCTGGAGCCGTTCGTGGGCGATCTGGGGCTGCCCGAGTGGATGGGCGGTTTCGGCGTGCAGTTGAACGCGACGCTGAACAAGAGCCGGTCGGAAACGCCCGACGGCCGCAAGATCCGCCTGCCGGGCGCGTCGGACGCGGTGTACAACCTGATCGGTTATTACGAGAAATACGGCTTCTCGGCTCGCGTCTCCTATCAGAACCGGTCGCCATGGATCGACTCGATCGGGGCGTTCGGGACCGTCAACGGGGTGACCCGCGGCATCGACGGCGGTGACGCCTATTGGGCGCAGGATTCGGAACTCGACGCCAGCGTGCGGTTCGCGATCACGCCGGCGATCGAAATCTATGGCGATTTCGCCAACCTGCTGAACGGCCCGGGCCGCCGCTATGTCGACACCAGCCGGTACACGATCGAGCATGAGACGTTCGGCCGCCGCTATACCGCCGGTGTGCGGGTCAGCTTCTGATGCGGACGCTTGCTGCCATCGCGCTGCTGCTGCCCGGCTGTACGCCAGCGCTGGTGGGGACACCCCCCGCCCCCGCCGCCAGATCCGTACCCACCGTGGCCGCGACGGCGGAGACCGAGCCGGTCGCCAGCGCCGACGACGCCGCCGACGACCCCGCGATCTGGCGCAACCGGCGCGCGCCTGCCAAAAGTCTGGTCGTCGCCACCGACAAGCAGGCGGGGGTCCATGTCTATGATCTGGCGGGCAGGCGCCTGAGCTATACGCCCGCGCCGCGACTGAACAATGTCGACCTGCGCGACAGCGGCGGTCGCATCACCGTGGTCGCCAGCGATCGCGCGGATGTCGACCGGGCGCATGTCTCGCTGTTCGATCTCGACCCCGTGACGGCCCGGCTGCGGCCGCTGGGCCGGTTCCCGGTCGGCGCGGGCGAAGCCTATGGCCTGTGCCTGTGGACGCGCGCGCGCGATGGCGCGCTGTTCGGGTTCGTGGTGATGAAGGACGGGCGGATCGATCAGATCGCGATCGACCGGACGGGGACGACACCGCAGGTACGCACCGTCCGGTCGATGAAGCTTCGCACCCAGTCCGAAGGCTGCGTCGTCGACGACCGCACCGGGCAGCTCTATGTCGCGGAGGAGGATGTCGGCCTGTGGCGGTTCGCCGCGGACCCCGCCGCCGCCACGACCGCCACGGCGATCGCGCGGGTCGACGGCGCTACGCTGGTCGCGGATGCCGAGGGTCTGGCGCTCGCTCCTTCGGGGCGGACGGGCGGCTATCTGGTCGTGTCGAGCCAGGGGGACAACGCCTATACGCTCTATCGCCTGCCCGCCGTCAGCTATGCCGGGCGCTTCCGCATCGGCGGCGGCGCGATCGATGCGACCAGCGACACCGACGGGATCGACCTCGTGCTAGGCGATTTCGGCCCTGCCTATCCGGGCGGGCTGTTCGTCGCGCAGGACGGCGACAACGCCCCCGCCACGCAGAATTTCAAATATGTCGGTTGGGCGGCGATCAGACGCGCGCTACGACTGCGATGACGGCGACCGGCGGCGTTCATGCCCGCGGGGACCGTCGAACGATGGGGTATGACCGATGACGACAATGCGGACCCGCCGGCCCGGTCGACGCGCCTCGCCGGGATGGGCGACCTGCCTGATCGCGGCAAGCGTGCTGGCGGGCGGCAGCGGCATGGCGACGGCACGCGGGACATCGGCGCGACATGCCGCGCGGACGGCTTCGGTCACGGCCCCCGTGACGGCCAATGCCGGGTCGCGGCCGCGCAACGTCATCATCTTCCTGGGCGATGCCGGGGGCCTGCCGACACTGGGCGCGGCGGCCATCCTGGCGCATGACCGGCCGCAATCGCTGTTCATCCAGTCGATGCCGCATGTCGGCCTGTCGGACACCTCGTCGCGCAACCGCTGGGTCACCGATTCCGCGGCGGGGATGACCGCGATCATCGCCGGGCACAAGACCGACAACGGCGTCGTATCGATGATCCCCGGCACTGCCGGCGGTGCGCCCGTCCCCGTCAAGAGCTTCATCGAATATGCCGGGCAGCACGGGCTGTCGACCGGCGTCGTCACCAACATGCCGATCTGGGATGCGACGCCCGCCGCGTGCTTCGCTCATGTCCCCTCCCGCAAGGACAAGGATGCGATCTTCGCGCAGATGCTCGCCCCGCGCTTCGGCAAGGGCGTCGATATCCTGATCGGCAAGGGTCGCAAGGATGCCGACGCCTCGTTCGCCAAGGGCGGGACGACGCCGGAACGGGCGTTCGCCGCCGCCGGCTACCGCTATGGCGACGATCCCGCCCTCGTCCGTCAGGCGGCGCGGGCCGCCGTACTGCGCGACACCGATTTCGCGCCGCTTCCCGCCGTGGAGGCGACGATCGGCCAGCTGGCGCGCAACCCCAGGGGCTATGTACTGATGGTCGAATGGGACATGCACACCGACGATCCGCAAGCCGGGCTGCGCCATGTCGTGGAAATGGACGACATGATCCGGCGCGTCGCCGCGGTGGCGGGCAAGGACACGCTGATCCTGTTCACCGCCGACCACAGTTTCGGGCTGCGGATGGGCGGCGGCAGCCGGGGGACGCCACTGGCCACCCAGTTCGCCGCCGCCGCCGCTGCGCCGGGCGCCACGATCGTGAACAACCCGGTGATCGGCGTCGAGGACGGCCATACCGGTGACGACGTGATCGCCGCCGCCACCGGCCCCGGCGCGGCGCAGGTGCATGGCTTCTTTCCCAACACCCATATCTTCGACATGCTGATGACCGCGACCGGATGGCCCCGGGATTGACTGCGCGATTGACCGGGCGATCGACCGGGCGATCGACCGGGCGCCGGCGGGTCATGCCCGGGGGCGCCGGGGCGGCGCGGACCGCCATCATCGTCGCGGCATGGTCGCTGGCGGGTCCGTCCGTCGCGCAGACCGGGGTTCCCGTCACCGCGCCGGGCAACCCGATCCTGGCGGACGGACGCTATTACTCGACCGATCCGGCACCGATCGTCGATGGCGACACCTTGTGGATACTGGCGGGGCGCGACGAGGCGCCGGCCGGCACCAACGACTTCATCATGAACGAGTGGCAGTTGCTGTCGACCAGGGACCCGGCCTCGGGCCACTGGACGCATCATCCCGCGATCGCGCGGCCCGAGGCGGTATTCGCCTGGGCCGAACCCGGCCGTGCCTATGCCGGGCAGATCGTGAAGGGACCGGACGGTCGCTTCTACCTCTACGCGCCCGTGCTTCAGCGGCGGAGCGACGCGGAGGACAAGTTCGCGATCGGGGTCGCGGTGGCGGACCGGATCACCGGTCCGTGGCGCGATGCCCATCCCGCCGGCCCGATCATCTCGCAGACGACGCCCGTCGCGAACGATATCCAGAACATCGATCCCACCGTGCTGATCGACGACGACGGGCGCATCTACCTGTACTGGGGAACGTTCGGGCGGTTGCGGGGGATCGAGCTTGCCCGCGACATGGTGACCACGACGGGGGCGGCGGTCGCGGTCAGGTCGCTGACCGGTTTCTTCGAGGCGCCCTGGCTGATGAAGCGGCACGGCACCTATTACATGCTGTATGCCGGCAACAATGCCGGGGCGGATTCCGGCTGCACGCCGACGCTTTATCACGCCTGCATCGCATACGGCACGGCGCCGTCGCCGCTTGGCCCATGGACGTGGCGCGGTACCGTGCTGAAGCCGGTGAGTTCGACCACCAGCCATCCCGGCGCGGTCGCATTCAGGGGACAGTGGTATCTGGCCTATCACACCGCCGATGCGGTCGGCGGCGGCCATTTCCGCCGCAGCATTGCGATCGACCGGCTGGAATGGGACGACAGCGTCTCGCCCGCGGCGATCCGGCCGGTCGTGCCGACGCGCCGCCCCGGACCGCCGCCGGCCCCGACCCGCAACATCGCCGCCGCCGCGCAGCCACATGCCGCCAACGAGCCGGTGCCGGTGCGGTACTGGATCAAGGCTCTGAACGACGGGATCGTCAGGCAGGCGCCGCTGCCACCGGACCTGTGGGCGAGCTGGTCGCCCGCGAACCCGCCGCAGCAGTGGATCGAATATCGTTGGGCACAGCCGGTCACGCTCGACGGCAGCCGCATCCTGTTGTGGGCGGATCATCCGGCCGGCGCGGACGAGGGCGTGGCACCGCCCGCGGCATGGCATCTGGAATATTGGGACGGCGGGTGGAAGCCAGTGCCCGGTGCAGGCCCCTATGCCACCGCATCCGATGTCTGGCAGGCGGTGCGCTTTCCGGTGATCAGGACACGCTGCCTGCGCGCGGTGTTCGACGCATCGGGTAGCGGAGCGCGCCGGGCGGCGGTCGCCGTGCAGGAATGGGAAGCGCTGACCCCGCATGCCACGCTGCCGAAACCCGGATCGGCGACCGTCATCCCGGCGTGCGGGTGAGGATGGGCGAGGTTGCCGGAGCGGCGGCGGCCATGCCCGATCATCCGTCCCGGCTCTCGACAAGCTCGACGATCTCGAAATCATAGCTGGCCCAGCCGCGTTGCCGTGCGGCCTCGGTCGCCGCGGCCCGCTTGCCGGCGGCATCCCTGAGCGAGGGGGCATGGCCCCAGAAGACCTCCGTCTTTCCATTCGCGGTGATCGCGACGATGCGCCAGAAATGCGTGAACGGCGCGGCGGTGGGGCCGATCGTCTTCACATAGCCATCGGGCATGGTCGCGGTCAGGTAGCGCTTCTTCTTCGCCATCGCGCCTCGATAGCGCCAAGGACCCGTTCGACACCATGATTTCCCGGCAACCGGCTGGCCGTGCCGCCGCCGTCGGACGGATAGCGCCAACGGCGCGGGCCGGTTGCCCGCGATGGATCGGCACGGTAGCCAGACCCCCGAACGGGAGATGGTGATGGAGACGATCGGGCGCGACCTGCGCGAAATGCAGCGTATCCCCCTGGCACCCGAGCATGTCGCGGCGATCCGCGCCGCCGGAACGCGGACACACCATGCCCGGGGCACGATGCTGGCGGAGATCGGTACGCCGGCCGACCGTTTCGTCTATGTCGAGCAGGGCGAGATCGAGGTCGTCAACCCGTTCACGGGGCAGCGGATGGTGCCGTCGACGCTGGGTCCCGGCCAGTACATGGCGGAGATCGCGTTGCTGTCCGGCGGCACCTGGTCGATGCCGATGCGCGCCGCCGCCGACACCGTCGTGACCGAGGTTCCCCGGCACGAGATGCTGCGGCTGATGGCCGCGATACCCGAGATGTCGGATATCATCATCACCGTCCTCGCCGCGCGACGACGGCGGCAGCTGGATACCGGCGACGGCCTGCTGGTGCTGGTGGGTGAGGAGGTCGATCGCGCGATCCGGCGGGTGGCGGAATTCGCCGCGCGCAACCGGGTGCCGTACCGATCATATCCGGTCGGCAGTCCCGAAGCCGCCAAGGTCGCCACCAGTTGCGGCACGGGGGCCGAGGCCCCCGTGGTGGTGTTCGGCCGCGATCTGGTCGTGACCGATCCCACCCCGGAAAAGGTCGCGCGCCTGCTCGGCCTCGACCAGGATCTGCCGGAGGAGGATGCGTTCGACGTGCTGATCGTCGGTGCCGGCCCGGCGGGGGTCGCCGCCGGCGTCTATGCGGGCGCGGAGGGGCTGAAGGCGCTGGTGGTGGACGATATCGCGATCGGCGGACAGGCGGGCACGTCGAGCCGGATCGAGAATTACATGGGCTTCCCGACCGGCATCTCGGGGGCCGATCTGGTCTGGCGCGGCGAAATCCAGGCGATGAAGTTCGGGACGCGTTTCGTGATGCCCCGCCGCGTCGCCGCGCTGGAAGAACTCGCCGAGGGAGGATTCTGTGCGACGTTCGCCAACGGGCAGCGCCTGCGCGCCGCCGCGGTGGTGGTCGCGACCGGGGTCCAGTATCGTCGCCTGCCCCTGGCGCGGCTCGCCGATCTGGAAGGCGCGGGTATCTATTACGCCGCGACGGAGAACGAGGCGCGCTTCTGCCGCGACGGCGAGGTCGTGGTGATCGGCGGGGGCAATTCGGCGGGTCAGGCCGCGATGTTCCTCAGCCGCGTGGCGCGCCATGTACGGCTGCTCGTCCGCGGGGAGACGCTGGCGACGTCGATGTCGCACTATCTGTCCAGCCGGCTGGAGGCCGATCCGGCGATCACGATCGAATATGGCACCCATGTCGCCGAACTGCACGGGGCCGACGCGCTGACCGGGGTGACGATCCGCAATGGCGACGGCGACCGGACGATCGACACCTGCGCCATGTTCGTGATGGTCGGCGCCGCCCCGAACACCGCCTGGCTGGCCGATCTGGTCAGGCTGGACGACAAGGGCTTCGTGCTCACCGGCGAGGCGGCGGGCGCGGCCTCGCCCTACGCCACCTCGCGCGCCGGCATCTATGCGGTGGGCGACGTGCGGGCGGGATCGACCAAACGAGTGGCATCCTCGGTGGGTGAAGGATCGGTGGTGATCTCCAAGGTGTGGGAGCATGTATACGGCGGGCGTTAGCGGCCGGGTGGCCACCGGTCGTCGCATGTACTCGCGTGGCCGGACCAACCGGAGCAAGCCGTCAAAGGTGGCTTGCCGCGCTGTCGATTGTGTGCTGTTCTCCTAATACACTGTGTCGGGGGGAGACGAATATGCGCAGGACGATCTGGTTGGTGGCCGCCGCAGGAGCAGCATTGATGACGACGAGCGTGAGCGCACAGACGGCGGTATCGGGTGTGCCGCTGATCGAGCGGGCGAAGCTGTTCGGCAATCCGACCCGTACCGGGGGCCAGCTGTCACCCGACGGCAAATGGCTGGGTTTCATCGCGCCGCGCGACGGCGTGCTCAACGTCTGGGTCGCCCCGATCGATCATCCCGATCAGGCCCGCCCGCTGACCGCGGAGAAGACGCGGCCCATCCGCTCCTATTTCTGGTCGCCCGATTCCAAGCAGGTCCTGTTCGTCAACGACAAGGGCGGCGACGAGAATTTCCTGCTTTATGGCGTCGACCTGGTCGGCGGGCAGCAGAAGGCGTTGACCCCGTTCGAGAAGACCCGCGTCCAGATCGTCGGCACATCCGAGACGATCAGGGACCGTATCCTCGTCGGCGTCAACAACCGCGATCCGCGCTGGCATGACGTGCAGGAACTGAACCTGACCACCGGCACGCTGGCGCCGGTGTTCCAGAACGATGGTTATGCCGGCTTCGTCACCGACGATCAGCTGAAACTGCGCATCGCCGTGAAGTCCCGCCCCGACAGCGGCGTCGATTATTATCGCATCGTCAACAACAAGGTGGAGGCCAAGCCCTTCACCTCCGTGGATTACGAGGACGCCTCCACCACGTCGCCGCTGGGCTTCACCACCGATGGCAAGACGCTGTACTGGAGCGATGCGCGCGGTCGCGACACGGGTGCGCTGCTCGCGCAGGACATGGCGACGGGCAAGTTCACCACCATCGGGGCCGACGACCGCGCCGATGTCGGCGGGGGCCTCATCAATCCCAGGACCGGCAAGGTGGAAGCCTATGCGGTCAATTTCCACCGCAACGAATATGTGCCCATCGACGATGCGGTGAAGGCCGATCTCGCCTTCCTGAAAAGCCGGAGCAAGGGCGAATTCTTCATCGGCACCCGGACGACGGCCGACGACAAATGGCTGGTGACGTTTGATCCGGTCACCGCCCCCTCATCCACTTGGCTCTACGACCGCCGGGCGAAGGCGCTGACCGAGCTCTACACGCCCCGGCCGGAACTGGTCGGCGCACCGCTGGTGGCGATGGAATCGATCGACATCCCGACCCGCGACGGCCTGTCGATGGTCAGCTACCTGACCCGGCCCAAGGGCGCGACCGGCCCCGTGCCGATGGTGCTGCTGGTCCATGGCGGCCCATGGGCGCGGGACGGTTATGGCTTCAACGGCTATCACCAGTGGCTCGCCAACCGCGGCTACGCGGTGCTGTCGGTCAATTATCGCAGCTCGACCGGGTTCGGGAAGAAGTTCGTGCAGGCCGGCGACCGGCAATGGGGCCGCAAGATGCACGACGACCTGCTGGATGCGGTGGACTGGGCCGTGAAGCGCGGCGTGACGGCCAAGGACAAGGTGGCGATCATGGGCGGCAGCTATGGCGGCTATGCGACGCTTGCCGGGCTGACCATGACGCCGGATGCCTTTGCCTGCGGCGTCGATATCGTCGGCCCGTCGAACCTGTTCACCCTGCTAAAGACGATCCCCCCCTATTGGGAGGCGGGCAAGCAGCAGATGTATCGCCGCATGGGCGATCCGGGCACGCCGGAGGGTCAGGCGCTGCTGAAGGAACGCAGCCCGCTTACCTATGCGGACGCCATCAAGAAGCCGTTGCTGATCGGCCAGGGTGCCAACGACCCGCGCGTGAACGTCGCCGAAAGCGACCAGATCGTCGCCGCGATGAAGGCGAAGAACATTCCCGTGACCTATGTCGTCTTCCCCGACGAGGGCCACGGCTTCGCCCGGCCCGCCAACAACATCGCGTTCAACGCGGTGACCGAGAACTTCCTGGCCCGATGCCTGGGCGGCCGGGCCGAGCCGGTCGGCGGGGCGCTGACCGCCTCGACCGCGCAGATCAAGGCGGGTGGCGTCGAGGATGCCGTCGCCGCCACGTCCGGGGCCGCAAACTGAGATGGTCGTCGGGACGTCCGCGGGATGCTTGTCGTTGCCGGCCGGGATGATTGCCCGACGCGACCGGTCTGGCCGGGGCCGATGCCCCGGCTGCGCGCCTATGGCACGATCACCGGTGCGACGCAGGGCAGCAGCGGCGTCCGCCGCGACATCGTGGGCAGGAAAAAGACGCCGAACCCGTTGAACCGCGGGTTGTCGGCGCCGGTGGTCGACGTCAGTGCCTGACTGCCGGGCGTCAGTCCCCTGCCGTCCTTGCGCAGGATGAAGTTGATGATGCCGCTCAGCGCGTCGGCGCCGTAAATGATGGCTGCATCATGGCTCATGGCGTCTCCTCCGCCTCGCCCGCCCTGGCGACGGATGCGGCGTCGCGCGCCGCCCGCTCGGTCAGGGTGACATAATCGAGCTTGCCGGTGCCCAGCACCGGCAGCGCGTCGACGATGCGGATGTCGCGCGGCACCGCCAGTTCGGCGACGCCGTTGGCGCGCGCCCAGGCCTGGAGCATGGGGGCGGTCGCAGCGGGGGCGGTGGTGAACAGCACCAGCTGCTCGCCCTTGCGCGCGTCGGGCCGGGTCACGACCGCGTGTTCGGCGCCCGGCCAGACCTTGGCAGCATAGCCCTCGACCGCCGGCAGCGACACCATCTCACCGCCGATCTTGGCGAAGCGCTTGGCGCGACCGCGGATCACGACGAAGCCCGCCGCATCGATCGTCACGATGTCGCCGGTGTCGTGCCAGCCGCCCTCGGCGGGCTGGAGGACACCGGGCGCGTCGGTCTTGAGGTAGCCGGCCATGACGTTCGGCCCGCGGATCGACAGACGACCGCCCTCCTCGATTCCCGGCACCGGCTCGACCTTCGCCTCGATCGCCGGCAGCAGCCGCCCGACCGAACCCGCCTGGAAGTGCATCGGCGTGTTGACCGCGATCACCGGCCCCGCCTCGGTCGCGCCATAACCTTCCATGATCCGCAGGCCGAACTTCTCCGCGTAGGTCTTGCGAGTATCGTCGCGTACCCGCTCTGCGCCGGCGAAGATATAGCGCAGCGAGTAGAAGTCGTAGCCGTGCGCCATCCGCGCATAGCCCGACAGGAAGGTGTCGGTGCCGAACAGGATCGTCGCGTTCGCATCATAGGCGAGCGCCGGCACGATCCGGTAGTGGAGCGGGCTTGGATAGAGCAGCGTCCTGACGCCCGACAGGATCGGCAACAGCGTGCCCCCCGTCAGCCCGAAGCTGTGGAACACCGGCAGCGCGTTCAGCACCACGTCCGATGCGTTGAAGTCGACACGCGCCGACAATTGCAGGCAATTGGACAGGAGATTGCGGTGGGTGAGCACCACGCCCTTGGGCAGCCCCTCCGATCCGCTGGTGAACAGGATCACCGACGGCGCATCGGGCGAGATGCGGTGGCCGGACCGCCCCGCCCAGCGGCTGGCGACCAGCGCGCCGAGTTTCGCGAGGCGCCCGATGCCGGCGCCGACATCCTCCAGCCAGACGACCCGGACGCCGGCGGCCTCCAGCCCCGCGACCACCTCGCCGAGCTTCGCCTGTTCGACGAAGGCCCGCGCGGTCACGATCGTGCGGACCTCGGCGGCGGTGCATGCCGCGCGCAGGTTGGCAAGCCCGGCGGTGTAGTTGAGCATCGCCGGCACCCGGCCCGTGCGCTGGAGCGCGAAGAACGCCGCGACCACGGCATTGACGTTGGGCAGCAGCAAGCCGACCGCCTCGCCCGGCCGCGACAGCGCCGCGAGCGGCCGGGCAAGCGCGATGCTGCCGGCAAGCAGGCGGCCATAGGTCAGCGGCTCGCGCTTTACGTCCTCGACGATCGGCGCACCGAAACCGTGCACCCCGGCCGCGTCGACCAGCGCGCGGTAGAGCGTCCGGTTCGTGTCGGACGTCTCGAAGATCATCCCGCTCATCACGTCGTACAGCTTCGCGCCCGCCGCGGCACGGCGCTGGCGGGCGGTGTCGCCGGTCACGTCGAAGCGGCGCGGCGGCAGCACGGTGAGGTCGATCTTGGGAAAGGTGCGCAGCCGCACCTTGCCCTTCAGGCGCGAGAAGGGCGTGAACTGCGCACCGTCGATGCGGACGGGGACGATCGGCGCGTCGGCCTTGTCGGCGACCATGCCGGGGCCATCGAACACCTTCATCAACGCGCCCGTCACCGTGATCCGGCCTTCGGGGAAGATCACCAGCGTCCGCCCCTCACGCACCGCCTTGACCATCGCCTTGGCCGCCATCGGGTTGGTGGGATCGACCGGGAAGGCGTCGAACAGGCTCAGGAACGGCCTCACCCACCAGGCGCGCGCGATGCGGCTGTGGATCGCGAAGGTCGGGCGGCCGGGCAGAAAGGCGGCGAGAAGCAGCCCGTCGAGGAACGACACGTGGTTGACCACCACCACCGCCCTCTCGCCGACGCGCGGCATGTTGTCCACGCCGTGCACATCGACGCGGTAGAGCAGGCGCAGCGTGGCGCGCACCAGCGCCTTGAGCAATGTCTCCGGCAGCAGCCAGCACGAGATCAGCGCCACCGCCAGCGTCGCGAAGCCGAGCGTACCGATCACGCCCGGTACCCCAACCCCCGCCGCCAGCAGCCCGGTGACGGCCGCCACCATCAGCACGGTGACGACCGCGTTGACGATGTTGTTCGCGGCGATGACGCGCGACCGCTCGGCCGGATCGCTGTGCACCTGGAGGATCGCGTAGAGCGGCACGATGAATACGCCGCCCGAGAAGGCGATGCCAGCCAGCGCCGCCAGGATGTGCCAGCTCCCCGCACTCGCCAGGAAGCCGGCGACGTCGCGCTGCGGCGCACTCGACACATAGGTCGAGGTCGCGATCCACAGATAGAGCTGGAACACCGCCAGCCCCAGCGCCGCCACCGGCACGTACCGCGCCGACACCTCGCCGGCGAGCAGCCGGTTGACGGTAAGCGAGCCGATCGCGACCGAGACGGAGAAGACGAGCAGGAACAGCGTCACGACCGGCGCGCCCGCATGCAGCGTGCCGCTGGCGAGCGGCGCGAACTCCGACAGCAGGATCGCGCCGACCGAGAAGAACCAGCTGATCCCGAGGATCGCCAGCCAGACGCCCTTTCGCCCGTGCGCCACCGACAGGATGTCCCACGTGCCCTTCAGGATATTGCGCTGAAGCTTCAGGCCCGGTGCCGCGGGCGGCGCCGAGGGCACCGCCAGGCTGGCCAGGAAACCCAGCACCGCGATCCCGGTCGCGACCAGTCCCGCCTCCCATGGCGGGATCACGCCGCCGAGCAACTGTCCGCCGAGGATCGCGATAAACGTCCCCGCCTCGATCAGGCCGGTGCCGCCCATCACCTCGCCCTCGCGCAGATGCTGCGGCAGGATTGAGTATTTGACCGGCCCGAACAGGGTCGAATGGATGCCCATCAGGAACAGGCAGCCGAGCAGCACCGGCACCGACTGGATCCAGAAACCGAGCAGCGCCAGCAGCATGATGCCGACCTCCGCCGCCTTGACCGCGCGGACCAACGACGCCTTGTCCCACTTGTCCGCAAGCTGGCCGGCCAGCGCCGAGAACAGAAAATAGGGCAGGATGAACAGGCCGGTCGCGATCGTCGCCAGCATCTCCGCCTTGTCGGGCACGGCGGCGTAGAGGCCGAAATTGGCGAGGAACAGCAGCGCGAACTTCAACAGATTGTCGTTGAACGCCCCCAGGAACTGGACGACGAACAGCGGCCCGAACCGGCGCTTGGCGATCAGCGATATGTCAGGTGCGGCCATGATCTATTCCCCTTGATCCGGGTTGATAGCGGCGAATGATGAACGATCGTGCGCCGGCAGGTAGCGGCCGTAGAGCCAGTCGACGCCGATCCGGCCGAAGCCCGGCGCGGCGACCGCCATCGACAGGATAAGCAGGAGGATCATCATCGCCGTCCACTCCACGATTCGACCGGCAGCATAGCTATAATTGAGCACCGCTCAATAGATTAATTGGACACTGCTTATTTTAATGGTTATCGGTATGCGCATGGGCCGCCGATCCGATCACAACCGCGACGAACTGCACGAACTGATTCTGGCGGCCGGCAGCGCGCTGGTCGCCCAGGTCGGTTTGTCGGGTTTTTCCGCGCGCGAGGTGGCGCGACGGATCGGCTATTCGATCGGTACCATCCACAACGTCTTCGGCTCGATCGATCGGCTGATCGCCGCGATCAACACGCGCAGCTTCGTGGCCTGGACCGCCGATCTGCAACGGGCACTCGACGCGGCGGGCGATGGCGACCGCATCGCCGCGCTGGTCGACGGCTACTTCGCCTTCGCCCACGCCAACCCCACGCTATGGACCGCGATCTACGACCACCGCCTCGCCCCGACCGACCTTTCGGACGCCGACCAGATCGCACGTGGTGCGCTCACCGAGATCATCGTCGTCGAGGTCGCCCGCGCCCTCGCCTGTCCCGTCGATCAACAGGTCAGCACCCTTGCCCGCTCCCTGATCGCCACCGTCCACGGTCATTGTGCCTTCTCGGTAAGCGGCGCATGGGCATTAATGGGCGAGACCGCACCTGAGGCCGCCGCGCTGTCCCGCGTGCGCGAGACGCTCGCCGTCACCTGACGCAACATGGGTGGATCGCGAAGGTCCTGGGTCGTTACCGATTGCGAGAACACGCCCGATCCGCCGCGATGACGCCATGTCGCAAGCGGCTGGCGCATTCGACAGGCGTGAAGGTGCCGATGGCACGGGAGCGGTCACGGCCATCATCCAATGGCCGTGCGGCAGGTCATGCGCAACCGCGCACCACTGAACCGGCGTGCCATCGCCGTGCGGGCGTCCGTCCCCTCGACGAAGCCTGTGCCGGGTCTGTCGAAGGGACCCGCGTTCCCGGACCGGGATCGAGCCGGCCATTCAGCCACGCTTCACGCGGGCGCCGCATGTCGGGGCGGTCCTGTTCCTGTGCGTGTCCCCGCGGCGGGCGAAGAAGCGCCACAGGGTCGATACTGACACCACGATCCTCTCGGTGGATAACATCGCACGCGGTTCGGCGAGCATGATGTCGGGGATCGCCCCGTACAGCGCCCGGATGCATGCCCTCCTGGCCTCGGTCGTGACCGCGTGTGTCACCGTCCGGCGGCGTGGCCGCCAACTTGCCCTGATCGCGCTGAAGTGCCGGCCCTTTGTCGCCGGCGCCTGACTTGAACCAGACTTCAGATCACGTGCGAATAATTTAGCAGGTTGCACTGTTCGAATTTTGCCCTGAGCCGACACTATGGCGGCATGTCAGCTCTCAAAGCGGATCATCGCCAAGAAGGCGGTCAAAGTCCGCCGCTCAATCACGGCGAGGGCCGCTGCATTTCCAGCCGGGCCAGCCATGATACCCGAGGCACGTGCATAAGACATGTTCGGTATCCGCCAAAAGCTTGACGTAAAAAGCAAGTCAGGTCGCCAAGGCGATCCCGGATAACTTTTACGCATCAGACCACGCTGCAACGGCAGCACATGATCGTCCCGATAGCCAAAATCCGGCTATCGAATGAAACGACGTGTGCCGTTTTGATGCTGCCGGGGATCATAGAACGATCTTATCAAGCTTCGCCGATGCCTGCGCACTGGCATGCCATAAAGTACGTTGAATTATATGCCAAAATTATATTGTCTCAAAACGGGTCACAAAAATTGCTTGTCGAATGCATTGCCATTAGCCATGCCGGAAAAACAGGGAGCTACGAATTGAGCAAAAGCCCAAGCGTAGCGAAGGGGGAATACTTCGTATGTTCGCTGCCATGGCGAAAAGTCGCCAGTTACACTTGCCACTACCGAAGAACGAGCCGGGAAGTGACGCGCATAGCCACTTCGCCGTTCTGGACGGATGGCGCGCGCTGAGCATAATGTTCGTACTTTTAGGCCATCTGTTTCCACTGGGGCCAAGTCAACTATCCCTGAATGTATCGATTGCCTGCAGCGGGATGGCGTTATTCTTTACGCTTTCAGGATTTCTGATTACCAAAACCCTTCTGTCAAACAGCAACCTATACGTCTTTGCGGTTAGAAGATTTTTCCGGATCGTACCGCTCGCTTGGGCTGCTATGCTGGTGCTGTTGATCGCCAATGGCTCGTCTTTCTATGTATGGATGGCTAACCTACTTTTTTATGCCAACAGCGTACCCAATGCACTGATCGTGAATGGTGGAGGCCATCTATGGAGCCTCTGCGTCGAAATGCAGATTTATGTAATGCTGGCAATCCTCATAGCGGCGCTTCCCCGCATCGGGGTTGGAGCCATACCGTTCATTTGTATTGCTGTAACGTTATGGCGAATCTCGCATCATGTTTATATTGACATGGCAACCTGGTATCGATGCGATGAGATACTGGCAGGTGGAATACTGGCGCTTGTCTATGCCAAACGGTATGGAGACATGACACAACGCTTGCTGACATGGCTTAACCCACTTTGGCTTCTGCCCGTGTTGATTTTGTCTGCAAATCCAGCCGCTGGGGCGCTGCAGTATCTGCGTCCTTATATTGCGGCCGCAGTCGTTGGATCGACCCTCTATAATCCGCCCATCATCTTTTTGCGCTTGTCACAGCATCGATTCACAATCTATTTAGCAACAATATCCTATGCACTGTACATATTGCATGGCGCACTGATGGCCACCTGGCTCTCTAGTGGTGATACGATTGTAAAGTATAGCAAACGCCCTCTTTTTATTGCAGTTACGTTCCTTATCGCTCATTTGTCGACGTTCAAATTTGAAGCGCGTTTTATTAAATACGCTAGACGTTTGACCACCAATCCCGCTCCAAATGGTAACGGCCTGCTTGCTGAAAACACGGCGGTGTCTCGGAGATTATAACTGAGGCCATATGCCCTTTAGATTCCCGAATGGCTATTTGTGGCGAACGTGATGGATGAACTGAATATCGTTTCGGTCAGTAAAGAGTAGATACCGTAGGGTACGGGTGGGACAAGGTTGCGCAGGAATTCGGCCGCGATCATGTTGATGGTCTGCTCGCGGCGTTTCACGGGCGCGAACTTGCTGGTCCGGTCGATCACCACGAACAGACATAGCTTGCCGTCGGCAGTCTGGATTTTAGCGATGTCGATGCAGTGGTAACCGATCGGGCAGCCCCGAACTGGTGGTTTGGCACCTTCTCCCCGACCACCCCGTGCAACGCGCTGATCCTGTGACGTTGCAGGCGGCGAGGAGCGCGTCAGATACGGGATCGTCGCCTGCAATGCGTAGAGGCAATCATCCAGCGGTAGCAGCGCGTCCCGGCAAAACGCCACGATGATCGCCTCACCCGCGTTGCTTGGCACCATCGAATGAGAATCCCCAGAATCTGTTTGAAAACGTGCCAAAGCGCGTTTTACAGCGCCGGCCCACCGCCAAGGTTACGGCGTCCGCAGGATCGTTGGAAAGCAGGTGGAGGGCGGCACCGCCTTCGAAACCCGCCCTTTCGCGAGTGTCCAAACAGACTCTGATGACCGGTCGGCAAATCCTTGATCGCCGTCCATTTCCTTTACGTGGCGATCCGTCTTCTGGTCGATGCAACGGCGCCTGCCCGGCGCCCTCAGGCTTTCCCGATTATGCCGTTCGTTCGACGGACTGCCTCCGTCATGCGGGCACTGCCGTGTAGAACCTGTCCCATAATGCATCCCTCAAGGTTGGTGATGATGATCCGCTATCAAACGCCGGGATCAGACACCCGGCCCCCGAGCAGGACTGACGGACGGAGCGAGGCCGTTACGCGGACGGCAATCGCAGGCTCGCGATGGTGCCGCCGTTCGGGGCATGGGCCAGGGTAAAGTCACCGCCATGTCTGGCTGCGAAGTCGCGGACGATGCTGAGGCCAAGGCCTGCGCCGCCCGTGTCGCGGTTGCGCGAAGCCTCCCCCCGCTCGAACGGACGCAGCAGGCGCTCGCGATCCCCGGCCGGGATACCGGGACCATCGTCGGCGATCGATATGATCACGCCGGTGTCGGCCTGTCGCACGGTCACCCTGCCGCCACCCGCATAGTCGGCCGCGTTGCGCAGGAGATTCTCGACTGCGCGCCGGAAGGTGAGTTCGGGCACCGCAATTCGTGCCTCGTCGCCGGGCAGGAGCCGGACGATCGCGCTGCCCTGCCCCATGTCCTCGATGATCGCGGCGAGCAGGGGCCGGACATCCACCACTTTGACAGGCGCCGCGGCGTCGCGGGCGAAGGCCAGAACCTCGCCGATCATCGCTTGCATCCGTTCGACATCGGCGACCATGCGGGCGCGCTGCGGCTCGGGCGCGGCCTCGATCCGCAGGCGAAGGCCGGTGAGCGGCGTGCGCAGATCGTGGGCGATCGCCGTCAGCATCCGCGCGCGTTCCGCCGCCTCGATGGCGAGCCGGTCGCGCATCGCGGCGATCGCCGCCGCCGCCTCGCGCAGTTCGCGCGGCCTCTCGTGCGGGAGCGGAGCGGCGCGATCGTTGTCGAGCGCCCCGGCGAGGGCACGGAAAGGGCGGGTCAGCCGGCGTGCGAAGATCCACGCGATGGGAGCAAGCAGCAGGAGGCTGACGGCCAGCGCGATCAGGATGTTGCGCTGCCATCCGCCGAGAAACGGCCGGGCGGGCTCCACGCTGAGCCAGCGACCGTCCTGCTGCCGCACACTCGTCGTGAAGGCGGTCATCGGCAGGCCAATCAGCACAGAGCGGGCCCAGCCGCCTGCCGCACCTGGCTGGACCAATTCCAAGCGGCCCCGCGCCCGCTGTATGAGGACGAACGCCGGCGGCAGCGCGGCGCCACCGGGACCGGGACCGGGACCGGGACCGGGCGCCTTTCTGACCGTCGCCCCCCGGACATGCTCGCCAATTCGCGCCGTACCGTTCGGCCATGTCACTCGCACATCGCGCGGAGACCGGCCCAACTCGGCGGCGATCACTCCCTCCAGCATCGGCAGGCGCGCACCCTGTGGCGGCCCGGCAACGATATGGCGGTCGAAACCGGGAACCGGCCTGTGCAACGCCGCGATGGCTTCGCCCGCGCTGACGCGGAGCACGGGCGGCTGAGGCGCGAGGATGACGATCGCGGCGGTGGTCGCGACACCCAGTGTGGCCACGGCGACGCCGAAGCCACCGATCGCCACGAGCGCGCTGGGTGCGCGTCTCATGCCGGATGGACCTTCGGCAGGAAGCGGTATCCGACACCGCGCACCGTTTCGATAAGGGGGGCCGTATGCGCCTCGGCCAGCTTGCCGATGATCGTCACGTCGTCAGGCTGGGGCTGAACGTCCGCCCCCTGGCCCGCACCGACCTGACCCTCAGCCTCGATTACGTCGCCACGCGGATTGACGATCCGATCGCCGCCTTCCCCATCGTGACGCCGCAGATCGAGGCCGCTTTCCCCGATCGTTTCACGCGCGACGGCGAAGGTCGGCTTCAACAGATTGACGGTCGGCCACTCAATTTCGCCGAGTCCCGTCAGGAGCAGGTGCGCTGGGGCGTCAACTTCACCCGGCCGCTGGGGCCGGTGCCCCAGGCCATGCAGAACGCCCGGACGTTCGTCTTCGCGAGCGAGGCGGAAGCCCGCCGGGCGCTTCCGGGAGCCGTCTTCGCCCGCGCCGAGCCGGGCAGCGCGATGGCACGGGGCGCCGCCAATCTGACGAGCCGGGTGTTCGCCAGCCTTTACCACAACTGGAATCTGGAGGATGCCATCACCCTGCGGGGCGGACTTCCTGCCCTGGACCTGCTGGACGGCGGGGCGGTCGACTTCGCCGGTGGCCGGCGCCGTCACGAGATCGAGTTCCAGGCAGGCGCCTTCCAACGCGGTCTCGGTGTCCGCGTCACGGCCACATGGCGGAGCGGGACCGACATCCACGGGTCGGGTGACACCGCGGATGACCTGCGCTTCGGCGATTTCGCCACGGTGACCCTCAACCTGTTCGCCAATCCGGCGGAGCGATTCGGGGGTTCTGCCGCACCCGGATGGCTGAAGGGCACGCGCGCCACCATCGGCGTCGCCAACCTGTTCAACACCCGCCCGCGGGTGCGCGATCGCACAGGCGCGACACCGCTCAGCTACCAGCCGGCCTATCTCGATCCGCTGGGCCGCGTCGTCAGCGTCAATCTGCGGAAGGTCTTCTAACGGGCGTGGGGTTTCACATGCAGGCATAGCGGTGATCCATCCCCTGGATCGATCGCGATATTCCGATGGAAACAAGGTCGGCGCAGATGGAGCCGCATCGTCCGGGCAAGCCGACCGGCCCGGGGGCGTCGCGGTCGCGACGATCGGCTGTTCTATGGCAACAGTGCCGTGGATCGTGAAGGGTCGCCGGCACGGTCGGGGGCATGACTTGTGCGCTACGTACTTCGAAACAAAGGTAATTCCTGCTCGCATATGCGACCATGGTCCTGTTGAGTTCGTCAGTCATCCACTTGTACGATCGTCGAACGATTTGATCAGGGAAATGCCGTCGATGGAATTCGAACGACGCGACATATTGCTGTCGGCTGCGGCGATGGCGACGGGATTGGCGGCCCCTGCCCTGGCTGCACCGCCGCGCAAACTGGGATACGCCATCGTCGGTCTTGGCAGCTACGGCCTCGGCGTCATCATTCCACAACTGGCCAACTGCACGCATAGCCGGCTGGCGGCGGTCGTCAGCGGCGACCCCGTCAAGGCCGCGCGGACCGCACGTCGACACGGATTGTCCGACCACGCGATCTATTCCTATGCCGATTTCGACCGCCTTCGCGACAATCCGGATATCGACATCGTCTATGTCTGCTTGCCCAATTCGATGCACGCGGAATACACGATCCGCGCCGCACGGGCCGGCAAGCATGTGATGTGCGAGAAACCGATGGCCACCTCCGTCGCCGAGTGTGAGGCGATGATCGCGGCCTGCAAGCAGGCGAGCCGCAAGCTGATGATCGGCTACCGCTGCCATTTCGAGCCGTTCAACCGCGAAGCGATGCGGCGCGCCCGCGCCGGGGAAGCAGGCAAGATACGCTATGTCCGCTCCGAACACGGCTTCATCCAGCGAAGCCCGGATGCCTGGCGCCTGAAGCGCTCGCTGGCCGGCGGCGGATCGCTGATGGACATGGGAATCTACAGTCTACAGGCTGCCCGCTACATGACAGGCGAGGAACCGGTCGCCGTCACTGCCCGCGAATCCACGGATCGCCGCGATCCCCGCTTCACCGAGGTGGAGGACATGATCGACTGGACGCTGGAATTTCCGTCCGGCGCGATTGCCGGCTGCCAGTCGATGTACAGTGCCAACCAGAACCACATATTGCTGATGGGCGACCGGGGACGGATCGAACTGGAACCGGCGACCCGTTACGACGGCATCAGGATGTGGGTGGGGGAGGATGGTCGCGAACATGCCGTGACGCCTGCCCCCGCCCCTGCCCGCAACCAGTTCGTCGGGCAGCTCGATCATTTGGCGCAATGCGTCGTATCGGGCCGCGAGCCGATCGTGTCGGGGGAGGAGGGACTGCGCGACATGCGGATCGTGGAGGCGATCTACCGTTCGGCGCGCGAAGGCCGCACGATCCGGCTGGACGGGCGGGTATGATGCGTCAGGCCGCGCTGGCGCTCGCCATGCTGTCGTCCGCCGCCATGTCCCAGGCACCGACGACCCCGGGCGGGGTGGCCAGCAGCACCGAAATTCGCACCATCGTCGCCCGGATGGCCGCGACGATGCGCGACGGCCGCGGCTTTCTCTATCAACCGCTGTTGAAGGACGGGAAGACGGTGGCCGCGCTCGAATACTGGAAGGCGCCCGGCCGCCCGGCCGTCCATCCCAACGACGCCGAATATGCGATCGTGATCGACGGTGCCGGCACGCTGGTGTCCGGCGGGACGATGGTCGATCCGAAGACGACACGTCCCGACCTGGTCGAAGGTAGCCACATCAGCGGCGGCACCACCCGATCGCTGGCGGTCGGCGATGTCATTCTCGTCCCCGCCGGCGTACCGCACTGGTTCGGCATCACCGGCGGCAAACTGGTGATGCTGGGCATGAAACTGCCGCGTCACAACCCGTAGGATCGGTGCGACGCCGGCCTCGCGTCGCCCATCGGCGATCCGTCTAGCTTGCCAGACGACGGCCGTGATCCAGCAGTTGCGCCACCACCGCGACCTGCGTCCGGTTGCTGACGTTCAGCTTGCGCATCAGCGCGGTCATGTGCGCTTTGACCGTCTTTTCGGCGATGCCGAGGTCGAAGGCGATCTGCTTGTTCAGTCGCCCGAAGCTGACACCCTGCATCACCTTCATCTGGGTCGGCGTCAGCCGCGCTGCGGCCATCGTCGCGGCAGCCGTCGCGGTCCTGGCATCCACTGCCCGTCGCTCGTCATCCTGATATCTGTCCATGATGCCCCAAACGCCTCCTCTCGCCAGACCCCACCGTCATCCGCGGCATAGGTCAGTATCGCTACGCTAATGGAATTGGTTGGACAGGTTCAAGTGGATTCTTCGTTACTCGACCTAAATCAGCTAAATTCTGTTGGACAGCCGCCTATGCTGTCGTACAGATTAGGCGAAAGGCAGCAACATGGCCCATGGGGTCGTGATTGTCCGCCATGGGTGGGAGGATCGTTATGACGGACGAACGAACCGGATCGATGGGCACGGCACCCATCCGATGAACGGCCCCGATACCCAGCTCATCATGGCCGCGATCGTCGGCGTGGCCCTTTCGGTCGGCCTGATCGTCAAGGCGCGGTTCCACCCGTTTATCGGCCTGCTCTGCGGCGCCTTCGCGGTGGGGCTGCTGGCCGGCCTGCCCGCCGCCGACACCGCCAAGGCGGTGCAGAAGGGGGCCGGCGACATTCTGGGCGGCACCGGACTGGTCGTTGCGCTGGGTCTGGCGCTTGGCGCGATGCTGCAACTGTCGGACGGTGCGGCGGGTCTGGCCCGATCCGCCCTGCGGTTATGCAGCCCGGCCCGTGCGCCCTGGGCCAGCCTGCTGGTCGGCCTGGTCATCGGCCTGCCGCTATTCTTCGAGACGGGCCTCGTCCTCCTGCTGCCGATCGTGGCGTCTGCGGCCGCAGCGCTACCGGTGCTGGCCGGCAATGTCGACGCTGCCCGGTTGCGCCTGATGCTGTCAGCGGTGACCGGGCTGTCCGTGGTCCACGCGCTCGTCCCACCGCATCCCGGCCCCCTGTTGGCGGTCGATGCGCTGAATGCGGATCTGGGTCTCACCATCGTGTACGGCCTGATCGTGGCGTTACCGACGGCGATCGTCGCGGGGCCGTTGCTGGCCCGCTTCACCACGCGTGGGATCGTGCTGGGCGAGCCGGCAATGGCCACCCCGCCGATCGAGGTACCCGCACCGAGCAACCGGCGGGCACTGGTTGCGGTGCTGCTTCCCGTGGCGTTGATTGCGGCGGGCCAGATCGAGTCGTTGCTGCCTGCGGCCATCGCGCCGCGGTTCGGCTGGCTGTCGGTCGCCAGCAATCCGGTGCTGGCGCTGCTGGTGGCGTGCCTCGCCGCCCTGCCGCTGCTGTTCGGACGCGCGGCGCTTCGCCCCCCGATCCAAGCGGCGATCTGGCGCGAGACGATGTTGCCCGCAGGCGCGATCCTGTTGGCGATCGGGGCCGGTGGCGCCCTGAAACAGGTGCTGGTCACGGTGGGCCTGTCCGATCTGCTGGTTCGGGCCGCAGCGGGCACATCGCTGTCGCCGCTGGTCCTCGCCTGGGGCATCGCGGTCTGCATCCGGCTGGCCACGGGATCGGCGACGGTGGCGACGATCACGGCCGCCGGAGTGATGCCGGCGGTCGTATCGGCGACGGGCGTATCGCCCGAGTGGACCGTGCTGGCGATCGGGGCCGGCTCGGTCTTCTTCAGCCATGTCAACGATCCCGGGTTCTGGCTGGTGAAAAGCTATCTCGGCACCGACACGCCGGGTACGTTCCGCACCTGGTCGGTACTGGAGACGGTGATTTCGGTGATGGGACTGATGCTGGTAATGCTGGCCAGCCAGCTGTTCTGATGCGGGCGGCGGGAAAGGCGGCAGGATGACCCAGGATCGGCTGGCGGACCGGGCTTATACCGGGATCGTCGAAATGATACATGTCGACGACCTGGCGGTCGGCGACCGATTGCCATCCGAGGCGGGACTGGCGGAGCGGTTCGGCATGTCGCGCACCATCGTGCGCGAGGCGCTGGCGAGACTGGCCTCCGACGGCATCACGGAGGCGCGGCGGGGGGCGGGATCCTTCATCAAGAGCCGCCCATCGGACCGGATGCTGGCCTTCATGCCCACGGAGGGCCTGTCGGCGACGCTCGGCACGTACGAGGTTCGCTTCGTGCTGGAGGCGGAAACGGCACGACTGGCGGCGGCGCGGCGATCGTCGGACGAGATGGCGTTGATCGACGAGGCGCTGGCGACGCTGCGCATCGCGCTGCTGTCCAGCGCGCCCGCGCATGACGAGGACATGGAACTGCACCGGCGCATCGTGCTGGCGACCGCCAACCCCGCGTTCCTCGCCGCGTTCGACGCACTGTTCCCGGATATCGACCGGGTCATGCGGGCCGGTGTCGATATCTCGCGCTCCCGCCCGCCCGAAGTGATCGGCGCGATGATGCGCGAGCATGAGATGATCGTCGACGCGATCCGGGCGCAGGACGGCGATGCCGCCTCGCTGGCGATGCGCTGGCATCTGTCCGAAGGGCGCAAGCGGCTGATGCCTTAGGCCGCCGCACCCGCCGTCATGTCGCCAGGAGCCAGTTTGCGACCGCCGCGCACAACCGGTCGGGCGACGTGTTCGAATCAAGCGTCAGCACCGGTTCGTCGGCGCGCGGCGGCTCCAGCGTCTGCAACTGGCTGTCGAGCAGGCTGGGCGGCATGTAATGACCCGGCCGGTTGCTCAGCCGGTGCAGCAGCACCGCCCGATCGTTGTCGAGCAGCACGAACCGGGCGCCCGGCCCGATCGCCATCGCCAGCCGCTGGCGATAGGTGCGCTTGAGCGCGGAACAGGCCGCCACCACGCAGCCGTGATCCGCCACCTCCGCCGCCAGCGCGTGGCCGAGCCGGTCGAGCCAGGGCCATCGATCATCGTCGGTCAGCGGCGCGCCGCCCCGCATCTTCGCGATCGCGTCGGGCGCGTGGAAATCGTCGCCTTCCAGAAAGGCGCAGTCGAACGTCCGGGCCAACAGCGCCCCCAGAGTCGATTTGCCGCTACCGCTGACGCCCATGACGACGATCGCCATGGGTTCGTCATTCCGCCCAGCCCTTGTCCGATCCACTCGCTGCCCCCGGCTCACGCATCCATACCTTATCGCTACGCCGTTGAACGAACGGCTAAAACTAAGACCATGGTCCCGAGTGTCTGGCCGGGCGCCAACCCGTATCACGATACGGCGAGGACGATGGAACGTCCGAACGACCGAGATCGCAACAAAGGGGACGGCGATGCGAGCTGGCATGTTGATGGCCGCGGCAAAGCGGCGGATGGTATTCGGAACCGCGCTGGCGACGGCACTGGCCATGGCGACACCTGCCTTCGCCTCGATCCAGCCAGGGTCCGTGTTGGCCACCCGCCCCGACGATCCCGCCGCCGTCGTCGTCAAGGCGAGGGGAGACGGCCGCGCCGACGACACCGCCGCGATCCAGCGGGCACTCGACGCCGCGCGCGACAAGACCGGGCACGGTCTGGTGTTCCTGCCATCGGGTCGATATCGCCTGACGCGTACCCTGGTGGTGCCGATCGGCGTCCGCGTGTTCGGCGTCGGTCAGACCCGCCCCGTGCTGTTGCTGGCGGACAATACCCCCGGCTTCCAGCAGGGGGTGTCGACGATGGTGGTGTTCTCGGGCGGCGACCAGTATTCGGTCGGCGACGTGCCCGTGCCCGTCCCCACCGTCGTTCCCCGCGACAAGGTGGTCCGCGACGCCAATTCCGCCACCTTCTATTCCTCGATGAGCAACATCGACATCGAGATCGGCGCGGGCAATCAGGGGGCCGCCGCCGTCCGCTTCCGCGTCGCGCAGCACGGTTTCCTCAGCCACATGGACTTCCGCCTCGGCTCGGGCTTCGCCGGGGTCTATCAGGCCGGCAACGTCATGGAGGACGTGCACTTCCACGGCGGCCGATACGGCATCGTCAGCGAGAAGACGTCGCCCGCGTGGCAGTTCACGCTCGTCGACGCCACCTTCGACGGCCAGCGCGAGGCCGCGATCCGCGAGCACGAAGCCGGGCTGACGATGGTCAACGTCGCGATCCGCAACACCCCGGTCGGCATCCGCATCGACGAGGGATATGGCGATTCGCTGTGGGCGAAGAACCTGCGGCTGGAAAACGTATCGCGCGCCGGATTGCTGATCGGCAGCGAGAAGAGCGTGTTCACCCAGATCGGGCTGGACGATGCCGTCGCCACGAACGTGCCGACGCTGGTCCGCTTCGCCGATGCCGCCCGCACCATCGCGGGCAAGGGGCGCGCCTACCGGGTCACGTCGTTCAGCCACGGCGTGAAGGTGCGGGGGCTGGAGACGGTGGGCGCCACCGCGACCGACGTGCGGATCGCGGCGCTGGCCGGCGTGCCCCCTGCCCCCGCACCGGCCATCCGCGAGCTGCCGCCGGTCGCGCAATGGACCAACGTCCGGTCGCTGGGCGTACGCGGCGACGGGCGGACCGACGACACCGCCGCGATCCAGCGGGCGATCGACAGTCATCGCGTGCTGTATTTCCCCACCGGTTTCTACATGGTCGCCGACACGCTGAAACTGCGCCCGGATACCGTGCTGCTGGGAATGCACCCGGCGATGACGCAGCTGGTGATCCCGGACGAGAATGCCGGTCATGCCGGCATCGGTGCGGTGAAGCCGATCGTCGAGACACCGACGGGCGGACGCAACATCGTATCGGGGCTGGGCCTGTTCACCGGCCGCATCAATCCCCGCGCGGCGGCCGTGCTGTGGCGGTCGGGCGCGGACAGCCTGTTGAACGACGTGAAGATCATGGGCGGTGGCGGCAGCCCCACCGCGGACGGCAAGCCGCTGGGCAGCCGGCGGGCGGGCAGTGGCGATCCGGTCGCCGACAATCGCTGGGACGCGCAATATCCCAGCATCTGGGTCGATGGCGGCGGCGGCACGTTCTTCGACATCTGGAGCCCCAACACCTTCGCCAGCGCCGGCTTCTACGCCACCAACACCAGCGTGCCGGGCCACATCTACGAGATGTCGGTCGAACATCACGTCCGCAACGAGTTCGTGTTCGACAATGTCCGCAACTGGGAACTGCTCGCCCCTCAGACCGAGCAGGAGGTCGGCGAGGGCATGGACGCGGTGTCGCTGGAAATCCGCAATTCCAGCAATCTGCTGATCGCGAACTATCACGCCTATCGCGTCACCCGCAATTTCCACCCGGCACCGACCGCGGTGAAGCTGTTCAATTCGTCCGACATCCGCTTCCGCAACGTCCATGTGAACGCCGAAAGCGGTTTCGCCACCTGCGATGCCAATGGCTGCGGCACCTTCCTGCGTGCCAGCAAGTTCCCGTTCGAGAACGCGATCCGCGACGAGACCGCGAAGCTCGACGTCCGCGAGCGTGAATTCGCCGCGCTCGACGTGCCGGCCAAACCGGTCGCGCCCGCCGTATCGCGGCTGGGTGGCAGCGACGTACGCAAGCTGCACGATGGGTTCTGGTCGCTCTCCGGCGGGGCGGTCGGCGCGGACGGTGCGCTGTATTTCATCGAACGGCGGTTCCAGCGCATCTATCGCTGGACCGGCGCCAAGGGTCTGGAGGTGGTGTCCGACCAGTCGCTGGACCCGGTGAACCTGGCGATCGATGCGTCGGGCAAGCTGATGGTCCTGTCATCCTATGGACCCGCCGGCACCGTGTACCAGATCGATCCGAACGGGCCGGCCACCGCCGTCACCACGCTGGCCCCGGTGCCAGCCCCGGTATCGGCCGCCCCCCGGAACGATGCGCGGATATTGCTGCCGGTGAACTGGTGGAACAACGGCGAATTCCGCGACCAGTACGATCCCGCCCGCGATCACTTCACCACCCTGTCCGAAATGTTCGTGCGCGACGTCGGCACGGCGAAGCCCCGCGCCTATGTGTCAGGTGACGGCAGCGTCGTGCTGCCCGCGTTCCGCACCTTCGAACAGGGTCCGCCGGACCGCACCGGCTGGCGCTGGTCCGATGCGCTGAACGCGCATGGGCTCGTCGCGGGCAAGGTCGGTGACCCGGTGTTCGTGACCAATGCATCCGAGAACCGCACCTATCGCGGCACCGTCGCCGCCGGCGGGGCGCTGGTCGACGTGAAGCCGTTCGCCGATCGGGGCGGCGAAAGCGTAGTGGCGGACGATCGCGGCCGGGTGTTCGTCGCGAACGGACAGGTGTTCGCCTATGGCGCGGACGGTCGCGAGATCGGCCGGATCGACGTGCCGGAACGCCCCCTGCAACTGCTGATCGGCGGTGCCGACCGCCGCACCCTGTTCATCCTGACCCACCACGCGCTCTACGCCGCGGCACTGTGACGAACGACAAAAACAAAACCAACAGGAGAGGATAGCCCCGTGTTCGAGATCGAGAATCCCCCTTCTTCGCGCATCCTTGGCAGGCGGCGCCGGCTGGCGGCGTGCCCGCTCGCCCCGCTGATCGCCCTTGCGCTGGCATTCCCCACCGCCGCGCTGGCGCAGGACCCGGCGGCGACGCTGCCGCAAGACCCCGCGGCGGCGCAGACGCCGGCATCGCCCCCGATCGGCACGGAGATCGAACAAACCGACACGCCCGCCGACGCCGGTTCCGGCGACATCGTCGTCACCGGATCGCGGATCGTGTCGAACGGCTTCAGCGCGCCGACGCCGACGACCGTGATCGGGGCCGAGCAACTCGCGCTCAACGCACAGCCCAACGTCTTCAACAGCATCGCGCAGCTGCCGTCGTTGCAGGGATCGACCGGCGTCACCACCGGCACCAATAGCACCTCCAGCGGGACACAGGGACTCAGCTCGTTCTCGCTGCGCGGTCTCGGCACCATTCGCACGCTGACCCTGCTCGACGGCCAGCGCGTCGTCGGCGCGAACGTCACGGGCGTGCCCGATATCAGCCAGTTTCCCCAGTTGCTGATCGAGCGGGTCGACGTGGTGACCGGTGGCGCGTCCGCCTCCTATGGCTCCGATGCGGTGGGCGGCGTCGTCAACTTCATCACCAACAAGCGGTTCAAGGGGATCAAGGGCAACCTGCAGGGCGGCATCAGCGACTATGGCGACGACGAACAGGTGCTGGCGCAGCTCGCCTTCGGCACCTCGTTCCTGAACGACCGGCTGCACCTGATCGTCAGCGGCGAATATTCGCACGAAGGCGGCATCGGCCCCGGCGGTTACGGGGAAGAAGGCCCGGCCGGTCGCGACTGGTACACCACCGCGACGCTGGTCAATCGCGGCATCACCAACGACGGCGCGCCCCAGTTCAACTACCGTGAACACGCGCAGGCCTATCAATACACCAAATACGGCCTCATCAACAACGGTCCGCTGCAGGGGATCGCCTTCGACCAGTCGGGCCAGCCCTTCGCCTTCAACTACGGATCGAACGGGGTGCCGCGACGCAATGCCAATGGCGATGTCGCGGGATGCTATGTCGGCTTCTGCATCGGCGGCGACCTGTCGGGCAATGTCGGGATCGGCACCACGCTGAAATCCCGGCTCGACCGCTATAACGGCTATGGCCGCATCGGGTTCGACATCGATGCCGACAACGAGGTCTATGCGACGGTCAACCTGTCGCAGGTCGACACCAGCAACCAGCCCAATCCCGGCGCCGCTCAGACCAGCCTGAACATCAGTTGCGCCAACCCGTTCCTGCCGCAATCGGTGTCGGCCGCCTGCGCCACCGCCGGGATCACCGGCTTCCGGTACGGCGTCACCAACGCGATCCTGCCCAACATCAAGGTCTTCCCGTCGCGCAAGCAATATCGCTTCGTCGGCGGCGCGACCGGCAAGCTCGCCGCATTCGGCACCGACTGGCGCTACGACGCCTATTACGAGCATGGCGAGAACATCACCGACATCACCGTCGAGAACATGCTGATCCCGCGCCGCTATCTTCAGGCGATCGACGCGGTGCGCGAAAACGGCACCATCGTCTGCCGCAACGTCGCCGCGCGGGCCAACGGATGCCAGCCGCTCAACATCTTCGGCGGCGCGACCCCGTCATCCGCGGCGCTGTCATACCTCCAGCCGGAAAACGGGCCGTTCCAGCACACCCGCCAGACGCAGGACGTGGCGAGCGTCAACCTGTCGGGCGATCCCTTCGCCACCTGGGCGGGCCGCGTCTCGATCGCGACGGGCGTCGAGTGGCGGCGCGAGTTCTACCGCGTCACCTCCGACCCCTATGGCAACGGCATCCTGACCGGGGCGACCGCGTACAATGCCGATTATCCGGCCGATCCGCTGTTCGATAACGGCGGCGGCAACTGGTACGCCGGCAATTACCGCGCGGGACGCGGCGTGTTCACGGTGCTGGAAAGCTATCTGGAGGCGAACGTCCCCCTGCTCGACGATCCCGACGGGCTCGGCCGCGCCAACCTGAACGTGGCGGGGCGCGCCACCCGCTACAGCACGTCCGGCACCGTCTATACGTGGAAGGTGGGCGGCACCTGGGATACGCCGCTCGACGGCGTGCGGCTGCGCGCGGTCACCTCGCGCGATGTCCGCGCGCCCAACCTGTCGGAACTGTTCGCGGCACCGATCTCGGTCAACGTGCCCAACTTCACCAACCCGTTCACCAACACGTCGGTCGTCATTTCGCAGAATACGATCGGCAACGCGAACCTGGTGCCCGAATCCGCGCGCAACACCGAACTGGGCATCGTCCTGTCGCGGCCCAAATGGCTGCCCGGCCTCAGCGTCTCGGTCGACTATTACAACATCAAGATCAGCGACGTGATCTCGGCGCTCGGTGCCCAGCAGCTGGTGAACTATTGCCAGGAGGGCGTCACCCAGCTGTGCGGCGCATTCTTCCTCGACGGTCCCGGCGGACAGGGCAATTTCGTCAACGTGCAGCCGTTCAACCTCGCCTCGATCAAGACCGAGGGCTTCGATATCGAGGCCAGTTATCAATACCGCCAGCCACTGGGCCTGCCCGGCACGTTCACCCTGCGCGGGCTGGCCACCCATGTCCGCAAGTTCGTGACCGACCTGGGCCTGCCGCGCACGATGCCGGTCGACAGCGCCGGCGCGAATTCGGGCAATACGCCATCGTGGAAATGGCTGGCGACGCAGACCTATACGCAGGACCAGTTCTCCCTCCTCCTCCAGCAGCGCTGGTTCTCGGACGGGGTATTCGGCAACCAGTACATCGTCTGCCAGACGAACTGCCCGACCTCGACCGCCAACGCGCCGACCATCGACTTCAACCGGATGAAGGGTGCGTTCTATTTCGACGTCGGCGGTAGCTACACGTTCGGCAAGGGCCTGAACGCGTATTTCAAGGTCGACAACCTGTTCAACCGCGACCCGACGCCGTCACCGCAGACCAATACCGGCGTCGACATCAATCCCGCGCTCTACGATATCATCGGACGGGTGTACCGGGTCGGCGTACGGTTCAATTTCTAGGAAAATTCCCTGTCGATGCTGACGGATACGGCATCGCGGCTTATCGAGTTCCCCCCTGCCCCGGCCATCCGGCCGGGGCCTTTTCCCCGAAGGACCGGCACCATGGAGTTCAGGATCGCGATCGTGCGGACGGCACTGACCGCAGGACTGGTGGCCACGGTCGCGCCCGTATCGGCGCAAACCCCGTCGACCCACCCCGGGTCTTCACAGGCCGTATCGTCGCGGGCCGTATCGTCACGGGGCCTTTCCACGCTGCAAACCGCCCCCACCGATGCGCGCGCCCTGACGGTACGCGGCCGGGGCGACGGACGGGCCGACGATACCGCCGCGATCCAGCGTACGATCGATGCGGCCGCCGACCGGGGCGGCGGGGGCATCGTCTTCCTGCCCGCCGGCGAATACCGGATCACCCGCACCCTGTTCCTGTGGCCGGGCGTCCGCCTGTTCGGCACCGGCCCGACCCGGCCCCGGATCGTGCTGGGCGACCGCACCCCCGGTTTCCAGCGCGGCCTCGGCACCATGATCGTCTTCGCCGGTGCCCGCCGCGACGGCGACGGTGTCAGAAGCGACGACGGCCGGCCCGCCGCCCGGCCGCGCGTACCGTTCCCGGTGCCCGGCAGCGTGCCGTTCGATCCGATGATCGCCGATGCCAATCCCGGCACCTTCTATTCCGGGATCAGCAATATCGACATCCGGATCGGCGCCGGCAATCCGGCCGCCGCCGCGATCCGGTTCCACGCCGCCCAGCATGCCTTCGTCACGCATATGGACTTCGATCTCGGCTCCGCCCTCGCCGGGCTCTATCAGGTCGGCAACATCGGACAGGATTTGCGCTTTCGCGGCGGCCGATACGGCATCCTGACCGAAAAACCGTCCCCCGCCTGGCCCTTCGCCCTGATCGACGCGACGTTCGAAGGCCAGCGCGAGGCCGCGATCCGCGAGCATGAGGCGGGGCTGACGATGGTGAACGTCGCGATCAGCGATACCCCCGTCGGCATCGATATCGACAAGGGTTATGGCGACTGGCTGTTCGGCAAGGACGTGCGCTTCGAGAACGTGTCACGCGCCGCCGTGGTCGTCTCCAACGAGGGCAACGCCTATACCCAGGTGTCGTTCGAAAACGCGCTGGCGGCGAACACCCCCGTTTTCGCCCGTTTCCGCGACAGCGGCAGGACGGTCGGCGGATCGGGTCGGGCCTATGGCGTCGCGCGGTTCAATTACGGCCTCGCCGTTCCCGGCTTCGACCGGATGGGCGAGTATGATACGGCGATGAAGGCATCGCCCCTCGCCGCCCTGCCCCCGCGTCGCACCGCGGCGATCCGGGCGCTGCCGGCCAGCGGCGATTGGTACAATGTCCGCGACGGCGGCGCGAAGGGCGACGATCGCACCGACGACACCGTCGCGATCCAGCGCGCGATCGACACGCATCGCACGGTATATTTCCCCGCGGGCCGCTATATCGTCACCGATACGCTGCGGCTCCGGCGGGACAGCGTGCTGATCGCGCTTCATCCCAATCTGACGCAGATCATCCTGCCCGACGGCACGCCCGCCTATCAGGGCGTCGGCGCGCCCAAGGCGCTGGTCCAGACGGCGGAGGGCGGCGATGCGATCGTATCGGGCATCGGCCTGTTCACCGGCGGTATCAATCCCCGCGCCACTGCCCTGTTATGGACGGCAGGGGCGGAATCGCTGGTGGACGACGTCAAGTTCCAGGGCGGGCACGGCACCGATCTGGCCGGCGGCAAGCGCTTCATCCCCTATAACGCCAACGCGACCGGCGATGCCGATCCCGCCAAGCGGTGGGACGCGCAATATCCCAGTCTGTGGGTGACCAAGGGGGGCGGCGGCACGTTCAACAACATCTGGACGCCGAACACCTATGCCCAGGCCGGGCTGTACGTGTCGGATACCGAGACGCCGGGCCATGTCTACCAGATGTCGGCGGAACATCACGGCCGGGTCGAGATCGCACTCAACCGCGTCGCCAACTGGGAACTGATCGCCCCCCAGACCGAGGAGGAAGGCGGCGAGAGCCGGGATGCCGTCGCGCTGGAGATCAGGGACTCGCGCGATATTCTGGTTGCCAACCTTCATGCCTATCGCGTCACCCGGACCGCCAAGGCGAAACCGGCTGCGGTCACCCTATACAACAGCAGCGGCATTCGCTTTCGCAATATGCATGTGAATGCCGAAAGCGGGCTGGGCACCTGCGACGAGAATGGCTGCGCCACGTTCCTGCGGGCCAACAAATTCCCCTACGAGAACGCGATCGTCGACATGGCGCGCGGTCGACAGGTCCGCGAGCGTCAATTCGCCACATTCGACGTCCCAGGCCCCGCCACGCCGAGCGCCACGCCGAGCGCCACCGCCCCGTCCGCAGCGGGCACGACTAGGGTGGAGAAGATCGCCGACGGCTTTGATGCGCTTGGCGGTGCTGCGGTGACGCCGGACGGTACGCTCTATTTCGTCGATCGCACGCAGCAGCGCATCTATCGCTGGTCGGATACGACCGGGCTGGGGATCGAGCGCGACAACACGCTGGACCCGGTGAATCTGGCGGCGGACGCATCGGGCAACCTGATGGTCCTGTCCGCCGCCGGGCGCGACGGCACCGTCTACGGCTTCCGCCCCGGATCGTCGGAACTGGCCTTGACGATCATCCCGCCGACCCGCGTCGCCTCTCACCCGAACGCGGCCACGGCGTTGCCCGGCAACTGGTGGGTCAATGGCGAATTCCGGGATCGGCTGGATGTCGCGACCTATCGTTTCGAAACGCTGGCGGATATGTTTGCCCGCGACGTCGTCGTGCCGGGCACGCGCGAATATGTCTCACCGGATGGCAGTCTGGTGTTGCCTGCCTATCGTACCTTTCAGCAGGGGCCAGCTGACTTCCGTGCGCGCCGCTTCTCGCATGCGCTGGACACCTATGGCTTCGTGCGGGGGCGGCCGGGCGAGCGCATCCACGTTAGCAACGCGTCCGAGGCACGCACCTACAGCGCCCTCGTCGGCCCAGGCGGCAGCCTGACCGATCTGAAACCCTTTGCAGATCGCGGCGGCGAAAGCGTGGCGACCGACAGGCGAGGACGCGTGTTCATCGCGAACGGCCAGGTCTTCGTCCATGATCGCAATGGTCGGGCGTTGGGCCGGATCGACGTGCCGGAGCGGCCCGTGCAATTGATCTTCGGCGGCAAGGACGAGGACACCCTGTTCGTTCTGACCCACCGTTCGCTCTACCGCGTCCGGCCATGAGCCGGCGCACCGACAGGAGTAAGATGATGAACCGGCTGGTCCCCATCCTCGCAAGCGTCGTGGCCCTGTCGTCGCCATTGTCGGCCGAGGCGCAGAACCAGTACAAGCTGCTCGTCCTCGCCCGGCCCAGCACCTACCATTACGAATACATCCCCATTGCCCGGGACAGCCTGGAAAAGCTGGCGAAGCTTCATGCGTTCGACCTCGTTTTCACCAACAAGACCGAGATATTTGAAGGCGACCTGCGACAATATGCCGCGATCATGTTCCTCAACACCGCCGGAAGCGAACTGACCCAGCCGCAGCGCCGGAATTTCGAGGCGTATATGCGAGCCGGTGGCAATGCCATGGTCGTCCACCGTGCCGCGATCATGCCGGCGAACGACTGGCCATGGTACGAGAAGATGGTCGGTCGTGCCGTTGGCGTGCACCCGATGCTCCAGACCGGAGTCGTGACCGTCGTCGATCGTGGCTTCCCCGCCACCTTTGGCCTGCCGGACCGTTGGCTGTGGAGCGACGAGTTCTATGTCACCACCAATCCATATCGCATCGCGATCGATCCGGTGCTGAACGTCGACGAAACCAGCTACGATCCCACGAAGATCTGGCCCGGACAGGTATCGCGTCCAATGGGGCGCGATCACCCCATCGCATGGCACCACCGGTATGAGGGTGGCCGCGTGTTCGTCACCACGCTGGGCCATAACGGCGAAATGTACCGCGACCCGACCTATCTCGGCCACCTGATGGGCGGCATCCACTGGAGCGCCACCGGCCTCGGTCGCCGACCATAATGGCCTTCGGGGATGCCGGCACCGAGGCCCAGGACGCTTTGGGTCAGGTCGTGTCCGTCAACGTGGTGTAATTTCGGGTGTGGCCCCGGGCCGCATCGTTCAGGCGGCCTTGGGTGTAATCTGTAGCGGCGTCACCTCCTCGATCTGTGGTGTGGCGAGAGCGACCATGCCCTCGATCTGCATGTAGCGGTTCTGGAGCTGGAACTCGTCGTTCTGCTCGAGGAGCACGGCGCCGATAAGACGGATGATGCTGTCCTCGTTGGGGAAGATGCCCACCACGTCAGCCCGGCGCTTCACCTCCTGGTTGAGCCGTTCGAGCGGGTTGGTGCTGTGCAGCTTCACCCGGTGCTGCTCGGGAAAGGTCATGTAGGCGAGCACGTCGTGCTCGGCGTTGTCCATGCAGGCGCCGAGTTTCGGCCAACCAATGTGCGCAACTGCTCCTCGGCATCGGCATAGACGCCGCGATAGGTCGGGTAGAGCGCGAGCTCGACCATCCAGCGCAACCGGTCGTCGATCGCGAAGCCGGCCGCGGCGAGATGGCGGTCGATCTCGTCCTTACGGATCGGGCTGACGCCCTTGTTCTCGCGCAACGCGATGACCGTCTTCAGGTCAGCGATGCGCTGCGCGTCCCACCCTTGTGCTTCGAGCGCGCTCTGCTCGTCCGGCAGGAACGACATATGTCCGCCCCGCGACGTCAGACGGTGGAAATAGTCGACGAAGGCGCGATTGGTGGCCGAGTGATATTCGGCATCGTCCGGCGTCGCGCGCTGTTCTGTGCAGACCTCGGCCAGCCGCTCCTCGTGCATCGCCCTCGCGATCGCCTGCAGCTTGCGTTCGGTCAGGCCGCGGCTGGCGCGAATACGGTCGTTCAACATGGACACCACCCGATCATAGGACGCGGTCAGGACCGCGCCCCGGTGACGCGCCTGCAGCCGGTCGGGGGTCCCGAGCGACAGGCGGACATCAATGGGCTTATCATGGAACGAATAATGAACCCGGCGCCACCAGAAAATGTGGCCGCGGCCATAGACATGCTGGAGCGAGGCCAAGGACGTTGATCTCCCCGCACACCCCATTGGCGCAGCCGACTGTACACACTGGGGCATCCGGACCGGGGTTAGCCAGTTCAATCAATCACTTAGCGAGAAATTGGCTGGGGCGGCAGGATTCGAACCTGCGGATGGCGGCACCAAAAGCCGCTGCCTTACCACTTGGCGACGCCCCAGCAGAGCGCGGGCTTATAGCGCAGCCCGCGTGGTTGGGAAGACCGTTTACAACCGATGCAGCCAACCATGGGGATCGGGGGCCGTGCCGCGCTGGATCGCGACCAGCGCCTGATGCAGCCGGTCGGTCACCGGGCCGCCGGTGCCGTCGCCGACCGTGAAGTCGCCGTCGCGATCCGCGATGCGGCCTACCGGGGTCACCACCGCCGCCGTGCCGCAGGCGAACGCCTCGACCAATCGGCGGCTCTGTGCATCGGCGCGCCACTGGTCGATCGCATAGGGCTCCTCGCGCACGGTCAGGCCGGCGTCGCGCGCCAGCGTCAGCAGCGAATCACGGGTGATGCCCGGCAGGATCGTACCGGTCAGCGGCGGCGTCTGCAGGCTGCCGTCGGCGAAGACGAAGAACAGGTTCATGCCCCCCAGTTCCTCCACCCAGCGCCGCTCCACCGCATCGAGGAAGACGACCTGATCGCAGCCATGCGCGATCGCCTGTTTCTGCGCGATCAGGCTGGCGGCATAATTGCCGCCGCACTTGGCCGCACCGGTACCGCCGAGCGCAGCACGGGTATGATCGCGGCTGACCCACACCGTAATCGCCCGCACCCCGCCCTTCCAGTAGGCGCCGACGGACGAGGCGATGACCATGTAGAGATATTCCGCCGACGGCTTCACGCCCAGGAACACCTCCGACGCGATCATGAAAGGCCGCAGGTAGAGCGCCCCGTCGCCTTCGGGAATCCAGTCGCTGTCTGCCGCGACCAGCCGCTCGATCGATTCGATGAACAGGTCGTCGGGCAGTTCCGCCATTGCCATCCGCCGTGCCGAATCGCGGAACCGCGCTGCGTTCGCCTGCGGCCGGAACAACGCGGTGCCGCCATCGGCCAGCCGATACGCCTTCATCCCCTCGAATATCTCCTGCGCATAATGCAGGACCGATGAGGCAGGATCGATCGGCAGCGGCGCCCGCGCCGTGATGTGCGCATCGTGCCACCCTGCCTGATCGGAATAGCGGATCACCGCCATGTGATCGGTGAAGACGCGTCCGAAACCCGGATCGATCAATCGCTTGGCCCGCTCCGCCGCTTCGACCGGGGCGGCATGGGGATCGTGGCGGAAGGCGGCAGGCACAAGGGCGGACATTTCGTATCGTTCTCTTATCTCATGGGGTTGCGGACGCGTAGGAGTGCGGCTTAGACGGGTCAACATGGCTGTCTCAGCACCTCTTCCCCCCGCCCAGTTCCTCCGCGAGCCCGAATTGCGCCGCGGCCTGGAACTCCTGTATTTCGGCCACAGCCACCTGAATCGCTCGATCGATCGCGATCTGGCGAGGCAAGGACTGGGCCGTGCCCATCATCGTGCCCTATATTTCATCAGCAGGAAACCCGATCTGACCGTCAGCGAGCTGTTGTCGTTGCTTGCCATTACCAAACAGTCACTTGGACGCGTACTCAACGAGCTGACGGAGCGCGATCTGGTCGAGAATCGCGCCGGTGAGCGTGATCGGCGCCAGCGCCTGCTCCGGCTGACCGATGCGGGCAAGAAGCTGGAAGGCGAGTTGTTCGATGCCTGGAAGCAGAAAATCTCAGCGGCCTACACCCATGCCGGGCCGGCGGCGGTCGCCGGCTATTGGGCGGTACTGGAAGGCATGATCCCGGAAGAAGCGATGCCGCAGGTCGAGGGGCTGCGCCGCTAGGCCAGCGGTGGCACAGCGGTGCGGGTCGATTATCGCTCCCGCGCCGCCGCCGCCATCTCGCCGTTACGCCGCGCCGATGCCGCGAGCGTTTCGATCAGCAACCGTTCCAGCGCGCGATCGGCGTCGAGTACATTCAGCCCTTCGCGCGTCGATCCGCCGGGGCTGGCGACGCGGTCGGCCAGCACCGCCGGCGGCACATCCGCCGTCACCGCCATCGCCGACGATCCGGCCAGCGTCGCCAGCGCCAATCGCCGTGCCTGTTCCTCGGGCAGGCCCAATGCCGCCCCCGCCACTGCCAGCGCATCGGCAAAGCGGAAGACGAAGCCCGGCCCGCAGCCGGCCAGCGCGGTGACGGCATCGAACGAGCCTTCATCTGCCACCCATTCGACATGCCCCAGCACCGCTGCCAGAGCCTCTGCGGCCTGCCGGACACCAGCATCGGTCGTTGGCGTGTACAACGCGGTAACGCCCTGCCCGATCGCGACCGGCAGATTGGGCATCGCGCGCACGATGGCCGCCGCCTCGATCCGCCGCGCCAGCGCCGCCACCTCGACACCTGCGAGGATCGACACCAACAGCGCCGGACGTACATCGGCAAGCAGGGGGGCGATCACATCCAGCTGCTGAGGCTTCACCGCCAGCACCAGCGTCGCCAGACGTTCGTCCGTGGGGATCGACGTGATCGATCGCACGCCGTCCGGCACGCCGCGTCCGCTGCGCGTCACCACCGTGATCGCCGCCGGGTCGAGCCCGGCGGCCAGCCACCGGCGCAACATCGCGCCGCCCATGTTGCCGCATCCGATCATCCAGAACGGACCGACGGGCATCGTGGCGGTACTCATGCCTCGCCCTGCGTTTCGACCAGTGCGGCGGCAAGCGCATCCCGGGGACTCTTTCCGCCCCACAACACGAACTGGAACACCGGATAGAAGCGCTCGCATTCCTCGATCGCTGATTCGACCAGCAGTTCGGCACCGCCCAGCGTCATCGTGCGGTCGTCGTCACCGTCGATCATCGCGGCATGGCGGAACAGCAGGACGCCCGTGGAGGACCATAATTCGAAATGGCCGATCCACAGCTGTTCGTTGACGAGGCCGATCGCCTCGTAGATCGATCCACGCCGGTCCTCGGGCACCTTGATATCGGGAAACGCCAGAAACTGGAGGACGCTGTCATCCTCCCGCCAGAGCGCGCGCAACTCATAAGTCGCCCAGCTACCCTTTACCGAGGCGACGATCTCCTCGTCCTGCCGTTCATGGTCCCAGCCATGCGCGGCGTAATAAGCCTCAAGCATATCGATCGGGGCGGCATCGTCATCGTCGTGTTCGGTCTGGTCGAGCATCAATGTCTAGTCGCACGGGGCGAGCCGGCTGGCAAAGGCCGACACGATCCCGTGCGATCCCTGTCAGACGGTCGGCAACGGATTGCTGGCCTTCGCCTCCAGCGCGTCGAGACGGGCGCGCAGCGTATCCGCCTCGTCCCGCGCGGCGGCCGCCATCGCCTTCACCGCGTCGAATTCCTCACGACTGACGAAATCGAGCCCGCCGATCCATTCCCGCGCGCGCGATCGCGCACTGGCTTCCGCCTCCCGGCCCATGCCGGCCACCGTGCCCGCGGCACCGTTCACGAGCTTGGCGAAATCATCGAAGAAGCGGTTTTCGGATTGCATGCTGATATCCCCAGGGGCGATGAAACGCGTCGTCACGACATTTGGGACGTGACGGGCGAGGGCACAAGGGTTTCCGCCGCCGGGTTCAGCCGGTCGATGCTCCATGTCAGCACCCCGGCGAAACTGATCCAGACCAGATACGGCACCATCAGCCATGCCGCCAGTCGCCGCACGCGCGCGAACGCGAAGGTGGTGGCGATGCCGATCACCAGCATCGCGGCGATCAGCCAGACCGCCGCCGACACCAGATGGGCGCCGAAGAACAGCGGCATCCACGCCAGCGACAGGCCGAACCCAAACATGAACAATCCGGTCGCCAGCCCCCGCCCCGGCGCCGATCGCGCGGCAAGGACGATCGCCAGCGCGAGGCCGAGCAGGACATAGATCGTCGTCCAGGCCACCGGAAACACCCAGTCGGGCGGCGTCTGTGCGGGCCGGGAAAGCGCCATGTACCATGCATTGCCGCGCCCCGCCGGCGCCGACATGCCCGAGGCGAAACCGAGCAGCAGCACCAGCGGTACGGTGATCGCGCTCCATCGCAACAGGGAAACGGTCCGGGTCGATCGAATGGCCATACCGGCCCAAATCCTGCGCCCGGCTATCGTTCCCCGGCCGGGCCGTCGCCGCGTACCGCCGCGATCAGGAATTCGACATTGCCTTCCGGCCCGGTGATCGGGCTGGGGGTGATACCCACGACCGTCCAGCCCTGTCCGGTCAGCCAGATGGCGACATCATCGCAGACCCGGGCATGGATGACAGGGTCCCGCACCACCCCGCCCTTGCCCACCTCGCCGCGCCCCGCCTCGAACTGCGGCTTCACCAGCGCGCACAGCCGCGCATCGGTGCGTGTGAACGACAATGGCCGTTCCAGCACCTTGGCCAGCCCGATGAAGCTGGCGTCGCAGACGATCAGGTCGACGGGTTCCGGAATGTGGGTCGGCGTCAGGATGCGGGCGCTGGTCTGTTCGTGGACGATCACCCGTTCGTCCTGCCGCAGCGACCAGGCAAGCTGGTTGGTGCCGCTGTCGACCGCATAGACGCGGGCCGCGCCGCGCTGAAGCAGCACGTCGGTGAAGCCGCCGGTCGACGATCCGACATCGATCGCGACCGCACCGGCCACGTTCCAGCCGAAGTGATCCAGCCCGTGTGCCAGCTTGATGCCGCCACGCGATACCCAAGGATGATCGCGGCCGCGCACGTCGAGCGCGATATCGTCGGCCAGTTGCTGGCCGGGCTTGTCGACCTTGCGCGTGCCCGCGAACACCAGCCCGGCCATGACGAGCGCCTGCGCCCGCGCGCGCGATTCGACGAGGCCCCGATCGACGAGCATCTGATCCACGCGCTGCTTGGCCATCGCTGCCCTATCGCGCTGCGGGCGGGCGGCGGCAAGTCCCGGCAGGGTTTGCGGCGGTGGTTCCACGGGGTAAGGCAGGGCGATGACCCGAACGATCGCCAGTGTGGCGGCAGGCGTGGCGGCTGCGGTCGCCTGTGTCCTGACCCCCCTGTCCGCCCCGGCCGAGGTCGCGGCATTCGACCTCGCCGGCCCGCGCCTGACGGTGACGGTGACCCGCGCAGGCGTGACCCTGCCGATCGCGCAGGTGCCCGATCTGGCGGCGGGGGACGAGATGCTGGTGCGCGCGGACCTGCCAGCCGACCAGTCCGCGCATTATCTGCTTGTCGTCGGTTTCCTGCGCGGCGCCACCAATCCGCCACCCAAGAAATGGTTCTTCCGCGCCGAAACCTGGAAGAAGAAGCAGCGGGACCTGCGCATCAAGGTACCCGCCGGCGCGCAGCAGGCCATCGCCTTCCTCGCCCCGGAAACCGGGGGTGATTTCGGCACGCTGACCGGGGCGGTCCGCGGCCGCCCCGGCGCGTTCGTGCGCGCGTCGCAGGACCTCAATCAGGCGGCGCTCGATCGCGCCCGGCTCGATGCCTATGTCACCGGCGTCAACCGGCGCGACGCGGAAGGCGGCACCCGGCTGGAGGAAGCGTCGCCCGCGCTCGCCCGCAGCCTCGCGATCCAGCTGAAGGCGGAATGCCTGACCCGCCCCGCCGAACTTCAGGCCGGCTGCCTGACCGGCGGTCGCGAGGCACTGGTCCTGAGCGACGGGCACAGCAGTACCATGGCGGAGGCGCTGACCGGCACCCCCACCGACCTCGCTTTTCAATTGAGCGCGACGCCGCAGGGGGGGGCGGGTTATTACAGCCCCTATATCGGCGTGGTCCGCGACGTTGCCCGCATCCTCGGCGCATTCCGCACCGCTAGTTATCAATATATCCCGGCGCTCAACACGCATGACGGCGATCGGCTGGGCCTGCTGCTGAACGCCGCGCCCTCGTTCAACCGGCCGCAATCGGTGATCGTCGCGGCGCTGCCGCCGGTCGGCCCCGCCTCGTTGCCGCCGTTACGGGCGACATCGCCCGCGGCGGCGCAGTGTCTGGCCCGACCGGGGCTGGTGCTGCCGGTCGAGGGAGCACCGCTGATCTATGCGACCCGCTATGCCCGCGACATGGCGCTTCGTGTCGCGGGGCGCGATGGACAGGAAATCGACCTGCCCGTCGTCGCCGATGCCGAACGCGGCGGCTTCATCGTCCGGGAACCGGTGCCGCGATCGATCGCCTTCGAACAGGAACTGACCGGGCGACTGCATGGACGATGGGGCTTCACGCCGTTCGACGGTCCTCGCTTTCGCCTGCAAGGTCCGCAGGACGCCGCATGGCGCGCCGGAGAGGGTACGTCCCTGGTCGCGGGCCGTGACAATGCGGTCGAACTGACGGGCGCAGCCTCCGCCTGCATCGAGGCGATGGAGTTACGCCTGCCCGGTGACGGTGTTCGCGCCGTGACGTGGGAGGCGCGCGGGGCGAACCGCGTGTCGGCCAAACTGCCGCTTGCCGATGTACCCCCGGGGGCGGTCACGCTGCGGATCGGCCGATACGGCGTCGCCGACCCGCTCGACCTGCCGCTGCGGGCCTATACGGAGGCCGGACGGATCGACGGGTTGACGCTTCATGCCGGCGATCGGGCCGGAACGCTCGCGGGGGCGCGGCTCGACACGGTCGCCTCGCTGACGGTCGAGGGCATTGTCTTCACGCCGGGTGCGCTGGCGCGGGTCGACGGCGGCGACCGACTGACGATGACGGCGGCGGCACCGTTGTCGCTGGCGGCGGGCGAGACGCGTGGCGCGACCGTGACGCTGGCCGATGGCCGCACCGTGGCTACCCGGCTGCGCGTCGCGCCCGCCCGGCCGGCGGCGACGTTGCTGACGCGCAGCGTGACGTCGGCACTCCCGCCCGCCCCCGTATCGATCACGCTGCCGGAGGGTGTCGTCGCGGCGGGCGACCGGCTCACCTTTTCGTTCCGGGCCGCCGGAACGACGCGGTTCACCGCCACGGACCGGATCGAAATCGGCAGCGACGATGCGAGCGCCAAGACCGCCGTGACGCTGCAGGATGCGCAGGTCGGGGTTGCCGCGATCACGCCTGCCACCGCGCTCGGCGCGTCGGCGGCGGGGCCGCTGCGGTTTCGCCCGGTGCAGGGCGATGTCGCTGGCGACTGGCAACCTTTGGCGACGTTGGTCAGGGTGCCGGTGCTGACCGCGCTGACCTGCTCCGACGTCTGCACGCTCACGGGTCGCGACCTGTTCCTGCTCGCCGGTGTCGCCGACCGGATGGTGCCCGAAGGGTTCACCGGCGACCGCCTCACCTTTTCCCCGCCCGCCGGCGGTGGCCCGGTCCCGGTCCGCCTGCGCGATGCGCCGGGGTCTACCGCCACGCTTGCCCTTCCCCGCCCCGGAGCGACGCCATGACCGATACCCCGCCCGAGATCACGACGATCGGCTCCCGCATCGCCTATCGCAACCGCTGGCTTCAGGTCCGTGAGGATGAGGTGCAGCGCGCCGATGGATCGCGGGGCATCTACGGCGTCGTCGAGAAACCCGATTTCGCGGTGATCGTGCCGGTCGAGGCGGACGGATCGCTCCATTTGGTCGAACAATATCGCTATCCGGTCGGCGGTCGTTACTGGGAATTGCCGCAAGGCGCATGGGAACAGGCGCCCGAAGCCGATCCGATCGATCTCGCCCGGGGTGAACTGCGCGAGGAGACCGGGCTGGTCGCGGGGCGGATGGTGCATCTCGGCCATCTGTTCCTAGCCGCCGGCTTCGCGAACCAGGGTTATCATGTCTTCCTGGCAGAAGATCTGACCCGCACCGACACCGCGCTGGAGGTCGAGGAACAGGGCCTCGTCACCCGTGCCTTTCCGCGTGCCGAGGTGATCGACATGATCCGCAGCGGCCGGATCAAGGACGCGACCACGGTCGCCGCCTTGTCGCTGGTCGACCTGCACCGACCGATCTGACGCGGACAAAAAAAGACCGGGTCGAAGCCCGGTCATGAAAGTTTTTAGGAGAGGATGCCTGAAAGGCCTGATCCTGTTACCCCGGCCCTATACCGCAAACAATTGCGTTTAACGCTATCATAGATGCAGAATTTGCAATCGTTATCCCAGCAACACATCAATGGCGGTCAGTTCGTCCGTCGTCAGCGCAGGGGCATTGACGGCATCGAGTAGCTGATCCAGCTGTTCCAGGGTGCGCGCGCCGATCAGGGCGGAGGTGACCCGTGGGTCGCGCAGCACCCACGCCACCGCCATCTGCGCCAGACTTTGCCCGCGGGCCTGCGCGATCGTGTTCAGTCCCCGCAGCTTGCCCAGCACCGCGTCGGTCAGCCGGTCGGGTGTCAGCGTGCGCGCCTTGGCCAGCCGCGTGCCTGCCGCCGGTGCGCCGCCATCGAGATATTTGTCGGTCAGCAGCCCTTGCGCCAGCGGGGAGAACACGATGCAGCCGCTGCCCGTCTGCGCCAGCGTATCGAGCAGACCATTCTCGATCGTGCGTTCCAGCATCGAATAGCGCGGCTGATGGATCAGCAGGGGGATGCGTTCCTCCGCCAGGATCGCCGCGATCCGTGCCGTTGCATCGGGCGTATAGTTCGAGACGCCGACATACAGCGCCTTGCCCTGCCGGTGCAGATGCGCCAGCGCGCCAGCGGTTTCCTCCAGCGGGGTGGTCGCATCCATGCGGTGCGAATAGAAGATGTCGACATAATCGAGACCCATCCGCTTGAGGCTCTGCTCGGCACTGGCGATCACATATTTGCGGCTGCCCGATGGCCCGCCATAAGGCCCCGGCCACATGTCATACCCCGCCTTGGACGAGATCAGCAGTTCGTCGCGATACGGCGCGAAATCCTGCGCCATCCAGCGTCCGAAATTCTCCTCCGCGGAGCCGTAGGGCGGGCCGTAATTGTTCGCGAGATCGAAATGCGTCACCCCCCGGTCGAAGGCACGGCGCAGCAGCGCCCGCCCCGTCTCGAACACGTCCTGCCCGCCGAAATTCTGCCACAGCCCCAGCGAGATGGCCGGCAGGTCGAGCCCGCTGCGCCCGCACCGGCGATATGGCATCCGCCCGTCATATCGGTGGGCATCGGGCTGATAGGGCATGGCTTTTCCTCGTGATGATTTCGACACGGCTAGGAATTGCAGGCCGCGCGGTCAACGCGTAGTGGGCGGGCGGAGGGGTTTTGTATGACATTCGACGCATCCGATCATCCGCACCGGCGGCGAAACCTGCTGACCGGCGAATGGGTGCTGGTCTCGCCCCATCGCGCCAAGCGGCCATGGCAGGGCGAGGAGGCCCCGCCCGCCCCCCCGCGCGGGCCGACCTACGATCCGAACTGCTATCTCTGCCCCGGCAACGTCCGCACGGGTGGCGAACGCAATCCCGATTACGCCAGCACCTTCGTCTTCCCCAACGACTTCGCCGCCCTGTTGCCGAATACGCCCGCCCCGGTCGACGATCCGCTGTTTCCCGCACAGGGGGCCAGTGGCGAGGCACGGGTGATCTGTTTCTCTCCCGATCATTCGCGGACCCTGCCGGAACTGACCGACGCCGAACGCCGGGTGATCGTCGACACCTGGGCCGATCAGTCCGCCGAACTCGGCGCCCGCTGGGCGCATGTCCAGCTCTTCGAGAACAAGGGCGCGATGATGGGCTGTTCCAGCCCCCATCCACACGGCCAGGTATGGGCCGGCGATTTCGTCCCCGCGCATGTCGCGCGTGAGGACGAAGGACAGCGCGCCTGGATGGCCGAGCACGGCACCGTCCTGCTCGATGCCGTCGCCGAGCGAGAAGCCGGTGGCGAGCGCGAGGTGGAGTCGAACGACCATTGGCTCGCGATCGTGCCGTGGTGGGCGGCGTGGCCGTTCGAGACGCTGATCATCGCACGCGATCCCGTCGTGCGGATGGAGGACCTGTCGGATGCGGCGCGCGATGCGCTGGCCAGCCTGCTGGGCCGGCTGATGGCGCGGTACGACAACCTGTTCGCGACCAGCTTTCCCTATTCCTTCGGGTGGCACGGCTGCCCGCACGGCATTGCCGACACCGCGCCGTGGCGGTTGCACGCGCACGTCTTCCCGCCCCTGCTGCGGTCGGCGACGGTGCGCAAGTTCATGGTCGGGTTCGAGATGCTGGGCGAACCCCAGCGCGACCTGACGCCCGAGCAGGCCGCCGAACGGCTGCGCGCGGCAAGCCCCCTATTGGAGAAACGTGCATGACCGACCTCGCCGCCCGCCTGTCCGCCGGCTTCACCGCCGCCTTCGACGGATCGCCTGATGGCGTCGTCCGCGCGCCCGGCCGCGTCAACATCATCGGCGAGCATACGGATTACAACGACGGTTTCGTCCTGCCCTGCGCGATCCCCGTCGAGACGCGGATCGCGTGGCGCGCCCGCCCCGATACGACCGTCCGCGTCGTCGCGATCGAATTCGGCAACGAGCAGGACGAGTTCGACGTCGCCCAGCCGATCGAGCATGCCCCCGATGGCGGCTGGCGCGATTATGTGCGCGCCATGATCGCGACGCTGGTGAAGGAGGGCCGCACGCTGCGCGGTGCGGACCTCGCCATCGTCGGCGACATTCCGCGCGGCGCGGGGCTGTCGTCGTCCGCCTCGCTGGAGGTGGCGGTCGGCCACGCGATGCTCGCCGTGCTGGGTGAAACGCCCGACGCCACCAGGATCGCTGTGCAGGCGCAGACCGCCGAGAACGATTTCGTCGGCATGAAGTGCGGGGTGATGGACCAGCTCGCCTCGGCCGCCAGCGTCGCCGACGCCGCGCTGCTGATCGACTGCCGCTCGCTGCAGACGCGGGCGATCCCGATCCCCGCCGGCACCGCGATCGTCATCATCCATTCGGGCGTCGTCCGTGGTCTGGTGGAAGGGCACTACAACCGCCGCCGCGCCGAATGCGAGGAAGCCGCCCGTATCCTCGGCGTCTCCAAGCTGCGCGATGCGACGCTGGACATGATCGCCGCGGCCGGGCTGACCGGCGACGTGCTGGCCCGCGCCCGCCACGTCGTGACCGAGGACGACCGCGTGATCGCGGCCGCCGAGGCGCTGGCATCGGACGACCTGCGCACGATGGGCCGGCTGATGGCGGAAAGCCACGCGTCGATGCGCGACGATTTCCAGGTCACCGTCCCCAAGGTCGACGAACTCGCCGCCACCGCGCACGACCTGATCGCGACGCTGTGCGACGGTCAGGGTGGGGCACGCATGACCGGCGGCGGTTTCGGCGGCGCGGTCGTCGCGCTGATGCCCGAAAGCGGCGTCGACGCGGTGACCGCCGGTATCCGCGAACGCTACCGCACGCCGGCGGGCGAGGAACCGGAGATCATGGTCGCGCGGGCCGTGGCGGGAGCGGGCAAGGTCGACTAGCACCGCAATGCCGCCCCCTGCCGCGCCGGACATGCCGCCTGCCTTCTACGATCGCCCCGTCCTCGATCTTGCCCGTGCACTGATCGGGTGCCGGCTGCTCGTGGACGGGGTCGGTGGCATGATCGTCGAGACGGAGGCGTATCATGCCGGGGATGCCGCTTCGCACAGCCATGCCGGGATCACCCCGCGTACCGCCACGATGTTCGGCCCGCCCGGTCGCGCCTATGTCTATCGCAGCTACGGCCTGCACTGGTGCATGAACGTCGTCGGCGGTCGCGAACCCGGCGCGGCGGTGCTGCTGCGCGCGATCGAGCCGGTCGAGGGATTGGCGATCATGGCGACGCGGCGCGGGGCCGGGTCGCCTGTGCCAGGCGCTGGGCATCACCGCCGCGCTGGACGGCCAGCCGCTCGACGCCCCGCCTTTCACGCTGTTGCCACGGGTGGAGGAGCCAGACCTTCAGGTCGGTCCCCGCATCGGCATCACCCGCGCCGCCGCCGAGCCGTGGCGCTTCGGGCTTGGTGGCTCCCGTTTTCTCAGCAAGCCGTTTCGACGGATCGACTGACGGGCCCTTCATCCCTGCCCCATCCTCCCCTAAGCGCCGGGGCATGATCGATTTTCGCGTCGCACCCCTCCTGCTGACCTGCTGTTCCGCCGGGGCGCTTGCGCAGACAGCGCTCGACACGCTGCCGCCGGAGATCATCGTTACCGGTCGAGGTCTCGCTGACCGGCCCGGCGATCGCGCGTTCGATGTCGTCGAGATCGATCGCACGCGGATCGAGGCCAATGCCGCGAACCGGCTCGAAAGCGTTCTTGCCGATGTCGCCGGGCTGCAGCAGTTCCGCCGGTCGGACAGCCGCACCGCCAATCCGACCAGCCAGGGCATCACCCTGCGCGGCCTTGGCGGCAACGCTGCCAGCCGGGCGCTGCTGATCCTCGACGGGGTACCGCAGGCCGATCCGTTCGGCGGCTGGGTGGCATTTCCCGCTTATGCCACCGACCGGATAGGCCGCATCCGCGTGACGCGTGGTGGCGGCAGCGGCTTCTATGGTCCGGGCGCCCTGGCAGGAACGATCGAACTGGACAGCGCGACGCCCGACCAGCTCGCGCCGCTGGCCGGCAACGTGGCCTATGGCAGTCGCGACTCGATCGATGCGCAGGCGTCGGCGGCGCTGGTCCGGCCGGGCGGGTTCGCGGTGCTGTCGGGTGCCTATACGCGCGGCGACGGGTTCACCCCGATCGTCGCGGCGAACCGGGGGCCGGTCGATCGGCCCGCCCCCTATGAACAGGCATCCGGCGCGCTGCGTACCGTCGTCGCGCTGGCGCCGCAGACCGAGTTGCAGGCGAACGTCGCCGCCTTCACCGACACGCGCGATCGCGGCACGCCGTTCACCGCCAACCGGTCGGAGGGGGCGGATGCCAGCCTGCGCCTGGTTGGCCGTGGCCGCTGGAGCTGGTCGGCGCTCGGTTATGTCCAAAGCCGCGCCTTCGCCTCCAGCTTCGCCAGCGTGAACGCCGCCCGGACGACCGCGACGCAGACGCTGGACCAGTACAACACCCCCGCCACCGGCCTTGGTGCGCGGGTGGAGGTGGCGCCGCCACTGGGCGAGGCGATCCGGTTGCGGCTGGGGGCGGACCTGCGCCGCGTGGCGGGACGCACGCAGGAGAACTTCACCTTCGTAGCCGGCAGCCCGACCCGCCGCCGCGTCGCGGGCGGGCACAACGTGACCGGCGGCCTGTTCGCCGACGGCAACGTCGAGGCGGGGGCGCTCACCCTGTCGCTCGGCGGCCGGATCGACCGGTGGCGGATCGCCGGCGGCTTCCTGCGCGAACAGACGCTGGCGACCGGCGCCGCGATCACCGACCTGTCTTTCAGGGATCGACGTGGCACGGAGGCGACCGGGCGTGTCGGCCTCGCCTGGCAGATCGCGGGGCCGGTGACGCTGCGTACCGCCGCCTATCGCGGCTGGCGACTGCCGACGCTCAACGAACTCTATCGCCCGTTCCGGGTCGGGCCGGATGCGACCGCCGCCGACGCCACCCTGTCACCGGAGCGCCTGTCCGGGGTGGAGGGCGGCATCACCCTCACGCCGACCGGATCGACCAGCATCGCCGCGACCTGGTTTCACAACGTGATGGACGACGCGATCGCCAACGTCACCGCCGGCACCGGTCCCGGCAGCTTTCCGCTGGTCGGCTTCGTGGCGGCGGGCGGCGTGTACCGCGTCCGCGCCAATCTGGACGGCATCCGCTCGAACGGGCTGGAGGTGGATGCGACATGGCGCCCCGGCCCGGTCGGAGTGCGCGCATCCTGGTCGCATGTCGATGCGCGGGTGCGGGCGGACGGTGCCGCCGCCCCGCTCGACGGACTGCGCCCGGCGCAGACACCGCGCGATCAGGTGTCGGCGACGGTCGACGGCCGCTATCGCGGGGCCGCCGCCGCCGTCACCCTCCGCCATGTCGCCCGCCAGTTCGAGGACGACCAGAACCGCCGGACGCTGGCCCCCGCCACGACGGTCGACGCCTATGTCGCGATCCCGCTGAACGCCGCCCTCGCGATCGAGGGCCGCGCGGAGAACCTGACCGATGCACGGGTCGAGGCGGGGATCAGCGGCGCCGATATCGTCGAGCGCGCCACGCCGCGCACCCTGTGGCTGGGCCTGCGTTACCGACCATGACGGTCTGGTTGGGTGGAGGAGGATCGGGCATGACGGCGCGATGATGCAGCTTGCCGGCCTGTTCACCTATCCCGTCAAAAGCCTGCGCGGCCATGCGGTCGACGACGCGATGATGGAACCGTGCGGGCTGGCGGGCGACCGCCGGTGGATGCTGGTCGATCCGGACGGTCGCTTCATCACCCGGCGACAGGTGCCCGCGATGACCGCCTTGTCCGTGGAAACCACGGCGGACGGCCTGATCCTCCGCCACCCCGACCATGGCGATTGTCGCGTGACCACCCCCGATGCCGCCGCGCCGGTGATCGACGGTCGTGTGTGGAAGGACGAACTGCCGGTCCGCCTCGGCAACCCGCAGGCGGACGGCTTTCTCGCCGCGATCCTCGACCGGCCCGCCCGGCTGGCGTGGCAGTACGATCCGCGCCGCCGCCCCATCGCGCCCGCCCATGCCCGTCCGGGCGAGCATGTCAGCCTTGCCGACGGTTTTCCGCTACTGGTGACGACCGAAGCGTCGCTTGCCGCGCTGAACGAGCGGCTGGCGGTGGCCGTACCGATGGCGCGGTTCCGCCCCAATCTGGTGATCGCGGGGGCCACGCCATGGGCAGAGGATCGCTGGCGACGGATCAGGATCGGCAATGTCGAACTCCGTCTCGCCCGCCCGTGCGCGCGCTGCATCGTCGTGACGCAGCAGCCCGATACCGGCGAGCGGCTGGAGGGCAACGAGCCCCTGACGACGTTGCGCGCGATGGGCCATGCCACCACGGCAGGGATCATGTTCGGCCAGAACGCGGTCCCCGAACGCCTGGGCATGGTGCGGATCGGCGATCCCGTCGAGGTCATCGAAACCGGTAATGGGTTTGGCTGATCGGTCCCATGAAGGATACCCCCATGAAACTGCTTCCGGCGCTCCTGCTGTCCGCGCTCGCCCCCCTGCCCGCCATCGCGCAGGCGCCGGCCGCCGCCGCCACCGCCACCGCCACCGGTACCGATGCACGGTTCGATGCACTGGCGACGGCGGAATACCGGTGGCGTCGATCGCTGTCGGGCACCGATGAGAACACTTCCCGGAACCAGCGTCGCGGCCTGCCCGATGTCGGCCCCGCGATGCAGGCGATCAAGACGAAGCGGTGGACCGAGACGCTGGCCGCGCTCGCCGCGATCGATCCGCGCACGCTGTCGCCGGCGGCTCGCGACAACTACGCCGTCTATCGCGGCCAGATCGAGGCGCTGCTCGCCGAACAGCGCTTCCGCGAGTACGAAAAGCCGCTGAACGCCGATAGCAGCTTCTGGGGCGACCTCGGCTACTTCACCCGCGCGACCTATCGGACCGAGGAGGATTATCGCGGCTATCTGCGTATCCTCGCCGAGTTACCGCGTTATTTCGACCAGAATGTCGCCAATATGCGCGCCGGCCTGAAGCGCGGCTTCACCCCGCCACGGGTGACGTTGCAAGGCCGCGATGTCGGTGTCGCGGCGGTGGCGAAGGCCGGCGGCGATACCTCCACCTTCTACGCGCCGTTCAGGACGATGCCCGCCACCATCCCGGTCGCGACGCAGGCGGCGCTGCGGGCAGAGGCGTTGCGGGTGATCGCCGGTGCGGTGGTCCCCGCCCATGCATCGCTGCTCGCCTTCCTGCGCAACGAATACATCCCTGCTGCCCGGACCGGACTGGCGGCATACGACCTGCCGGATGGTCGCGCCTATTACGCGTCCAAGATCGCCGAATACGTCACCCGCGACCAGTCGGCCGATCAGATCCATGCGATCGGCCTGACCGAGGTCGCCAGGATCCGCACCCGAATGGGCGAGGTGATGAAGCAGGTGGCATGGCAGGGCGATCTCGCCGGTTTCCTCACGTTCCTGCGGACCGATCCGCAATTCTACGTGAAGACGCCGCAGGCACTGCTCGACCGGGCGGCATGGACCGCCAAGGAATTCGACGGCAAGGCCGCGCGCTGGTTCGGCCGCCTGCCCCGCGCCCGCTTCGCGATCGAACCGGTACCGGCGGAAATCGCCCCTTATTACACCGCCGGTCGCGGCGGTTCCGGCGTCTATCTGGTCAATACCTGGAACCTGCCGGCACGCCCGCTCTACTCGCTGCCCGCGCTGACGCTGCACGAAAGCGCGCCCGGCCATGCGTGGCAGATGTCGTTCTCTGCGGAATTGGACGACCTGCCTGCCTATCGCCGCAACACCTATATCTCGGCCTATGGCGAGGGCTGGGCGTTGTATTGCGAGGCGCTGGGCGAGGACATGGGGTTGTACCACACTCCCTACGAGACGTTCGGGATGCTCAGCTACCAGATGTGGCGCGCCGCCCGATTGGTGGTCGACACCGGCGTCCATGCCAAGGGCTGGTCGCGCGAACGGGCGCAGGCTTTCCTGCACGACAACACCGCGCTTTCCGATCACGAGATCACGACCGAGGTCGATCGCTACATTTCGTGGCCGGGCCAGGCCCTCAGCTATTACATGGGCGAACTGACCTTCCTCGCCGGGCGCGCGAAGGCGGAAAAGGCGCTGGGCGCGAAATTCGATATCCGCGCCTTCCACGATGCCATGCTGTCGCTGGGATCGGTGCCGTTGCCGATGGTGGACGCCCGCGTCGACCGCTTCATCGCCGATGGCGGCAAGGGCCCCTACCCGCTGTCATGATCCGCCGGTCAGCGTAGTCCGTAATCGCGGGCGATCCGGCGATACAAGGCGAGGAACTCGTTACCCTCATATTGGCCGCCGACGCCGTAGGTGCGGCGGCGTTGCGCTGCGGGTACGCCGTCGCCAGGCGCCTCGGCCGAATTCAGGCCCTGCGCGATTAGGTTGGGGCGTGGCCCCTCGCCGGCATTGCGGCCACCGCGATCGAAGATCGCTTCCTGATGGCGGGTCGGTTCCCAGATGAAGCTGCCCCAGCCCTGCCCGTTCGGCAGATCGTGGACCAGATCGTTCACATATCGCTTGCGGCTGGAATATTCCGCGACGAGCAGCCCGAGATCGGGATAGCGGCGGCAGAATTCGGTGAAGCTGCGTGCCCAGTCGCCCTCCGCCGCCTGCTGGTAGCAGGACAGGCCGATCGCATCGAACCGCACGTCGCGGGCGCGGAGCGCGTCGGTCCAGTCGCGCAGGATCGGCCAATGCCGGCCGAGGTGATTGTGCAGCACGATCCGGGTCCCCGGCGCGGCCGTGCGTGCCCCGACGATCCCCGCTTTCAGCAACGCCGCGAAGCCATCGAACCCGCCGACCCGACCGGGATCGAGATGCGTCTTGTCCGTCACCGGATTACCGGTCGGCCGGGTCAGCGGCACCCGTCCTTCCGGCCACATCATGCCGAACGTCGTCTCGTTGCCGACGACGACCATGTCCGGGGCCGCCCCCGCCGCGACGAGCGCGGCGACCGTGCGCCGGCTGTACGCCTCGACCGCAGCGGCCAGCGCGATCGGCGACATCGTCGCCCAGGCGGCGGGCTTCACCTGCTTCTGGGGATCGGCCCAGTCGTCGCTGAAGTGCAGGCTCAGCGTGAGATCGAACCCCGCCGCCTTGACCCGCCGCCCCAGCGCCACCGTCCGTTCCAGTCCCGCCCACCGGGCCGCCGGCGCATCGGCGGAATAGCCACCGGCGGCGGCGGGATCGACGAAGGTCCTGACCTTGATCGCGTTGAACCCGATCCGCCGCAGCAGCGCGAGCAGGTCCCACGTCTTCCCCTCGTAACGATAGGTCGCACCCGCCGCCTCGTCTTCCGGCAACCACGATATGTCCGCACCGAGCAGATAGGGGCGCGGTCGCCCGACCGCTGCCCTGGCCCCTGCCACCGACGATGGCAGGGCAAGCCCGGCAACGCTGCCGAGACCGCCCGCCACGAAGCCGCGTCGATCGATCGGTGGGATATGATCAGACATTCCGCTCTCCTTTGTCGCCGATCATGCCCGACGAAAAGGACAGGTCAACTCACCTTTTGAATATCATTATCGAATGTTGATACGCTGCCTCGGTTAGAAGCTGCGTGAGACGGTAAGGCCATAGGTGCGCGGATCGCCCGGCTGGCCAACGATCAGGCCCGTGCTGCCCGACTGAGTGGCGAGCAGTTCGTAATAATCCTTGTTGAACGCGTTGCGCAGCCAGAGGAACGCGTTCCAGCTCCGCTCCGCCCGAAAGCCGAGGCGGAAGTTGGACAGCGCATAGCCCTTGATGTCGGTATAGGCCGACCGCGACGGGTTGGACGAGTACTTGGACCGATAGCTGCCGTCATAGCCAAGGTAGAAGCGGCCATCGAGCCCCGCCACCTGCGCGGGAACGCCATATTCCGCACCGTAGGAGAAGGCCCATTTCGACACGCCGGGCAACCACTGGCCGGAGATGTCGCAATTGTCCGGGCTGGGTCCGGGCGTCCCGGCCGCCGCCGGCCGTTGCCCCGCCGTCAACGCCGTGCCGCCGGACAGTTCGGGCGGGCACGGCGCATCGACGAAGCGGACATATTTCGCGTCGGTGAAGGCGGCGTTGGCGTACAGGTTCAACCGGTCGACCGGGCGGAATGCGCTGTCGATCTCCAGCCCGCGCGTCCGGACCTTGCCGGCATTGGCCAGGTAACCGCGCAGCACACCCACCTGATTGTTGGTGACGGTGGCCTGATAATCCTCGATCTCCGTCCAGAAGCCGGCGAAGTTCACCGTCGCGCGGCGATCGGCGAACTGCGTCTTCAGGCCCAGTTCGAAATGGTTGACCTTTTCGGGCTTCACCCGCGCCACCGACAGCGCGGGGTTGCCGAACCGGTCGTTGGGCAGGCCCGACAGGTTGATGCCACCCGATTTGTAGCTGCGCGCATAGGTGGCGTAATAATGCACATCGTCGGTGATGTCGTAGGCGACGGTAAGGTCGCCCGAGACGTTCCAGTTGTCGAACTGCGGCCGATAGCTTTGCGGCGCCAGCACGCCGCGCTGGTCTGCGGTCAGGTTGGTGCTACCCGCGCCATTGGTGACGACCGATACATAGGAGCCGTCCTTCTTGTCGTAGTTGACGCGCAGGCCCGGCGAGATCGACAGCCGTTCGTCGGGATGCCAGGTCAGCTTGCCGAACACCGCGGCGGACGTGTTGACGAAGCCGATCGTGTTGCGCGCGGTCAGTCCGTTCAGTGTCGCCGGATTGCGCCCGGCCGTGCTGGTCGGGTTGAGCAGGAAGGCGCTGGCCGCCGGACCTTGCACCTGCAGCCCCTGCGTATCGATCGTCTGGCGGAAATAGAACAGGCCACCGACATAATCGATCGCGCGGTCGCCGTTCGATGCGATCCGCAGTTCCTGGCTCACCTGCCGCTGCTGCGACGGGTTGGCGGAAACGGTGGTGACCGGCAACCCGATGAAATCGCGGTCGTTCGACGGATCCCAGTTCCAGAACCGCCACGCGCTGACCGTCGTCAGCGTCGCCCCGCCCAGATCCCAGTTGGCGAGCAGCGACAGCCCGCCCAGTTCCTGTTTCGCGCGCAGGTCAGTATCGACATCGGTCACCCGGTCGAACGCGTTGGTCGATGGCACGGCATAGCCCTGCGCTGCGGCGAGGGCGGCATATTGGCGGATCACCGGCCGCTGCGTCGCGCCGGTACGGGCGTAATATTGCACGCAGCAGTTCGGATTCTGCCGATTATAATCGGCGAACAGCGTCAGATCGAGGCTGGGCGATGCCTTCCACAGGATCTGGTACCGCAGGCTCAGATTGTCCTGGCTGTTCTGATATTCGTCCTGCCGGACGTTGTAGATGGTGCCGCGACGCGTGGTGACCGACGTCGACAGGCGGATCGCCACCTTGTCGTCGACCAGCGGGCCGGAAACAGACGCCTTGCCCTGAAAGAAATCGAGATTGCCACCGGTCAGCTCGACCCGCGCCTCCGGCGTGAAGCTGGGTTTGCGCGTCGTCACGTTGATCGCGCCGGCCGTGGTGTTCTTGCCGTACAGCGTGCCCTGCGGTCCGCGCAGCACCTCGATCCGTTCGGTATCGGTGAAGTCGAACGTCGCCGACGCGATCCGGCTGTAATAGACCTGATCGACATAGATGCCGACGCCCTGCTCGATCCCGTCGTTGGTCAGGCCGAACGGCGCGCCGAGTCCGCGGATATTGGCGGCGGAATTGCGCGGGTTGGTCGAATAGAATTGCAGCGACGGCTGCAATTGCGTCAGCCGGCTGACATTGTAGGTGCCGGTTTCCGCCAGCGCCGTGCCCCCGATCACGGATATCGCGATCGGCACCTTCTGCACCGTCTCGGTCCGCCGGCGCGCGGTGACGACGATGTCGCCCCCCGCCGATGTCGCGGCGGGGCCGCTGCGCCCAGTCGCCTCCGCCTGCTCATCGGCAGCGGGTGGCGAACCGGCCTGCGGCTCCGCAGCGGGCGTGGCGGCCTGCAGGGCCAGCAACAGGACAAGCGTCGACGTCATGAGAAATCCCCTTTCCCCTAAACTCCATCAAATCGGAGGACTTTCAATCGACGTCGCGCTTGGGATCGGCAAAGCCCAGCTTCATGCTGCTCGAACGGGGCGATAAATTTTCTGTCCACCCCCTCTTGAAGCCGGTTCGGCCCTACCCAGATTGCCGACCGCACGGGGCCGAGACCGGACCGTGCGACCGGCGCCGCGCAGTGGTGGGCGCCTTGCTACAACTCGCTCGACAGAGGATTTGACATGCGTATCGACCTGACCCCCTATCGCCGCTCGACGATCGGCTTCGACCGACTGTTCGACCTGCTGGAAACCAATGCCCGCAGTTCCGGCCCGGAAAACTATCCCCCGTTCAATCTCGAACGCCTTGGTGACGATCGCTATCGCATCACGCTGGCCGTGGCCGGTTTTGGCCGCGACGAGATCGAGATCACCGCGCAGCAGAACCTGCTGCTCGTCGTCGGCCGCAAGGATGAAAAGCAGCCGGGCGCGCAGTTCCTGCACGTCGGCATCGCCAACCGCTCGTTCGAGCGCCGCTTCGAGATCGCGGACTTCGTGTTCGTCGAGGATGCGCGGCTCAACGACGGGCTGCTCGTGATCGATCTGGTCCGCGAGGTGCCCGAGGCGATGAAGCCCAAGACCATCGCGATCAAGACCGGCACCCCGCTGGCAGCGGTCGACACCGCCAGTGGCTCGACGATCGACGCCGAAGCGGCATAACCCCGGACACCCCCTCCCCGCACGGGGAGGGGGTTTTGTCTTATACCAGCCGGCTCTGTTTCACGGCGGCGCCGATGAAGCTGGCGAAGAGCGGATGCGGGTCGAACGGCTTGGATTTCAGCTCCGGATGGAACTGCACGCCGACGAACCACGGATGGTCGGGCCGTTCGACGATTTCCGGCAACATCCCGTCCGGCGACATACCGCTGAAGACGAGGCCGCCCGCCTCCAGTGCCTCGCGGTAATGGGTGTTGACCTCGTAGCGATGGCGATGCCGTTCGGAGATCGCGGTGCCGCCATAGATCGAGGCGACCACCGAATTGCCCGTCAGCGTCGCATCATAGGCACCGAGCCGCATCGTGCCGCCCATGTCCCCCTGCTCTTCGCGCTTCTCCAGCCCGTCACGCCCCATCCATTCGGTGATCAGGCCGACCACCGGTTCGTCGGTCGGGCCGAACTCGGTCGATGAGGCATTGGCGATTCCGGCCAGATCGCGCGCACCTTCGATGCATGCCATCTGCATCCCGAAACAGATGCCGAAATACGGCACCTGCCGTTCGCGGGCGAAGCGGACGCTGGCGATCTTGCCCTCTGCGCCGCGCTCGCCGAACGCACCGGGGACCAGGATCGCGTGGCACGGCTCCAGATGCGCGGCGATCGCCGCCTGATCGTCGCCCTCGAACAGTTCGGCGTCGATCCACCGGACGTTCACCTTCACGCGGTTGGCGATCCCGCCATGGACCAGCGCCTCGTTCAGCGACTTGTAGGCATCCTGCAGCCCGACATATTTGCCGACCACGCCGACCGTCACCTCACCCTCCGGGTTGAACAGCCGGTCGACGATCTCGGACCAGCGCGACAGGTCGGGGGCGGCGCCGGGTTCGATCCCGAACGCGCGCAGCACCTCCTCGTCCAAGCCTTCGGCGTGATATTGCAGCGGCACCGCATAGATGCTCTTCGCATCCAGCGCCGGGATGACGGCGGAGGCGGGCACGTTGCAGAACAGCGCGATCTTGGCGCGTTCCGACGGCGGCAGCGGCTGTTCACAACGGCATACCAGCACATCCGGCGCGACGCCCAGCGCGGCGATCTCCCGCACCGAATGCTGCGTCGGCTTGGTCTTCAGTTCCCCCGCCGCCGCGATATAAGGCACCAGCGTGACGTGGATCGAGATCGACTGGCCCCGGCCGAGTTCGTTCTTCAACTGGCGGATCGATTCGATGAAGGGCAGCGACTCGATATCGCCCACCGTGCCGCCGATCTCGCACAGTACGAAATCGAGGTCGTCGACATCGGCCCGCGCGAACGCCTTGATCGCGTCGGTCACGTGCGGGATCACCTGCACGGTCGCGCCCAGATAGTCGCCGCGCCGTTCCCGCGTGATGACCTGATGATAGATCCGGCCGGAGGTGACGTTGTCCGACTGGTGCGCCGCGACGCCGGTGAACCTCTCGTAATGACCCAGGTCGAGATCGGTTTCGGCCCCGTCGTCGGTCACATAGACCTCGCCGTGCTGATAGGGACTCATCGTGCCCGGATCGACGTTCAGATAGGGATCGAACTTCCGGATCCGGACCTTGTAGCCGCGCGCCTGCAACAGCGCCGCGAGGGAGGCCGCCATGAGGCCCTTGCCGAGCGACGAGACCACGCCCCCGGTGATGAATATGTACCGTGCCATGGGAGGAATCGCCTAGCGTGGATAGGGCACGCGCGACAAGCACCCGCGACCGGCGCAGGTGCCTTTAACGCGGCGAATGGAACTTAATTGGCGAGCGGAACCGACGAATTGTCGGCCGGGCTGCCCGGCCCGACCTGCACCGGCTTGCCGGCGCCGGTGGTGACGGTGCCGTCAGCCGGCGTGTTGGGGACGGCGTTGTTCTGCGGCGCGGGCGCGGTCTGCGGCGCGGGCGTGCGCGCCAGCGAGGTATCGATCGACTCGACCTTGCGCGTCGCGGCATAGACCGCCAGCACGATCGAGAAGACGACGAAGATGCTCGCCAGTACCGACGTCGCCCGGCTGAGGAAGTTGGCGGCGCCGCGTGCGGACATCAGGCCGGAGGGGCTGCCGCCCATGCCGAGCCCGCCACCCTCGGATCGCTGCATCAGGATCACCGTCACCAGGGCAGCGGCGACGATGGCGTGGACGACGAGCAGGAAGGCAAACATGGGCCGGGGGTGATCCAGAATTTCGGGGAGAGCCAGCCGCGGCACATAGGCGAGTGGACGGCGGCGATCAACCTTCCGGACGCCGCCGCGCATCGGGGTTACATCCGCCACCCTGCCGCCCCGCCGCGAAGATACAGGTTAACGCCATCCCGAAAAGCCGGGGGACGGCGGGAAACCTGCTGCGGTCAAGGCGTTATGACTGCGAAACGACGCCCGAACCGCCGGGCGCCGCAACGGACGAACCAAGGATCGGAAGCCAGCCCCGTGCCCGCACACGACCCCCATGCCCTGTCCAGCTGGATGAGCGCCCTCGTCGATTACGTCAGATCCGGTGAACCCGATCTGACCAACCGGCAGATGGCGCTGCTGCTGCTCGTATACCTCAAGCCCGGCCCCCATACCGTGCGCGGTCTGGCGCGTGCGCTGAACGTATCGAAGCCCGTCGTCACGCGCGCCTTGAACAGGCTGGGTACGCTCGGCTATCTGCGTCGGCAACGCGACGACAGCGATAAGCGCAACATCTTCGTCGCGCGTACTTCCGAAGGGGCAGATTTTCTTGAAGAGTTCGGGCAATTCATCGGCGATGGCGACGCCCCTGCCCCCGGCCCCCACCCCGGCAACCGCCTCAGCCACGCCGTCGCGTAAGGCGTTCGCGCTGACCGGACGATCCATCGTCTTCGATCCGTCGACCCATGCGGTCCGGTCCGATCTGGCCGACGTCCGGCTCGCCGACCAGGTCTTCGCGCCGCATTATGCCGCCCCGATGCCCCGGCGGATCGCCACTGCGGTCGACCTGCGCGTGGCGCGCGATCCGGGATCGGCCGTCCTTGCGACACTGGCGGCCGGCGACCTGTTCGAGGTGCTCGACCTGATCGGCGAGGCGGCGTGGGGCGTGGCCCCCGCGTTGACGCTGGTCGGCTATATCCCCGCCGCCAGTCTGGCCGCGGCCGATGCGACGTTGCCGGCATGACCGTCTCGATCTTCATCGACGGCGCCGCCGGCACCACCGGGCTGGAAATCCGCGATCGTATCGCCGGCCGTGACGGGATCGCCGTAATCGCGATCGACGAGGCGCGCCGCAAGGACGCGACCGCGCGGAGCGAGGCGCTCAACGACGCCGACATCGTCATCCTTTGCCTGCCCGACGATGCCGCGCGGGAAGCGGTGGCGCTGATCCGCAATCCCGCCACCCGCGTCATCGATGCATCCAGCGCCCACCGGGTCGCCGATGGCTGGACCTATGGCCTGCCAGAACTGGAACCGGAACAGGCAGCCCGGATCGCTGAGGCCCGGTTCGTCAGCAATCCCGGTTGCTGGCCGAGCGGCTTCCTGGCGCTGGTGCGCCCTTTGGTCCGGGCCGGGCTGGTGCCTGCGGACTGGCCACTCGTCTATTCGGGTGCCTCCGGCTATTCGGGCGGCGGCAAGGCGATGATCGCCGAGTTCGAGGGCGGCGGGACCGCCACCGGCTTCCGCGCATACGGGCTTGGCCTGTCGCACAAGCATCTGGCGGAAATGCGGACGCATGGCGGCCTTGCCCAGCCGCCGATCTTTCTGCCCGCGGTCGCCAATGTGTATCGCGGGATGCTGGGGGAAATCGGGCTGGCGCTTCATGCCTTGCCCGGCCGGCCGACCCTGGCGGCGGTGGAGGATGTGCTGCGCGAGGCGTACCGGGATACCCCCGTCGTCCGCGTCGCCGCGACGGACGACATCGCCGCGGTGCGGATCGAGGAGGATGCCGCCAGCGATCGCATGACGCTGCGGGTCTTCGGCAATCCGGACAACGGGCAGGCACGGCTGATCGCCACCTATGACAATCTGGGCAAGGGTGCGGCGGGTGCGGCGGTGCAGAACCTGAACATCATGGCCGGGCTCGATCCCGTCGCCGGCCTGACGCTCTAAATTGAAGAAGGAAGCCTGATGCAGCGCACACCGGTAGGCAAGCTGCTCCTGTTCGGAGCGACCGGCGACCTCGCACAGCGGATGCTGCTGCCATCGCTCTACGGTCTTCATGCGGACGGCCTGTTGCCGGAAGGGCTGACGATCACGGGTTCGGCGCGCAGCGACATGGACGACGCCGGTTACCGCGAGTTCGCCGGGAAGGCCCTCGACGAGTTCCTGACAGAGGACCGCCGCGACGAAGGCGCACTGGCCGGTTTCCTCGACCGCCTGTTCTATCAGTCGGTCGACCTGTCCAACCCCGACACCTTCCCCGCATTGGCCGAAAAGCTGGGTGACGTGTCGGGTGGTCTGGCCATCTATCTGTCCACCGCACCCTCGCTGTTCGAGGCGGCGATCACCGGGCTGGCACAGGTCGGGCTGGCGGGTGAGACGGTGCGGATCGGGCTGGAGAAACCGCTCGGCTATGACCTAGCGTCCAGCCAGGAGATCAACGACGCGGTCGCGGTCGCCTTTCCGGAGGAGCGGACGTACCGGATCGACCATTATCTGGGCAAGGAAACGGTCCAGAACATCCTGGCGCTGCGTTTCGGCAATTCGTTCTTCGAACCCGTCTGGAACGCGCGCGGCATCGACAACGTCCAGATCACGATCGCCGAGACGGTCGGGCTGGAGGAACGCGCCGGCTATTACGAGACTGCGGGCGCGATGCGCGACATGGTGCAGAACCATATCCTGCAACTGCTGGCGCTGGTCGCGATGGAGCCGCCCGCCAAGTTCGACGGCAACGACGTGCGCGACGAGAAGAGCAAGGTGTTCCGTTCCCTGCGCATCATGAAGCCCGAGGAAGTGCCCCAGAACGTCGTGACCGGCCAATATGGCGACGGCGCCGTGAAGGGCGAGTTCGTCAAGAGCTATGCCGACGAACTGGGCAAGCCATCGTCGACCGAAACGTTCGTCGCGATCAAGGCGCATATCGACAACTGGCGGTGGCAGGGCGTGCCCTTCTACCTGCGCACCGGCAAACGCATGGCGACGCGCCGGTCGGAGATCGCGATCCAGTTCAAGGCGGTGCCGCATTCGATGTTCGCGGGGCGCGGCGGGCTGCTCCAGCCCAACATGCTCATCATCCGGTTGCAGCCGGAAGAATATGTCCAGCTGCTGGTGATGGCGAAGGAACCCGGCCTCGACCGCGACGGCGTGCGCCTGCGCGAGGTGCCGCTCAACCTGTCGATGGACGCCGAATTCGCCGGCAGCCGCCGCCGCATCGCCTATGAGCGCCTGCTGCTCGACCTGATCGAGGGCGACCAGACGCTGTTCGTGCGCCGCGACGAGGTGGAGGCGCAGTGGCGCTTCATCGATGCCATCCGCGCCGGCTGGACCGCGAACGACCAGAAGCCGAAACATTATCCGTCCGGCTCATGGGGGCCGTCCGCGGCGATCGGCCTGACCGAACGCGGCGGCGTGACCTGGCAGGACGACTGATCGTCGCGCACCCCGCTCGTCGGGCGGGAGCGCGCTTCATACATATCCATCACGACTACCCATGGGCGCCCGCCCGGTCTATCCACGGGTGCGTCGCCCGTTTCTTTCAGCGACACGAAGGCACGACATGACCGAGATCGAATGGTGGGAATATGACGACGCCGGCGAGCTGGCCGATGCGATCGCCGGCGACATCCAGTTCGTCATCGAAAGCGCACTGGACGCCCGCGGCTCCGCGGTGATCGCGCTGGCGGGGGGCAAGACGCCCTTCCCCGCCTATGAGAAGCTGGCCAAGGCCAAGCTCGACTGGAAGAAGGTGACGATCATCCCGACCGACGAGCGGATCGTGCCGCTCGGCGATCCGCTGTCGAACGTCACCGCGCTCGCCAAGATCTTCCTGCCCAAGGGGGCGCGGGTGATGCCGATCGTGCCGGAGGCGACGGCCGATCACAAGGCCGCCGGCCGTTCCGCCGATGCGCTGATGCAGGATCTTCACTGGCCGCTCGATTTCTGCCTGCTGGGCGTGGGCGGCGACGGGCACACCGCGTCGATCTTCCCCGGCCCCGATTTCGACGAGGCGATGAACGGCCCCAAGGAACGCCGCGCCCTGGGCGTGATGCCCGATCCGCTGCCGCCCGAGGCGCCGGTCGCGCGCGTCACGCTGTCGCGTGCCGCCATCGCCTCCACCCGCGCGCTGATGATCGCCGTCACCGGCGACGCCAAGCGCAAGGTGCTGGAACAGGCGATCGCGGAGGGGCCGTCCTCCCCCTACCCGATCGGCCGCGTGCTGGCCGACGTCGAACTGCCCATCGATATCCACTGGAGCGCCTGAATGATGAAGGATGCCGTCGCCGCCGTCACCGACCGGATCATCGCCCGGTCGCGTGACAGCCGGCGCGCCTATCTCGACCTGATCGAGCGGGAGCGGGACAACGGCATCCGCCGGCCGCAGCTCGGCTGTGCCAACCTCGCCCATGCCTATGCCGGCACGGACGAGGACCGGGATGCGATGAAGGCCGATCGCGGCATGAACATCGGCATCGTCACCGCCTATAACGACATGCTGTCGGCGCACGCGGTCTATTATCGCTATCCCGAACTGATGAAGGTCTGGGCGCGCGAGGCTGGTGCCACTGCACAGGTGGCGGGCGGCGTGCCCGCGATGTGCGACGGCGTGACGCAGGGTTATCCCGGCATGGAACTGTCGCTGTTCAGCCGCGACACGATCGCGCTGTCGACCGCGGTCGGCCTGTCCCACGGCACGTTCGAGGGTGCGGCCCTGCTGGGCATCTGCGACAAGATCGTGCCGGGCCTGCTGATGGGCGCGCTGCGCTTCGGCCATCTGCCGACCATCCTGATCCCCGGCGGCCCGATGCCGACCGGCCTGCCCAACAAGGCCAAGGCGGCGGTTCGCGAACGTTATGCGGTGGGCGATGCCAGCCGCGACGAATTGCTGGATGCGGAAATCCAGGCCTATCACGGCAAGGGGACCTGCACCTTCTACGGCACCGCCAACACCAACCAGATGATGATGGAGGTGATGGGCCTGCACATTCCCGGTGCCGCCTTCGTCAATCCCGGCACCAAGCTGCGCCAGGAACTGACCCGCGCCGCCGTCCACCGGCTGGCGGCGATCGGCATGCGGGGCGACGACTACCGGCCATTGGGCTGGTGCGTCGACGAACGCGCGATCGTCAACGCGGCGGTCGGGCTGCTGGCGACGGGTGGTTCGACCAACCACCTGCTCCACGTACCCGCCATCGCGCGTGCGGCGGGCATCGTGATCGACTGGGAGGATTTCGATCGCCTCTCGGCGGCGGTGCCGCTGATCGCGCGCGTCTATCCCAACGGATCGGCGGACGTGAACGGGTTCGAGGCGGCGGGCGGCATGCCCTATGTCATCCGCGAACTCCTCGGCGAGGGGTTGCTCCACGGCGACATCATGACCATCGCGTCGGGCGGCATGGTCGCCTATGCCGGCAAACCGGTGATCGATGGCGATACGGTGCACTGGGTCGATCCCGGCGTCAGCGGCGACGACACGATCCTGCGCCCGGCGGCGGCACCGTTTTCCCCCGATGGCGGTATGCGCATCCTGGCGGGCAATATCGGCCGTGCGTGCATCAAGGTATCCGCCGTCGAGCGCGACCGCTGGGTCGTCGAGGCGCCGGCCCGCGTGTTTCACGACCAGCTCGACGTGCTGGAGGCGTTCAAGGCCGGCGAGCTGGAGCAGGACGTCGTCGTCGTCGTCCGCTTCCAGGGGCCGCGCGCCAACGGCATGCCGGAACTCCACAAGCTGACGCCGCCGCTCGGCGTCCTCCAGAATCGTGGCTTCCGGGTCGCGCTGGTGACGGACGGGCGGATGTCGGGTGCCAGCGGCAAGGTGCCCTGCGCGATCCATTGCTCGCCGGAGGCGCTGCTGGGCGGCGCGATCGGCCGCATCCGGGACGGCGACCTGATCCGCGTCGATGCGGTGGCGGGTACCGTCGATGCGCGGGTCGATGCGGACGAATGGGCCGCGCGCGAACAGGCCGTCGCCCCGCCCGCCGCCACCGGCATGGGTCGCGAACTGTTCGGCATGTTCCGGTCGCTGGCCGACGAAGCCGAAAAGGGTGCATCCGCCGTGCTGGCGGGCGCGGGCCTGTAATCCCCTTTCCCCGTCGGGGGAGAGGGCCGGCAGGAGGGGCGGTGGAAAGATGGTGAGCGATACTCCCCTTTCCCCGCTCCTCCTCCCCAAAGCGGAGAGGAAGTAGGATGCAGGTCGTCGCAGTCGATATCGGGGGCACCCATGCCCGCTTCGCCATCGCCGAGGTGGAGGGCGGCCATGTCGTCTCGCTTGGCGAGGTCTGCACGCAGAAGACCGCCGAGCACGCCTCGCTCCAGACCGCGTGGCAGGCATTCGAGGCGCAAGCTGCCGGCCCCCTGCCGCGTGCCGCCGCGCTGTCGGTCGCCTCGCCGATCACCGGTGACGTGATCCGGCTGACCAACAACCCCTGGGTCATCCGCCCCTCGCTGATCCCGGAGCGGCTGAACGCCGAAACCTATACGATCATCAACGACTTCGGGGCGGTCGGCCATGCCGTCGCACAATTGCCCGATGCGGATTTCGTCCATCTCTGCGGGCCGGACGTGCCCTTGCCGACCAAGGGCATCACCACCGTCTGCGGCCCCGGCACCGGGCTGGGCGTGGCGCAGGTGCTGAAGGCCGATGGCGGTTATCACGTCCTGTCCACCGAAGGCGGCCATATGGATTACGCGCCGCTCGACGGGATCGAGGACACGATCCTGCGTCGCCTGCGCAAGACCTTCACCCGCGTCTCCGCCGAGCGCGTCGTCGCCGGCCCCGGCATCGTCGCGATCTACGAGACGCTGGCCGAGATGGAGGGCCGCCCGGTCCCCAGCCGCGACGACAAGACGATCTGGCAGGAGGCGCTGGAGGGCACCGATTCGATCGCGCTCGCCGCGCTCGACCGTTTCTGCCTCGCGCTGGGCGCCGTCGCGGGCGATCTGGCGCTGGCGCATGGCGCGAAGGGCGTGGTGATCGCCGGCGGCCTGGGTCTGCGCATCAAGGACCGGCTGCTGCGCTCCGGCTTCGACCAGCGCTTCGTCGCCAAGGGCCGGTTCCAGTCGATGATGGCCGCCATGCCCGTCAAGCTCATCACCCATCCGCAGCCCGGCCTGTTCGGCGCGGCTGCCGCCTTTGCCCAGGAGCATTCCAGATGACCGATATCCTCACCATCATGCGCACCAGCGCCGTCATCCCCGTGCTGGTGATCGACGACGCCACCACCGCCCGCCCGCTGGCCGAGGCGCTGGTCGCCGGCGGCCTGCGCGTGCTGGAGGTGACGATGCGCACCCCCGCCGCGCTCGACGCGATCGCCGAGATGAAGAAGGTGGAGGGCGCGATCGTCGGCGCCGGCACCGTCGTGTCGCAGGGCCAGTTCGAACAGGTGATGGCTGCGGGCGCCGAATTCATCGTTTCCCCCGGCCTGTCGCAGGGCCTGGGCGAGACGATCGTGAAGTCCGGCGTCCCCTTCCTCCCCGGCGTCGCCACGGCGGGCGACATCATGCGCGGGCTGGACATGGGGCTGACCGCGTTCAAGTTCTTCCCCGCCGAAACCTCGGGCGGGATCAAGGCGCTGAAGGCGCTCGCCGCCCCCTTCTACCAGTGCCGCTTCTGCCCCACCGGCGGCATCACCGAAGCAAGCGCGCGCGACTGGCTGGCGGTGGAACCGGTCGAATGCGTCGGCGGCAGCTGGGTGACCGGCGGCACGCTGGCCGAGATCGAGGCGAAGGCACGGGCCGCGGCGGCGTTGCGGGGGTAAGCCCGGATATCTGCGTTGCGGGGCGTCCAGGCGGGTAGCGCCGTCTGGACGACAGCCACGGCTGGACATGCCGCCCGTACGACCAACCGGTAGTTTATCGGGGTCGAGACGATCGGAAAGTCACGAAAGTCACGGGAAACGCCCTGTCGGTGGACTTTCCATGCAGCGTGTTGCGGTGGCGAACAGCGACCGATGCGGCACCTGACGTCGGTGCGCTGGCAACGGGATCGACCATGGAAAATAGCGGCACCGATCCATGCCAGAACAGGCTGGTGTAGGACAGTACCGCTTGGTTTGATAGTCGACGTGCCGTTTGTGCCCAGAAAAGGATTTTACGGCTGACACCAAAAATGGCCGATTTCTGGGGTTTTCTGAAAGAGCGTCGGGGCGGCTGTATTAGGCTTTTGGACTGGTCAGGCAAGGGGATGGCCGATGTGAATCCTAAACAGGGACCCGAACCGTTAAGCCGCTTCCCCACGTTTTTTGAAAAGCGGGTTGAGGTAATGGCGACTTAGACTAGAGCAAATTCCGTTCAGTACGCATCGTATCCGGCAGCGGCGAAGTAGTTGGCGCACTCTGCGGGCGTGAAGGTGTCGATGGCGGCACCGATGGCGCGTGACAGGTCATCTACGGTGCGCGCGGCGGCCTTGCGCAGGAGCGCCTTGAGTTTGGCGAAGGCGTTCTCGATCGGGTTGAAGTCCGGCGAGTAAGGAGGAAGGAAGAGCAGCCGGGCGCCCCTTGCCTCGATCGCGTCCCTGGCCGCGACGCTCTTGTGGGCAGGCAGGTTGTCCAGGATGACGACATCGCCACGTTTCAGCGTCGGGGCGAGCGCCCGGGCGACCCAGGCTTCGAACCATGCCCCGGTCATCGGTCCGTCGATGACGAGCGGTGCGGTCATACCCGAGAGCCGCAAAGCCCCGACGAACGTGGTCGTCATCCAGTGCCCGTGCGGCACCGCCATGCGCAGCCGCTCGCCGCGTGGAGCGCGTCCATAGCGGCGTGCCATCCTGGTGCTGGCGCCTGTCTCATCGACGAAGACGAGTGCTTCCGGATCGAGATCGAGTTGGCCCTCGAACCATGCCTCGCGCGCGCTCAGGACGTCGGGGCGGTCCTGCTCTTGTGCATGGCCAGTCTTTTTTTGCGCGTGTGCCCATGGCGGGCGAAGAAGCGCCACAGGGTCGATACCGCAACCGCGATCCCCTCGGCGGCCAGCGCCGCGCGCAGCTCAGCAAGCGTGATGTCGGGCGCTGCTTCGTACAGCGCCCAGATCCGCGCCGCCTTGGCTTCGGTCTTCGCCGAGCGTGTGTCACCACCCTGTGGCTTGGCCGCTGGCTTGCCCTGATCGCGCTGCAGTGCCGCCCACCTCACCGCGCTCGCCGCGCTTACTCCGAACCGCGCTGCAGCCGCCCGGCGGGACATGCCTCCCGAAATGGCACTAACAACCCGCTCCCGCAGGTCCATCGATAACGGCTTGCCCATCTGACCGGCCTCCCGTCACCGGTGACAAGCATGAATCAGACTTCAGTCCCCTTGGGAATCCCTCAACGATTCACGCCGTTCGGATTATGCTCTAGCTTCTCTGAAGGCGGTCCCAGCGTGGTGGCGCTAGCTCAGGCGGATGCTGCCTGAAGGGTTGCGGAGCGGCGATGTCTGAATATGACCTGATACCTGAAGAGGCTTATGAGGGTTTGCCTCAGGAACCAAATGACAAGTTTGCCGTGCTTGTCCGAATAGCGCAAAACAACTTGGCCCGTATGTTGGACTCGTCAAACTCAGGTGACTTCTCAACCGAAATACGCTCTCAATTTATTAGCATTGTCTCGGGCATGGCTGAGGCCCTTGGCATTGAAGGGTTGCCTAAGATTGGTAATGATCTAGCCGACTACAACTAATACCAAGTTTTCCAAGTCTATCTTGCTGGCGTTGTTACCAAGGTCAGACTGCAAGGCCAGCTTGTCGCACGACCCCATTCGGTAGAGCTTGGCCGCGTAACCAGAGCCAAGATACAGCAAGAAATTGACCAACTCCGTTACTCCATTGACGGCTCAGACTTGACGGACAAGAAGAAGGCAGCGTTGCGGGATAAGCTTGACGAGCTTGAAACTGAGTTGACCAAGCAGCGCCTGAGTTTTGCACGCACAATGGCCATAGCCGCTTCTATCATGACCATTGTTGGCGGTGGAACTGCGGCGCTCGCCAACTCACCCAAGGCTGCTGAAACGATCATGATGGTTATTCGGCTTGTTGGCGACGACAAAGAAAAGGAAGAGCAGGAACGGTTACGGCTTGCGCCCCCACCCAAGGCTCTTCCCGATTTTTCTAAGCCGTCGGCCAGCCCAAAGTTTGGCGGGTTTGCTGATGATTTAGACGACGATGTGCCGTTCTAGAGTCAGATGACATCAGACTGATCCGTCATTGCGAGCGCAGCGAAGCAATCCAGTGCCGGACCAGGACGCCCTGGATTGCTTCGCTGCGCTCGCAATGACGAACATCCGGATCAACCTCAAGTCATCCCGCTCTAGTTACAAGGATGACACGTCTCAGGCTTAACCTGTCTACGGCCCGAAAATGGTAGAGATTTGCGAGAGGGCAATCAGACATTCCTGAGCGCCCCATCTCCCCCGTATCCCGGCCTGCCCGGCTGGCGAATACGACACGCCTGCCCGACCTGCATTATCGCATGTGGTTCTCCATCCATGCATAACGTGTCAAAGTAGCAAGATCATTGCTGCTCCGGACCTGTCCAGAATAACCAAACGAGCGTTTGGAGGGCGTACTGTCAAAGCGAGACGTTCACCGTCCGCTGATGACAGCCTTACATCTCGCCCCGTTGCCGGCGGATCGCATACCATTTCGCGACATTGGCATTATGCTCGGGCAGCGTGTTCGCGAACACGTGGCCGCCGCTGCCGTCCGCGACGAAGTACAGCGCCTGCGACTTTGCCGGGTCCAGTACCGCGTCGATCGAGGCGCGGCCGGGGTTGGCGATGGGGCCGACCGGCAGGCCGGGGCTGGCATAGGTGTTGTAGCCGTTCTTCGCGTGCAGTTCGGACCGCAGGATGCGGCGGCCGAGCGGCCGGCCCTTGGTGATCGGGTAGATCACGGTCGGGTCCGCCTGTAGCGGCATCCCGATGCGCACGCGGTTGCCATAGACTGCCGCCACGGTGCGGCGCTCGGCGGGCTTGCCGGTTTCCTTTTCGACGATCGCGGCCAGCGTGATAGCCTGTTCGGGCGTCGTCACCGCGATACCCGGCTTGCGCTTCGCCCAGGCGGCGGCGAGGTAGTCCTTCATCGCCTTCTGCATCCGCGCGACCAGCGCCGCACGGGTATCGCCGCGCTGATAGGCGTAGCTGTCGGGCAGGATCGATCCCTCGGCCGGCACCGCCACCGTTCCGGTCAGCCCGTCGGCGCGCATCACTGCGTCGTGCACCATGATCGAGGGATAACCCTCCGGCACCGCGACCAGCCGCTGGCGGACCTTGCCGTCCTCCAGCAGGGCCAGCACGTCCTTCTGGCTGGCACCGGCGGGAATCCGATACTCGCCCGCCTTGATCGAGCCACCGCCGCCGAACACCCGCGCGAACAGGCGGAACCGGCTGGCGGAGCGGATCGCGCCCGCCCGCTCCAGCTCGGTCGCGGCGCGGGCGAGGCTGGCGCCCTCCGGCACCACCACCGCGACGGGCCGCTCGGCCGGGCCGGTACCCACCCACAGATTGGTGGCGACCAGCACGGCGGTGACCACCAGTGCGATCAGCAGGATCAGGCAGCCGAGCTTGCGCATGTGCCGGTCAGACCGCGCGCATCACCAGCGACGCGTTGGTGCCGCCGAAGCCGAACGAGTTGTTCAGCACCGCGCGCACCTGCCGCTTCTTGGCGACGTGCGGCACCAGATCGACCCCGACGCAGCTGTCGCTGGGATTGTCGAGGTTCAGCGTCGGCGGCACGATCTGGTCGCGCATCGCGAGGATGCAGAAGATCGATTCGACCGCGCCCGCACCGCCCAGCAGATGGCCGATCGCCGATTTGGTCGACGACATCGACACCGTCTGCATCGCATCGCCGAACAACCGCCGCACCGCGCCCAACTCCAGCTCGTCGCCCATCGGCGTCGAGGTGCCGTGCGCGTTGATGTAATCGATGTCCGACGGGGCCAGCCCCGCCTTCTTCAGCGCCATCTGCATCGATCGGAACGCGCCGTCACCCTCCGGATGCGGGGCGGTGACGTGATAGGCGTCGCCCGACAGGCCGTACCCGATCACCTCGGCATAGATCTTCGCGCCGCGTGCCTTGGCGTGTTCATATTCCTCCAGCACGACGATGCCCGCGCCCTCGCCCATGACGAAGCCGTCGCGATCCTTGTCGTAGGGGCGACTCGCCTTTTCCGGCGTGTCGTTGAACCCGGTCGACAGCGCGCGCGCCTGCGCGAAGCCGGCGATGCCGAGCGGGCAGACCGTGCCCTCCGCCCCGCCCGCCAGCATCACGTCGGCGTCGTCCATCGCGATCATCCGCGCCGCATCGCCGATCGCATGCGCGCCGGTGGAGCAGGCGGTGACGACCGCGTGATTCGGCCCGCGCAGGCCGTATTTGATCGATACCTGGCCCGAGATCAGGTTGATGAGCCGGCCATGGACGAAGTGCGGCGAGACGCGGCGTGGCCCCTTGGTATGCAGGACGATCGACTCGCTTTCGATCCCCGGCAGCCCGCCGATGCCCGATCCGATCGAACAGCCCGCGCGCCAGCTTTCCTCGACCGTCATCTCGGTCAGGCCAGCATCCTCCAGCGCCTGTCCGGCGGCGTCGATGCCATAGATGATGAACGGATCGACCTGACGCTGTACCTTGTGGTCGACGCGCTTGCCGGGATCGAACCCGTATTCATGATCGGCGGGCTTCACCTCGCACGCGATCCGACATACCTGGTCGGAGGCGTCGAAGCGGGTGATGGGGCCTGCGCCCGACTTGCCCGCCAATATGTTCGCCCACGCCGTCTCGACGTCCGCACCAAGCGGCGTCACGAGGCCCAATCCGGTCACGACGACGCGCCGCATACCCAGTCTCCATCCTGTCTCATAATGAAACGGCCCCCCGCCCTCTCAGCGGGGACGGGGGGCCGTTGTCATCCGCGCTCCCCGAACAGGGAGCCACGGCGCGTGTCTTTATGCCTTGTGCTCGTCGATATAGGTGATCGCATCGCGCACGGTCGTGATCTTCTCGGCGGCATCGTCGGGAATCTCGACGCCGAATTCCTCTTCGAACGCCATGACCAGCTCGACGATATCGAGGCTGTCGGCGCCCAGGTCGTCGATGAAGCTCGCTTCCTCGGTCACCTTTTCGGCCTCGACGCCGAGATGCTCGACGACGATCTTCTTCACGCGGTCGGCGGTCTCGCTCATGGTAGTCCCTCTTCGTTAAGCGGTAATTCGGTCTTCCTGAACGCACCTATAACGCGGGTGGTGCCGTGGCAAGGCCCGCACGACAGGTGGCCCGTCGTGTCAGACCATCGCCATGCCGCCATTGACGTGCAGCGTCTGCCCGGTGACGTACCCCGCCTCGCGGCTGGCCAGATAGACCACCGCCGCGGCGATATCCTCGCCCGTGCCGAGGTCGCCGGCCGGAATGCGCGCGGTCAGCGTCGCCTTCTGCGCCTCGGGCAGCCCGTCGGTCATCGCGGAGCGGATGAAGCCGGGGGCGACGCAGTTGACGGTGATGTTGCGGCTGGCCAGTTCCTGCCCCAGCGCCTTCGACATGCCCACCAGCCCCGCCTTGGATGCCGCGTAATTGGCCTGCCCCGGATTGCCCGTCTGCCCGACGACCGAGGTGATCGAGATCATCCGCCCGAACCGCGCCTTCATCATCGGCTTGGCGGCCGCGCGCATCAGCCGGAACGCCGCCTCCAGATTGACGCGGATGACGGTGTCCCACTCCTCGTCCTTCATCCGCATCGCCAGATTGTCGCGCGTCACCCCGGCATTGTTGACGAGGATGTCGAGCCGCCCGCCCAGCGCCGCCACCGCCTGTGGCACCAGCGCATCGACCTGGGCGGCGTTCGACAGGTCGCAGGGAAGCGCGACATGGCCGGTCCCGCCCAGCGAGGCGCGGAAATCCTCCAGCTTGGTGGCGTTGGACCCCGACACCGCCAGCGTCGCTCCCTGCGCCACCAGCCCGCGCGCGATCGCCGACCCGATCCCCCCGGAAGCGCCGGTGACGAGCGCGGTCATGCCTGAAAGATCGAACATCGTTTTAATCTCCTGTCTGATTGTGTTCGCGCAGAGGCGCGGAGGACGCAGAGGGGCGGTAGTTGTTGACCAGCCGCCGCACGCCTTCCTTCAGCGTCTCGCCACCGAAATTGATGAGCAGGCCCACGGGTTGGCGGATCAGGCGTAGATAGGTCAGCACCTGTTTCGCATGCACCGGCAAAAGCCGCTCGATCGATTTGATTTCCACGACCAGCCGACCGTCGATCAGCAGATCGATGCGAAAGGCACCTTCGATGCGCAAGCCTTCAAACTCGATGTCTACGGACCGCTGACGCTCGACGACATACCCCATTTTTGCGAGCCGCGCTGCCAGCACGGCTTCATAGACGCTTTCGAGCAGACCGGGTCCCAGGTCACGATGCAATCGCAAGGCGACATCGATCACGTCGCCACTGATCGCATCGATATCCTTCAATGCCTTATCTTCCTCCGCGTCCTCTGCGCCTCTGCGCGAACCCTATTGCTAGAGCGTCTTCAGCAGCGCCTCGATATCGTCCATCGTCACCACGCTGGTCGCCGTCGCATCGGGGGCGATGCGCTTCACCATCGGGGCCAGCACCTTGCCGCCCAGTTCGACGAACTCCGTCACGCCAGCCGCCGCCATCGCCAGCACGGATTCGCGCCAGCGGACCATGCCCGTCACCTGCGCGACCAGCGCGGCGCGGATCGCGCCCGGATCGGCGATCGCGACCGCATCGATGTTGCAATAGAGCGGCACCAGCGGCGCGGCGATCGTCGCCTCGGCCAGCGCGGCGTCCATCGCGGTCGCGGCATCCGCCATCAGCGGGCAGTGGAACGGCGCGGACACCGGCAGCAGCACCGCGCGCTTCGCCCCCAGCTCCTTCGCCAGCGCCACCGCGCGTTCCACCGCCAGGCGATGGCCGGAGATCACGACCTGCGAGGGATCGTTGTCGTTGGCGACGGTGCAGACCAGTTCCTCGCCGCCTTCCGCCAGGATGGCGTCGACCGCCGCGCCCGCGATCACCTGCGCCTTGTCCAGATCGGCGCCGAGCAGGGCCGCCATCGCCCCCTCGCCCACCGGCACCGCCGCCTGCATCGCCTGTCCGCGCAGCTTGAGCAGCCGGGCGGTGGTGGCGAGGTCGAACGTGCCCGCCGCGCACAGGGCGGTATATTCGCCCAGCGAATGGCCCGCGACGTAATCCGCCTTTTCGGCCAGCCGCACGCCGCCCTCGCGCTCCAACACGCGCAGGGTCGCGATCGCGTTCGCCATGATCGCGGGCTGCGCGTTCTCGGTCAGCAGCAGATCGTCGGCCGGCCCCTCGCCCATCAGGCGGAACAGGTGCTGGCCCAGTGCCTCGTCGACCTCGCCGAACACCTCGCGGGCGACGGGGCTGGCTTCGGCCAGCGCCTTGCCCATGCCGACGGACTGGCTGCCCTGCCCCGGAAAGATGAATGCGCGCATCCGGCGTCTCCCTGAATTCAGAAGCCGTGCGCCTTAGGCAGGGACGCCCGCGCAGGCAACTTGCGTTTCGGCCGGAAACGGGTATGGACCCTGCGCACGGGGTGGCAGGCGCATGTCTGCCGCCCCGTTGACGTACGACGACAGCCGGAGGGGCGACCGCATGGGGCGGCGTCAGCGATCGGCCAACATAGAAGGTAAGACATGGCTCTGTACGAGCACGTGTTCCTTGCGCGCCAGGATCTGGCACAGGCGCAGGTGGATGCGTTGGCGGAAGCCGCCACCAAGATCATCACGGACAATCAGGGCAAGGTCGTGAAGACCGAGACCTGGGGCCTGCGTTCGCTGGCGTATCGCATCGCGAAGAACCGCAAGGCGCATTACGTGATGCTCGAAATCGACGCACCCGCCGGCGTGGTCGCCGAGCTGGAGCGCCAGACCCAGATCAACGAGGACGTGATCCGCTTCATGACCGTCAAGGTCGACGAGCTGGAAGCCGGCCCTTCGGCGATGATGCGCAAGCAGGAGCGCGACCGTGAGCGTCGTGGCGACCGCGAAGGTGGCGACCGTGGCCCCCGTGGCGACCGCCCCGAGCGCGCACCCCGTCGTGACCGTGAAGAGGAGGCCGCATAATGGCTCGCCCGTTTTTCCGCCGCCGCAAGTCCTGCCCGTTCTCGGCCAAGGACGCTCCCCGGATCGACTATAAGGACGTCCGGTTGCTGCAGGGCTTCGTGTCCGAGCGTGGCAAAATCGTGCCGTCGCGCATCACCTCGGTGAGCGCCAAGAAGCAGCGCGAGCTGGCGCAGGCGATCAAGCGCGCCCGTCATCTGGGCCTGCTGCCCTACGTCGTTAAGTAAGGAGTCCGGATTATGGACGTCATTCTGCTTGAGCGCGTCGAGAAGCTCGGCGCCATCGGCGACGTGGTTAAGGTGAAGGACGGGTTCGCCCGCAACTTCCTGCTGCCGCGCAAGAAGGCGCTGCGCGCCAACGAAGCCAACCGCAAGGTGTTCGAGGCCAACCGGTCGCGCATCGAATCGGACAATGCCAACCGTCGCGGCGAAGCCGAGAAGGAAGCACAGTCCTTCAAGGACGCGCAGGTCACGCTGATCCGCCAGGCGTCGAACACCGGTCAGCTCTATGGTTCGGTCGCGGTGCGCGATCTGATCGAGGCGCTGGAAGCGGATGGTCACAAGGTCGCCAAGTCGGCGATCGTGCTCGACAAGCCGATCAAGGCGATCGGCGTGTACACCGTCAAGGTGGCGCTGCACCCGGAAGTCTCGGTCACCGTCAAGGTGAACGTGGCCCGCTCGCCCGAAGAGGCCGAGATGCAGTCGCAGGGCGTCGATGTCATGGCATCGATGTTCGAGCGCGACGAAGCCGGCTTCACCGAGGATTACGATCCTAATGCCGAGCCGGGCGCGACCGCCGAGGTCCACTCCGACGAGCCGGCGCAGGGCTGACNTCTGAGCCGGGGTCCGATGGGATCGGCGGCGATTGTAGCGCACACCGCCTCCCCGACAGAATACCGACCTTTGCGACCCCCCTTGTGCTTCCCCGGCGGAGGCCGGGGCCCAGCTGGGAACGTCGCAGTAAGTGATTACCAACACTCACCCCACCAGAGCGGGATGACATTGGTCTGATCTCATCCGTCATTGCGAGCGTAGCGAAGCAATCCAGCGCCGGACCAAGACGCCCTGGATTGCTTCGCTCCGCTCGCAATGACGAACATCCGGTTCAACCTGATATCATCCGGCTCCAGGTCCCGGCCTCCGCCGGGGAGGGTCTGGTGGCGGATGAGGTGCCTTTCCCGGAGGCTTCGCGATTGCCGCCCAGATAGCTTGCCGCGATTCGTCTTTTCAGCGGCCGGGCTATCCCCCCGTCACCTCACGGACAGGTGACGCATGCCCCGATCACGGCGGCCAGCGGGATGAGGGCGAGGACGACGGGCAACAGCTGCTTCATGACGCGACCTGACGATATGACGGGGTTCGTCGTCGCCAATGCGCGGTCGGGCCAAAGGTTTCGCGGCGATGAACGATACCCGGTCGTCAGCCCGCCGTTCCGACCACCGCGAAGGCGAGGAACAGCAACAGCCCCGTCATCCGGTTCGCGCGAAAGCGGGCCAGGGCGCCCGCGCCGTCTTCGGGCCGCAGCGTCGCGACCTGCCACGCCAGATGCGCCGCCGCCGGCAACAGCGCGACGAGCGCCAGCGGATCGGCCCGCACGCCCCAGATCGCGATGCCCCACAACACCACCGCCGCCGCATAGAAGGCCGCCACCCCGCCCCGCACATGGCGGCCCATCCGCAGCGCGGACGATCGCACGCCGATCAGGGCGTCGTCTTCGCGGTCCTGCAACGCGTAGATCGTGTCGTATCCGATCACCCAGGCGATGCTGCCGGCATAGAGCCACCACATCGGCGCGGACAGATCGCCCGCCGTCTCGCTCCACCCGACCAGCGCCGCCCATGAAAAGACCAGACCCAGCCATGCCTGCGGCCACCAGGTGATCCGCTTCATGAACGGATAGGCCGCCACCGGGGCGAGGCTGGCCAGCGCCACCATCGCGGCCAGCCCATGCAACTGCACCAGCACGGCCAGCCCGATCAGGCTCAGCACCACCAGCCATGTCCACGCCGTCTTCGTCGATACCATACCGCTGGGGATCGGCCGCGCGGCGGTGCGGGCGACCTGCGCGTCGAGATCGCGGTCGACGATATCGTTGTAGACGCAGCCCGCGCCGCGCATCGCGATCGAGCCGAGCAATATCCACAGGATCAAATCCCACCGCCGGATCGCGCCACCGGCCAGCGCCACGCCCCAGGCCCCCGGCCAGAACAGCAGCCACCAGCCGATCGGCCGGTCGAGCCGCGCCAGCAGCACCAGCCCCTGCACGGTACGCGGCAGCCGCGCGACGAGCCCGCGATGCTCGCTGTCGGGAACGATTGTGGTCATGGCCCCGCCCTATCGCGACGATGCCATCGGGGGAACCGCTATGACGCGGGCGCCGACCGCGCTATCCCATGCCGATGACACGGCGCCACCACCCATGATCGGCCTGTCGGTCGCGGTCGGCCGTTTCGTGGAGGCGCTGTTCTGGGCGATCTTCCGGGTCGCCGGGGTCGTCGCGGGTGGCGTGCTGCTGGCCGCCGCCGTCGCCATCACCGCGTGGTTCGTGTTGCGCCGCCTGTGGCGTCGTCGCCCGCACCGATAGGAGTTCCAGCCCTGCCCGCCACCCCCGCCTGGCCGCCGCAATCGACGCCGCGCCTGTTCGTCGACCGGCCGCTCGCCACCGGTCCGATCACGCTCGATGGTCCGCCCGCCCATTACCTGGCCACGGTGATGCGGGCGAAGCCCGGCGATCCGGTGAAGCTGTTCGACGACCGGACCGGCGAATGGCTCGCCACCGTCATGGCCGCCGGCAAACGCGACCTGACGCTGGATATCATCAGCCTGTTGCGGGAACGCGAGCCGGTGCCCGACCTGTGGCTGTGCGCCGCGCCGCTGAAGAAGGGCCGGGTCGACTGGCTGGCGGAGAAGGCGTGCGAACTGGGCGTCGCCCGGCTCGTGCCGGTCATCACGCGGCGGACGATCGTCGACAAGCCCAATGCCGACCGCCTGCGTGCCCACCTGATCGAGGCGGCGGAACAGTGCGACCGCACCGCCCTGACCGATCTGGCCGATCCGGTGAAGCTGCCTGCGTTGCTGCGCGAATGGCCGGCAGCGCGCGCGCTGTTCTTCGCCGACGAGACCGGCGGTGCGCCCGCGTTCGACGCGATGCGCGCCCATGCCGGACCGGCGGCGATCCTGATCGGCCCCGAAGGCGGGTTCGACGACGAGGAGCGTGCCCTGATCCGGGCGCATGGGTCGGCGACGGCGATCACGCTCGGCCCCCGCATCCTGCGCGCCGACACCGCCGCCGCCGCCGCCGTGTCGCTATGGATGGCGGCGGCCGGCGACTGGCGGGGATAGGCTACCCCGTCACCAGTTGTAGCGCAGCGTCCCGACCACCGTGCGCGATTCGCCGAAATAGCAGCTGTTGTTGAAGAAACAGCTGGCGATATGCCGCTTGTTCAGCAGGTTGGCGGCGTTGACCGACAGCGACAGCCCCTGCCAGCGCGGGTCGAGCGCGCCAAAATCATAACCGGCGACCGCATCGACCAGCGTGAACCCCGGGGAACTGAACCGCTGCGTAATCAACTGCCGCGCCACGACGGTCTGCGCGGTGCCATCGGATTTGCCGACATAGCGGACGCCGGCCCCGAGGTTGAGGCCGCCCAACGCCCCGGTCGCCACTTGTTTCAGGTCATAAGCGATGAAGCTGGACGCGCTCCATTTCGGAATGCCGAGCGGACGGGTGCCGGTGACGCCCGCCAGCTGGTCGCCCGTGCCGACGCGCGGATTGCCCCGCGTCGTCAGCGGATCGGTGTACGTCCCCGCCACGCTGAGCGACAGGCCGGGCGCCAGATCGCCGCGCCCGTCCAGTTCCAGCCCGCGCACCTTCACCTCGCCGACCTGAACCGAGAATCCGACATTGTTGGGATCGCCGACCGGCACGTTCTGCCGCCGCAGGTCGAAGGCGGAGAAAGTGAACAGCGCGTTGGTGCCGCGTGGCTGGAACTTCAGCCCCGCCTCGTACTGGCGACCGCTGACCGGTACGAAGGCCGATCCGTCGAACCCGGTGCCGGTCTGCGGCTCGAAACTTTCGGAATAGCTGACGAACGGCGCCAGCCCGAAACCGATTTCGTACAGGGCGCCCAGCCGGCCCGTGAAGGCGGTCTGCGACAGGCGCGTCACCGCCGCGGCATTGCCCGGCGCCAGGTTCAGGTTCTGGGTGACCTGCGTGTACCAGTCGTACCGGCCGCTTGCGATCAGGTTCAGGCCGCCCAGCTTGATCTGGTCCTGCGCATAGACGCCGACCTGATCGATCTTGCGGAAATTGCGCGCTACGCCGGCGAACCGGCCGAGATCGCTGGTCGGCAGCGACAGGCCATAGACGGGGTTGAACAGGTCCAGATCGGGGATGCGGGGATTGCCCGTCAGCCCGGTGGCGAACGCCTGCGTGTTGCGCCCCTGATTGTTCTGCCAGTCGACCCCGGCGATCACCGTGTGCCCGACCGGGCCGGTGGCGAACGCCGCCGCGATGCGGTTGTCGAGCGTGATCGTGCGGAACGACTCGTCGGCGCCACCGCCGCCACGGCTGATCCGCAACAGGTTGGTGTTGCCGGCCGCATCCAGATTGGCGTTCGCCGCGAACGACAGATAAATCTGCCGGTAATGCAGATCAATGTCGAGGTAGCGGGCATTGGTGGTCCAGGTCAGCGCATCGTTCAGCTGGCGCCGGAACAGCAGGGTGGCGGATTTCTGCTTGCGGTCGAACGCCTCGTAGGCGGGCTCCGACACGTTCAGGTCGCGCGGCAGTTCGCCGAACGGGTTGGGCAGTGCGGAACCATAGACGGGCACGCCGCTGTACGACGCCGCCTCCGGATCGCGCTGATAGTTCAGGATCAGCGTGATGTCGGTCCGGTCATCCGGGGCGAAGGTCAGCATCGGCCGCGCATAATAGCGGCGGTTGCCGGTACGCGCGATAAAGCCGTCGGACCGTTCCGCCCCGGCGATCACGCGGAACAGGAACTTGCCGTCACGGTCGAGCGGCTGGTTCACGTCGATCGCGGTGCGCAGCAGGTCGAAACTCCCGCCGGCCAGCTCGATCCGTCCGCCGGCTTCGGCATAGGGCGTCTTGCTGACCAGATTGACGAGGCCACCCGGGGTCGAATTGCCGTAGAGGACCGATGCCGGCCCCTTGATGACGTCGACCCGCTCGACGAGATGGAAATCGATCTGCGGGCTGGAATAGGGGCCGCCCAGCAACCGCATCCCGTCCATGTAGACACCGGGGGTGAAGCCGCGGATGTACAGCTGGTCGTACCGCGTCGCCACGTTGCCGCGCTGGTTGGGGGAAACCCCGGCGACATAGCCCAGCGCCTGGTTGATCGACAGCGCGTTGCGGCGCAGCAGCTCCGTCTCGTCGATCACCGTCACCGATTGCGGCAGCGCAATCAGCGGGGTGGCGGTCTTGCTGCCCGTCTCGGCGGTGCGCTTCACCCGTTCGCCGTTGACGACGATCTCGTCGCCGCGCTGCGCCTCGTCGTCGGCCGTCACGATCCGGTCGGCGACGGGTTCCGCCATGGCCGGCGCCGCGATGCCGGCCAGCATCGTCCCCCACAGCATCGCTGCCCATCCTGTACACATGTCGTCAACCCCGAGATTCGATATTGCTAGTCAGTCGCAACAGCCGCTAAAGGGAGATCGTCATCCGGGCAAGAGGCTCATAACGTAATGTTTATCGACCGGCAGCGACCGCAGCCCGCCCCCCGAACCGCCCGCCTGCCGTGGCGCGGCGGGGCGATGGCGGCACGCTGCGTCACCGCGCTGGTGGGGGGCTATGCCGCCGCGGCGGTGCTGGCGACGCTGATCGCCCGGTTGCTGCCGGGCGACCGGGCGGAGGCCACCGCATGGGGCATGACGCTGTCGTTCCTGTTCTACGCGGTGATCGGGCTGTGGTGCTTCCACGAAGGCCGGTTGGCGCGCGTGCTGGCGGCGGTGTGGGGGATCGCGCTGACCGGTGGCGGGCTGCTCTGGCTGCTGGGCGTGCGGCCGTGACCGGATCGCTGCGCCAGAACATGGCCTGGATCCACGGCTGGCTGGGGCTGCTGGCCGGCTGGATCCTGTTCGCGATGTTCCTGACCGGCACCGCCAGCTATTTCCGGCCGGAGATCACCCGCTGGATGCAGCCCGAACTGCCCGTGCGCAGCGTCACCACCGCACAGGCCGCCACCGCCGCCGTCGCGCATCTGCAGACGGTCGGCGCGGACGACGTGCAATGGTACATCTATCTGCCCGACGCGCGCACCGGCATCACCCGCGTGTTCGAACAGCCCAATCCCAAGGCCCCGCCCCGCCCGCGCGGCGAACTGCAACTCGACCCCCGGACCGGCGATCCGATCGCCGCCCGCGACACGCGCGGGGGCGAGCATTTCTACCGGTTCCATTTCCAGCTTCAGCTGCCCTATCCCTGGGGGCGCTGGCTGGCGGGGCTGTGCGGACTGTTCATGCTCGGCGCGATCATTTCGGGCGTGGTCACGCACAAGCGCATCTTCGCCGATTTCTTCACGCTACGCTGGAACAAGGGGCAGCGCAGCTGGCTCGACGCGCACAACGTATCGGCGGTGCTGGCGCTGCCCTATCATGCGGTCGTCACCTATACCGGGCTCATCACGCTGGTGGTGATGTACATGCCGTGGCCGATCGCCGCGAACTATGCCAAGCCGCTCGACTTCGCGCAGGCCGCCTATGGCCTGCCCGCCGACGCGGAGGCGAGCGGTACGCCCGCACCGCTGGTGCCGGTCGGCCCGCTGGTCGCCGCCGCCGAACGGCGCTGGGGCGCCGACGCCACCCGCGTCGTCATCCGCCATCCCGGTGACCGGGCCGCGACCGTCACCGTCGCCCGCCACCCCAGCGCCTCGCTTGATGCGCGGGGAGCCTCGGTCACCTATGCCGGCGCGACCGGACAGGTGATTACGCAGTCGCCCGATCCGGGGCCGGCCCTCGCCACCACCGGCGTGATGCTCGGTTTGCACATCGCGCAGTTCGCGGGGCCGGCGCTGCGCTGGACATTGTTCCTGCTGGGCGCGACCGGCGCGGCGATGGTCGGCACCGGCCTGCTGCTGTGGACCACCGCCCGCCGTCGCCCCGGCGTCGCGCCGTTCTTCGGCCTGCGACTGGTCGAGCGGCTCAATATCGCGGTCGTCGCCGGGCTGCCGATCGGCATGGCGGCGTTCTTCCTCGCGAACCGGCTGATCCCCGCCGATCTGGCCGGGCGCGCCGATCTGGAAGTGCAGGCGATGTTCTGGACATGGGGCGGGGTCGCGCTGCTGCAACTGCTGCGTCCCGCCCGCCGCGCCTGGGCCGAGGGGTTCGCGATCGGCGCGCTCGCCTTCGCCGCCGTCCCCGTGGTCAACCTGCTGACGACGGCGCGGGGATTGCCGTGGTCGCTGGCGGCGGGCGACTGGACGTTCGCCGGCTTCGACATCGCGATGCTGGCGATCGCGTTGCTGCTGGGCATCGCCGCGCGCCGTGCCGGTCGCCCGCCGCGTCTCCCCGTTTCCCGCCGTTCGAAGGTATTGGTCGATGCTTGAAACCGCGCTGCTCGCCGCGATCGCCTGGCTGCTGCTGGCCGCTGCCTCGTTCCGCTTCCGGCGGGAGGCGGGGGTGCCCAATCCCCGTCAGGTTCGCGTGTTGCGTCTTGCCGCCGCCGCGATCCTCGCACTGGCGCTGTTCCGCTGCGGCACGCCGCTGACCGGGGAGCGATGGGTCCGCGTGATCGGTGGCGCCTCGCTGGGTGCGGTGATCGTGGTGCTGGCGCTGTCGCTCGACGCGATGATGATCCTGCGTCCGCTGCGGCAATTGCTGACCCGCCCCGCCCCCGCGCTGCTGCGCCGTCTGCGTCGGGAACATCACCTTTAGGCGCCGATCCCGGTGAGAATAACTTGCATCAGGAACCACCCCCGCCCCGCCATGCGTTGAGCGTGTCGATCGGATAACCGACGACGATACCGTCGGCATCTCCATGACACAGGCGAACGCGCCCACGCCCCCGCGACCGGGGGTGACGGCCGGCGAGGAAAGAATGATGACGGACGATTCCGGCGAAGCGGCGATCAGCCGGCGCGGTATTCTGGTGGGCGGGGCGGCGTCGGCGGCGCTGACCGCCCTTCCCGCCCAGGCGCAGACGCCCCCTTCCCAGCCCGCACCGACGATGATGAAGGTCGATCTTCGGGTCAACGGCGCCCGTCGCACGCTGGAGGTCGACACCCGGACCACGCTGCTCGATGCGCTGCGTGAGCATCTCCACCTCACCGGCACCAAGAAGGGGTGCGACCATGGCCAGTGCGGCGCCTGCACCGTGCTGGTCGATGGCAAGCGGATCAATTCCTGCCTCAGCCTCGCGGTGATGCATGAAGGCGATGCGATCACCACGATCGAGGGGCTGGGCACGCCCGACAAGCTGCACCCGATGCAGGCCGCCTTCGTGAAGCATGACGGCTATCAGTGCGGCTATTGCACCCCCGGCCAGATCTGTTCCGCCGTGGCGACGCTGAACGAGATCAAGGCCGGCGTCCCCAGCCACGTCACCCCCGACCTGACGGCCCGGCCACAGGCGACCGGGGACGAGATGCGCGAGCGGATGAGCGGCAACATCTGCCGGTGCGGCGCCTATTCCAATATCGTCGATGCGATGACCGATGTGGCGGGAGCCCGCGCATGAAGCCCTTCACCTACGAACGCGCCACCTCCCCCGCGGCAGCGGCCTCTGCCGCCGCCCGGCCGAACTTGAAGTTCATCGCCGGCGGCACCAACCTGCTCGACCTGATGAAACTGGAGATCGAGGCACCGGCCCATCTGGTCGACGTGAACGGGCTCGGCCTCGACACCATCGCACCGACCGCCGATGGCGGGCTGCGCATCGGGGCGCTGGTCAGCAACACCGACCTTGCCGCCGATCAGCGCGTCCGCCGCGATTATGGCGTGCTGAGCCGCGCCATCGTCGCAGGGGCGTCGGGGCAGTTGCGCAACAAGGCGACGACGGCGGGCAACCTGCTCCAGCGTACCCGCTGCCCGTATTTCTACGACACCAACATGGCGTGCAACAAGCGCAAGCCGGGGTCCGGCTGCGCGGCGATTGGCGGGTACAGCCGCCAGCTCGCGGTGATCGGCGGCAGCGATGCGTGCATCGCGACCTATCCGGGCGATATGGCGGTCGCGATGCGGGTACTGGACGCGAAGGTGGAGACGGTGAACCCGGCGGGCCAGGCCCGGACGATCCCGATCGCCGATTTCCACCGCCTGCCCGGCACCACGCCGCACATCGAAACCGCGCTGGCGCCCGGCGAACTGATCACCGCCGTCACCCTGCCCAAGCCGATCGGCGGCCAGCATTTCTATCACAAGGTCCGTGACCGCGCCTCCTACGCCTTCGCGCTCGTCTCGGTCGCGGCCGTGATCCAGCGTGACGGCACCGGCCGCGTCGCGGTCGGCGGCGTCGCGCACAAGCCATGGCGGGTGGAGGCGGCGGAACCGGCGATGCCGCAAGGCTCGCGCGCCGTCGCCGGCCGGCTGCTGGCGGGCGCGAAGCCCACCGCCGACAACGCATTCAAGGTCCCACTGGTCGAGCGGACGCTCGCCGCGGTGATGGCCGAAGCACGGACCGGGAAGGCATCCGCATGAAGTTCGACACGCCCGCCGGGACCAACCCGATCGATCAGCTGAAGGTCGTCGGCAAGCCCACCGACCGGATCGACGGTCCGCGCAAGACCACCGGAACCGCTCCCTATGCCTATGAGCGGCACGACGTGGTCGCCAATCAGGCCTATGGCTATGTCGTCGGGGCCGGGATCGCCAAGGGGCGGATCGCGTCGATCGACCTGAGCGATGCGAAAGCAGCCCCCGGCGTGATCGCGATCGTCACCGCCGACAATGCCGGCCCGCTGGCCAAGGGCAAGATGAACACCGCAAAATTGCTCGGCGGCCCCCAGATCGACCATTATCATCAGGCGATCGCGGTCGTCGTCGCCGAGACGTTCGAACAGGCGCGCGCCGCCGCCGCGCTCGTCCGTGTCGACTATGCGCGGGGCAAGGGCCGGTTCGATCTCGATGCCGCGCTGACCGCCGCACCGCTCAAGGGCGACAGCAGCGGCGAGGGCAGCAGCGCGCCGCCGATCGAACGGGTCGGCGATTTCGACAAGGCGTTCGCCGCGGCCCCGGTCACGCTCGACGCGCGCTACACCACGCCCGACCAGACCCATGCGATGATGGAACCCCATGCCAGCATCGCGGCATGGGAGGGCGACAAGCTGACGCTGTGGACCTCCAACCAGATGATCGCCTGGGGCAAGGGCGATGTCGCGCTGACATTGGGCATTCCCAATGAGAATGTCCGCCTGATCTCGCCCTATATCGGGGGCGGGTTCGGCGGAAAGCTGTTCGTCCGCGCCGACGCGATCATGGCGGCGCTGGGCGCGAAGGCGGCGGGCCGCCCGGTCAAGGTCGCGCTGACCCGGCCGATGATGGCGAACAACACCACGCATCGCCCCGCGACGGTGCAGCGCATCCGTATCGGCTGCACCAAGGACGGCACGATCACCGCGATCGGGCACGAAAGCGGTTCGGGCGACCTGCCCGGCGGCGGTCCCGAGACGGCGGTGTCGCAGACCAAGCTGCTCTATGCCGGCGCGAACCGGATGACGGCGATGCGCCTCGCCGTGCTCGACCTGCCGGAGGGCAATGCGATGCGCGCGCCGGGCGAGGCCCCGGGCCTGATGGCGCTCGAAATCGCGATGGACGAGATGGCGGAAAAGTTGGGCATGGACCCGGTGGAGTTCCGCATCCGCAACGACACGCAGGTCGATCCCGCCAAGCCGGAGCGTAAATTCTCGCAGCGCAACCTGATCGCCTGCCTGCGCCAGGGTGCGGACCGGTTCGGCTGGGACAAGCGCAATACCAAGCCCGCCCAGGTCCGTGACGGGCGCTGGCTGGTCGGCATGGGCGTCGCCGCCGGGTTCCGCAACAACATGAACATGAAGTCGGCCGCGCGGGTGGGTATCGATCGCAAGGGCATCGTCACCGTCGCCACCGACATGACCGATATCGGCACCGGCACCTACACGATCGTTGCCCAGACCGCGGCGGAGGTGATGGGCGTGCCGATCGACAAGGTCGTGGTGCTGCTCGGCGACAGTTCGTTTCCGGTATCGGCGGGATCGGGCGGACAATGGGGCGGCAACAGTTCGACCGCGGGCGTCTATGCCGCTTGCATGAAGCTGCGCGAGACGGTGGCGCAACGGCTGGGCTTCAATTCGACCGACGTCGAATTCGCGGACGGCAAGGTCCGGGCCGGCAATCGCAGCGTCTCGCTGGCCGAGGCGGCGGGCGATGCCGGGCTGTCGGCGGAGGACGGCATCGAGTTCGGCGATCTCGCCAAAAAGATGCAGCAATCCACCTTCGCCGGTCATTTCGTCGAGGTGGGGGTGGATGCCTGGACCGGCACGGTCCGCATCCGCCGGATGCTGGCGGTATGTGCCGCCGGCCGCATCCTCAACCCGAAGGCGGCACGCAGTCAGGTGATCGGCGCGATGACGATGGGCGTCGGTGCCGCGCTGATGGAGGAACTGGCGGTCGACAAGCGGTTCGGCTTCTTCGTCAACCACGATCTCGCCGGCTATGAGGTACCGGTCCATGCCGATATCCCGCATCAGGAGGTGATCTTCCTCGACGAGGTCGACCCCACCACCTCGCCGATGAAGGCGAAGGGCGTCGGCGAGCTGGGGTTGTGCGGTGTCGGCGGCGCGATCGCCAATGCGATCTACAACGCGACCGGCGTCCGCGTCCGCGACTATCCGATCACGCTGGAGAAGCATCTGGCGAAACTGCCCCGGATCGCCTGAAAATCCCCTTGCCCCGGCCCATCGATCCGGGGCAAGGTGGCGACGTTCCTCCCCGGACCCATCATCGTTCGCGCCAACGTGCGCGATCGATCAGACGTGACAGGAGTGGACGATATGCCGATGGTCGATCGCGCGAGATTGCGCATGGCGGAACCCCTGGTCCGCTTCGTCGAGGAACGCGCGCTGCCGGGTACCGGGATCGACCCCGCCCGTTTCTGGTCCGGCATGGCCGCGATCCTGGCGCGGTTCGCGCCGGAAAACGCCGAATTGCTGCGCCTGCGCGACGATCTGCAAACCCGGCTCGATGGTTGGCATGACCGCCGCGCCGGCCAGCCGATCGACCAGCCCGCCTATCAGGCATTCCTGCGCGACATCGGTTATCTGGTCGATGAGCCCGCCGCCTTCACGGTCGATCCCGCCAATGTCGATGCGGAGGTGGCGACGCTGGCGGGTCCGCAACTCGTCGTGCCGATCCTGAATGCGCGGTTCCTGCTCAACGCCGCCAATGCGCGCTGGGGCAGCCTGTACGACGCGCTCTACGGGACAGATGCGATTCCCGGCGTCGCGGCCGGCCCGGACTATGATCCGGTCCGGGGCGCCGCGGTGATCGAATGGGCGAAATCCTTCCTCGACCGCGCCGTGCCGCTGGCGGCGGGATCGTGGCGCGACTGGACGGGTGATGCGCCCCTGTTGGCGGATCCGGCGCAACTGGCCGGGCGGGCCGGCGACAACTGGCTGTTCCGCCACCACGGCCTGCATATCGAACTGGTCGTCGACCGCACCCACCCGGTCGGCCGCACCGACCCCGCCGGGCTGGCGGACGTGATCCTCGAATCCGCGCTGACCGCGATCGCCGATCTGGAGGATTCGATCGCGGCGGTCGATGCGGCGGACAAGGTCGCCGCCTATGCCAACTGGCTGGGCCTGATGGCGGGCACGCTGGAGGCGTGCTTCGCGAAGGACGGCCATGCCGTCACCCGTCGGCTCGCCGCGGACCGCGCCTATACCGCGCCCGACGGCACCGGGTTCACCCTGCCCGGCCGCAGCGTGATGTTCGTGCGCAACGTCGGCCATCTGATGACCACCCCGGCGATCCGCCTGCCCGATGGCGCGGAAGCACCGGAGGGGATCGTCGACGCCATCGTCACCAGCCTGATTGCGCTCCACGACGTCAAGGGCCCCCGCGCCAACAGCCGCGCCGGATCGATCTACATCGTCAAACCCAAGATGCACGGGCCCGCCGAGGCGGCCTTCACGGATCGGTTGTTCGATGCGGTCGAGGACCTGCTGGCGCTGCCCCGCCACACGATCAAGATCGGGGTGATGGACGAGGAACGCCGCACCTCCGCCAATCTGGCCGCCTGCATCCAGGCGGTCCGTCACCGGATTGTGTTCGTCAACACCGGGTTCCTCGACCGGACGGGCGACGAGATGCACAGCGCGATGCGGGCCGGCCCGATGATCCGCAAGGGCGCGATGAAGACGGCGGACTGGATCGCCGCCTATGAGGATCGCAACGTGCAGATCGGCCTCGCCTGCGGCCTCGCCGGCCGGGCGCAGATCGGCAAGGGGATGTGGGCGGCGCCGGACCGGATGGCGGACATGCTGGCGCAGAAGGGCGCGCATCCGGCATCCGGGGCGACCACCGCCTGGGTCCCCTCCCCGACCGCCGCGACGCTGCATGCGACGCATTACCACGCCATCGACGTCGCCGCGCGCCAGTCCGCGCGTGCCGGCGAACCGGTCGCGTCGCTGGACCGGCTGCTGACGATCCCCGTCGCCGCCACCCCGCCTTCGCCCGACGAGGTGCGCGAGGAACTCGACAACAACGCGCAGGGCATCCTCGGTTATGTCGTTCGCTGGATCGATCAGGGCATCGGCTGTTCGAAGGTGCCCGACATCCACGATATCGGCCTGATGGAGGATCGCGCCACGTTGCGCATCTCGTCGCAGCATATGGCGAACTGGCTGCTCCACGGCATCGCCACCCCGGCGCAGGTCGACGATGCGCTGCGCCGGATGGCGGCGAAGGTCGACGCCCAGAATGCGGGCGATCCCGCCTATCGCCCGATGGCGGGGAACGAGGCAGGCAGCATCGCCTTCCGCGCCGCCCGCGCGCTGGTGTTCGAGGGGCTGGACCAGCCGAACGGCTATACCGAACCGCTGCTCCACCGCTTCCGCGCGGAACGCAAGGCGACCGATACCGCCATGCATCGGGCGGCCGCCTGATGCCGCTTTACGACATCGATGGCCGCCGCCCTTCGCTCCCCGACGACGGATCGGCCTGGATCGCACCGTCCGCCGACGTGATCGGCGACGTCCGCCTCGGCGCGGATACCAGCATCTGGTTCGGCGCGGCGATCCGGGCGGACAACACCACGATCCTGATCGGCGATCGCACCAATATCCAGGAAGGCGCGGTGCTGCATTCCGATCCTGACAGTCCGCTGACGATCGGCACGGGCTGCACGGTCGGCCACCGCGCGATCCTGCACGGCTGCACGATCGGCGACAACGTGCTGGTCGGCATGGGCGCGACGGTGCTGAACGACGCGGTGATCGGCGACGATTGCCTGATCGGGGCGGGCGCGCTGGTGACGGAGGGGAAGGTCTTCGCCCCCGGCAGCCTGATCGTCGGCGCCCCCGCCCGCGCCGTCCGCACCCTGTCGCCCGACGCCATTGCCCGCCTGCGCGCCGCCGCCGATGGCTATGCCGCCCGTGCGCGCATCTATGCCACCGGCCTGACCCGCATCGACCAGTGATCGGGTTTCCATCGAATAATCTTGTATTATAAGTTCCCCGCGCCATGCTGAACCCAAAGGCGATACGGGGAGTGGATGATGGAACGACGCAGCTTTCTGGCCGGACTGGCCGGCGGGGCGGGCATGGCGGCGATGCCGGCGGCGGCGGCGACGCAGGCCGGCGCCGGGCAGGTGCAGCCCGCCGCGACCCTGTCGAGCGGGGCCGAGGACCGCGCCTATATGGCGGCGCTCGCCGAGCGGATGGCGACACCGATCCTGTCACGGATGGCGCGCGGGCGGTTGCAGCGTGAATGGACGCCCGAACTCAGCCCCAACTGGGACGGCCGCGACCCCAAGGTGTCGTATATGGAGGCGTTCGCGCGGCTGATCGACGGCATCGCGCCCTGGCTCGCGCTGCCCGACACCGATGACGCCGAAGGTCGCGTCCGCCGCACCCTGCGCGAACAGGCGGTGCAGAGCTTCATCCACTCGGTCGATCCCAAAAGCCCCGACCGGCTGGGCTGGGAGGGCCATGGCCAGGCGCTGGTCGACAGCGCCTATTTCACCAGCGCGTTGCTGCGCGCGCCGGCGGCGTTGTGGACGCCGCTCGATCCCGCCACCAAGCGCCGCATCGTCGAGGTCATCAAGGGCCTCCGCCGCGTCTCGCCCCCCTATCAGAACTGGCTGCTGTTCGCCTGCATGAACGAGGCGTTCCTGTTCTCGATCGGCGAGGACTGGGACCCGATGCGGGTCGACCTGACGATCAAACTGTTCGCCGGCGACTGGTATCTGGGCGACGGCTGGTACGGCGACGGCGCCAGCTTCCACTTCGATTACTACAACAGCTACGTCATCCACCCGATGATGGTGCAGATCATGGAGACGATCGCGAAGGGAAAGACGAACTTCAACAACCTGAAACCGGCCGAGGAGCAGGCCCGCGCGCTGAAGCGGATGCAGCGGTTCGGCGAGCATCTGGAACGGATGATCGGGCCGGACGGCGCCTATGCCGCGATCGGCCGGTCGCTGACCTATCGGATCGCCGCGCATCAAGTGCTGGGCGTGCTGGCGTGGCGCGGCTGGCTGCCCGATACGCTGCCGCCCGCACAGGTGCGCGCCGCGACGGCGGCGGCAGCGCGACAGGTGTTCGGCACCGCCGGTGGCTTGCGCAATTTCGACGATCGCGGCTTCATGCAGATCGGCTTCACCGGCCACCAGCCGGCACTGGGCGACTGGTATTCGAACGCCGGCAGCATGTACATCGCATCGGAAGGGCTGGTGGCGCTGGGGCTGCCGGCCAGCCATCCCTACTGGTCGCAGCCGGGCCAGCCCTGGACGATGCGGCGCGCCTATGCCGGCATGGATTTCCGCAAGGATTATCCGGTCAGTTATTGACGGGCGACGGGTAAGCGCATTTCGCGCGTGACGGCGGCGGCGGATCGGGTAAACCTTCGGCAAACAGGGGATATACCGCACCGTGAAGCACCACGCACTGACCGCCATCGGCCTTTGCCTCGCCGCCGGCCAGCTTCTGGCGCAGACCGCGCCACCGCCCGCCGACAAGCCCGTGCAGCGGACGCAGGCGCCCGAGGATCAGGCGACCGCGCCCGTACCCGACCCCGCCGGTGCGCTGCCCCCGCCGGCGCCCGCCGCCACGGCCACCCCCGTCGCGCCGGCCGCTGCCACGAAGAAACCGGCCGCCTGGGACGTCAACCGTCCCACGGGCCTGCGCACGCGCGAGGTGCCGATCCGGGTGGACGAAGGCAGCTGGATGAACGTCGACGTATCGCCCGATGGCCGCACGATCGCGTTCGACCTGCTCGGCGACATCTACACTATGCCGATCGGTGGCGGCACGCCGACCCGGATCGCCGACGGCCTCGCCTTCGAACATCAGCCGCGCTTCTCGCCCGACGGGCGGCGCATCGCCTTCACCTCGGATCGCGGCGGCGGCGACAATATCTGGGTGATGAACGTCGACGGCTCCGACAAGCGGCAGGTGACGAAGGAGGATTTCCGCCTCCTCAACCAGCCGACCTGGAGCCCGGACGGCCGCTTCATCGCCGCCAAGAAGCATTTCACCACCGGCCGTTCGCTCGGCACCGGCGAAATCTGGCTCTACCACGTCTCCGGCGGCGGCGGCGTCCAGCTGGTCAAGCGCGCCAGCGAGGTGCTGCAGAAGGAACTGGGCGAACCGATCTACGCCGCCGACGGCAAGAGCATCTTCTACACCCGCAACGTGTCGCCGGGGCCGATCTTCGAATATGCGCAGAACTCGCGCACCGATTTGTTCGACATCGAACGCTACGACATCGATACCGGCGAGGTGACGACCGCGGTGTCGGGCGTGGGCGGATCGGTGCGGCCGACGCCGTCGCGCGACGGGAAACGGATCGCCTTCGTCCGGCGCGAGGACAATGTCAGCAAGCTGTGGGTGAAGGACCTCGCCACCGGGGTCGAACGCGTCGTCTACGGCCCGCTCGACCGCGACGTGCAGGAGACATGGGCGGTTACCGGCGTGTACCCCAATCTGGCGTGGACGCCGGGTGACGGCGCCATCGTGTTCTGGGCGGGCGGCAAGCTGCGCCGGGTATCCCCGGACGGATCGGGCGCGGCGGTGATCCCGTTCCGGATCGACGACACCCGCGTGATCGTCGACGCGGTCCATCCGCAGGTCGCGGTCGCCCCCGATCGCTTCGCCACGAAGATGCCGCGCTGGGCCAGCGTATCGCCCGATGGCCGTACCATCGTGTTCGAGACGCTGGGCAAGCTGTGGACCAAGTCGGCGACCGGCGGCACCGCCACCCGCCTGACCCGTGGGTCGGACGAGCTGGAACTCTATCCCAGCTGGTCGCGTGACGGCCGCCAGATCGCGTTCGTCGGCTGGACCGATGCCGGGCTGGGCCAGGTCCGCACCGTCGCCGCCGGCGGCGGATCGCCCCGCACGGTGACGACGGTGGCCGGCACCTATCGCCGCCCGCGCTTCTCCCCCGATGGCAGGACGATCGTGTTCGAACAGGGCGAGGGCGGCGGGTTGACCGCACCGCGCGGCAATCCCGGCACCGGCGCCTATCGCGTCGCGGCGACCGGCGGCGCGCCGGTGCAGATCGCCCGCGACGTCGCCTCGCCCCAGTTCGGCGCGGGTAACGACCGCGTGTTCCTGATGGCGAACGACAAGGGCAAGCGCCAGCTGGTCAGCACCGACCTGACCGGGCAGGACCGCCGCGTCCATGCCTCCGGCGAACTGGTCAACGACTACCAGATCTCCCCCGCCGGGGATTACATCGCGTTCCGCCAGAATTACGAGGCGTTCGTGATGCCGCTGCTGCCCGGCCGGCAGGCGGTGGAGACGGATGCGAAGGGTGGCCCCCTGCCCGTCACCCGTGTCAGCGGCGACGGGGCTGACTTCATCAATTGGTCGAACGACGGCCGCCGCATCCACTGGAGCGCCGGGCCGACCTTCTACACCACCGATACCGCCGCGCTGTTCCGCACCGCCCCGGCGGGCGAGGACGCGCCGAAGTTCGCGGCACCCCGCACCGGCATTTCCCTGTCGATGGATATCGCCGCGGCCAAGCCGACCGGCACCGTCGCGCTCACCGGCGCACGCGTCGTCACCATGGCGCGGGCGGACGGCGGCATCCTCGACGACGCCACCATCCTGATCCGGGGCGACCGCATCGTCGCGATCGGACCGCGCGGCACGGTGACGATCCCGGCCGGCACGAAGACGATCGACGTCACCGGCAAGACGATCATCCCCGGTCTGGTCGATGCCCATGCCCATGGGCCGCAGGGCGACGACGAACTGGTGCCGCAACAGAACTGGTCGGCGATGGCGAACCTCGCCTTCGGCACCACCACCCTCCACGACCCCTCGTCGCGATCGGCCGAAATCTTCCCGGCGGCGGAGATGCAGCAGGCCGGGATGGTGCTGGCCCCCCGTACCTTCTCGACCGGCGAGATCGTCTATGGCGCCAAGGCGCCCGACGTTTACGCGCAGATCGACAAGTACGAGGACGCGCTGGCCATCATCCGCCGGCTGAAGGCGCAGGGCGCGCACAGCGTCAAGAACTACAACCAGCCGCGCCGCGAACAGCGCCAGATGGTCGTCGCCGCCGCGCAGGCCGAGAACATGGAGGTGGTGCCGGAGGGCGGCTCGCTGTTCACGCTGGACATGAGCCTGGTGCAGGACGGCAATTCCACGGTCGAACACAATGTCCCGCTCGACCGGTTCTACGCCGATGTCGTGGGCCTGTGGTCGCAGACCACGGTCGGATACACGCCGACGCTGGTGGTGGCCTATGGCGGGCCGGCGGGCGATCCCTACTGGCGCGCGCACAGCGATGTGTGGCGGCATCCGCTCCTCACCCGTCACGCCCCGCCCGCGCTGCTCGCCGCGCAGAACGCCCGGCGCGAGATCGCGCCCGAAAGCGACTATGTCGACGGGACGACCGCGCGCGAGGCGAAGAAGCTGGCGGACAAGGGCGTACCGGTCGCGATCGGCGCGCATGGCCAGCAGCCGGGCCTCGGCGCGCATTGGGAATTGTGGAGCTTCGTGCGCGGCGGCTTTACCCCGGTCGAGGCGTTGCGCGCGGGCACCATCGCGGCCGCCACCTCGCTCGGCTATGCGAAGGACGTCGGCTCGCTGGAGGTGGGCAAGCTGGCCGATCTGGTCGTGCTGGACGCCGATCCCACGGTCGACATCCGCAACAGCGACAAAGTGGCGCAGGTGATGCTGGGCGGCCGCCTGTACGACGCGGCGACGCTGAACGAGGTGACGACCGGCACCCGTCGCCGCCTGCCCTATTGGTGGGAGAATGGCGGCAGCGGCACCACCAGCGGCACCGGCGCCAAGATGACGACCGGCCACGGCTTCGGCCACGGCGATATCGACTGACCGACGCCCCTCCCCCGTGGGGGAGGGGTAGTCAGGCGGACGGAAACCGCACCACCACCACCGTCCCCCGCTCGGCATCCTCCAGTTCCACCGTCGCGTTCAGCCGCGCGGCGGCGGAGCGGACGATCGCCAGTCCCAGCCCGCTGCCCTCCGGGCTGCCCGCCGCGCCGAGCCGCACGAACCGCTCGAACGCCGCATCGCGGTGGCCGGCGGGAATACCCGGCCCGTCGTCCGCGACGATCATCAGCGTCGCCGTGTCTATCGCCGCCAGCCGCACCGACACCGTGCCGCCCCGGCGATTATAGCGGATGCCGTTGTCGATCAGGTTGGACAGGATCTCGAAGATCAGCGTGCGATGCCCCGGCACGACCGGCCGTTCGTCGCCCTCCAGCGTCAGCTCGACCCCTGCCTCGACGGCCTGTGCGAACAGCCGGGTGATGACCGCGCTCGCCACCTCGCGCAGGTCGACCGCCTCCAGCGGGGCAGACACCCCCGCCTCCTCCGCGCGCGCCAGCGCGAGCAGTTGCGTCACCAGCCGTTCCAGCCGCGTCACCGCCTCCGCGATCTCGTCCAGCGCCTCGGCCCGCTCCCCGCCCGATCCGCGCCGCGCCAGCGCCACCTGCACTTTCAGCACCGACAGCGGCGTGCGCATCTGGTGCGAGGCATCGGCGGTGAAGCGCCGCACCCCGCCGGTCGCACTGTCCAACTGCGCCAGCAACCGGTCGAACGCCTGTGCCAGCGGGCGCAGTTCGCTGGGCAGCGGCCCCGCCTCCAGCGGCGAGAAGTCGGGCCGCGCCCGCTCGTCGCGCGCCTCCACCGCGCCGCGCAACCGGGCGAGCGGGCGGAGGCTCCACCCCAAAGCGGGCCGCAGCAGCAGCGCCGCCGCACCGACCAGCACGCATTCGCCGATCAGCAGCGCGATCATCAGCCGCCGGTTGAGCGCCCGGCGGTTGTCCAGCGTCTCGGCGATCTGGATCACCACCGGCCGATCGATCCGGGGCAACGCGCGGCGCACCTCGGCGATGCGGATGTCCTGATCGCGGTAGCGCGCGAACCGATAGCGGGGCACGTCGACCGCCAGCGTGGCCGGGTCGGGCGCGGACAGATCGGCATAACCGGTCAGCAACTCGCCCCCCACCGCGATCCGGTAGTAGACATTGTCGCGCTCGCCATTCTCCAGCATCCCGAACGCGGCGGCGGGCAGGTCCAGCGTCACCTCGCCGCGCTCCACCTGCACCGTCTCCGCGATCGCGCCCAGCGCGCCGCCCAGCACCCGGTCGCTGGTCCGCCGCACCACATCGGCGATCAGCGTCGCGCCGACCAGCCCGATCACCACCGCCGCCAGCAGCAGCGGCCCGACCATCGCCACCAGCAGCCGCGTCCGCAGCGCGGGCGTCCGGGTGTCACCCGGCATCGAGCATGTACCCGACCCCGCGCACCGTGCGGATTTCCGGACCGTCGGGGGCCAGCTTGCCGCGCAGCCGCGTGACGTGCACCTCGATCGCGTTGCCGCCGACCGGCTCGTCGAAGCCGAACACCTCGCCGATCAGCAGTTCGCGCGGCACCACCCGCCCCGCCCGCGTCGCCAGCGCCTCCAGCACCGTCCGCTCGCGCCGCCGCAGGTCGAGCGTGCGGTCGCCCACCTTGGCCTCGCCGCTCGACCGGTTGATCGTCAGCGTGCCCACGCCCAGCACCGGCAGGGGATCGCCGCCCCGTCGCCGGCCCAGCGCCCGCACCCGTGCCTCCAGCTCCTCCGGCTCGAAGGGTTTTCGCAGATAATCGTCCGCGCCCAGATCCAGCCCGCGCACCCGGTCGTCCAGCGCATCGCGCGCGGTCAGCATCAGCACCGGCACCCGGTCGCCGCGCTCGCGCAACCGCGCCAGCACGGTGAAGCCGTCGATATCGGGCAGGCCCACGTCGAGGATCACCACCGCATAGGGTTCGCCCGCCACCACCGCCAGCGCATCGCGACCCGTAGCGACATGGTCGACCGCATGGCCCCCCGCCCGCAACAGGGCGGCGATGCCGCGGGCCAGCGCCGCGTCGTCCTCGATCATCAGGATACGCATCGCCGTACCTTCGCATGGGCCGGACCCGCGTGAAAGGCTGCTGACAGCTTGGCCGCCTATCCCGCCGACAAGCCCATCCGAGCGGAGACGCGGAGGGCGAGGAGAGATGCCGATGCCGACCCCCGTTTCCCGTATCAGGCCGATCACGGCGATGATGGCGATGGCCGTGACGGTCACGCCCGCGCTGGCGCAGCGGCCCGCCGGCTATCCGCGTTCCTACGACCAGCTGATCGCCGACGCCCGGGCGGAACGGCAGGTCCGCATCTACGCCAATGCCGACCGGGCGGAGATGATGCCGGTCGTCGCCGCCTTCCGCCGCCGCTATCCCGGCATCACCGTGCTGTACGCCGATCTCGGTTCCACCGAGATCTATCGTCGCTTCGTCACGGAGACGCGGGCGCGCCGCCCGTCCGCCGATCTCGTCTGGTCGTCGGCGATGGACCTGCAGGTGAAGCTCATCAACGACGGCTTCGCACAAGGCTATGCCAGCCCGGAGAAACCGGCGCTGCCACCGACCGCGGTCTGGAAGAACATGGGCTTCGGCGTGACGGCGGAGCCGATCGGCATCGTCTACAACAAGCGGCTGGTGCCGGCCGCCCGCGTGCCCCGCACCCATGCCGCACTGGAGTCGCTGCTCCGGCAGCAGCGCCCGTATTTCACCGGCCGGGTGACGACGTTCGATCCGGCCCGCTCCAATGTCGGCTATCTCTACCTGTCGGAGGATTTCGCCACCACCCGCGACACCCGGTCGCTGCTGGAGGCGATCGCGGCGACGAAACCCGTCCTGTCGCTGACGACCGGACCGATGCTGCGCGCGGTCGCGGAGGGGCGGCAGGCGATCGCCTATAACGTGATCGGCTCCTACGCGCTGGAGCGGGCGCGTACCGATCCGCGCATCGGTGTCGCCTTCCCGCGCGACTATACCATCGTCACCTCGCGCATCGCGTTCGTCGCGCACGATGCGGCGCATCCCGCCGCGGCCAAGCTGTTCCTCGATTTCCTGCTGTCGCGCGAAGGGCAGACGCTGCTCGCCGCGCGCAGCCTGTGGCCGGTGCGCACCGACGTGCGCGCCCGCCGCCTGCCGTCTGCCCAGACCCGGCCGATCCGGGTCGGCCCGCAGCTTCTCGTCAACCTCGACCGCGTCAAGCGCCAGCGTTTCCTGCGCGACTGGACCGCGATCCTCGCCACCGGAGCCCAACACCGATGACCCTCTTCCGTACCGGCTGCGCCATCGTGGCGCTGATCGCCGCCACCCCGGCGCTGGCCCAGACGCCGACCGATGCCGATCTGGCCGCGCTGGTCCGCGCGCAGGCGGCCGAGATCGCGGCGCTTAAGACCCGGCTCGACCGGCTGGAGGGCGCCGCCACCGTCGCGCAGGCCGATCCCGCCCGCGCGGTCGATCCCGCTGCGCCACAGGTCGCAACGGCGGCACCGGCTCCCGCTACGCCGGCGACGCAAGTCGCGCAGTCCGGCCAGTCGCGGCGCACCGAACCCTTCGCGCCGCAACTCGCGCCCCCCGGCCCCGCCGACCGCGACGTCGGCCGCGCCATCGCCGCGCGCGACAATCCGTCCGGCCTCACCACCGAATGGGGCGCGGGCCTGCCCGTCTTCCACTCGGCGGACGGCGTCTACACCTTCAAGCCGCGTGGCCGCATCCTGACCGATGTCAGTTCCAGCTTCGGGTCGAAATATGACGGCCGCAACATCACCACCACGGGGATGCGCGCGCTCCGCCTCGGCCTCGAAGGCGGGGTCGGCACGCACTTCTTCTACCAGTTCGAATCCGATTTCTCCGAGAACGAGGTCGATGTCGTCACCGCGTTCGTCGGCTGGCGCGAACGGATCAGGCCCGGTCTCGACTGGGATGTACGCGCTGGCCACCTGTTCAACGATCGCAGTTTCGAAGGCTCGACGGGGTCGGATTCGACACCGTTCCTCGAACGCACCACCGTCGCCACCGCGATCATCCCGCAGCGCGGCTTCTACGGCATCGGCGTGATGCCGCGCCTGTTCTGGAAGACCGGCCACGCCTCGGTCACCCTCACCGGCGACCGGATCGACGGCGTGCAGAATGTCGGCGACAGCCGCACCGTGCTGGCGCGCGCGCACTGGAACCCGATCAAGACCGATACCGGCGTGCTCCACCTCGGCGCCTGGGGCTTCGACGAATCGCTGTCCTCGGTCGCGACCACGCTGACCCGCAACACCGTGATCGGCGGCCGCTTCAACGGTGCGCTCCGCGTCGGCAGCGGCACGCTGACCGGCGGCACCGGCACCACCGGCTACGGGATCGAGGTCGGCGGCTATCGCGGGCCGCTGTGGGTGATGGGCGAGGCGGGCCGCCGCAACGCGCGGCTCGATGCCGGCCGTCCCGATTTCGTCAGCAAGGCGTGGAGCCTGTCGGGCGGTTTCTTCCTGACCGGCGACTTGCCGCCCTACAACCCCCGCCTCGGCAGCTTCGGCCAGCCGCAGGTGCTGAAGCCCACCTTCGACGGCGGCGTCGGCGCGATCGAACTGACCGCCCGCTACGAGAATCTGGATTACACCAGCCTGCTGACCGGCGGCGAGGGCTGGGCCGCGACGCTGGGCGTCAACTGGTACCTCAACAGCTTCACCCGGTTCCAGGTGAACGCGATCCGGTGGAACACCGACAATCGCGCCGGCGCCTTCACCGGCGACGACAGCGGCCAGACGCTCAGCGCGCGCGTCGGCGTCACCTTCTGATGATCTCCCCTTTCCGCCCTTTTGTAAGGACGATGCGATGAATCTCGCCCTGCTCGGCTTCCTGATGGTCGCCACGTTCATGACCCTCATCATGACGAAGAAGATGACGCCGCTGGTCGCGCTGATCGTCATCCCCTCGATCTTCGGCGTCTTTGCCGGTCAGGCCGCCGGCCTCGGCCCGATGATGATCGACGGGATCAAGAACCTCGCCCCCACCGGCGTCATGCTGCTGTTCGCGATCCTGTTCTTCTCGACCATGACCGATACCGGCCTGTTCGATCCGCTGGTCGGCCGGCTGATCCGGCTGGTCCATGGCGACCCGATGCGCATCCTGATCGGCACCGTGGTGCTGTGCGCGCTCGTCAGCCTCGATGGCGACGGGTCGACGACGTACATCATCACGATCGCCGCGCTGCTGCCGCTCTACAAGCGGTTCGACATGAACCGGCTGTACCTCGTCTGCCTGCTGATGACGACCAGCGGCATCATGAACCTGACGCCGTGGGGCGGTCCCACCGCCCGCGCCGCCAGCGCGCTGAAGCTCGATCCCGCCACGCTGTTCCTGCCGCTGATCCCCGGCATGATCGCGGGCCTCGCCTTCCTGATCGGCCTCGCCATCTATTTCGGCCGCAAGGAACGGCTGCGGATGGGCGAGGCGGGGATCACCGCCAGCGACGAATTCACCGGCATGGCGGTGTCACAATATCCCGAGGCGCGTCGCCCGAAGCTGATCTGGTTCAACGCCGCCCTCGTCGTCACGCTGCTGACGCTGCTGGTATGGGGCATCCTGCCGCTGTCGGTGCTGATGATGATCGCCTTCGCGATCGCGATGATCGTCAACTATCCCGGCGTCGCCGACCAGAAGGAGCGGATTTCCGCCCATGCCGGCAACGTGCTGGCGGTGGTCTCGCTGATCTTCGCCGCCGGCATCTTCACCGGCATCCTCGGCGGCACCGGCATGGTGGAGGCGATGAGCAAGGCGGTGGTCGGCGTGATCCCGCCGGCGATGGGGCCATACATGGCGCCGATCACCGCCGCGCTCAGCCTGCCCTTCACCTTCTTCATCTCCAACGACGCCTTCTACTTCGGAATGCTGCCGATCCTCGCCGAAGCCGGCGCGCATTACGGCGTCGCGCCGGAGGCGATCGCGCGGGCCTCGCTGATGGGCCAGCCGGTCCACCTGCTCAGCCCGCTGGTACCCTCCACCTATCTGCTCGTCAGCCTCGTCGGCATCGATCTGGCCGATCACCAGCGATTCACGCTGATCCCCGCCACGCTGGTCTGTCTGGTGATGACGCTGGTCGGGATGATCGCGCTGGCCTTCCCGTTCGTCGCCTGACCTGCCCGTGAAGGACCCTGCCGCCATCCTCCGCTTCCTCGCCGCGCTCGGTGTCGGTGCGGCGGGTGGCGTGTTGTTCCGGTCGATCGGTGCCCCCCTGCCCTGGGTGCTGGGTTCGATGGCGGCCTGCGCGGCGGCCAGCATCGCCGGCCTGCCGGTCGCCGCATCCTCGGCGGCGCGGCGACCGATGGCGGCGGTGATCGGGGTGGTGCTGGGCAGCAGCTTCCGCCCCGACCTGTTCGGTCAGGCACGCGACTGGATCGTGCCGCTGATATTGTTGCCCGCCTTCCTCGCCAGCGCCGCGTTCGTCTGCGTCACCTATTTCCGGCGGGTCGCGAAGTTCGATCCGGTCACCGCCTATTTCGCCGGGATGCCGGGCGGCATCGCCGAGATGGTGGTGATGGGGTCCGAACGCGGCGCGGACGAGCGGACGATCGGGCTGATCCACGGCGCGCGCATCTTCCTCGTCGTCTTCACCCTGCCCTTCCTGATCCGCCTCGTCGCCACGCCCGTGGCACCGCCCGCCGCCGCGACCGTCGTCCACGGCGATGTCGCGAACCTCGCGCTGCTCGGCTGGTCGGTCGGCTGCGTCGTGGTCGGCCTCGCGCTCGGGCGGTTGCTGCGGCTGCCGGCGTGGCACCTCGTCGGGCCGCTCGCGGTATCGGCGGTCGTCCATGCCACCGGCATCGCCGATTTCCGCATCCCCGCCTGGGCGCTTGCCGCCGCGCAGGTCGGGCTGGGCGCGACGATCGGCTGCCGCTTCGTCGGTATGACGATCCGCGCGCTGTTCCGCACTCTGCTGCTCGCCGCCGGATCGACGGTGCTGCTGCTCGTCCTCACCGTCCTGTGGGCGGTCGGGATCGCCGCGGCGACCGGGCTCGATCCGGTGCTGCTCGTCCTCGCCTATTCGCCCGGCGGGCTGGCGGAGATGAGCATGGTCTCCCTCAGCCTCGCGCTCGAACCCGCCTTCGTCATCGTCCACCACCTGACCCGGGTCGTGCTGGTGCTGATCGGTGCCCCCTTCGCCTTCCGCCCGCCCCCTTCGCCCTGATCGCTTCCGGAGACCTCGCATGGACCGTTCCCCCACCCCCCTCGTCCTGCTCCCCGCCATGGGGTGCGACGGGCAGCTATGGGCGCGCCAGATCGTCGATCTGTCCCGCCTCGCCCAACCGGAATTCGGCGACCTGTCGCGCGACGATACGCTGGACGGCATGGCCGCGCGCGTGCTGGCCGATGCGCCGCCGCGCTTCGCGGTCGCGGGCGTCAGCCTTGGTGGATACGTCGCGATGGAAATGGTGCGGCAGGCGCCCGACCGGATCACCCGCATCGCCCTGTTCGGCACCCGCGATTCGATGGACATGCGCCCCCGCACGGTGAGCGGTCAGGGGATGCTCGCCACCGCGCCCCATGCCGATCCCCGCCTGTCCGCGATCGTCAGCGGTCCGGCACAGGCGATGGCGGACCGGGTCGGCCCCGCCGTATTCGAACGCCAGCAGCGCGCCCTGCTCGCCCGCCCCGACATCAGCGACGCGATCGCCGCGATCCGTGTGCCCGCGCTGGTCGCGGTCGGTGATCGCGACCGTATCTGCACGCCGGACGATGCCCGCGCCCTCAGCGCCCGGATCGCCAGCGCCCGTTTCCACCTGCTGCGATCATGCGGGCACCTCGCCCCGATGGAACGGCCGGGCGAGGTGACCGCGCTGCTGCGCGACTGGCTGACCCATGGCTGACCGGGTCAGTCGGTCCACCCGGCATCGAGCATCGCACAGAGCAGATCGGCATAGGACCATCCGTCCGCCCGCGCGGCGATCGCCGACAGGCAATCCTGATCGTCGCGGCCCGGCCGCCCCGGTCCGGTCATGTTCGGCTTCATGTTCAGATCGAACAGCCTGAACCTGCCGTCCCCGCCGGCGCGACAGTCGATCCGGATCGCCGCCCGCGCCTCGACCAGCGCGGCGGCGCGGACGCACGCGGCGATCACCGCCCGCACCGGTTCCTCTGCCAGCCGTTCCGTGCCGATCGCCGCGCTGTTGCGGGTCACCGGCACATCACCGTTATAGGGCGCGACGCCGTTGCGCTGATCGAACCGTCGTACCGGCCGCAACGCCCAATGGGCATCGCCGCGTTCGCCGGAGGGCAGCGGCGATCGTAGCGGCATGACGGTGACGGTCGTCTCCTCGCCCGCCAGATATTCCTCCACCATCAGCATGTCGCCGAACGTCGCCTCGTCCAGCAATCGCGCCGCCGCGGTGCGCAGCGCCAACAGGTCGTCGACCAGCGTCACGCCCTGACTGCCCCGGCCGCGCACCGGCTTCACGATCACCGGAAACGACAGCGCCATGCCGGGCAGGTCGTCCAGTCCCCGTACCCCGTCCCGCGCGGTGGCGGACAGCAGGAACGACGCCGCCACCGGCAGGCCGGCCGCCGTCAATGCCCGGTTGGTATCGAACTTGTCGTCGAACCGCTGCATCGCGGCCGGCGTCTGGCCGACGATGCCGACCCGGCCGATCACGTCTTCCAGCGGATGCCCCTCGAACAGCACCGTGTTCGCCCACAACATGCCCGCCCCCGCCGCCAGCGCGGCGGCGATGCCCGCGCCGGTATCGGGGAATACCCAGTCCAGCGCCCGCGCCGGATCGGGGTTCGCCACCGGAGTCACCACCGCCCGCCCGGCGTCGCGCAACGCCACCGCGATATCCGCGCCGCCATCGGAATATCCGCCCGGCTTGGCGTCCTTGCGCAGCCCGTCGATGATCGGCGGCGGCAGCGCCTGATAGAGGATGGCGACCGGTGTCGACGTCAAATCCTTATCTCCCAAACGGTTAATGGCATCATCGTCTATGAACCCGCTGGGTGGCGATGCAACCCGGCGGGCGGATATCCCCTCTTCCGCCGCCGATCACGCCGGGTAAAAGGGCGACATGGCTGTCACCGACATCGCGACCCGCACCTGGGATCATGGCTTCCGGCTCGATCCGATCGTCCGCAGCCTGCTCGACACCGATTTCTACAAGCTGCTGATGCTCCAGATGATCCGGCATCTCTATCCGGACGTGCAGGCGACCTTCACCCTCATCAACCGTAGCCGCACGGTAAGGCTCGCCGATACGATCGACGAAGGGGAATTGCGCGCCCAGCTGGATCATGCCCGCACCGTGCGCTTCGCCAAGAAGGAGCTGATCTGGCTGGCGGGCAACAGCTTCGCCGGGCAGGAACGGATGTTCGCGCCGGATTTCCTGGCCTGGCTCGCCGATTTCCAGCTGCCCGACTATGATCTGCGCCGGGTCGACGGGCAGTTCGAACTGCAGTTCGCCGGTCCGTGGACGCACACGACGATGTGGGAAATCCCCGCGCTCACCATCGTCAACGAACTCCGGTCGCGCGCGGCGATGCGCGACATGGGGCGCTTCACGCTCGACGTCCTCTATGCCCGCGCCAAGGCCCGGCTGTGGGACAAGGTGGAGCGGCTGCGCGCGCTGCCCGATCTGGTCCTGTCCGATTTCGGCACCCGCCGCCGCCACGGCTTTCTGTGGCAGCGCTGGTGCGTGGAGGCGGTGAAGGAGGGGCTGGGCGACCGGTTCATCGGCACCTCCAACGTCCTGCTCGCGATGGACAACGACCTGGAGGCGATCGGCACCAACGCCCATGAACTGCCGATGGTGATCGCCGCGCTGGCGAACGACGACGCAGAACTGCGCGCCGCGCCGTACCGCGTGCTCGACGAGTGGCGGCGGCATTATGGCGGCAACCTGCTGATCGCGCTGCCGGATGCGTTCGGCACCGCCGCCTTCCTCGCCGACGCGCCCGACTGGGTGGCGGACTGGACCGGGTTCCGCCCGGACAGCGCGCCACCGATTGCCGCGGGGGACGAGATCATCCGCTGGTGGCAGGCGCACGGCCGCGATCCGGCGGGCAAGCTGCTGATCTTCTCGGACGGGATGGATGTCGGCTCCATCGAGGCGACCTATCGCCATTTCGACGGACGGGTGCGGACCAGCTTCGGCTGGGGCACCAACCTGACCAACGACTTCCGCGGTTGCGCGCCCGACGGCACCACCGGGCTGGAGCCGATCTCGCTCGTCGCCAAGGTCACCAGTGCCAATGGCCGCCCGGCGGTCAAGCTGTCGGATAATCCCGCCAAGGCCACCGGCGACCCGGCCGAAATCGCCCGTTACCTGCGCGTGTTCGGCGAGGCGGGGCGACAGGCCAGCGCCGTCACCGTCTGACCGCGCGCCCGGTTCCGCGTCCGGTCATTCCAGCCCGATCCGCTTCGCCTGTTCGCCGATCCGCGTATCGATCGCCAGCGCGGCGGCTCGATTGGCCCGCGCCTCGTCCGCCCGCCCCGCCTTGGCGGCGGCGATCCCGCGCGCGTACAGCGACCAGGCCTGGCGCGGCCTGATCTTCAGCGCCGCATCGTAATCCGCCAGCGCCGCCGCCAGTTCGCCCCGCCGCAGCCGCACCAGCCCCCGGCTGTCCAGATAGGCGGGATTGCCCGGCGACAGCTTCAGCGCCGCGTTGCAATCGTCCAGCGCCATGTCCAGATCGCGGCCCATCTGCGCCAGCGCCCAGCACCGGCCGTTCAGGGCGTCGCCGCGCTTGCCGTCGTCGCGGTGGGTACGCAGCCATTGTCCGTAATTCTCGGCGGAGGCAGCCGGCATGTCGACCCGGCCGTACATCGCGCCCAGGGCCAGCCGGCCGTTGGCGGACGGCGCCAGCGCGGCATCGGCCGCCGCCAGATCGGCCTTCGTCCCCTCCCGGTCACCCCCCGCGATCCGCAGGCTCGCCCGCGTCAGCCGCGCCTCGGCATCGGTGGGCGACAGCGTGATCGCGCGGTCCAGATCGGCCAGCGCGGGCAGCATCTGGCGGTCGGCCAGTCGCGCCATCGCGCGCTGGTGGAAATAACGGCCCTCGTCCGGCGCCATCGCCACCGCCTTGTCCAGATCGGCCAGCGCCTCCGCCACCCGCCGGTTCGACAGCAGCACCGCGCCCCGCCGGCTGTACCCGGCGGCATCGGTCGGTTGCGCCGCCTTGTCGGTCAGGTCGATCGCCTTGCCGGCCACGTCGCGGGCGCCTGTGGGCGTCAGCCCGAACACCGGCCCGCCCTCATAGGTGAAGAACATCCGGTTCGTGGCGTTCGACACGAACACCCGGTGCGTCAGGAAGAAATCGACGCCCACCAGCAGGTCGGCACGACCCAGATCGATTTCCGCAATATGGATCTTCGGCTTCGGGATTACCTCGCCGCCCAGATCGATGCGCTCGAACGGCGCGTACCACGAACGGACCTGTCGCGATCCGAGCCCGCCGCCCATGCCGGCGGCCACCACTCCCGGCGAGGTCGGCGTGACGCCCAGTTGCTTCGCGATCTCCAGCGACAGCAGCGATGTCTGCGCCCCGGTATCGAACAGCGCGCGGATCTTGCGCCCGTTCAGCTCCACGGTGGCGATGGTATGCGGATTGAAATTGCTCTGCGCCTGCTCGATCAGCGGCAGGATCGTCATCGGCTTGTCCCCCGCCCAATAGGCAAGGTTTGCCTTGCCGCAATCGGTCGTCTTCATCAGCCGGACGACGCCGTGCGGCAGGTCATATTCGACATCCGCCAGCCCGAGGACGTTCTGGCCCAGCAGGCCCGCGGTGCCGGTATCGCTGCCGCCGACGATGAATGATATCTTCGGGATCGCCACGCCGCCCAGCGTGAAGTCGCGCGTGACGGCGGCACCGACGGTGGAATCGCCGCCGATCCCCTTCACCCGGAACTGCGGCGGCATCGCCGACACCTTCAGGCCGAACTCCGCCGCATTGGCGCGTGAGATGGTACTGTAGAACGCACCGCTGTCGAGGATGAAGCGCACGTCCCGCCCCCCCAGCTGCGCCGTGACCATCGGCCGTCGCCCGGCCATCGTCACCGGCAGTTCGAGAATCCTCGATACCTTGCACGCCGCCACGGCCGGCACCGGTGCCAGCAGCATCGACGCCAGCACCGCCCCCATCGTCGATCGCATCCCGCCTCCCCCGTTCTATCTGCGGGCGATCATCGCCAATCGCCGCGAGGAAGGCAATCGGCCCATGGGGCCTCAATCCCTCGCCATGGTGTCGAACGCCAGATAGTCGAGGCCGGGGGTGAACAGCAGCGGCACCACTTCCTCCGCGTTGCGCTGGTTCCTGACCGGCGACTGGGGGCAGTCGCCTTCGCGCACCGCCACCGCCTGCCAGCGATATCCCTTCGCCCGCTCGGGATTCCAGTCCGGTCCGCCACCCCGTTCATAACCGTCATGCAACGCCTCCGCTGTGAACGTGATCGCCAGTTGCCGGGTGTCGTATCGGCCCGATATGTCCGTCGCCACCCGCTGCCCCGCACGTCCGGCGGTGCATATCCGCTTGCCCGCGACGCGTCCCTTGCCGACCGTCAGCCTCAGGTCGTTGCACCGCGCATCGCTCATCAGCGACGATCCCTCGCCGCTGGCCCGGCGCAACGCGGCCTCCAGCTCGCCGTCCGGCAGGCACGTCAGGAAGCTGAACGGCAGCGAGGTGGCCTGGCTGAACCGGCCGGGGGTCACGCCGTAGTTCATCGTGCCCGACCGGCGAAACCGCCACAGCCCGCCACGGATGACCGGCCGGGCACCGGTGACGACGATATCGTCCTCCTGTCGCGGGCCGAGGACGAGGATGCCGTCGTCCTGCGGCGTCGCACGCGGGTTCGGCGTCGAGGCTGGGGCCGGGGCCGTATCGCGCTGCACCGCGGCGAACGCGGCGACGCCCGCTCCCGTCGCCAGCATCGCCGCCAGTATTGCCGCCGCCCGCATCTCACTCTCCCGCCGTCGTTTTCGCGATGCTCGCAGCGAATCGTCGTTGCGGCAAGGCGGCGGGTATCTTGCCGGTATCCTACCCCATCGCCACCGTCGGCTGGCCGGGTATCGCCACGCGGAACGTGAACACGTCGCCCGCCAGCGGCTGCGCGGCGAGCGCCGCCGCGTCCAGCCCCTGCCGCGCGGTCGTCGCCCAGGCGGTACGGCCATCGGGGCCGCCCAGCGCGATCTTGGTCACGTTGGCGACGGGGAAGTGAATCGTATCGGTCAGCGTACCGTCCGGCGCGTAGCGTCGCGCCTGCCAGCCGCCGAACAGGCCGAGCCACACGCCGCCCTCCGCATCGCAGATCACCCCGTCGGGCCAGCCTTCGTCCTCGCCCAGCCGCAGGAATTCCTCCCCCGCGCCCAGCGTCCCGTCCGTGGCCAGCGGATGCACGATCACTCGCTTGCCGGAGGTGTCGACATGGTACAGCCGCGTCCCCGACGGATCGATCGCCGGGCCGTTGGCGATCGTCACCGCATCGGCGCCGCTGTCGACCGCCGCCGTCCCGTCCCAGCGGTACAGCCGGCCGCTGACGGCCAGTTCGTTATTGTCCATCGTGCCGAACCACAGCCGGCCGGTGGAATCGACCGTGGCGTCGTTCAGCCGGTTGGCGGGCAGGTGCGCGTCGATCGTCGTCATCCGCCTGAACGTCGCGGTATCCGGATCGAAGCGGTGCGGCCCCGATTTCAGCCCGACGACGAACCCGCCCAGCCCCGCCGGCACGATCCAGCCGACCATCTCCGGCGCGTCCCACTGGTCGAGCGCGCCGGTCGCCGGGTGATGGCGATACACGCGCTGGCCCTTGATATCGACGAACCACAGCGCATCGCCGATCCAGATCGGCCCCTCACCCAGCATCGCGCCGATCGTCAGCGCGTGTTCCGCCTGCATCATCGTCTCTCCCGTAGCGTTCGCATCGCCAGTGCCGCTATCATGGCGCATCCCCGGTCGCGTCAAGCGCCAGCGCCGCTGCCTCGATCCGGCGCAGCATTGCGGTGAAGGCAGCGATCTCGGCCGGCGCGAAGCCGGCGAAGATGCGCCGCTCCAGCGCGATCGCCTGCGGCGCGACCGCCGCATACAGTTTATGTCCCGGTCCGGTCAGCCGCAGCAGATGCGATCGCCGGTCGTCGGGATTGGCCACGCGGGCCAGCAACCCCCGGTCGGCCAGCGCGATCGCGGCGCGGCTGACGGTCACCTTGTCCATCCGCGTCGTCGCGCCGATCGCCTGCTGCGTGATCCCGTCCCGCTCCGCGATCACCGCCACCAGCCGCCATTCCGGGATCGTCAGCCCGAACAACGCCTCATAGGTGCGCGCGATCGTGTCGCTGACCAGGTTGGAGGTCACCGACAATCGGTAGGGGATGAAGTCGTCCAGGATCAGCGGTCGTCGGGCCATTGGCGGCATCGTATCATTTGACACCGGTTCGGCAAACGCCCAGATAAGCGGTAACGATTGATACTTCTTCAGGAGCGGTTATGGACCATATGGACGTCAATCCGATGGGGCTCGACGGCTTCGAGTTCGCCGAGTTCACCTCGCCCGATCCCGATGCGCTTGCCCGCCAGTTCGAACAACTCGGCTTCGTCGCCGCCGCGACTCATCCCGTGCTGCCCGTCACGCGGTACAAGCAGGGGCGGATCAACCTGCTGCTCAATCGCAGGCATGACGGCCATGCTCCTGATTTCGCGCGCGATCATGGGCCGTCCGCCAGCGGCATGGCGTTCCGCGTCCATGATGCGAAGGCCGCGTATGATGCCGCGATCGCCCGTGGCGCCAGGCCCGGCGATGCCACGGGCGGCGCGCTCGGCGGCGGTTATGTGCTGGAGGGGATCGGCGGCTCGAACCTCTATCTGGTCGATCGCCACGGCGCGGCCGGCTCGCTCTACGACGACTGGACGCCGGTACCCGGTGCCGAGGCGGCGGAGGCCGAGAACAATGTCGGGCTCGACCTGCTCGATCACCTCACCCACAATGTGCGCCGTGGCCAGATGCGGACCTGGTCGGCCTTTTACGGCCAGATCTTCGGGTTCGAGGAACAGAAATACTTCGACATCAAGGGCAAGGCGACCGGCCTGTTCAGCCAGGCGATGATCGCCCCCGACCGTGCGATCCGCATCCCGCTGAACGAGAGCCAGGACGACAAGAGCCAGATCGAGGAGTTCATCCGCGACTATAACGGCGAAGGCATCCAGCACCTCGCCCTCACCACCGACGACATCTACACCACCGTCGAGAAGCTGCGCGCCCGCGGCGTGAAGTTGCAGGACACGATCGAGACCTATTACGAACTCGTCGACAAGCGCGTGCCCGGCCATGGCGAGGATCTGGAACGCCTGCGCCGCAACCGCATCCTGATCGACGGCGCGGCCGGCGAGGAAGGGCTGCTGCTGCAGATCTTCACCGAAACGATGGTCGGCCCGATCTTCTTCGAGATCATCCAGCGCAAGGGGAACGAGGGCTTCGGCAACGGCAATTTCCAGGCGCTGTACGAGAGCATCGAGCTGGATCAGATCCGGCGCGGCGTCATCACGGTGGATGCCTAGGCATCCACCGGTGCGCGCATGACCATGCGCAAGCGCACCCGGCCAGCGCGGCCAGGCCGGAACACAAGGCGCGGCCTGGCCGCGTCTGACGCGCCGGCGTGACGAAGGAGCACCCCCATGCCCGACTATCAGACCGGCTTCGCCAACCACCACGCCACCGAGGCCATTCCCGGCGCGCTGCCGATCGGCCGCAACTCCCCCCAGCACGTTCCCTTCGGCCTCTATGCCGAACAACTGTCGGGCACCGCGTTTACGGCGCCTCGCGCCGAAAACCGTCGCGCCTGGCTCTACCGGCTGCGCCCCACCGCCAACCATCCCGCGTTCGTCCCCTATCGGGGCGCCGCGCACCTGAAATCGGCGCCCTTCACCGACACGCCCCCCAGCCCCAACCGCCTGCGCTGGGACCCGCTGCCTTGGCCGGACGCGCCGACCGACTGGATCGACGGCCTCGTCACCTATGGTGGCAACGGCGATGTCGGCACGGGCACCGGTGTCGCCATCCACCTCTACGCCGCCGATGCGGACATGACCGATCGGGTGTTCTTCTCGGCGGACGGCGAGATCGTGATCGTGCCGCAGGAGGGACGCCTGTCGATCGATACCGAGCAGGGCCGGATCGATATCGCGCCGCTCCATCTGGCGATCATTCCGCGCGGCGTGCGGTTCCGCGTCGCCCTACCCGACGGACGGGCGCGCGGCTATGTGCTTGAAAATTACGGCGCGCTGCTGCGCCTGCCCGATCTCGGCCCGATCGGCGCCAACGGCCTCGCCAATCCGCGCGATGTCGAAACCCCGGCGGCCTGGTTCGAGGATATCGACGCCCCCCATCAGGTGATCCAGAAATATCAGGGCGGGCTATGGGCGACCACGCTCGATCACAGTCCGTTCGACGTAGTGGCATGGCATGGCAACCTTGCCCCCTATCGTTATGATCTTACACGTTTTTGCACGATCAACACCGTGTCGTTCGATCATCCCGATCCGTCGATCTTCACCGTCCTGACTAGCCCCAGCGACACACCCGGCACCGCCAATGTCGATGTCGTGATCTTCCCGCCGCGCTGGATGGTGGCGGAGGATACGTTCCGCCCGCCCTGGTTCCACCGCAACGTGATGAGCGAGTTCATGGGTCTGATCCACGGCGCCTATGATGCCAAGGAGGGCGGCTTCGCCCCCGGCGGCGCGTCGCTGCACAACCAGATGAACGGCCATGGTCCGGATCGCGCCAGCTATGACAAGGCGGTCGCCGCCGATCTGGCGCCGGTGAAGATCGCCGATACGATGGCCTTCATGTTCGAGACCCGGTTCCCCGTCCGCCCGACGCGGTGGGCGACCGAGACCCCGACGATGCAGCTGGATTATGACGGGGTATGGACCGGCTTCGCCAAGGCGCAGCTGCCGTGACCGCGACCGATCGCGTCTTCGCCACCCCGGCCGGCGTCCGCCTCGGCCCGCTGGACGCGATCATGGCGGGCAAGGCGCGCAATTATGTCCTGCAGATGCGCAGCGGCCGGTTTCATGGCTTTATCGTCCGTCGTGGCGACGCGGTGTTCGGTTATGTCGATCGCTGTCCCCATGCGGGCGTCCCGCTGGCGCAGGTGCTGGACGATTATCTGACGCCGGGTGGCGATCATATCGCCTGCAGCTGGCATGGCGCACTGTTCGATATCGGGGACGGCCTGTGCGTGGGCGGCCCTTGCCTGGGTCAGCGCCTGACGGCGTGGCCGGTCGCCGTGGAGGCGGGTGAGATCGTCACCGCCGCTCCGCCCGAACCATCCGTCGCCTGAACCACCCGCGAAAATGCCGGCCGGCGATCGCTCGCCGACCGGCATATCGGGTACGCAGACCGGGTGTTACTTGCCGCGCAGGCTGTTCAGCACCGCCAGCCCGACCACGCCGACCAGCGCCGCGGTGGCATAGGGGCGCGCCTGCGCGAAGCCCTTGGCCTTTTCCACCACCGGGCCGGGATTGCTGAACGCGTCCTTGGCCGCACCGGCGATCTGGCGGGCATTGCCGGCCAGCTGATCCGCGATCCCTTCGTTCTGCAACGAGCGATCACCGGTCACCTTGCCGATCGTCTCCTTCACGTTGCCGCCAAGGTCCTGTGCGTCGCCGTTGAGGGTCGTTGCGTTCATCGTCGGTCTCCCATGTCGTTGCATTCCCCGTGAATGCCGTCAGGGCAGCACAACGAGCCTGACGCCATTCGGTGCCGTGCCGTAACGATTTGTCGATCGGCCCTTGTCCGGACGGACGCTCAGATGCCGCCCTCGTCCAGTGACAACAGGGTCGCATTGCCGCCGGCGCTGGTCGTATCCACCGACACCGCGCGTTCCGCACAGAAGCGATACAGGTAATGCGGCCCGCCCGCCTTGGGGCCGGTGCCCGACAGTCCCTCGCCCCCGAACGGCTGCGATCCCACCACCGCGCCGATCATCGACCGGTTGATGTAGAGATTGCCGACCGCCGCTTCCGCCTCCGCGACCTCGGCGGCGCGGGCGATGCGGCTGTGCAGCCCCATCGTCAGGCCATATCCCTTGGCGTTCACCCGCGCGATCGTCTCCGTCAACTTGCCGGCGGGCCAGGTCGCGACATGCAGGATTGGTCCGAACCATTCGCGGTCCAGTTCCTCGATCGCCGTCAGCCGGATCAGCGTCGGCGGCACGAACAGCCCCTCCGCCGGCACCGCCAGAGTCTTCAGCGTCTGCCCCTTCGGATTGGCCCGATAGGCCATCAGCTTGTCGTAGGACGCCCGGTCGATCACCGGGCCGACATCGGTCGCGGGATCGCCCGGATCGCCGATCCGCAGCGTGTCCATCGCCCCGGCAAGCATCCCGATGACGGTGTCGGCCACCTCCTCCTGCACCAGCAACAGCCTGAGCGCGGAACAGCGCTGCCCTGCCGAACGGAAGGACGAGGCGACCACATCCGCCACCACCTGTTCAGGCAGTGCGGTAGAATCGACGATCATCGCATTGATTCCACCCGTTTCCGCGATCAGCGGAACGATCGGCCGGTCGTCGTCCTCCACCAGCGTGCGCGCGATCCGTTTCGCGGTCGCGGTCGATCCGGTGAAGGCGACGCCCGCCACCCGCACGTCGCCGGTCAGCGCCGCGCCGACGTCCGGCCCGCCGGTCACCAGCACCAGCGCATCGCGCGGCACCCCGGCGCGGTGCGCCAGTTCGACCGCGGCCTGGGCGATCAGCGGGGTCTGCGGCGCCGGCTTGGCCACCACGGTGTTCCCCGTGACCAACGCCGCCACCGTCTGGCCCAGGAAGATCGCAAGCGGGAAGTTCCACGGCGCGATCGTCGCCCACACCCCGCGTCCGTCGAGATGCAGCATGTTACGCTCGCCGGTCGGCCCCGGCAGTTCGATGGCGCGCAGGTGCATCCGCGCCTGCTGCGCATAGTAACGGCAGAAATCCGCCGCCTCGCGCACCTCGCCGATCGCATCGGGAATCGTCTTGAACGCCTCCTGCACGCAAATCGCCATCAGCCGGTCGCGATCCTGCTCCAGCAGGTCGGCCAGCCGGTCGAGACAGGCGGCACGATCGTCGACGGTGGTGGCGGACCAGCCGGGGAACGCGGCATGGGCACGGGATACGGCATCCCGGACCAGCCCCGCCGCATCCGCCGGAGCGTTGGCGACAGCCCCCGCGCGACGAACGAGGCCGGTATCGTTCACCACCTCAACAGTCCGCGCCAATATGTTGACATCGCTCAGGTCGATCCCGCCCGAATTGCGATGCCCCGCGCCGAACAGGTCGACCGGCAGCGGGATGGAGGGATGGCGCGAACCGCCCACGCCGGCGATCTTCGCGACCGGATCGGCGAGGATCTCGTCCTCGGTCAGCCGCGCATCGGCCAACTGGTGGACGAAGCTGGAATTGGCGCCGTTCTCCAGCAGCCGGCGGACCAGATAGGCCAGCAGGTCGCGGTGTCCGCCGACCGGCGCATAGATACGGCAATGATGGCCGTTCTCCCGCACCAGCCGCTCGTACAGGCCGTCGCCCATCCCGTGCAGGCGCTGGAACTCGAAATCCCGGCTGTTGCCGGCCCATTCCAGGATGGTCGCCACCGTCAGGGCGTTGTGGCTGGCGAAGGCGGGGCGGATGTTGCGCGCGGCCAGCATGTCCTTCGCCACGGCCAGATACGACACGTCGGTCGCCGCCTTGCGCGTGAACAGCGGATAATCGGCCAGCCCCTCGACCTGCGTGCGCTTGATCTCGCTGTCCCAGTAGGCGCCCTTCACCAGCCGCACGTTCATGATCCGGTCGAGCCCGTCCGCCCAGGCGATCACCGCCCGCGCGCGCTTGCCATAGGCCTGTACCGCCATGCCAAACCCGTCCCAGCCCTTCAGCGACGGCAGCGCCGCGACGCCGCCGATGATGTCGAGGCTCATTTCCAGCCGTTCGGATTCCTCCGCATCGACGGTCAGCGCGATGCCCTTGCCCGCCGCCTGCACGGCCAGTGCCTCCAGCATCCCGGTCAGCGCCGGCACGCATTCGTTCCAGCGGGCGACTTCGTAGCGCGGATGCAGCGCCGACAGCTTCACCGATACCGAATGGCCAGCGGCCGGATCGTTGCCCACCGCATCGATCGCCCCGACATAGGCCCGGAAATAGCGGTCGGCATCGGCAAAGGTCCGCGCTGCCTCACCCAACATGTCAAAGCTGGCGGTGAAGCCCTTGTTTTCCGGTTTCTTCATCCGGCGCATCGCTTCGTCGATGGTGCGCCCCATCACGAAGATTTCGCCCATCATCTTCATCGCGGCGCCCACCGCCTGCCGCACGAACGGTTCGCCCGCCCGCGCCATCAGCCGCTTCAGTGGCCCCGCCTCGCCCTCGCCGACCAGTACGCGGCCGACCACCAGTCCCCAGGTCGCGGAGTTGACCAGTCGCGACGACGACTTGCCGGTATGCGCGCGCCAGTCGGCATCGCCCAGCTTGTCCGCGATCAGCAGATCGGCGGTCTCCGGATCGGGCACCCGCAGGAACGCCTCCGCCAGACTGAGCAGCGCGATCCCCTCGGATGAATTGAGCCGGTATTCCTGCAGGAACTGGTTCACCCAGCCCCGGCTCTGGGCACTGCGCAGGTCGGCGAGCAGGCCCGATGCGTGGCCGATGATCCGGCTTCTCGAATCGGGGCTGGTCGCGGCGCGATCCAGCAGCGGTTTTAGAACATCGGGTTCGGGGGCCCGGTACAGATTATTCATGCTTTTACGGGCTTCGGACGTTACGGCAGTCGTCATCTTCAAGGTTCCGGTCTTGCGAGGGCTTGCCGCGGACATGACCCCGTGGCTACAGGACGGTACGCGTCTAGCGCGAAATAGGGCCGGAGGGGAATCAGGTGGCGACGATCAGCATCGCGGACATGCGCCAGCGCGTCGGCACCGAGGCGTTCGGCGATTGGGTGACGGTCGATCAGGCGATGATCGATGCCTTTGCCGACGCGACCGGCGACCGGCAGTTCATCCATGTCGATCCGGTCGCCGCCGCCGCGACGCCGTTCGGCGGCACGATCGCGCATGGCTTCCTCACCCTGTCGCTGATGCCCCGCCTTGCCGCCAGCGTCGCCGACGCACCGGTGGTGGAGGGGATGCGGATGGCGGTGAACTACGGCGCCAACAAGCTGCGCTTCCTGTCACCGGTACGCAGCGGATCGCGCGTGCGCGGCCGCTTCGTCACCCTGGCCTTCGACGAACGGAAACCGGGCAATTTCCACCATCTGGTTGCCTTCACCGCCGAGATCGAGGGGCAGGACACCCCCGCCCTGATCGCCGAATGGATCACGCTGATCGTGGTCTGATCCCACCTGCCCCTGCGTCAATAGAGCAAATCTGAAAGGATACGTCCATGCGTTCCGCCGTCATCGTCTCCACCGCCCGCACGCCGATCGGCCGTGCCTATCGCGGCGCCTTCAACAACTTGCCTTCCCCCACGCTCGCCTCGCACGCCATCAAGGCGGCGGTCGAGCGCGCCGGACTTGATGGCGGCGAGGTCGACGACGTGGTGTGGGGCGCCGCCCTGCAACAGGGGCATCAGGCGGGCAACATCGCGCGCACCGCGCTGCTCCGTGCCGGCCTGCCGACCACGGTATCGGGCATGTCGCTCGACCGGCAATGTGCCAGCGGCCTGATGGCGATCGCCACCGCCGCGAAGGAGATCGTGGTCGACGGCATGGAGATCGCCATCGGCGGCGGCGTCGACAGCATCAGCCTGGTCCAGACGCCCAAGATGAACATCGCCCCCGACTCGGAACTGCTGGCGATGCACAGGAACATCTACATGCCGATGCTCCAAACTGCCGAAGTCGTCGCCAAGCGCTATGGCATCACCCGCGATCAGATGGACGAATACAGCCTGCGCTCGCAACAGCGGACCGCCGCCGCGCAGACCGCCGGCCGCTTCGACGACGAGATCGTCCCCGTCACCGCGACGATGGCGATCGTCGACAAGGAGACCAAGGAGGTCACGCACAGGGAGGTCACCCTGTCGAAGGACGAGGGCAACCGCGCGGACACCACGCTGGAAGGTCTTTCCGCGCTGAAGCCCGTGCTCGGTCCCGACGCGACGATCACCGCCGGCAACGCCTCGCAATTGTCGGACGGCGCCTCCGCCTCGGTGCTGATGAGCGAGGACGAGGCGAACCGTCGTGGCCTGACCCCGCTCGGCCGCTATGTCGGGATGGCCGTGGCGGGCACCGAGCCGGACGAGATGGGCATCGGCCCGGTCTTCGCGATCCCGAAGCTGCTGGAACGCAACGGCCTGACGATGAACGACATCGGCCTGTGGGAACTGAACGAGGCGTTCGCGGTGCAGGTGCTGTATTGCCGCGACAAGCTGGGCATCCCCGACGAGTTGCTGAACGTCGACGGCGGCGCGATCTCGATCGGCCACCCCTATGGCATGTCCGGCGCCCGCATGACCGGCCACGCGCTGATCGAGGGCAAGCGTCGCGGCGCGAAATACGTCGTCGTCACGATGTGCGTCGGCGGCGGCATGGGCGCGGCCGGGCTGTTCGAGGTGCTGTAAGGTCGTCTTGATATGTTCGACGTGCCATAATTAGTACATCAGGCGAGGCTCATGAAGCCTGCTTCCTGAGCTACCGAACCCCGGTCGTGCCAGCGGCCGGGGTTTTTCGCGTTCGAGCCATCGCCGGGACGGGGCATCGACAGTGAATCCGCTTATGTCATCGGCTTGGCCGCGACAACGCGACCACAGGCGCAACCAACGCCCGCCCCTCTCGTTCTCCCGACAACCCCATCAAAGGAGAGCAGCACATGGCCGACCACGACAGCCCGCAGGAAATCGCCGCGAAGTTCATCGAGAAGGTGAAGGCCAGCCCCTATGTCATGCTGGGCCTGACCAACGGCCAGCATAGCGAGCCGATGTACGTCCGCCTCGACGACGATCAGCCCAACACGCTGTTCGTCTTTGCCGGCAAGGACAACCGCGCCGCCGGCGGTGGCGAGGCGATGGTGCAGTTCGTCGGCAAGGGCCATGATTTCTTCGCCTGCCTCGCCGGCAACCTGCGGCAGGACAATGATCGCGCGCAGATCGACAAGCTGTGGGACAACAATGTCGAGGCATGGTTCCCGGGCGGCAAGGCGGACCCCAACCTCGCGCTGCTCCGCTTCGACGTCAGCTCGGCGGAACTGTGGGAAACCGATATCTCGCTGTCGGGCCGCGTGAAGATGCTGTTCGGTGGCACGATCCATCAGGACGAATCGTCGAGCCATGCGAAGGTCGGCTCGATCGCCTGATCNCGTCATCCACTGTTCCAGCACCGGCGCGATGCGGTCGCGCCACTTGGAACCGTTGAAGATGCCGTAATGGCCGACGCCTTCGGCCATCAGATACTGTTTCCTGTCATCGGGCAGTGCCGTCGCCAGCGTCAGCGCCGCCTTGGTCTGGCCCAGCCCGGAAATGTCGTCGCGTTCGCCCTCGATCGCCAGCAGGCCGATATCGGTGATGGCGGCGGGATCGACCCGCTTGCCGCGATGGATATATTCGCCCTTGGGTAGGGCATGGGTCTGGAAGACGACGTCGATCGTCTGGAGATAGAATTCCGCCGTCATGTCGCAGACCGAGCGATATTCGTCGTAGAAGCCCTTGGTCGCGTCCGCGCCCTCGCCGTCGCCCTGCACCAGATGCTTGAACATCCCCCAGTGGCTGATCATGTGGTTGCCGAGGTTCATCGACATGAAGCCGGCGAGTTGCAGGAACCCCGGATAGACCTGACGGCCGCTGCCCGGATAGGTGCCCGGCACCGTCACGATCACGTTCTGCTCGAACCAGCTGTGCGGCCGCTTGGTCGCCAGCGTGTTGACCGCGGTCGGCGCCTCGCGCGTGTCGACCGGGCCGCCCATCATCGTCAGCGTCAGCGGGCGATGGGGGTGGGCATCCGCGCTCATCACCGCGGCGGTGGCATAGGCGGGGACGGAGGGCTGGCACACCGCCAGCATGTGCGAACGGGGGTCGCCGTCACGGCCCATCGCGGTCAGGAATTCGACCAGATAATCGACGTAATCGTCCAGATCGAAACGCCCGGCCGACATCGGCACCAGCTTCGCATCGCGCCAGTCGGTGATGTAGACGTCGGCGAAGGGCAGCATCCGTTCCACCGTGCCGCGCAGCAGCGTGGCGAAATGGCCCGACATCGGCGCGACGATCAGCAGCCTGGGGCCACCCTCCACCCCCTCGCGACGGAACCGCTTGAGCTGGCCGAACGGCTTGCGCAGCACGATCTCCTCGTGGATCGGCACGTCGCGCCCGTCGATGCTGGTATGGGTGAACCCGAATGCGGGCTTGCCGCGCGGGGCGGCGGCATGGGCGAACACTTCCAGCGCGGAGCCGACGATCGCGCCGCCACCCAGATAAGCGAAGGGATTGGCGGGGTTCTGCAGCAGACCCGCACCAAAATTGGCCATGGCGCTGGCGCCGGCCATCATGGAACGCTGCATTTCATAGGCGTGGTAAAGCATCGGGTATCCTTTGGCCCAAGATAGGCGTGTCTGGACGAAGTGCCTAATTACTTATCGGCAACGTCCGCCCGGCGGCAAACGCTCCATGCCACCCCGTCTACCACATCGATCGTTACCGAACGATACGCGGCGTTGAGCGGGGTGCCCCGCGCTGCTAGGCGCAGGCGCATGGCCCGACGCGACACCCCGCCCGCCCCCACCGGGACCCCGCCGGCGGACGACCGCCGCCGCCTCGGCGATCTCGGCATGGTCTGGCGTCATGCCCGTCGCTATCCCGGCCGGATCGCGATCGCCGGCGCCGCCCTGCTCACCACCTCGGCGGCGACGATCGGCATCCCCTATGGCTTCAAGCGGGTGATCGACCGGGGTTTCGCCGGTCAGGGGGGCACGTCGTTCGCCACCTCGTTCCATTACCTGCTGATGATCGTCGTGGTGCTCGCGGTCGCCACCGCGATCCGCTTCTACTACGTCTCGTGGCTGGGCGAACGGGTGGTGGCGGATATCCGGACGGACGTGCAGCGCCACCTGCTGCGCCTCAGCCCCCGCTTCTTCGAGGAGAACCGCCCGTCGGAGATCGCCTCGCGCCTGACCTCGGATACCGCGCTGATCGAGATGATCGTCGGCAGCACCGTGTCGATCGCGCTGCGCAACATGTTCACCGGCATCGGCGGGCTGATCTACCTGTTCGTCATCTCGCCGAAACTGGCGGGGATGCTGACGCTGGGCATCCCGCTCATCATCCTGCCGATGACGGTGCTGGGCAAGCGCGTCCGCCGCTATTCGCGCGCCTCGCAGGACCGCATCGCCGAGGTCGGGACGATCACCACCGAGGTGCTGGGCGCGATGCGGATCGTGCAGGCGTTCGGACAGGAACCGCGTGAGGCGGCACGCTTCGGCACCGCGGTGGAGGCGACCTTCGCCGCCGCGCGCCGCCGCAACGCGCTGCGCGCGGTGATGACGGCGACCGTGATCGGCCTGGTCTTCGGGTCGATCACGCTGGTGCTGTGGGAGGGTGCGGTCGATGTCGCCGCCGGCCGCCTCAGCGGCGGATCGATCGCGGCGTTCGTGCTGACCGGCGGCATCGTCGCGGGGGCGTTCGGCGCGCTGACCGAAGTCTATGGCGACCTGCTGCGCGGGGCCGGTGCGGCCAGCCGGCTCGCGGAACTGGAACGCGAGGTGCCCGAGATCGCGGCGCCGGCGAACCCCGTCGCCTTTCCGGTGCCGCCACGCGGGGCGATCCGGTTCGAGGGGGTCGGCTTCCGCTATCCGACCCGCCCCGAAATCCTCGCGCTCGACGGCTTCTCGCTCGATATCGCACCGGGCCAGACGGTGGCGGTGGTCGGCCCCTCCGGCGCGGGCAAGTCGACGCTGTTCCAGCTGGCACAGCGCTTCTACGATCCCGAACAGGGGCACATCCTCGTCGATGGCGTCCCCCTGACCGATGCCGATCCGGCGCAGTTGCGCGCGCGGATCGCGATGGTGCCGCAGGAAACCGTGATCTTCGCGGCCTCCGCGCGCGACAATCTCCGCTATGGCCGCTGGGAAGCGGGAGACGATGCCCTGTGGGACGCGGCGGAGGCAGCCAACGCCGCCGAATTCCTGCGCCGCCTGCCCGATGGTCTCGATACCTATCTGGGTGAAGGCGGCGCGCGCCTGTCCGGCGGGCAGCGCCAGCGGCTGACGATCGCCCGCGCGCTGCTCCGCGATGCCCCCATCCTGTTGCTGGACGAGGCGACCAGCGCGCTGGACGCCGAAAGCGAGCGACTGGTGCAGGAAGCGCTGGAACGGCTGATGGCGGATCGCACCACGCTCGTCATCGCCCACCGCCTCGCCACCGTCCGCGCCGCCGGCCGGATCGTGGTGATGGACGAGGGGCGGATCGTCGAGCAGGGCACCCATGCCGATCTGATCGCGGGCGGCGGCCTCTATGCGCGGCTGGCGGGATTGCAGTTCCACGCCGGAGCGTGACGGGCGATCACCCAACCGATCCCGTCATCGTCAGGGCACCGAAACGATGACGGTTAAATGATGGGGCCTGATGTCCGTCATGGCGAGCGCAGCGAAGCAATCCAGGGCCGGATCAGGACGCCCTGGATTGCTTCGCTGCGCTCGCAATGACGGATTGGGGGTCAGGCCGATGCCATCCTGCGATGGATCATCGCCGCTTGCCCTGATGCCGGATATTGGCCGGCCGGCCCCGCCGCTTCAGCACGCGCGGCCCGCGCGGCGGTGCCGCCGCCTTGCCGCCGGGCAGTTCGAACCGCAGCGCGCCCGACACCGGGTTCGCCTCCGCCAGCCGCAGCCTTAGCCGCTGCCCCAGCGCATAGGCATCGCCGCTCGTCTCTCCGACCAAGGTCCGTGCCGCCTCGTCGAAGCGGAAATACTCGCCGCCCAGATCGCGGACCGACATCAACCCGTCGCCACCGATCCCCTCGACCGTGGCGAAGAAGCCGTAATTCTGCACGCCGGTGATGCGGGCATCCACCTCGTCCCCCACCCGTTCCGACAGGAAGGCGGCGACATAGCGATCGACGGTATCGCGCTCCGCCTCCATCGCGCGGCGTTCCAGCCGGCTGATCCCCTCGCCGATCCGCTCCATCTCGTCGCCATCGGGCAATTGCCCGCCCGGCCCCAGCGTATAGGCGCCCGCCAGCGCGCGGTGGACGACCAGATCGGCATAACGCCGGATCGGCGAGGTGAAGTGCGCGTAGCTGCCCAGCGACAGGCCGAAATGCCCCTGATTGGCGGGGGCGTAATAAGCCTGCGTCTGGGTGCGCAGCACCTGCTCCATCACCTGCGGGCGGAAATCCGCCTCGCCGATCCGGGTCAGGATATGGTTGAACGTCGCCGGCTTCACCACCTGCCCCAGCGCGAAGGGCACGTCGAACGTCTCCAGATAATCCTTCAGCGCCACCAGCTTCTCGCGGCTGGGCGGCAGGTGGACGCGGTACATCACCGGTGCCTTCTTCGCCTCCAGCGCCTTGGCGGCGGCGACGTTGGCGGCGATCATGTAATCCTCGATCAGCCGGTGCGCATCCAGCCGTTCACGCGGCGCGACCGAGAGGATGCGCCCCTTCTCGTCCAGCACGACCCGGCGTTCCGGCAGATCGAGGTCGAGCGGTTCGCGCGCGTCCCGCGCCTTGGCCAGCGCGTGCCAGCATGCCCATAGCGGGCGGAGCACGGGCAGCAGGTCCCCCTCCCCCCGGTCGATCACCGCCTGCGCATCCTCATAGGCGATGTTGGCCGCGATCCGCACCACCGCGCGGGTGAAGCGCCAGCCCTTCAGCGCGCCCGATTTCGACACCTGCAGATGACAGGCCAGCGCGGCGCGATCCTCGCCCTCGACCAGCGAACAGACGTGCGCCGACAGGATTTCGGGCAGCATCGGCACGACCCGGTCGGGGAAATAGACCGAATTGCCGCGCGCGCGCGCCTCCTTGTCCAGCGCCGAACCGGGGCGGACGTAGAAGCCGACATCGGCGATCGCGACCACCGCCTTCCACCCGCCTTCGTTCGTCGGATCGTCGTCGGGCGCGGCCCAGACCGCGTCGTCATGGTCGCGCGCGTCGGCGGGATCGATCGCGACGATCGGCAGGTCGCGCAGGTCCTCGCGCCCCTCGCCCAGCGGCTGCGCGGCAACCCGCTCCGCCTCTTCCAGCGCGGCCTCGGAAAAGACGTCGGGAATGCCCAGCTTGTGGATCGCGATCAGCGAGAAGGAACGCGGCGCAAAGGGATCGCCCAGCCGCTCCACCACCCGCACCGACAGGCCGGGGGGACGACCGGCGAGGTCGCACAGCACCAGATCGCCCGCCGCCGCGTCGCCGCGATCGAACACCGCGAATTCGCGCCGCTCCTTCTTCTCGACCCCGGTCAGCCAGTATTTGCCGCCTTCCTCGCGAAGCACGCCGAGAATCTGTTCCGACGCCTTTTCCAGCATCTTCATCGGATGCGCGATCAGGCCCTGCCCGGCGTCCTCGGTCCGGGCGAGGATACGCTGGCCGATCCCCAGCGCGCCCTTCTTGCGGTCGCGCACGCGCAGCCGCGGCGCGGGCGTCTCCGCTTCCCACCGGTCGGGCACCGCCCATACATTGCCGCCGTCATCGACATCGACGATGCGCAGCACCGTCACCTTGGGCACGCCGCCCATCTTGTGGAAGGCGCGGCCGGGGCCGCCATCGATCAGCCCCTCGTCCGCCATGTCCTTGAGCAGCGCCTTGAGCGCGATCTTCTGCTGCGCGGTCAGGCCGAAGGCGCGCGCGATCTCACGCTTGCCGGCGGGCTTGTCGGCGGTTTCGATGAAGTGGAGGATCTGCGGACGGGTCGGCAGGCCGGGTGTGGGTCGAGGCATCGACAGCAGATAGGGCGCGCGACCGCCCGCGTCACCCTGCCCGCCCTACTTCCCTGCCTGCACCACCTCGATCACCGTGTCGCCCGCCGCCAGCGCCATCGCCTCATGCTCCCAGAACCCGATTGCCCGATCGCCGCGATACAGGCGCAGCACCTGCCCGCCGACGATCTCGCGCACCGATCGCCCGATCTCGTCCGGCCGCACCGCGCGCTCGCGCAGTTCGACCGAGCCACCCCGCGTCACCAGATCGGCCATATAGTCGGCGATGTGCGGCCCGGCGGTGCATTGCGCCAGCAACTGCCCCCCGAAGCTGACCGGATTGACGATGATCGTCGCCCCCGCATCGCGCGCCAGCAGTTCGTTCTCGATCGCTGCGATCGCCACCGCGATGCCGGCATGGGGTGATAGCCGGCGGATGGTGAGCACGATCAGCACCGCGGTATCGTCGCGCCCCGGCGACACGATCACCTGCGCCGCCGCCTCGACCTTGGCGATCGACAGCACGCGGTTGTGCGTCGCATCGCCCTCCACGGTGGCCACGCCCAGTTCCTCCGCCAGCCGCAGCCGGTCGGCGCGTTCGTCGACCACCACGATGTCGCCGGGGTCGTGCCCGCGTTCCAGCAGTTCGGCGACCGCTGCCGTGCCCGACCGGCCATAGCCGCAGACGATCACGTGATCCTTCAGTTCGCGTCGTATCAGGCCCATCCGCCACCTTTCCCATCCCTGCCGCAACATGAAGCTGTACGCGCTGCCCAGGAAGATCAGGAACACGAAGATGCGGATCGGCGTGACGACGAACGTGTCGAACATCCGCGCCGAGGTGGATACCGGCACGATATCGCCATACCCGACCGTCGTCACCGTGATGACCGTGAAATACACGATATCCAGGAACGTGACCGCCCCGTCGCTGTTGTCGCGCAGGCCGTCCCGGTCGATCCAGTGCCCGCCCAGCGCGATTCCGACCAGCACCAGCACCGCGACCGCCCGGATCGCCAGCGTCGTCAGCGGCCCCAGCCGCCCCGCGCGATAGAAGCGCGGCCGCACCGCCGACAGCGCGGCCTGCGCCGCCACCTGTCCCGGCGGCAGCGCGCGGCGACGGATCGGGCGACGGGCGTCCGTCAGTATGCCCGCCCGATCAGGATGCGCTCCACCGCCGGCTCGCCGGTGAAGATGCACGGGCCGTGATCGCCATGCGTCTGGCCCAGCGGCGCGTTGCGGATCGTCAGCTTCAACGCCTTCAGCCGTTCCACCACCGCGTCGAGCGCCGCACCGGTCGGCTTCGACCAGCGGACATCGACCCAGCCGGGGTTCCTGACGCTGTCGGCAAAATGCGCCTCGACGGTGGCGAAATCGTCGACCGGCACGATCTGCGCGCGCAGCCGCTCGGTCGATTGCGCCAGCAGCGTTGCCTGGATATCGGCCAGCGTCTGCGCGACGCCCGCCACCAGATCGCCGCGCGGCATCACCGCCGAATCGAGCTTGCCGTCCTCGCGGTACAGCCGGTCGCGACGGATGACGGACACGTTGCCCCCCGCCACGTCGCGCCCGCCGACCTCGATCACGATCGGCGCGCCCTTCTTCACCCAGCCCCAGCGCTTGGTCGCGGCCTTGGCGGGTTTCAGGTCGAGCAGCGCACGCACCGGCTCGCCCAGCGCCGATTGCGCCGCCAGTTCCTTTTGCAGGCTGCGGCAATAGTCCACGATCGCCGCGTCTTCGGGCTGGTCGCGGAGCATCGGCACGATCACCACCTGCCACGGCGCGATCGCCGGCGGCACGCGCAGGCCGTCGTCGTCGCCGTGGACCATGATGACGCCACCGATCATCCGCGTCGACACCCCCCAACTGGTAGTGTTCGCCAGTTCGAACTCGCCCGCGCTGTTCTGGAACTTGATATTCTGGGCATGGGCGAAATTGGTGCCGAGGAAATGGCTGGTGCCGGCCTGCAACGCCTTGCCATCCTGCATCATCGCCTCGATCGAATAGGTCGAGACCGCGCCGGGGAATCGCTCGTTCTCCGGCTTCTCGCCCGCGATCACATGCACGCCGAGGCAGGTTTCGGAGAATTCGCGGTAGACCTCCAGCATCCGCAACGTCTCCTCCACCGCCTCGTCGGCGGTGGCATGGGCGGTATGCCCTTCCTGCCACAGGAATTCGGTGGTGCGCAGGAACATCCGCGTCCGCATCTCCCACCGCACCACGTTCGCCCATTGGTTGATGAGCACGGGCAGGTCACGCCACGACTGCACCCAGCGCGAAAAGGCGGTGCCGATCACCGTCTCCGAGGTCGGCCGCACGACCAGCGGCTCCTCCAGCTTCGCGGTGGGATCGGGCATCAGCCCGCCCTTGCCGTCCGCCACCAGCCGGTGATGCGTGACGACCGCCATCTCCTTGGCGAACCCCTCGACATGCTCCGCCTCCTTCTCGAAATAGGAGAGCGGGATGAACAGCGGGAAATAGCAGTTCTCGTGTCCGGTCGCCTTGATCCGGTCGTCGAGCAGCCGCTGGATGCGTTCCCAGATGCCATAGCCCCAGGGGCGGATGACCATGCAGCCGCGGACGCCGGATTCCTCGGCAAGGTCGGCTTCGGTGATGACGGACTGATACCAGGCGGCAAAGTCCGCCTCGCGCGTGACGGAAAGGGCGTGCTTCATGCCCGCCCGCTTGCCCGATGCCGGCCGGTTTCGCCAGCCCGTTCGTTCCGATCAGGGTCTGTTTGAGAACGCGCCGTGGCGCGTTTTGCGGTGCCGGCCCGCTCCCCCTCCCGACCACCCATTCAGGATACGCTGTGGGTGGTCGGGAGGGGGAGCGGGCCGGCACCGCCTTGAAACTCGCCCTTTTGCGAGTTTCCAAACAGCCTCTCAGGGCGTGACCGGCAGCCGCCGCGCGGTAAGAACCGTGACCGGCGCAGTCGGCACCTCGCCCTTGAACGCGCCGCGCACCGTCTTGTCGGGCGAGACGGGCGCATCGAAGATCCGCAGCACGACATCCATCCCCTCGACGATCCGGCCGAACGCAGCATAGCCCTGATTGTCGCCGGGGCGGGTGGGGTCCGCATCGAACGACGGCTGGTCCCCGACCGAGACGGTGAACTCGCCCCGCGCGGTGCCGGGGGCAAGGCGCGCGGTGGACAGGGTGCCGTCCAGATGTTTCAGCCCGGTGGTGCTGGTCGGCTCATGCCTGATCGGCGGCAGCGAGCGTTTGCCGTCGCCGTTCGAGCCGAACTGCACGAACCCGAATTTGTCCGCCACCTTCACCACGCGGTAGAAGTTGGTGCCGTCCAGCTTGCGCTGATCGACATAGCGCAGGAAGTTGTTCGCGCTGACCGGCGCGGCGCGCGTATCCGCCTCCACCACGATCCGGCCGGCGCTGGTGACGATCGCGACACGCGGCAGCGGTGACGTGGCCGGTTGCGCGGCAGGCGGCGTCACCTGCGCAACGGCGGGCATCGCCACCAGCCCCAGCGCCATCGTCAGCATCCACCGCATCGCCGCTCTCCCGTTCACATTCACCCGCAAAGCCAGACACTTCCCCGGCGGAGGCCGGGGTCCAGTTGGGCGGACCTTCGCGTTCTATCATCGGCCCTTCCCCACTGGACCCCGGCCTCCGCCGGGAAGGGATGCAGGATAAGGGCCGGCCCTATCCGTTCAGCCCGCCAGCGCCTTCTTCAGCAACTCGTTGACCACCGCCGGATTGGCCTTGCCGCCCATCGCCTTCATCGTCTGGCCGACGAAGAAGCCGAACAGCGTTTCCTTGCCGCCGCGATACTGGCCCAGCTGGTTCGGGTTCTTCGCGATCACCTCGACGATCACCGCCTCGATCGCGCCGGTGTCGCTGGTCTGCTTCAGGCCACGTTCCTCGACGATCTTCGACGGCGCATCGCCGGTCTCCAGCATCACCTCGAACACCTGCTTGGCGAGGCTGCCCGACAGCGTCCCGTCCGCGACCAGCGCCAGCAGTTCCGCCGCCTGCGCCGGCCCCACCGGGCTGTCGACGATCGAGCGGCCCAGCCGGTTGAGCGCGCCGAACAGTTCCGACGTCACCCAGTTCGCCGCCCGCACCGGCTCCGCTCCCGCATCCAGCAACGTGTCGAACCAGCGCGCGCTCTCCACCTCGGCGGTCAGCACGTCCGCCTGATAGGCGCTGATGCCCAGCGCCTGATAGCGGCGGCGCTTGGCATCGGGCAGTTCCGGCAGCGACGCGAGGCAATCGTCGAGGAACGCGTCCTCCAGTTCCAGCGGCAACAGGTCGGGATCGGGGAAGTACCGGTAATCATGCGCGTCTTCCTTCGAGCGCATCGACCGGGTGGTGCCGCTCTCGACGTTGAACAGCCGCGTTTCCTGCACGATGCGGCCGCCCGATTCGAGCACCTCGACCTGCCGGCGCGCCTCGTACTCGATCGCCGCCATCACGAAGCGGACCGAGTTGACGTTCTTCGTCTCGGTCCGGGTGCCGAGTTCGTCGCCGGGCTTGCGCACGCTGACGTTCACGTCGGCGCGCATCGAGCCTTCCTCCATGTTGCCGTCACACGACCCGACATAGCGCAGGATCGAGCGCAGCTTGCGCAGATAGGCCCCCGCCTCGGCGGGCGAACGCATGTCCGGGCGGCTGACGATCTCCATCAGCGCCACGCCCGACCGGTTGAGATCGACATAGGAACGCGTCGGATGCTGGTCGTGCATCAGCTTGCCGGCATCCTGCTCGACATGGATACGCTCCACCCCGATCGACTTCTGCGAGCCGTCCGGGTCCTTCTCGTCGAGCGCGATGTCGATCGCGCCCTCGCCGACCAGCGGGTGATAGAGCTGACTGATCTGATAGCCCTGCGGCAGATCGGCGTAGAAATAGTTCTTGCGATCGAACCGCGACCATTTGTTGATGGTCGCGCCGATCGCCATGCCGGTGCGCACCGCCTGCCGGATACATTCGGCATTGGGCACCGGCAGCATCCCCGGCATCGCCGCGTCGACCAGCGACACCTGCGTGTTCGGCTCCGCCCCGAACGCGGTCGCCGCGCCGGAGAACAGCTTCGCCTGCGACGTCACCTGCGCATGGACTTCCAGGCCGATCACGACCTCCCATGCGCCCGTCGCGCCCTCGACCATATACGCCTGCTCAGCCATCGATCCGTCCATTCTTCTCTTCGCGGCCGATCAACGGCGCGCTGAACCGCGCGTATCGGCGCATCATACCCAGTGTCGAATAATCGTCGCGGCGGAACCGCGCCTGCGCCCGTTCCGCCATCGCCCGCCGTTCGTCCGGCGTCTGCGACCGGGCGGCCGTCTTCCATGCCGCCGCATCGCCGGGGGGCACGAACAACGCCTCGTCCTCCGCCATATAGGTCGGCACACCGCCGGTGCGCGAGGCGATCACGGGAATACCCATCGCCATCGCCTCCAGCGCGACGGTGATCCCCGAATAGATGTTATCGCGCATCGGCACCGCGATATAGGTCGCGCTGGCATACAGGCGACGCCATTCGGCCAGCGGCGGGCTGCGCGGGATCGTCAGGTTGCTGTATTTCGTCAGCAGATCGTCGGGCAGTTCCCGGTTCATGATGACCAGCTCGTAATCCGGATCGTTGCCGAACGCATCGAGCAATACCTGCCAGTCGCGGGTCATGTCGTTGCCCGCCGCGACGATGCGCGTCACGCCGCGCGCATCCCCTTCGGCCGCATGGGGAGCGAAGTTCTCGGCGGCGATGCCGAAATGCATCAGCGCGGCGTTCACCCCGGGCAGCCTGCGGCGGCACGCGTCGAGGCAGGGCTGCGTATGCGTCAGCAACAGCGGGATGCGCTTCAACAGGTTGCGGTACAGGAACTGCCGCCCGGCGTTGAGCGACTCCCACCAGTCGATCACCCAGATCGCGGTGCCGATGATCGGCTTGCGCGGCACAAGGCCCATCACCATCAGCAACTGCGCCGCCATCGCGTCCCATTCGGACATGGTGACGATGATGTCCGCCGCCGCCATCCGCCGCCGGTTGAACAGCGCATGGGGCATGTCGAGCCGGATCGTGCGCTCGTCCCACCGCGCGATCTTGCGCGACAGCGGCCGGAAATCGTCGTCCGAATAGGTCACCTCGAATCCGCACTCGGCGGCGCGGTGAAAGCCATAGGGGCTTTCGTCGGGCTCGGTCCCCTCCTCGAACTGCTTCCGGTATTTGACCGCGTTGCGACCGAACGGAAGATGGACGTAGAGCCGGGGGCGACGCCCCCCCGCTTCTACCACCAGCGGTCCGGCCGGGCGACGAAGCCCGCGCGCTCCTCGATCGCGAGGCTGGCGTTCAGCACGCCCTGCTCGTCGAGCGGCCGGCCGATGATCTGGAGGCCCAGCGGCAGGCCCTGATGATCCAGTCCGCCCGGCACGCTCATCGCCGGCAATCCCGCCAGCGACGACGGCACGGTGAACACGTCGTTCAGGTACATCGCGATCGGATCGTCCGACTTCTCGCCCAGCCCGAACGCGGCCGATGGCGCGGTCGGCGTCAGCAGCAGGTCGCACTGTTCCCACGCCCGCTCGAAATCGCGGGCAATCAGCGTCCGCACCTTCTGCGCCTGCGTGTAATAGGCGTCGTAGAAACCGGCCGACAGCACATAGGTGCCGATCATGATCCGGCGCTTCACCTCGTCGCCGAAACCGTCGGCGCGGGTCGCGGCATACATATCCTGCAACCCCGCCCCCTCCGGCAGGTCGCGCAGGCCGTAACGCACCCCGTCATAGCGCGCGAGGTTGGACGACGCCTCGGCGGGTGCGATGATGTAATAGGCGGGCAGCGCATATTTGGTATGCGGCAGCGACACCTCGACGATCTCCGCCCCGGCATCGCGCAGCCAGTCGATGCCCTGCTGCCACAGCGCCTCGATCTCGGCGGGCATCCCGTCGACCCGGTATTCCCTGGGGATCCCGATCCGCTTGCCGGTCAGGTTGGCGGACAGGCCCGCCTCCCATGCCGGCACGTCGAGGTGCAGCGAGGTCGCATCCTTGCGGTCGAACCCGGCCATCGCGCCCAGCATGATCGCGCAGTCGCGCACGTCGCGCGCCATCGGCCCCGCCTGGTCGAGCGACGAGGCGAAGGCGATCGTGCCCCAGCGCGAACAGCGGCCATAGGTCGGCTTGATCCCGCTGATCCCGGTGAAGGCGGCGGGCTGGCGGATCGAGCCGCCGGTATCGGTGCCCGTCGCGCCCGGACACAGCCGGGCCGCGACCGCCGAGGACGACCCGCCCGACGACCCGCCCGGCGCCAGCGCCGCGTTGCCGCCGTCGTTGCGCCGCCACGGCGAGATGACGTTGCCGAACGCGCTGGTCTCGTTCGACGATCCCATCGCGAACTGGTCCATGTTCAGCTTGCCGAGCATCCCCGCGCCCGCATCCCACAGATTCTGCGAGACGGTCGATTCGTAGGGAGGCACGAAGCCTTCGAGGATATGGCTCGCCGCCGTCGTCGCGACGCCGGTGGTGCAGAACAGGTCCTTCATCCCGATCGGCACGCCGGCCAGCGGCTTCGGCGCGTCACCGGCGGCACGCGCGGCATCGGCCGCGTCGGCGGCGGCCAGCGCATGGTCGGGCGTCTTGACGAGGAAGGCGTTGAGCGCGTCGGCGGCGGCGATGTTGGCGTTGAACGCCGCCGCCACGTCACGCGCGGTGAAATCTCCCGCGCGGAAGCCGTCGCGGATGGCGGCGATACCCAGATCGGTCAGGTCGGTCATGCTATTCGATCACCTTGGGCACCGTGAAGAAGCCGTGTTCGGCCTGCGGCGCGTTCTTCATCAACAGGTCGCGGATGCCGCCGCCGGTCAGCGGATCGGCGTTCACCACGTCGTCGCGCAGCCGCAGGCTGTTGGGGATCACCGCCGTCATCGGCTCGACCCCTTGCGTATTGACCTGTTCGAGCTGCTCGATCCAGTGGAGGATGTTGCCGAGTTCGGGGGCGAGGCGGCTCGCATCCTCATCGGTGATGGCGAGCCTGGCGAGGCTGGCGATCTTCTTGACGGTGGCGGTGTCGACGGACATGCCATTGCGGCTAGCATCGCGCATCCCGGCCGCGCAACGCTTTTGCGCTGCACCATCGCGATTGCGCGTATCCGCCGGGTGCGGCAGGAGACGCCGGAACGGAGTGAATGGGTGGCGCGCAAATTCCTGTATCTGGTCGCGGGGCTGATCGTACTCGCCATCGCGGGTGCCCTGACGTACCGGTTCTACGGCAACGACCTGATCCGGATGACGCTGGTTCCCAAGGAGGAATTCAGGGCGCAGCCCGATGTGCCGGGCAAGGCGTATGACGATCGCGCGATGTGGCTCGCCCGCCCCGATCTGCCCGGCAATCCCGCCTTGTGGACGCCTGCGGGCTTCGCCCCGCGCGCGACGCCGGGCGGCGCGGCGATCTTCTTCATCCACCCCACCTCCTATGTCAGCCGCGATCACTGGAACGCGCCGATCGACGATGCCGAGACCAACGATCGCGCCGCGCTGTTCCTGCGCGGCCAGGCGAGCGCGTTCAACGAGGCGGGCGAGATCTGGGCACCCCGTTACCGTCAGGCGACGTTCGGCGCCTTCCTGACCAGCGTCGCCGATGCCGAACGGGCGCTGCAACTGGCGTATGAGGACGTGGATGCCGCGTTCGACAGTTTCCTGCGGCAGGTCGCGCCCGACCGGCCGATCATCCTCGCCGGCCACAGCCAGGGTGCGCTGCACCTGACGCGGCTGCTGCGTGACCGGGTGGCGAAGGACCCGACGCTCGCCCGCCGGATCGTCGCCGCCTATGTCGTCGGCTGGCCGGTGTCGCGCGCCACCGATCTGCCGCGCATGGGCCTGCCGGAATGCACCGCCCCCGATCAGGCGGGCTGCCTGTTGTCGTGGGAAAGCTTCGCCGAACCCGCCGACCTGTCGCTGATCGTCGACACCTATGACATGACGCGCGGATTCGACGGCCAGCCCCGTCGCGGCACGCCGATGGTCTGCACCAACCCCCTGACCGGCACCGCCGACGCGACCGCGCCGGCGACCGCCAATCTGGGCACGCTCTTCCCGGCCGCCGATCTGTCGACCGCCGATCTGACGCCCGCCCGCGTCCCCGCCCGCTGCGGCGAGCGCGGGTTCCTGTTCATCGGCGAGGCACCCGATGTCGGCCCCTATGTGCTGCCGGGCAACAACTACCATGTCTACGACTACAGCCTGTTCTGGGCGAACGTGCGGGCGGACGCGGGCCGGCGGCTGGCGGCATGGCGCCCGGTGAAGAAGGCGGCGAAGCGCGTGCCGGGGAAAAGACGATGATCACCACCGATCGCGCGGTGTTCCGCGCCGCCCTGCCCGATGGCGGCCGGCTGATCGGGCTGGACGTGGGGACCAAGACGATCGGCACCGCGCTGTGCGATGCCGGCTGGAGCTTCGCCAGCCCGGCGCTGCTGATCCGCCGCACGAAATTCGCCAAGGACAAGGCGCAGCTGGTCGACCTGATGGCTGCACAGCATGTCCGCGGCCTCGTCGTCGGCCTGCCCCTCAACCTCGACGGCAGCGAAAGCCCCCGCTCGCAGGCGACGCGCAGCATGGCGCGGCTGCTCGACGATCTCGGCCCGATCCTGCTGTGGGACGAGCGCTGGTCGACCGTCGCGGTGGAGCGGTTCATGATCGAACAGGACATGAGCCGGGCCAAGCGGGCCGAGCGGATCGACAATCTCGCCGCCGCGCACATCCTGCAGGCCGCGATCGACGCGCTGGTCGCCGCCTGATCGCAGGGCGGTGCGCGGAACCCGCGCGCCGTACACCATGTTTCCTGACGAATCGTCAACGAGTTGGCGGTTATCGTCTCGGGTGCAGCCGTTTGCGAAGAGGGCCGTACGCGATGAACATGATGACCCCCGTCACGGGGAATACCCCGTCAGCCGCCATCACCGGCATCGCCCCGGTGCGCCCGGTGGTCGAGCCCACGACGTCCTTCGCGCAGGGCGATCCCGGCGAGGACCGGTCCGGTCGCGACCAGCCCGACGAGGGACGCGACCGGGGTGCGGAAACCACGTTGCGCTACAAGTTCGACTGGCTGGTGCAGCGTCAGGTCCGTGCCGGCACGATCGATCCCGACGAGGCGGCGGAGATGATCCGGCTGTTCGACCGGACGCTCGCCGATGCGACGGCCCCCGATCCGGCCGCCCCCGAGACAGCCGTTGCCGAGACGGCGGTTGCCGATGCGGCGGTCGACCGCGACGATCGCGACCCGGCCGGCGCGAACCGGCAGGCGGCGGCCGAAACCGACGCGCAATCCACCCAGCGCGGCAGCGCGGCCGCCGCGCTGCTCGACCGGATGCGCGAACGTTTCGGTGTCGACGGCCCCTATGACGATCATGGCGGGCAGAACGTCTTCACCCCGCTCGGAACGGTCGTCGACGAACACGTCTGAGCAAGCTCGCTTGCCCCATGCGGCGGGCTTCGCTACCCGCCGCGACGATGCTGTCGCCGTCCGATCACCGCCCCGCCGCCCTGATCGCAGGGTCTGCCGTCTTCCCGCACCGGCACCTGACCGGGATCGAGGGGCTGCAACCGCACGAGATCGCGTTCCTGCTCGACGAGGCGGACCGCTGGGTGGAGGCGAACCGCACCCATGCGCGCGGCGACGCGCCCCTTGCCGGCCTCACCCAGATCAACGCCTTTTTCGAGAACAGCACGCGGACATTGCTGTCGTTCGAGATCGCGGGGAAACGGCTGGGCGCCGACGTGGTCAACATGCACGCCGCGCAAAGCTCGGTGAAGAAGGGCGAGACGCTGATCGACACCGCGCAGACGCTGAACGCGATGCGTGCCGACGTGCTGGTGATCCGCCATATGAGTTCGGGCGCGGTGAAGCTGATCGCCGACAAGGTCGACTGTCCGGTGCTGAACGCCGGCGACGGTCGCCACGAACATCCCACCCAGGCGCTGCTCGACGCGCTGACGATCCGGCGGCGGCGCGGCAGCATCGCCGGGCAGCGCGTGGTGATCTGCGGCGACCTGTTGCACAGCCGCGTCGCGCGGTCGAACATCCTGTCGCTCACCGCGCTGGCGGCCGAGGTGCGGGTCTGCGCGCCCACCACCCTGATGCCGCCCGCGATCGAGCGGATGTTCGTCCAGCCCTTCACCGATTTCGATGCGGCGCTGGAGGGGGCGGACGTGGTGATGATGCTGCGCCTCCAGAACGAGCGGATGGATGGCGGCTACGTCCCCTCCCCGCGCGAATTCCGGCTGCGCTACGGCCTGACGCCGGAACGGCTGAAGCGCGCGAAGCCCGATGCGCTGGTGATGCATCCCGGCCCGATGAACCGGGGGATCGAGATCGATTCGGTGGTGGCGGACGGGCCGCAATCGGCGATCACCGAACAGGTGGCGATGGGCGTGGCGGTGCGGATGGCGTGCCTCGACGTGCTCACCCGCCGGGCGCGCGGCGTGGAGGGCTGGGCATGAGCGTGGTGGCGATCACCGATGTGCGGCTGGTGCTGCCCGACCGGGTCGAATCCGGCGCGCTGCTGGTGCGGGACGGCGTCATCGCCGCGATCGGCGCGGTCGAGGTGCCGGCGGACGCAGAGGTCGTCGACGGACGCGGCAGGCTGCTCGCCCCCGCGATCGTCGATCTCGGCGTGTTCGGCGTCGATCGCGAGGCGTGCCGGCGCGGCGGCATCGTCCGGATCGCGCTGATGCCCGATCAGTCGCCGGTGCTGGACGATCCCGGCATCGTCCAGCGGGCCGCGCTGGTCGGTCGCCCCGATCTGTGGATTCACCCCCTCGCCGCCGCCACGCGCGGGCTGGCGGGCAGCGAACTGGCCGAGATGGCATTCTGCCAGCAGGCCGGCGCCCATGCCGTCGCCACCGGGCGCGGCTGGATCGCCGATGCGCAGGTCATGGCGCGCGTCCTGTCCTATGCCCGCGATCTCGATCTGGCGGTCGTCACCCATGCCGAGGATGGCGGGCTGACCGCCGGCGCGGTCGCGACGGCGGGGGAGACCGCGACCCGGCTCGGCCTGCCTGCCGCCCCCGCGATCGCCGAGGCGCTGGCGGTGGCGCGCGACCTGATGCTGGCCGAGGAGACGGGCGCACGCCTGCACATCCGGCAGGTCACCACCGCCGCCGCGATCGACCTGATCCGGGCGGCGAAGCGGCGCGGCGTCTCCGTCACCTGCGGGATCACGCCCGCGCATATCCACCTGTCGGATATCGCGATGAGCGATTTCCGCACCTTCGCCCACCTCTCGCCGCCCCTGCGCGACGAGGCGGACCGACGCGCCTGTCTGGCGGCGGTGGCGGACGGGACGATCGACGTGATCGCCTCCGGCCACGACCCCCATGGCGCGGAGGAAAAGCGCCTGCCCTTCGCCGATGCCGCCGCGGGCATGGCGGGCGCGGAGACGCTGCTGCCGCTGGCACTGATGCTGGTGCGCGACGGACTGGTCACGCTCGACCGGCTGTTCACGCTGCTCGCCGCCAATCCGGCGCGGATACTGGGGATCGACACCGGCCGGCTGGCGACGGGTCAGCCCGCCGATCTGGTCCTGTTCGACGACGGCGCACCATGGCGGATCGATGGCGAGGCGTTCGCCTCCGCCGGGAACACGCCGTTCGACGGCCTGCCCGTGCAGGGCCGCGTGCTGCGGCTGTGGAAGGGCGGCCGGGCGCTGTAGAGTGTGATGACCTGAAATCCACCCGTCCGTCATTGCGAACGTAGCGAAGCAATCCAGAGCCCGGCGCACGACGCACCCGGCTGCGTCGCTACGCTCGCAACGACGGGACGATCAAGCCGGTGTCGTCCCGCTCCCGGCGCATTATTCGCTGACCCATTCCGCCCTGGGGATACCCTGCGCCCATAGCAGCGCGGTCAGGTCGCCATGCTCGATCCGCGCCGCCGCCGCCGCGGCGACGATCGGCTTGGCGTGATAGGCGACGCCAAGCCCCGCCGCGCGGATCATCGGCAGATCGTTGGCGCCGTCGCCCACCGCCAGCGTCTGCGCCGCCGTCAGCTCGCGTTCGGTGATGGCGGCGTTCAGGGTCGCCTCCTTGGTGGCGGCACCGACGATCGGCTTGGCGACCGCGCCCGTCAGTTGCCCTTCGGCCACCAGCAGGCGGTTGGCGATCGCGCGGTCGAACCCGATCCGGGCGGCCACCGGTTCGGCGAAGCGGGTGAAGCCGCCCGACACCAGGATCGCCAGCGCCCCGCCCGCCCGCATCGTCCGGACCAGTGGCACCGCGCCGGGCATGTTGCGCACCCGTTCCGCCAGACAGCGGTCGATCGCCCCTTCGTCCAGCCCCGCCAGCAGCGCGACACGGGCATCCAGTGCGCCCTCGAAATCCAGTTCGCCGCGCATCGCGCGTTCGGTCACCTCGGCGACCTGCGCCTTGATGCCGGCATAATCGGCCAGTTCGTCGATGCATTCGACGGTAATCATCGTCGAGTCCATGTCGGCGATCAGCAGCGCCTTGCGCCGCCCCGCGCGGGGCTGCACGATCAGATCGACCCCCACGAAGACGCCCTCCAGCGATGCCCGTGCCGCCAGGGAATCACCGATGAAATCAATATCGACCGCCGCATCGGCATCGATCCAGCGGGGGGCCGATGGCCTGCACCCCGCCGCCGCCAGCCGGTCCGCCGCCGCCGACACCTCTCCCCCAGGCAGGCCATTGGCTGCTATCAGCGTCGCCGTGAACATCGCACTTCCCCCATTCCCCAGCGTCGCACTCATCGCAGGGCCGACCGCCAGCGGCAAGTCCGCCGCGGCGATCGCGGTGGCACAGGCGCATGACGGCGTCGTCGTCAACGCCGATGCCAGTCAGGTCTATCGCGACCTGCGGGTGCTCAGCGCCCGCCCGTCGCCCGCCGACGAGGCGCGCGTGCCGCATCGCCTGTTCGGTCATGTCGACGGCGCCGATACCGGCTACTCCGCCGCCCGCTGGGCCGGTGAGGCGCGGTCCACCATCGCCGCGATCCATGCCGAGGGGCGATTGCCGGTGCTGGTCGGCGGCACCGGCCTGTATCTGCGGACCCTGCTGGACGGCATCGCACCGGTGCCCGACATCGATCCCGCGATCCGCGCCGCCGTGCGCGCGCTGCCGGTCGCCGACGCGCATCGCCTGTTGTCGGCCGAGGACCCTGCCGCTGCCGCCCGCCTCGCCCCCGCCGATACCACGCGGGTCGCCCGCGCGCTGGAGGTCGTGCGGTCGACCGGCCGGCCGCTGGCGGACTGGCAGGCGGAACGGGTCGGCGGGATCGGCGACACAATCCGGCTGGTGCCCGTCCGCCTGCTGCCGCCGCGCGACCTGCTGCTGACCCGGATCGATGCGCGCGCCGCCGCGATGATGGACGATGCGATGGTCGAGGTGGCGGAGCTGATCGCGCGGACGGATGTTCCCGCCGATGCCCCGGTCCGCCGCGCGATCGGGGTCGCCGCGCTCGCCGATCATCTCGCCGGGCGGCTGTCGCGCGACGACGCCCTGTCGCGGCTGCGCCACGACACCCAACGCTATGCGAAGCGCCAATATACCTGGTTCCGCAATCAACCACCACCAGAATGGCATATTGCGACAGAAAATGACTCTGTATTGGCTTTTATAGATGCTTTATTGCGATAACGGGGGTTGACGGCTGGTCCTTACCCCTCTAGCGCCACCCCACCTTCTTCCATCACCGAAAGAGACAACCATGACCGAGCGAAGCGGAGCCGACATCCTCGTCGAGGCGCTATGCGATCTCGGCGTGGAGATCGTGTTCGGATATCCCGGCGGCGCCGTGCTGCCGATCTATGACGCGCTGTTCCGGTCCGGCCGGATCAGGCACATCCTCGTCCGTCACGAACAGGCGGCGACCCATGCGGCGGAGGGCTATGCCCGGTCGACCGGCAAGCCCGGCGTCGTCCTCGTCACCTCCGGCCCCGGCGCGACCAATGCGGTCACCGGCATCACCGACGCGCTGCTCGATTCGATCCCGATGGTCGTCATCACCGGCCAGGTGCCGACCGCGCTGATCGGCACCGATGCGTTTCAGGAGGCGGATACCGTCGGCATCACCCGTCACTGCACCAAGCATAACTATCTGGTGAAGGACCCGGCCCGGCTGGGCGCGGTGATCCACGAGGCGTTCCACATCGCCACCTCCGGCCGCCCCGGCCCGGTCGTCGTCGACATTCCCAAGGACGTGCAGGTCGCGACCGCCAAGTACCAGAAGCCCGGCCCGATCCAGCACAAGACCTATCGCCCGCAGGTGAAGGCCGATCCGAAGGCGATCGAAACCGTCGTCGATATGCTGGCGGCGGCGGAGCGGCCGGTGTTCTACACCGGCGGCGGCATCATCAATTCCGGCCCCGCCGCGTCGCAGCTGCTGCGCGAACTGGTGCGGCTGACCGGTGCGCCGGTCACCTCGACGCTGATGGGTCTGGGTGCCTATCCGGCCAGCGGCCCGCAATGGCTGGGGATGCTGGGGATGCACGGCACCTACGAAGCGAACATGGCGATGAACGAGGCCGATCTGGTCCTCGCGATCGGCAGCCGCTTCGACGATCGCGTCACCGGCCGGCTGGATGCGTTCAGCCCCAACAGCCGCAAGGTCCATATCGATATCGACCGGTCGAGCGTGAACAAGAACGTCCGTGTCGATCTCGCGGTGATCGCCGATGCCGGCCACGCGATGGAGGACATGGTCCGCGTGTGGAAGGCGCGCCAGCATCCCAAGCCCGACCTGACCGAATGGCAGGAGCGGATCGCCGGCTGGCGCGCGAAACGCTGCCTCGACTTCCCCGAAGGCAACGGCACCGAGATCATGCCGCAGCGCGCGGTGCGTGCGCTGTACGAGGCGACCCACGCGCGCGAGCCGATCATCACGACCGAGGTCGGGCAGCACCAGATGTGGGCCGCGCAGCATTTCGGCTTCGACGCGCCCAACAAGTGGCTGACCTCCGGCGGGCTCGGCACGATGGGCTACGGCCTGCCCGCCGCGATCGGCGCGCAGCTCGGCAATCCCGGCGCGCTGGTGATCGACATCGCGGGTGAGGCATCGATCCAGATGAACATCCAGGAACTGGCCACCGCCGGCCAGTACCGGTTGCCGGTCAAGGTCTTCATCCTCAACAACGAATATATGGGAATGGTCCGCCAGTGGCAGGAACTGACCTATTCGTCGCGCTATTCGGAAAGCTACAGCGAATCGCTGCCCGATTTCGTCAAGCTGGCCGAAGCCTATGGCTGGAAGGGCATCCGGATCGAGACGATGGACCAGCTCGACGCCGGCATCGCCGACATGCTGGCGCATGACGGACCGGTGATGGTCGACTGCATGGTGTCGAAACTGACCAACTGCTTTCCGATGATCCCGTCGGGCGCGGCGCATACCGACATGATCCTGCAGGCCAACGAAGTGTCCGGCGAGATGGACGACGAGGCCAAGGCGCTGGTCTGACCGCCGCACCCCGATCCGCCAACAGCCCTCCCCCGACCCCTCCCGCCAAGCGGGAGGGGAGAGAGATCGACATGCACATCAAGACCGAAGCAGCCGAACGCCATACGCTGGCCGTGATCGTCGACAACGAACCCGGCATCCTCGCCCGGATCGCCGGCCTGTTCACCGCGCGCGGCTACAACATCGCCAGCCTGACCGTGTCGGAGATCAGCGACGACAAGGCGGTCAGCCGGATCACTATCGTCACCAGCGCGTCGCCGCCGGTGATGGAACAGATCATGGCGCAGCTCGACCGGCTGGTGCCGGTCCACAAGGTCGTCGACCTGACGGTCGAGGGCGATCACGTCGAACGCGAACTGGCGCTGGTGAAGGTCGCCGGGGTCGGCGAGAAGCGGATCGAGGCGATGCGGCTGGCCGAGGTGTACCGTGGCCGGGTGGTCGATGCCACCACCTCCAGCTTCGTGTTCGAGGTGACGGGCTCGTTCCAGAAGATCGACAAGTTCGTCGAGCTGATGCGCGAGGTCGGCCTGGTCGAGGTCGCCCGCACCGGCATCGTCGCCATCGCCCGCGGCCGCGACGCCGCCTGATTATCTACCGTTCCCCCCGGGGAACGATCAAAAAAAGGGACGAAGACCATGAAAGTCTATTACGATCGCGACGCCGATCTGAACCTCATCGCCGACAAGAAGATCGCGATCATCGGCTATGGCTCGCAGGGCCATGCCCATGCCCAGAACCTGCGCGATTCGGGCGTGAAGCAGGTCGCGATCGCGCTGCGCGACGGCTCGGCCACCGCGAAGAAGGCGGCCGACGCCGGTTTCCAGGTGATGTCCAATGCCGCCGCCGCCGGCTGGGCCGACATCCTGATGATCCTCGCCCCCGACGAGCATCAGGCCGCGATCTGGGAGAACGACCTGAAGGGCAACATGAAGCCCGGCGCCGCCCTTGCCTTCGCGCACGGCCTGAACGTGCATTTCGGCCTGATCGAGCCGCCGAAGGACATCGACGTCATCATGATCGCGCCCAAGGGTCCGGGCCATACCGTGCGCAGCGAATATGTCCGCGGCGGCGGCGTCCCCTGCCTGATCGCGATCCACCAGGATGCCAGCGGCAACGCGCACGATGTCGCGCTCGCCTATGCATCGGGGGTCGGCGGGGGCCGTTCGGGGATCATCGAAACCAATTTCCGCGAGGAATGCGAAACCGATCTGTTCGGTGAGCAGGCCGTGCTCTGCGGCGGCATCACCCACCTGATCCAGGCGGGCTTCGAGACGCTGACCGAGGCCGGATACGCGCCCGAAATGGCCTATTTCGAATGCCTGCATGAAACCAAGCTGATCGTCGACCTGCTGTACGAGGGCGGCATCGCCAACATGCGCTATTCGATCTCGAACACCGCCGAATATGGCGACATCACCACCGGCCCGCGGATCATCACCGACGAGACGAAGAAGGAGATGAAGCGCGTGCTCGCCGACATCCAGTCGGGCCGCTTCGTCAAGAACTTCGTCCTCGACAACCGCGCCGGCCAGCCGGAACTGAAGGCAGCACGCAGCCTCGCCGCCGCTCACCCGATCGAGAAGACCGGTGCGGAACTGCGCGCGATGATGCCATGGATCGGCGCCAACAAGCTGGTCGACAAGGCGAAGAACTGAGAAGACGGGATGTGGATCGTCTGTCTGGTCCACATCCCGCCCACCCGCGAAACGGATCGTTGTCGCAACGGCGTTTGACGGCACCCTCCCCGCCCGCCACGGTCGGTCGGGTCAACAGGGAGTTTACCGACATGCGTATCGCCATCGCCACCGCCATCATGCTGATCGCCGCCCCGGTCGTCGCCCAGACCGGCACCCCCGGCACGCCGAACCGGGCACTGGTCACCGCCGGCACCTATCAGGTCGACCCGAACCACACGCAGGTGACGTGGCAGGTCAACCATATGGGCTTTTCGCTGCTGGAGGGTCAGTTCGGCGCCACCGCCGGCTCGATCACCATCGATCCCGCCCGGTTGAGCGCGACCCAGGTCGATGTGACCTTCGCGGTCGATCAGCTGTCCACCACCTCGGAGGGCTTCACCAAGCACCTCAAGTCGAAGGACTTCTTCGATGCGGAGGCCAACCCCACCGCCCGTTTCGTGTCCACCAGCGTCCGCGCCAGCGGCAATGGCGCGACGATCGTCGGCAACCTGACGATCAAGAACGTCAGCAAGCCGGTCACCCTGCAGGCGACCTTCGTCGGCGCGGGCAACAATCCGATGAGCAAGAAGCTGAACTTCGGCTTCCGCGCGACCGGATCGATCAAGCGCAGCGATTTCGGACTCGGCATGGCGGCGCCGGTCGTCTCCGACAAGGTCGATCTGACGATCAACGCCGCGTTCGCCGCGAAGTGAACCGGTCGGCGCCCGCCGGCCGGTCAGGCCGTGCGGGCGCTGGCGGCCAGCCCCTCGAACGTCGCCCGCACATCGGGCGCGGCACGGGCGGCCAGCGCGGCGATCCGGCCCAGCGTGGCCGGGTCGCCTCGCTGCCCACCCGTGCCGGGGGCGTGATAGGCCATCGCCCATTCCCCGAATTCGCGCACCGCCACCTCGCGGTTCGACAGCACGACCAGTCCGTAATGCCGATCGTCCTGCTGGATGCGCCTGAACGTCGTGTCGACGTTCGCCTCCTCGCCCTCCAGCACCTGGAGGAAGCGTTTGCCGTTGAAGAACAGCAGCCCGGTGATCCGGTCGCGCGCATTGTTGCGCCGCGATGCCGCCAGGATCGTCGCGGGGTCGATCGTCGCGGCGACCGCACGGTGGACGGTACTGATGTAAAGCAACTGGCGCATATCGAAATTCCTTATATCTTCATCGACTTAGCCGGAACGACACTAACGAAATCTTGCCATGGCACGGGCATCGGTGGACAAGTGCGCGGCCCGGCGGCATGATGCACCGGATGCTGAACGCGCTGCCCGGCCTGCGACTTATCCGCCCTTAGGGTGGCGTCGTTCCCATGCGCGTTTCCCTAAGGGCCTTATCCTACCCCTAGCGCCATGATCGACCGCGACCGTGATACGGTGCCGCGGCGTCACATCCGGGAAGTCTCCATGCTCCGCGATCCCTCGACCAAATACCGACCCTTTCCGCCGATCGACCTGCCCGACCGGCAATGGCCGTCGCGCACCATCACCCGCGCGCCCCGCTGGCTGTCGACCGACCTGCGCGACGGCAATCAGGCGCTGATCGATCCGATGGACGCCGAAAAGAAGACGCGGCTGTTCGACCTGCTCGTGCAGGTCGGGCTGAAGGAGATCGAGGTCGGCTTCCCCTCCGCCGGCGCGACCGAGTTCGACTTCATTTCCGGGCTGGTGAAGACCGGCCGCATCCCCGACGATGTCGCGATCCAGGTGCTCACCCAGTCGCGCCGCGACCTGATCGAAACCAGCTTCGCCTCGCTGGACGGGGCGAAGACCGCGATCGTCCACCTCTACAACGCGGTGTCGCCGGCGTGGCGCAAGATCGTGTTCGGCATGACCCGCGAACAGGTGAAGCAGATCGCGATCGAGGGCGCGAAGGTGCTGCGCGACGAGGCGGCGAAGCGGCCCGACACGCGCTGGCAGTTCGAATACAGCCCCGAGACCTTTTCCACCGCCGAACTCGATTTCTCGGTGGAGGTGTGCGAGGCGGTGATGGACGTGCTGCAACCGACGCCGGACGCGCCGATCATCTTTAACCTGCCCGCCACCGTCGAATGTGCGACGCCCAACGTCTATGCCGACCAGATCGAATGGTTCGGGCGCCACATCCGCCACCGCGATGCCTGCGTCATCTCGCTCCACACGCATAACGATCGCGGCACCGGCGTCGCCGCCGCCGAACTGGGGATGATGGCGGGGGCCGACCGGGTCGAGGGCTGCCTGCTCGGCAATGGCGAGCGGACGGGCAATTGCGATCTCGTGACGGTCGCGCTCAACCTCTACACGCAAGGGGTCGATCCCCGGCTCGACCTGTCGGATATCGACGCGGTGGTGAACACGGTCCAGTATTGCACCAACCTGCCCGTCCATCCGCGTACGCCCTATGCCGGCGATCTGGTCTTCACCGCCTTTTCCGGGTCGCATCAGGATGCGATCAAGAAGGGGTTCGCCGCGCAAGCAGCCCGCAACGACGGCATCTGGGAAGTCCCCTATCTGCCGATCGATCCCGCCGATCTCGGCCGCAGCTACGAAGCGGTGATCCGCGTCAACTCGCAAAGCGGCAAGGGCGGCGTCGCCTGGGTGATCGAGCAAGATCGCGGGCTGAAACTGCCCAAGCGCCTCCAGGCCGATTTCAGCCGCCACGTGCAGGCACTGGCGGACGAAACCAGCCGCGAACTGGGCGCGGCGGATATCTGGGGCCGGTTCGAGGCGACCTACCTGCCCCGCGACGGTGACCGCTTCGTGTTGCGCGACTACGAGGAGACGGGCACCGCCGGCCAGCGCCTGTTCGTCGGGCGCGTCGCGGTGGATGGCGAGGAACGCTCGATCTCCGGGCGCGGCAACGGCCTGATCTCCGGCGTGATCGCCGCGCTGGGCGAGACGGGGCCGACCCTCGACGTGATCGATTATAGTGAACACGCGATCGGCCACGGTGCCGATGCGCAGGCCGCCGCCTATGTCGAATGTCGCACCGACGATGGCCGCATCGTGTTCGGCGTCGGTCTGGACAGCGACATCGCCACCGCCAGCGTCCGCGCGGTCCTGAGCGCCGCCAACCGCGCCTGACGGAACCCCCGTCGGCGCGGCCGGTTCGTCTCCCGGATGTCCGGGAGACGAACCGATGCCGAACGAACACAAGCCGACGAAGAAGATGGCCGACAACGCCCAGAAGGGCCTCGACCTGCGCGATAAATTCAACCGGGGCGGCACCGATGTCGGGGTGAAGCGCGCCAAGCAGATCGTCGATGGCGGCCCGATGTCCGACGATGACGTCAAGTCGATGCACAGCTATTTCGCCCGCCACGACGTCGACAAGGACGCCAAGTCCCACGACTGGGGCGACGAGGAAAACCCCTCCGCCGGCTATATCGCGTGGCTGCTATGGGGCGGCGAGGAAGGCAAGACCTGGGCCGACAAGCAACGCGAGAAGATCGGGGACTGAGGGGAGCCATGCTCCGGAACGGTCGTGGATAGCCGCGCCGATCTGCCCCAAATACCCCTCCCCGGCGGAGGCCGGGGCCCAGTTGGGAAAGCCGTTGTGGGTTAAACACCCCTTCACCCAACTGGACCCCGGCCTCCGCCGGGGGGTGGCAGGCCATCAACGGAAATGCCGCGATCTCACCCCGCCAGATGCATGAAATCGCGCTCGAACGGCACCAGATGCGCGCCGCCGTCGACGAACAGGATTTGCCGGTCCATCCCCGTCGCGCCCGCGCAGAACAGCACCGCCGCCGCGATATCGTCGGGCAACGACAGGCGCCCTAACGGCATCATCGCGGCCAGCCGCGCCATCTGGCCGGCATCGTAATCGTCGGTCGCCAGCGTCAGGCCGGGGGCCACCCCGTTCATGCGGATGCCCGCCGCGCCAATCCGCGTCAGCCCGGCCAGCCCCAGCTTGGCGAGCGTATAGGATAGCTGGTCGGGGTGCGGATGCGCGATCCGCTGGTCGAGGATGTTGACCACCGAGCGATCCCCCGCCCCGCCGGCCGCCACGAACGCCTGCACCAGCAGCACCGCCGCCGCACAGTTCACCGCATAGGCGCCGGTCAGGTCGGCCACCCCGATATCCGCCAGCCGGTCCTGCCCGAACACGGAGGCACCGTTGACCAGCAGGTCGGGCGCGCGGCCGAACCGCGCCGCCACCGCCGCGAACAGATCGGTCGCCGTCGCCGGATCGGTGAAATCCGCGACGAAGCCGTGCCACCGCACGTCCGCACCGGCCAGCACCGCCGCCAGCGCCGGCTCCGGTTCGGCATCGTGGCTGCCGTGCAGCGCCAGATCATAACCCGCCCGCGCCAGTGCGCCGGCAATGGCCGCACCCAGCCGCCGGCACCCGCCGGTGACGAGTGCGAGCGGCCTAGAGCGTGACCGGAGCATGTAGGATCATCGGCACGGAGGTGATTTTGCCGTGCTGGAAGGCGCGAGGAGGGAGCGATGCCAAAGCATCGTGACCGACGAGCAACGCTCCATCACGGCAAAAGCGCCCCGCCGCGAAGCGGGCGCCCGCAGGGCGATGACGGTGGTTCAACATGGTCCGGTCACGCTCTACCGGCCACCGACACCGATCAGCGCCAGCACCTCCTTGCGGCTGCGCTCGTCGTCGCGGAACGCGCCCATCATCCGGCTGGTCACCATCGCGACGCCGGGGGTCCGCACGCCACGCGCGGTCATGCACGCATGGGTCGCCTCGATCACCACCGCCACCCCCAGCGGCTTCAGGTGGGTCCAGATGCAATCCGCGACTTCGGCGGTCAGCCGTTCCTGCACCTGCAACCGCCGGGCATAGCCGTGCAGCACCCGCGCCAGCTTCGAGATGCCGACGACATGGTTGCGCGGCAGATAGGCGATGTGCGCGCGGCCGATGATCGGCGCCATGTGATGCTCGCAATGCGACTGGAACGGGATGTCCTTCAGCAGCACGATCTCGTCGTAACCGCCCACCTCCTCAAACACCCGCGACAGGTGGCGGCCGGGGTCCTCGCCGTAACCGGCGCAATATTCCTTCCACGCGCGCGCGACGCGGCGGGGGGTGTCGCGCAGCCCCTCGCGCGAGGGATCGTCGCCCGCCCAGGCGATCAGCGTCTCGATCGCCGCCGCCACGTCGTCGGGCACCGCGATCTTGCCGTCCGCCTCGATCAGGTCGCCATCGTCCAGTGCGGTCATGCTGATGTCCTCAAGCGCTCGGCCGCCCAGGCGACATGGTCCGCCATGAAGGTCGAGATGAAATGATAGCTGTGGTCGTAGCCCGGCTGCATCCGCAGCGTCAGGTCGATACCCGCATCGGCGCACGCGGTGGCGAGCAGATCGGGCCGCAATTGTTCGGCGAGAAAGCCGTCCGCCTCGCCCTGATCGACCAGCAGGTCGGGGAAGCGCGCGCCGTCCTCGATCATCGCCACCGCGTCGTGCGCGCGCCATGCCGCCCGGTCCTGCCCCAGATAGCCACCCAGCGCCTTCTCCCCCCACGGCACCTGCGACGGCGCGACGATCGGCGCGAAGGCGGTGCAGCTGCGGAACCGGTCCGGGTGGCGCAGCGCGATGGTCAGCGCGCCGTGGCCGCCCATCGAATGGCCGGTGATCGCCTGCGCGCCCATGTCGACGGGAAATTCGGCGGCGACCAGCGCAGGCAGTTCGTCCTCGATATAGGTCCGCATCCGGAAATGCGGCGCCCATGGCGCCTGGGTGGCATCGACGTAGAATCCGGCCCCCTGCCCCATGTCCCATGCCGGATCGTCCGCCACGCCTTCGCCCCGCGGCGAGGTATCGGGCGCGACCAGAATGATACGATGTTCGGCGCAGGCGCGGGCATAGCCGCCCTTGTCCATCACATTGGCATGGGTGCAGGTCAGCCCCGACAGATACCACAACACCGGCAACCGCTCGCCGGCCTCATGCGCGGGCACGAAGACGGCGAAGGCCATGTCGGTGCCCGTCGCGGTCGAGGCATGGCGGTACACCCCCTGCGTGCCGCCGAACGCCTTCGCCTCGGATACCGTCGTCATCGTCGTCATCGGAATACCACCGTCCGGTTGTCGTTGAGGAACACGCGCCGTTCCCCGATCCAGCTTACCGCGCGCGCCAGCACCTGCGCCTCGATATCGCGGCCGATGCGGATCAGGTCGTCGGCGGAGGCGCGGTGATCGACCCGCTCCACCGCCTGTTCGATGATCGGCCCCTCGTCCAGGTCGGCGGTCACGAAATGCGCGGTGGCACCGATCAGTTTCACGCCGCGCTCATGCGCGCGGTGATAGGGGCGCGCACCCTTGAAGCCGGGCAGGAAACTGTGGTGGATGTTGATGCACCGCCCCGGCAGGGCCGCGACCAGCGTCGGCCCCAGTACCTGCATGTACCGCGCCAGCACCAGATATTCCGCCCCCTGCGCCGCCATCAGGTCGAGGATCGCGTGTTCCTGCGCGCCCCGCGTCGCATCGTCGACCGGCAGATGGTGCCAGGGCAGCCCGTGCCACTCGACCAGCGGCCGCAGGCTGTCGTGGTTGGAGACGACGCCGGTGATCTCCACCGGCAGCGTATCGGTACGCCAGCGGTGGAGCAGGTCGTTCAGGCAATGCGACCCCTTCGACACCGCCACCAGCACGCGCGGCCGGTGATCGGCGGGCATCACTTCCCACGCGAAGCCGAACCGCGTGGCGACCGGGGCCAGCGCGGCGCGCACGCCGTCCGCCATCGCCGGAAACCCCGGCCCGCCCCCGGCGAAGACGACGCGCATGAAGAAGCGCCCCGTCTCCAGATCGGCATATTGCTGGCTGTCGAGGATGAACCCGTCGATCCCCGCCAGCGCCCCCGATACCGCCGCGACGATCCCGATCCCGTCCTGACAGGTCAGCGTCAGGATATAGGCCGTCCCGCTATCCGTCACGCGGCGGCGGGACGGTGCATCGCGCACAGCTTGTTGCCGGCGGGATCGCGCAGATAGGCGAGGTACAGCGGTCCGAACGGCGACTGGCGCAGGCCGGGCGGGTTCTCGATCGCGGTGCCGCCCGCCGCGACGCCCGCCGCATGCCACGCATCGACCGCTTCCGGCGACGACGCGGCGAAACCGATCGTGCCGCCATTGGCATGGCACGCCGGCTCGCCATCGATCGGCCGGGTCAGCATCAACATGCCGCCGGGATGGAGATAGGCGGTCCGGCCGACCGGATCGGTGCGGCCGGGCGCGATGCCCAGCGCGCCCAGCGTGGCGTCGTAGAACGTCTTCGATGCTTCCAGATCGTTGGCACCGAGCATGACGTGACTGAACATGGTCTTCCCCTCCTTGATTGATCGTCAGTAGATCACGACCGAGCGGATCGATTCGCCCGCGTGCATCAGGTCGAACCCCTTGTTGATCTCGTCCAGCGTCAGCCGGTGCGTGATCATCGGATCGATCTGGATCATCCCGTCCATATACCAGTCGACGATCTTCGGGGTATCCGTTCGCCCGCGCGCGCCGCCGAACGCGGTGCCGCGCCAGTTGCGCCCCGTCACCAGCTGGAAGGGGCGCGTGCTGATCTCCTTGCCCGCCTCCGCCACGCCGATCACGATGCTGGTACCCCAGCCGCGGTGGCAGCATTCCAGCGCCTGCCGCATCACATCGGTGTTGCCGGTCGCATCGAAACTGTAATCCGCTCCGCCATCGGTCAGCGCTACGATATGCGGCACGATGTCGCCGACCACCTTGGGGTTGGCGAAATGGGTCATGCCGAACCGGCGGCCCCATTCCTCGCGATCCGGGTTGATGTCGACGCCGACGATCATCTTCGCCCCCGCCAGCTTCGCGCCCTGGATCACGTTCAGCCCGATCCCGCCCAGCCCGAACACGACCACGGTGTCGCCCGGCTGCACCTTGGCGGTATGCACCACCGCGCCCACCCCGGTCGTGACGCCGCAGCCGACATAGCAGCTGGTGTCGAACGGCGCGTCTGGCCGGATCTTCGCCACCGCGATCTCGGGCAGGACGGTGAAGTTCGAGAAGGTGGAACAGCCCATGTAATGGAAGATCGGCTGGCCCTTGTAGCTGAACCGCGTCGTGCCGTCGGGCATCAGCCCCTTCCCCTGCGTCGCGCGGATCGCGGTGCACAGGTTGGTCTTGCCCGACAGGCAGCTTTTGCACTGGCGACATTCCGGCGTGTAGAGCGGGATCACGTGATCGCCGACCGCGACGCTGGTCACGCCCGCGCCCACCTCGCGCACGATCCCCGCGCCCTCATGGCCCAGCACGCTGGGGAACAGGCCCTCGCTGTCCAGCCCGTCGAGCGTATAGGCATCGGTGTGGCAGATGCCGGTCGCCATGATCTCGACCAGCACCTCGCCGGGCTTCGGCCCTTCGAGGTCCAGTTCCACGATTTCCAGCGGCTGCTTCGCTTCGAACGCCACGGCGGCACGCGTCTTCATGTCTCGCTCCTCGCGGGCGCATGCCCGCCATCCTGCCGGCGGTGTGCCCGCCATCCTGCAACCATTATGCCCTTGCCGCGATTGATGGCCGGCATACAAGAGGAGCAGGCGATGGATGATCCGAAAAAGGGCGACGAGGTGACCTGGAAATCGCACGGCGGCGAAGCCCATGGCAAGGTCGTCGAGAAGGTGACCCACGATACGAAGATCAAGAGCCATCAGGTCCGCGCCTCGAAGGACGAGCCCCAGTTCATCGTAGAGAGTGACAACGGCGGCAAGGCAGCGCACAAGGCGGACGCGCTGAAGAAAGCGTAGTCCCGTCAACGGGGCGAACAAAGATCATATAGGAAGGAAGACGATGGCTAAAGCCAAGCAGGAAGCCGGTGCCGCAAAGGCCGCCGACACGCAGACCAAGGCAGGCTCGGGCATCCATGCACCCGTCAAGCCCTCGCCCGAACTCGGCGAGATCGTCGGCGCCGATGCGCTGCCCCGCAGCGAGGTCATCAGCAAGGTCTGGGAATATATCAAGAAGCAGGAGCTTCAGAATCCCCAGAACAAGCGCGAAATCCTCGCCGACGACAAGCTGAAGAAGGTCTTCGGCAAGGACAGCGCGACGATGTTCGAGATGAACAAGTACATCTCGGCACACCTGACCAAGGCGTGATGCGGCGGGGGTGCTCCGGCACCCCCGGTTTGCCGGCCCCGGTCCATCGATACCTGTCTACCGGCCACACGAAAGCGACGCGCGACCGCGTCGGGACTTTTCCTTTCCCGTCCGGGGCTTGCACCGGATCGGACCGGCCGCCGCGATCGGCCGCCAGCCCTCCCCATCCGGCCCGCACCCATCCGGGCTTCGGTCACCGCCGGAAAGCCCAGCCAGCCTCGCGTCCACCGGAACGATCCGGTCCACACGACCCCCCCGACCCGGCCGACAGGAAACGCGGCTACCGCCTGTCCTACACATGGCCGTTCGGTCTATGATCCCGCCACATGCCCGGATCGCAGCTTCGTCTCCACCGTCCACGCCCCGCCGGCACCCCTGTAGGATGGGACTTTCGTGACTTTCCGGTGTGACTTTCCACCTCGCCGACCCGCTTCCCCCGTCAACGGAGTCGTCGCGGCACGCGGGATGAAACCGACCTGACGCAGGTTCCGCCAGCTTGCCGGCGTAGGCATGATAACGTCACCCCCCATCCGTCATTGCGAGCGCAGCGAAGCAATCCAGAGCCCAGCCCGTGACGCCCCGGATCGCCTCCACAGCCCGCCACGACGGGATCGGTCAGGCCAACGCCTTCCCGCCCCAACTATCACAATATACAGGAAATTTGGTGGTCCCGGAGGGACTCGAACCCCCGACGCCCACTTTAGGAAAGTGGCGCTCTGTCCAGCTGAGCTACGGAACCACGCCGACGCTCCTTAAACCAGCGTGGCGCGGCGATCCACCGTCAATTCACCCGGTCGGGCGGCACGACCGGCAGCGGCAACGGCACCACCGCCACGCCATCCTCGACCAGCGCCTTCGTCTCGGCCAGCGTCGCCTGCCCGTGGATCGTCCGGGGTGGCTCCTCCCCGTCGTGCATCGCCCGCGCCCGGGTCGCGAAACCGGCTCCCACCCATTGCGACGACGCCAGCAGCTTCGCCTGCGCCGCCGCCATTTGGCCGATCGCCTGCTTCATCCTGGCCATATCCGACGACGTCGACCGGTTGCCCTTGGCCGCCACCGCCGGTGCCATCACCGCCTTGTCCACCGTGGCGGACCCGCAGACCGGGCACGACAGCAACCCGTCCTCGCGCTGCCGGGCATAGGCGTCGCTGGAGCCGAACCACGCTTCGAACACATGGCCACCGTCGCACCGCAGGTCGAACACGATCATGTATCCGGCGCCCCCGGGATCACGGCAACGTCACCGGCGGAATGGCCCGGCGATGCCGCAACGCGGGGATGCGCGCGCACACCTCGTCCAGCCTCGCCGGATCGAGATCGACCATCGCCAGCCCCGGCGCCTCCCCCATATCGAGCATCACCGCGCCCCAGGGATCGACCGCCAGCGAATGGCCATAGGTGGTCCGTCCATCCTCATGCGTCCCCGTCTGCGCCGCCGCTATCACGAACGCCCCCGCCTCGATCGCACGGGCCCGCAGCAGCACGTGCCAATGCGCCGCGCCGGTCGGCCGGGTGAAGGCCGCCGGCACCGCCAGCACCGTCGCGCCGGCATCGCTCAACGACCGGTACAGATCGGGAAACCGCAGGTCGTAACAGATCGACAGGCCGATCCGCCCGACCGGGGTGTCGACGATGACGGCCGCCTCGCCGGCGGCATAACTCGCTGATTCGCGCCAGCTCTCGCCGTTCGGCAGATCGACGTCGAACAGGTGCAGCTTGTCGTATCGCGCCCGGATACCGCCGCTGGCATCGATCACGAAGGCGCGGTTGGCGTATCGCCCGTCCTCGCGCCGCACCGCCAGCGAGCCGAGATGAACCCAGATGCCATGGCGCGCCGCCACCTCGCGCGTCGCCGCCAGCACCCGGTCCGCGTCTTCGCCCACGATCATCGCCGCCGCCCGCGCGCGGTCGCGGTCGATCAATCCGGACATCTCGGGGGTGAACAGCATCGCCCCGCCGCGTTCCCGCGTCCCGGCGATGGCGGCGGCGATCGTCGCTGCATTGACCGCCGGATCGATCCCGGCCGTCATCTGCAGGACGCCCGCCTTCACGCCGCCAGCAGCGCGTCGAGCTTGCCGGCCTGTTCCAGCGCGGCCAGATCGTCCGATCCACCGATGTGCCGACCGTCGATGAACACCTGCGGCACGGTGGTGCGGCCGTTCGCCCGCTCGATCATCTCGGCGCGCTTCGGTCCGCCCATCGTGATGTCGAACTCGTCGGGGCTGACGCCCTTGCTGTCGAGCAGCCGCATCGCCCGCGAGCAATAGGGGCAGAATGCCTTGGTGTAGATTTCGACTTTTGCCATGACCCGGAAGTGTGGACGCGCGACCGGCTTGTCAATCGCGCTGATCGATCGGGGCGGGGATCAATCGTCGGGAAGGACACGCGCCCAGCACAGGATCGTCACCGATCGCGCGCCCGCCGCCCGCAGTGCCCGGGTGCACGCCGCGGTGGTCGCGCCGGTGGTGTAGACGTCGTCGACCAGCAGCACCGCCCTGCCCCGCACCCGGTCACGCCGCGCCGGATCGATCCGGAAGACGCCCGCCACCGCCCGCGCCCGCCCCCGCCGGCCCAGCCCGCGCAGCAGCGGCGTCGCCCGGTCGCGGCGGAGGGCGAGGTGTTCGCGCGGCACCCCCGCCAGCCGGCCCACCGCCTCGGCGATCAGCCCCGCCTGGTTGAATCCGCGCCGCCACAGCCGGCCACGATGCAGCGGCACCGGCACCAGCAGATCGGCATCGCCCGGCACCAGCCGCAGCATCGCCCGCGCCATCGTCCCCGCCAGCGCGATCCGTCCGCCATGCTTCAGCCGCACCGCCAATGCCCCCGCGACATCGCCATACGCCACCGCGGCCCGCACGCCGGCGTGGCGCGGCGGGGTGATCGCGCACGGGGCGCACACCCCTCCCGGTCCCCGATCGAACGCGAACGGCAGGTGGCATTGCGCGCACCATGGCGGCCCCAGGAAGCGCAGGCTCGACCAGCAATCCACGCAGAACCGGTGATCCTCGGCCACCGGTATCCCGCAGGCCGGGCAGCGCGGCGGCAGCGCGTAATCGGCGATCAGGCGCCAGCCGGTCCGGACGATGCCCCGCATCCATCGCTTGTCGCCGCGCGGCCGGCGGGGCACAAGCGCCGTCATGGATACATCCTCCATCTTCGACCGCGCCGCCCGCCGCCAGCGGCGCGATCGCGCCGTGCCGCTTTATGCCGATCACGATTTTCTGCGCGCCGCGATGCTGGACGGGATCGCCGAACGGCTGGACGCGGTGACGCGCGACTTCACCGACTTCCTTGATCTGGGCAGTTACGATGCCGCGTTCATGCCGCCGCCCGGCGCCCGCATCGCGCGGCTCGATCCCGGCTTCCACTTCGCGCGGGGCCATGGCGGCGTGCAGGGGGACGAGGATCGCCTGCCCTTCGCGGATGCCAGCTTCGATTGCGTGGTCAGCGCCGGGGTGCTCGACACCGTCGGCGATCTGCCCGGCGCGCTAACCCTCGCCCGGCGCGTCCTGCGGCCCGACGGGCTGTTTCTGGCGGCGTTCGTGGGCGGCGGATCGTTTCCCGTGCTGCGTCAGGCGTTCCAGCAGGCGGAACGCGACCGGCCGGTCGCGCGATTGCATCCGCAGGTCGACGTGCGATCGGCGGGGGACCTGCTGGTCCGCGCCGGCTTCGCGCTGCCCGTCGCCGATATCGAGACGCTCGACATCGGCTATCCCGATCTCGGCCGCCTGCTCGCCGATCTGCGCGGCATGGCCGGCACCAACGTGCTGACCGATCGTCATCCGCTGTCCCGCGCCGCGCTGGCCACGGCGGCGCAGGCGTTCGCCGCGGCCGCCGGGCCGGACGGACGGGTGCGTGAGCGGATCGACCTGATCTTCCTGACCGCCTGGTCGCCCGATGCCTCGCAGCCACAGCCGGCACGGCGCGGCAGCGGCACGTCGTCGCTGGCGCAGGCGCTGCGGCCGCCCCGCTAAGGTCAGACGATCGAGGCGCCGTCCGCGGCGCCGCGCGCCAGCACCCGCCCCATCGAATCGAACAGGTCGTCCATCGCCACCGGTTTGAAGATCACGTCGTCCGCGCCCGCCGCCAGACACCGCTGGCGCAGGTCGATCGCGGTATCGGCGGTGACGACGATGATCGGCACCGTCGCCCGTATATCGGATCGCGCGCGGATGTGGCCGATCGCGGTGATGCCGTCCATGCCGGGCATCCGCAGATCGATCAGCACGATATTATAGTCGCCCGTATCGATCCGGGCGAGACCCTGTTCGGCATTCTCCGCCTCGTCCATGCTGGCACCCGCGACTCGTAACATGTCGCGCACGACCCGGCGGTTCATGGCATCATCCTCGATGAAGAGGACGTTCACGACCGGGGTACCGGGGACAACGGACGCTGCGGAAAGCGGCATTTCATGGCAAGGTACCTAGCCGTCATGCCATCCCGGATACAAGCGTGCGATCGGACGGTTCGTCGTGTCCCGTCCCGAACAGCGCGGCGATCAACGCCGGCCCCGCCACCGGTTTGCGCACGATCCGCATCATCGGCACATCGGGCATGGTGCGATCGGCCGGCCACAGCAACACCATGGCCGCCCCTGCCGTCGTCGCCGCCCCGGCCAGCGTATCCAGCGCGGCATCGGACAGCGGATCGGCCATGATCGTCGCATCGTCGATCAGGACACGGTCGATCCGGCCATCGCCCAGCGCCGCCACCGCATCGGTGGCGGTCGAGACGAAGATCAGGCGATCGGTATGCGGCCCCAGCAGCGATTTCCACAGGCTGCGGCCGATCGGATTGCGATCGACCACCAGCAGCGCGCTGCCCGTCGCATCCGTCGCATCCGGATCGGCTGCCCGGATCGCCTCGGGCGCCACCGCCACCAGCGGCAGGGTGACGGTGAAGGTCGCGCCCTCGCCGGGACGGCTGGTCACGGTCACCTCGCCCCCCATCGCCCGTGCCAGATTGCGGCAGATCGACAGCCCCAGCCCGGTGCCGCCATATTGCCGCGTGGTGCCGGCATCCGCCTGCCGGAACGATTCGAAGATCGCCCCCTGCTTGTCCGCCGCGATGCCGATGCCGGTATCGGCGACCGCGATCGTCACGGCCCGCCCATCGGTCGTGGCCCGCGCCGCCAGCGAGATGCCGCCCGTCGCGGTGAATTTCAGTGCATTGGCCAGCAGGTTGAACACCACTTGCCGCACCCGCGCGGCATCGCCCTGGATCCGCGTCGGGCAATCGTCGAGATCGACGGCGAACGTCAGTCCCTTGGCCGCCGCCTGCGCCTCCCACATCCGTGACGCTTCCCGGATCGTGGCGCGCAGGTCGAACGGGGCCTGTTCGATCGACAGGTTCCCCGTCTCCATCTTGGCGACGTCGAGGATATCGTCGACCAGCGCGCGCATCGTCAGTCCCGCGCCATGCACTACCGACACCCGTTCGCGGGTCGGCCCGTGCAGCGCATCGTCGGCCAGCATCACCTGCGTCATCCCCAGGATGCCGTTCAGCGGCGTGCGGATTTCATGGCTCGTCGTCGCCAGGAACTCGGTCTTCGCCGCCAGCGCCTTGCCCAGGGCATCGTTGGATCGGCCCAGATCGTCGTTCGCGGCACGCACCTCGTTGCGGCTGCGCCGGATCGCGAACAGGCTGGCGGCCAGCAACGCGATGACGATCGCGGTCGCGCCGCCGACCCCCAGGAAGATCGTCCGTTCGATCCGCGCCCGCGCCTGCCCGAATGCGACCGACCGGCGCAGTTCGTCCGCCTTCAGATTGGCGATGCGCAGTTCCTGATTGGCGTAATCGAACCGCGCCGCCATCAGCGCGGTGCTGGTGGTGATCGCCAGCTTCGTCGCCTCGTCGTCGAGCCGCTTCAGCGCGGCGAGATGTTCCAGGGCCAGATCGTCGCGCCCCAGCTTCGAAAAGACGGCATAGGCGGTGGCATGCGCCTCCCGCCAGACGACGCCGGTCGTCGTGGGATCGACGCCGGCGAAACTCCGTTCGATCAGGTCGGCCGCCTGCGCCGTGTTGCCGCGCTGCGCGGCCGCCTGCGCCGCCACCGCCAGCAGTTGCGACCGCGCCCCGGCATCCCGATCCTGCACCGTCAGCAACAGGCTGCGTCGTACGGCCCGTTCGGCGGCCTCGACCTGTCCCGCCTTCAGCCGGTTGCGCGCGATGTTGCGCAGGACCGTGGCTTCCAGCGCCTGGCTCTTGACCTGCGCGACATAGTGCATCGCCAGCCGAAACTGGCCCTCCGCCTCGTCATGCCGGCCAAGGTCCTGCAAGACGCCACCGCGTCCGTTGTGGAGCGATATCAACAGGCCGGGATCACCATGATATATTTCCGTCGCCTGTTCGAGATAGCGCAGCGCGGAAAGATTGTCGCGACCATCGGTGTAAAGCGACGCGATCAACATCAGCGCGATCGCCTGACTGCGCGCATTGCCGATCTTGCGGAATATCTGGAACGCCGCCTGATAATCGAGCAATGATGCCGCGACATCCAACCGCGCGCCATGGACGCCCCCACGGGTCAACAGGATATCACCGGCAAGCTGGGACTGTCCGGGCAGGATGATGGCGGCAGCCGCATCGACGTAGCGCTTGGCCTTGTCGAAATCGCCAAGCCGGGAATTCGCTTCGGCCTGCAACCAGTCGGTCGTCGCAATGGCAATACGTCGTTCTTGCGGATCGTTGATTCTGCGGGCGGTCACGGCCGCTTCCGTGGCCGCCTTGCTGGCGCTGGGCGGGCTGGTGAGCATCGAATCCCGCGCTGCAGTGATCTGGCGATCGAACTGGGTCACGCCCGGGTCGGCGGCGAAGCCTGCGGCCGAACAGGCGATCGTCAGCAGCATCGACCAGCCGATCCGTTTCATGGGATCAGGCCCGCCCGAATGCCCGAGCCAGGTCGGGCAGCATCGCCCGCTTGGGGTCCAGATCGGCGATGGCGTCGCTACCCAGGAAATCCAGCAGCGCCGGCAGATCGATCGGGCGGCTGATGAAATATCCCTGCGCGATATCGCACCCCATCACCGTCAGCAGCGCCAGTGCCGCCGGCGTCTCCACCCCTTCGGCGACGACCTCCATCTCCAGCGCATGGGCAAGATCGATCGTCGACCGGACGATCAGGGGATCACGGTTGGAACTGGTCAGTTGCGTCACGAACAGCTTGTCGATCTTCAGTTCGCGGGCGGGCAGTTTCTTCAGATAGGCAAGCGACGAAAGCCCCGCGCCGTAATCGTCGATCGCGATGTCGATACCGATCGCCGCGAATTCATGCAGATGCGCGATCGCGATCTCCGGTTCGCGGATCACCGCCGTCTCGGTGATCTCGAAACCGATCCGCGCGCCGCTGCTCTTCACCAGCGCACAGGCGCGGCGCACGAAGCGGGCGTCCGACAACAGGCTGCCGGAGATGTTGATGAACGCGGTGACGTCATGCCCCTCGCGCGCCAGTGCGCGCTGATCGCGAATCACCTGCTGGATCGTCCACACCGTCAGGTCGATGATATCGCGCGATTCCTCGGCGATGCCGATGAACTCGCCCGGCATGATCAGTCCACGCACCGGATGGCGCCAGCGGATCAACGCCTCGACGCTCTCGACCCGGTTGCGTCGCAGATGCACCTTGGGCTGGTAGTGAAGGAACAATTCCCCCTTGCCGATCGCGAGCCGAAGGTCGCGGGCCAACGCTTCGCGATCCGGTATCGCGGTGTCGATGTCACCGACGCCGCGGACCACGGGCGCACGGGCGACGCGGGCATCCTCGACCGCCTGTTCCGCCTCGTCGATCAGCCGGATGGCATCATGCTGGCCGATGCCGACGATCCCCGCCCCGATCACCAGATCGATCGCATAGGGTTCGTCATCGACCACGAAGGCCGTTTCGAATGCGTTGTCGATCATCGCCAGCCAGGCGGATAGTACCCCCCGATCAGCTGCGGCCGCGGTAATTTCGATGCGATCACGCGCCGTCGCCACCACCGTCGAATCCGGGATCAGCTTCGCGACGACACCGGCGACATCTTCCGCCAGCCGGCCAGCCACCGCCATGCCGAGGTGACGCCGCAGGACCGCGAAATTGGCGATCTGAGCAATGATGCAGACGTAGTTCGGCTCCATGCCACATGTCCCGTGCCCGGTGGCCGGCGAACCGACCAACGACGAGCTTCCTTCCTGTGGCGACTGCCCGCGATTGATAGGTCCGACGCGATCCATGGCCGTTGGCTAGGCGCGGCGGTTGAATAAATGGTTAAAAGCCACGATCAGGGCATATAACTTTCGTTAACCATATTGAGCTATGGTTAAAGTGGAATTAGAGTGAAGGCGCGCCCCACCCCGGGTGCCAACGAGGGAGAATACCATGCTGAAGTTCATTCTGTCGCTGATCTACAACGAACACATCCGTCCCTGGTAACATATGATATCGTTCGAGGGGGCGTCTTGCCCTTGCACGGAAGTGCCCCTTCGGACTTTTAACTAATTTTTGCGTGACGAATCACTTTTCTGTCGATGTGATTTCGTTTCGACCATTATCGCATGAATCGCAACCCACTCCGCGCATTATTGCGGAGGGTGCCATGCTGTAACGTCATCATATCGAGCAGATAGTTCTGGCGAAGCCGCCATGGGCTGCGCTCCCCTTGCACCGGCAGGTCATCGGCCGCCCGGGTGATATAGCCCGAACTGAACGATACGAACGGCCGGATCGCCATTGATTCGTCGCTGTTTACCGGCACCACCGATCGCGCCCCCGTCCGTTGCATCCGTCGCAGCAACCGGCACAGATAGGCAGCGGTCAGGTCCGCCTTCAGCGTCCACGACGCGTTGGTATAACCGAAGGTGTGGATCAGGTTCGGCACACCCTCGAACATCATGCCCCGATAGAGCAGGCGACCGGCAAAGCCGATCGGATGACCGTCGACACGAAAGGCGATCCCGCCCGCCATCTTCACGCGCAGCCCCGTCGCCGTCACGATCAGATCCGCCGGGATGGTCGCGCCCGATGCCAGCCGCACCCCTTCCGGTATCAACCGGTCGATGCTGTCCGTGACGATGGAGGCACGCCCCTCCCGCAGCGCGGCGAACAGATCGCCGTCCGGGCTCAGGCACACTCGCTGATCCCATGGTCGGTAACGCGGCGTGAAATGGACACCCGCATCGTGCGCCGGCCCGATCGCCTTCTGCGCCGCCGCCACGATACGGTGGGCGACCCGCGTGGGCAGGCGCCGGGCCAGGGCGAAGGTCGCCATCCCGAACGCGATGTTCTTCGCGCGGATCACGGCGTAGGCCGATCGGGTCGGCAGCCAGCGTCGTAACCGGGCCGCGATCGCGTCGACCGCCGGCATCGCCACGACATAGCTCGGCGAGCGTTGCAGCATCGTCACATGTCCGGCGTCCCCGGCCAGCGCCGGCACCAGCGTCACCGCGGTGGCACCGCTGCCGATCACCACCACGCGCCGTCCCCGATGATCGAGATCGGCCGGCCAATGCTGCGGATGCACGATCCGACCAGCAAAGACATCCGCCCCGGCAAATTCCGGCGCATGGCCGCCGTCATAATCATAATAGCCCGCGCACAGATCGACGAACGACGCGGTCAGGACGAAGGGGCCATCCGGTCCCTCCCCCTCGATCCGCCAGCGCGCGGTATCCCCGCACCACGACGCTGCCGTCACCGTCATGCCGAATCGGATATGTCGATCAATGCCATGATCATGTGCCGTTTTTTGCACATAATCGCGGATCGACGCGCCATCGGCGATCGACTTCTCGCCAGTCCATGGCTGGAACGAGAAGCCGAGCGTATGCATGTCCGAATCCGACCGGACGCCGGGGTAACGGAACAGATCCCAGGTACCGCCGATCGCGTCCCGCGTCTCCAGGATCAGCCAGGACGAATCGGGGCAGCGGGTCCGGAGGTGATAGGCAGCGCTTATCCCCGATATCCCCGCCCCGACGATCAGGACATCGACATGGCCGGGCAATGTCGTGGACGACGTCTCCATCGGCCGGCCATGCCACTCCGCCGGCGGAGGGTAAAGCCGGCCGGCGGAGGGCCCGTCAGTAGTTCTTCGAATAGCGCACGCTGCCGCTCGACCCGCCGAACGAGCCGGTCGAGGTCAGGATGCTGAGCGCCCGGGTCAGCGCGATCTCCAACTGCGTGGCGGTGAAGCCGCGGGCATCGGTGACGATCTCCACATAGATGTCGTCGGTCAGGTATTTGCCCGCCGCCAGGCTGGTACCCCGCCCGGTGGTGTCGTCCGCGCCCAGCACCCGCAGCCGGTCGAACCCGGTCGCCGAGCGCAGCTTGCCCAGCGGGTTCAGTCCGCCACCGCCCGACCCGCGCAGCGAGTTGAGCGCGGAGGCCAGCTGGATCGCCTCCATCGCCGACAGGTTTTCGGGATTGGTGCCGAACAGCAGCCGGCTCAACACCTCGTCCTGCGGCAGGTTCGGCGTGGACGTGAAGCTGATCTGCGGCCGCTGCCCGGTGCCGGTGACGTTCAGCGTCGCGGTGATGCCGTCGGTCGTCGTGGTCGCCTGGATGTTAATGTCCGGATCGGTCAGCGCACCGCCACGGAATCGGATGACGCCGCGGCTGACCTCGAACCGCTTGCCCGCGAACGAATAGGTGCCGCGGATCAGGTCGAGCCCGCCGGTGATGACCGGCGCGGTGGAGGTGCCGCCGATCCGCAGGTCCATCTCCCACTCCGATTCGAGCCCCATGCCCGATACGAACAGCTGGTTGTTCGCCCGCACCCGCAGGTCGAGCTTGAACAGGCCGGCCGGTGCCGCCGGGGCGGGCCGGTCGGTGGCTTTGGGGGTCCGCATCGCGCTGCGGCGACGGATGCCGGTCAGTTCCGGCACCTCCGCCGCACCCTGCCGGATGATCTGGTAGCGGGCGTTGGGGATCGTCAACTCGCCCCGGATCAGGCCACCCTGCGGACCGTTGGTCAGCCGCACGGTGCCGCTGGTCGTCGCGGCCAGCGCATCGCTGTCCGCCAGCCGCGCATTGTTCAGCGTGGCACGCAGATCGATCGGGAAGCCCGAATCGGCCGCCAGCCCGATCGATCCCTGCGCCTCGACCGTGCCGTCGCCCGCCCGTGCCGCCAGCCGGGTGATCTCCAGACGGTCGTTGTTGAACCGCCCGGCCAGCTGCATCCGCGACAGTCGCGTGCCATAGGTTTCGTTGTCATAGGTCAGCGCATCGGCCCGGATCACGCCGTTCAACCGTGGCGCCGAAACCCGTCCCGAGAAATCGGCGGCGACCGCGATCGGTCCGGTCAGTTGCTGTCCCTCCAGCGCCGCGAAGGAGAACAGCAGCGACGACGGCCCGTTATACCGGATGCCGCCCGCCAGCGGCGCGGACATCAGCCGCGTCGTCCACGATCCCGCCCCCGGCGGCAGCGGCCTGAGCGTCGCCAGCATCCGGCCGACCACCGTCTGCCCGCTCTTCACCAGCGCACGTGCCTCGCCACCATCGGCCAGCAGATTGCCGGCGAAGACGATGTCGACCGGGGTCGACACCGCGGCCAGCCCGGTGCGGCGGAACTGCGCCACCGTGATCCGTGCATCCGCCGTCGGGATCGCCGACCCGCCCGACTGGGCATAATCGACGCTGCCGGTCGCCTGACCGGAGATGCCCAGATTGGGCACGAACGCACTCAATACCGACAGGTCGAGCCGGTCGAGCCGCAGTTGCGCGCTCGTCGTCCGGCCGAAAGCGCCCGCGATCCGCGCCGATCCCCGATCGAAATCGATTCGCGTGGCCGCCAGGCGATAGTCGCCCGCCACCTTGCGGATACGCGCCGGGTTGGCGGTGCGGAAGTTGATCCCGTTCGCCATGCCTTGCAGCGCGACGAGATAGTCGTCGGGCGCCAGCCGGGCATTCGCCGCCACGCGGAACGGCACGCCGTTCGATCCGGTGAGCAGCGCCTGCGCGGTGCCACGACCGCCGACATAATTCACCTTCGCCCGGGCCGTCTGGATGACGGTGGGGCCATAACGGGTATCGGCCAGTTGCACGTCGGCCACCACCTGCGGCGCGCGCGGCAGCATGACGATGCTGGCATCGACGATCGCGCGTCCGATAGTGAAGTCGACCGGCCCCGGCAGCTTGGCGTTATAGGCCCGCGCGGTCACGTCGGCACGCTGGTTGCCACCCTGGCTAGCCAGCCGGACATTGCCGTTCAGCCCCTGTCCGTTGAACGCCAGCGCCCCCGCGAACGGCCCGGCGGCGGTCTGCACCACCCGCCCGTTGGCGACGATGCCCGCGAACACCACGCGCCGCACATCGACGGCGAGCTGCGCGCCCGGCCGGACCAATACGTCCGCGGTGAAGGGGCCATAATCGGTGCCGCCACTCGCGGTGACGGCATAGGCCCCGTTCCGGCCGACCACCCGCGCCTGCAGATCGACCAGTCCGACCCCGACCCCCGGCCGCGCCGCACGCAGCACGACCACCGGGTTCGTCGCCGATCCGGTGACCCGCGCCGACAGGGGGCCGTATTGGGTGGACACGGCATCGGCGTTCACCGCCACCGCCCCGGTGCGCGGATCGAACCGCCCCTGCCCGCGGGTGATGCGGAACTGGGGCGCGTTCAGCCGCAACCCGCCGAAGGTCACGATACCTTCCGGGCTGTATCCGACATCCGCCCGCAGCACCGCGTTACCGCCCAGGAAATTGCGCGCGCCGTCGTTGAACAGTTGCTTGGTCTGGGCGACGACGCGGCCGGTGATGCCGAACCCGCCATTGGCGCCCGCGACCAGTTTCGCATCGGTCGACAGGTCGATGATGCCGATGGAATCGACGCGGTAGTTGTTGACGCGCCCCTTGAGCGCGCCGGTGTAGCGGCCGGTCTGCACGTTCGCGACGACGATCGCGGTCGCATCGATATTGTCCGACCTGATCCGCAGGTTGTCCGACAGGATGTTCGGCATCGAAATCGCGAAGTCGCCTTGGATGGCGACATTGTTCGCCAGCCCGCCGACCGCCGCATTCAGCCCGGTCACCCGCCGCGCCCGTGCCTTCACCGGCACCAGGATGCGATCGGCATTCACCGTCGCCCGCCCTTCGGCATACAGGTTCTGCGCGGCGATATCGCCGAAGCCCAGCGTGGCGGCGGCGATCTTGTAATCGACCGTCGGCGTCGCGAACGCGCCGTCCAGCACCACCCGCGCGGTGACGTCGCGGCCATTGACGCTGGGCGCGATGACCCCCGGCGTCAGTAGCTTCGCATCGACGGCGAATTGGCCGAACCGGCTGTTGGCCAGATCGAGCACGCCGCCCGCATCCACCGCCAGCGCGCTCGATTGCAGCTTGATGCGCGTATCCGCCCGCCGCTCGTTCAGTGTCGTGTCGATCGCCACCTGCAGGGCCGGGGCGGTCAGCCGTTCGACCGGCCCGGCCAGATACAATCCGGGGCGGGTGGTGCCGCGCACCTCGATATGCCCCGATTTGGCGGTCAGCCCCAGATTCGCCAGCTCGCCGTCGCCCAACCGCGCGATCGCGCGTCCCTGCCACGCCGCCCAGCCGCCGCGCCCGTCGACCGACAGCGCCAGCGGTTGCTTCAGCCCGCCCATCGTCGCCACCAGGCCACCGACCGGCGCGCGCAGCTTCACGTCGACGTCCAGCTTGTCGTCGTCCGGCACCGCGTCCAGCTTCAGCGCCAGACGATCGCCGCCGGCCACGCCCGGCGCCCGCAGCGCGGTCGCGTTCGCCACCAGTTGCGCGCGCCGATCGGCGATATGCACCATGCCGTCGATCGACAGCACATGCGGTTGCCCGGTGACCGGTGCGGCGATCGCGAAACGTCCGATCCTCATCCGGTTCACATCGATGTCGAGATCGGGGAGCAGCGGGGCGTCGGGGTCGCTCGGGGTCGGCTTCAACACCGGCCGCCGCCGCAGGTTGACCGCGTCGGCGACCAGTTCGCGCACGTCGACATGATTGCTGGCAAACGCGAACGGGCGCCAATCGACCGCCAGCTTCGGGCTGTCGAGGAACACGCCCTGCGGATCGCTGACCCGCAGGTCGCTCAGCGTCATCCGGCCATAGAGCGATCCGTCGATCCGCCCCACTTTGATGTTCAGGCCCGATGCGGTCGTATACCCGCCGATCTGGTCCGCGACGAAGCGGCGGCCGGGATCGGTGTTGATCCCGAACAGCACCAGCAACGCCAGCGCCACGACGCCCGCCGCCGTGATGACGACACCCTTGGCGATCCGCCGCCACACCGGCCGCTTGGCCGGGGCGACGGTACCGTCCGGCGCAGTATCATCCATCATCAGAATGCCTGCCCGATCGAGATATAGAGGGCGATCTTGCCGTCGCCAGGTCGCGGATTGAGCGGGGTCGCCACGTCGACGCGGAACGGCCCGAAATTGGTGTAGAAACGCCCGCCGATCCCCGCGCCCCAGCGCAAGGCCGAGAAGGTCGGCAGCGAATCCTCGTAACTATTGCCGGCATCCACGAACGGCACGATCCCGAAATTGCCGAAGCGATATCGCGCCTCGACCGCGAATTCGTTGAGCGAACGACCGCCGACGGGGTTGCGCTTCGCTTCCGGATCGGCGGGATCTATCGGTTCGAACGGCCCCAGCCGCTGATAGCCGTAGCCACGCACCGACCCGCCGCCACCGCCGTAATAACGCCGCGAGGGTGCCAGTTCGTCACGCGAAATGCCCTGGATCGATCCGGCGCGGGCGCGCCCCGCGATCACCAGCCGGTCGTTGATCGGGTAATAGACGGTGCCCTCCACCATCGTGCGGACATAGGGGCTCACCCCGCCGCGCACCGACGTTTCTGGGCTGAGGTTCAGTTTCAGGCGATAGCCCCGCGTCGGATTGAGCAGGCTGTCCGACTGGTCGAACACCACCTGCCCCGGCAGGGCCGCGATGAAGAACGTGCCGCGCCGCCGCCGGTTGAGGTCGAAATCATACACGTCCTCGTTCGTGCCGGTCAGTTCGCCGCCATAGGAATAGGTGAACTTCTTCTGCCAGATCGGCGTCGAATCATAGCTCCACCGAACCGCCAGCGTGCCGATATAGGCCTCATATGCGTCGTAATTCTGGTGGCTGGCGTTGGCGATGATCGAGAAGGTGCGATCGCGCCGCCCCGCATTGGACCGGCGGAAGGTCGCGCCCAGTCCCTGTTCCTGCGTCCCGCCGACTGCGGTCGCGATCAGCGCGCCTTCGTCTGGGAACAGGTTGCGGTGCTGCCAGCTTCCCTCGACCCGCGCGCCCTGTCCCGTCGAATAGCCGGCGGTCGCGGCCAGCGTGCGCGCCGGCCCCTTGGTCTGGCGGACCAGCAGGTCGATCTCCTCGGTGCCGTCCGGCCCGGCGCGGCCGGTGCGCTGCGGCTCCACCGCCACGCTGTTGAACAATCCGGTCGCGACCAGCGCATCGCGCAGGTCGTCGGTCAGCCGCGAATCGTACAATTGCCCCTGCTCGAACCGGGGGAAGATGTTCAGGTGATCCAGCCCGAACACGGTTTCCGGCGCCGCGCCGTTCGTCCCCTTGCCGGCATTGTCGCCCATCACCGCGCCAGCTACCGTCGTCAGCCGCCCAAACGACGATCGGGGGCCCGTGTCGACCGGCAGCGTATAGGCACCCACCGGTTCCGGCCCCTGATCCTCCAGCAGGATATCGCGCTCGCCGACCTTGACGAAGGGATAGCCCTGTTGCGGCAGGACGAGGCTGACATTGGCCTCCGCCCCCTGGATGCGCGCCGCCTCGATCGGGTCGCCGACCTTGATCGGCAGGTTACGCCGGATCAGGTCTTCCGGCACCACCGCAGGCGCCTGCACCGTGATCGACGACAGGTGATACAATTGCCCCGGGGAGGCGGTGACGATCGCCCGCAGTCGCCCGGTCGCGGTATCCGCGCCATCCGCAGCCGGAGCGGCAGCCGCCGGGGCCGTTGCCGGCGTGGCGACCGGCGCAGTGGTCGCCGTGGGATTGGTGGCCACGGGGGCCGTGGCCGCGACCGGCGGCCGTTCGACCACCGACAGCGCCGTCGCATCGTAATAGCCCAGCGACTGCATCAGCCGCACCGCCAGCGCTTCGTCCTCCCTGGCCCGTGCCGCCACTTGCGATGCGTTCGCGGCCTTGCCGTCACCTTCGCGCAAGGCCGACAGCGACTTGAACTCGTCGTCGAGATTGAGGGCGTCCAGCCCGCGCACCACCGTCTCGTACCGGATTTCCGGGCTGTCGGGATTGGCGATGACGGCATCCTGCAACGGCGTGGCGTCGAACGCGGCAAGCGGGGTCAGCGGCTGCGTCAGCGCCGGGTCCCCGGGTCCGACGGGACCCAGCGTTTCGCCCGGTGAAACCGGTGCGGTGGTCGTCGATCCGGCGGCGGGAATGGCCGGCATCGGTTCGAGCGGAGCGTTGATATCACCCGACAGGGGCGGCAGCGCCGCACCGAATTCGGCATCGGGTATGATCGGGCCATTGCCCTGCGCGGGATCGGCCGGCGTGGATGATGCGGGGGCATCCGCCGGTCGCGGCGCATCCGGCCCACGGGCGGGAGCGGTGCCGGGGGCAGAAATCTGCGCGGAAACGGGTACCGATGCCATCAGCGCGACGGCTAACCAGTGATGCCGACGGTCGGATACGATCACGCTGTGCAAAGCCCCTTTCGAAGAGTGTCGCCGTTTGCCGGTACTACACTCAACCACTGCCGCCAACGCGTGGCCTGGCAAAGAGTTCAGTCGATTAACCAGATTGCAGCCGGGATCGCGCGGTTCGTGCCGGCGTTCAGCGTGCCGGCGCGCAGCCGACCAGCCCGGCGACCGGCACGATCACCTGGTCCGCGCCGCCGCGTGCGATCGTCAGCACCCCCTGCGGCACGCCGCCGCCATCGGTCAGGTCGGGGCGGGTCGTGACGGTCATCTCCAGCCGCGCGGTGATGTCGCCCAGCCGATAATCGCCGGTGCCGCCCAGCCCGAATTCGCCGGTGCCCACCTGCGCTACCCGCGCCAGATCGGCGGGCTTCCCGGCCAGCGCCAATCGCAGCCGCGCCGGATCGGCGCCTGCCACCGCCACCAGCTTGCGGTCGGCCACGCTCCACAGATAGGCCGCGCATCCACGCTCGGGCAGCGACTGGCGCTCCAGCGCATCGGGCAACGGAGACATGGCGGGTGACGTGGCAGGCGGGGCCGCGACGGCGGCGGCCTGCAGGGCGAGGAACAGCGCGATCATGCCGGCGATCCTATCATCATCAGCCATGCCGGGTAAGCCGCCAGCGCCAACAGCGTGCCCAGCGGCAGCATGTCCGTCGCCGTCATCGCCCGCCCTGTCGCCTGCCGGAACAGCACCACGCCCAGTCCGATCAGGCCGGCGGTCAGCATGACGGCGGGCAGCATCCGCCAGCCCAGCCACAGCCCGATCGCGCCGAACAGCTTGGGATCGCCCCCGCCCATACCCTCACGCCTCCGCCAGCGGCGATAGCCGGCGGCGATACCCCACAGCAGCGCGAATCCGCCGACGCCGCCGATCAGCCGGTCCGTCAGGGCCGGCGTCCACCCCACGATCCCCGTCGCCACCCCGCCCCCCGCGAGCAACAGGGTCAGCCGGTCGGGCAACCAGAACGCCCGCCAGTCGAGCGCCGCCAGCGCCAGCAGCAGCCAGCCGAAGGCCGCCCCCGCCAGCGCCACCGGCCCCGCCGCGACCCAGCCCGCCGCCGCGCCGATCGCCAGCGCCATCGCCTCGATCTGCCAGTGCACCGGGTCGATCGCCGCCCCGCATCCCCGGCACCGTCCGCGCAGCGCCAGCGCACTTAGCAACGGCACCAGCTCGGCCGGGGTCAGCGCCCGTCCGCAGGCATCGCAGGCGGATCGCCCGCGCATCACCGACCGGTCCTCGGTCCAGCGCACCACCAGCGCCGCGATGAAGCTGCCGACGATCGCCCCCAGCACCGCCAGCGCGATGCCCCAGGTCACCGGGTCAGAGACGTTTGCGGACCAGATATCGATATACCCCCAGCACGTTGATCGCGAACAGCACGCCGTTCTGCGTCGCCAGCGCCCAGTCCCCGGTCAGCCACGCGCCGGTGAACCACGCGACGGACGAGGCGACGAACACCACGAACCCCCACCCCGTCGCGACCCGGCCGAGATCGAGCGACACCACCAGTGCCGCCGCCATGCCCGAGATGGAGGCGAACCATTTGACGATGTTGATCGCATTGTCCATGTCGCGCCGTAACGCACCCGCCCGGCATCGCCATTGATCGTGATCGACTCCGGCGCAGGGCGCGAAAATATAGTCTGGAGAGCTGTCATGATCCCCGCCCCGACCGCCGATGCCGCCACCGATCCTGTCGTGATCCTGTCGTTCGCGCGTACGCCGATGGGCTCGTTCCAGGGCAGCCTTGCCGGCGCCAGCGCGACCCAGCTCGGCGCCGCCGCCGTCCGCGCCGCGGTGGACCGCGCCGGGGTGGATGCCGCCACGGTGGAGCGCATCGTGATGGGTTGCGTCCTGCCCGCGGGGCTGGGCCAGGCCCCGGCGCGGCAGGCGGCGATCGGCGCCGGGCTGGGCGACCATGTCGAGGCGACGACCGTCAACAAGATGTGCGGATCGGGGATGCAGGCCGCGATCATGGCGGCGGAGGCGCTGGCGGCCGGGTCGGCCGACCTGATCGTCGCGGGTGGCATGGAGAGCATGACCAACGCGCCCTATCTGTCGCGGCGTCATCGCGGCGGCGCGCGGATCGGCCACGACACGCTTCACGACCATATGTATCTCGACGGACTGGAGGATGCCTATGAACCCGGCCGGCTGATGGGCCATTTCGCCGAGGAAAGCGCGGCGGAATACCAGTTCACCCGCGCCGCGATGGACGATTTCGCGATCCGGTCGCTGCAACGCGCCCAGGCCGCGCAGACCAGCGGCGCGTTCGACCGCGAGATCGTCGCGGTCGAGGTTCCGGGCCGCAAGGGTTCGACCACCGTCGCGCTCGACGAACAGCCCGCGCGCGGCGATGTGGCGAAGATCCCGACGCTCAAGCCCGCCTTCTCGCGCGACGGGACGATCACCGCCGCCAACGCCTCCTCCATCTCGGACGGCGCGGCGGCGCTGGTGATGACGCGGGCCTCGGTCGCGGAACGGCTTGGTCTCACCCCGGTCGCGCGCGTCGTCGCGCACGCTGCCCACGCCCATGCGCCCGCCAAATTCACCACCGCCCCCGTCTTCGCGATGCGCAAGGCGATGGCACGCGCCGGCTGGTTGATCGGCGATATCGACCTGTTCGAGGTGAACGAGGCATTCGCCGCGGTGGCAATGATCGCGATGCGCGACCTGTCCATCCCGGACGATCGCATCAATGTCCATGGCGGCGCCTGCGCGCTCGGCCATCCGATCGGGGCCAGCGGCGCCCGCGTGCTGGCGACGTTGCTATCGGCGCTGGCGACGACCGGCCAGCGTCGCGGCATGGCCTCGCTGTGCATCGGCGGGGGCGAGGCGACCGCGATGGCGGTGGAACTGATCGACTGACGCGGCGCGTCGCTGCCCCTCGTCCCTGATGAATTATGCCTACCCGGTCATGCCTGTCCGATTGCCGGGCCGGCGCGGCAGTCGTGGTCGTACAATTGCATCCCGGACGGCATCGCCTGCGGCTGTCCCCCCTGCGCCACCGCATGGGCGGCGATCACCGCACGGCCCAGTGCCGCGGTCGGAAACGGCTTGGCCATATAGCCCACCACCAGCGGATTGTCGGTGCGCGCGGGGCAGTTGCCGCTCAGGTACAGGCTGGGGATGCCGAACGCGGCCAGCTGCGCCGCCGCCTCCTCGCCGCTGTCGCCGTCCGCCAGCCGGATGTCGCACAACGCCAGATCGATCGGCTCGCGCATCGCGATCACCATCGCCGCCGCGACGTTCTCTGCCACCCCCACCACCTTGTGCTCGTACAGGGTCAGCGCATCCTCGATCAGCATCGCCACCAGCGCTTCGTCTTCCACCACCAGGATACGCAAGGACTTTCCTTCCACGTCGCCGCCCATCCCGACCTACGTCTCGTTGATGAAATGGATGGTCATGCCCGATCCGTCGCGATCGATCGCGGCATGAAGCTGTCGCAACAACAGGCCGATCGATCGCGGCACCTCCACCCCGTTCCGGTCGTCGCCGGCCAGCGAGGGCGCGGAAAAGCCGACCGCCAGTCGCGCGACCCCGTCCATCATCCGCAGGCCCACCCGGATCATCTCCAGATCGCCATTGCCCAGCAGGATGGCGTGGATCGCCAGCGCCAGCGCCACGCCGCGTTCGACCGACAGGCTGTGGATGCCATCGACCAGCACCGCCACGTCATGCCCGACGGTCTGTTCCGCGACGCCACGCACCAGCGCCTCGACATCCACCTGCCCCAGCCGGTCGGTCGCGTAGAGCGGCCGGTGCGCGGTCGCCATCGCCTCCAGCCGGGCGACCGCCCGGCGTTTTGCGGCGAGCGGCGTATCGGCGTCGGGTACGCCGAATTCCATGCCGACGATGCTGATCGCCAGTTGCAGCGCGTTGCGCACCCGGTGATTCAGTTCGTGCAGCAGGCGTTCCTGCCGCTCCAGCGCGCTGCGCATCTCCGCCTCGGTCCGCAGCCGATGCTTGGCGATCGCGACATAGCTGCACACGATATGGATCAGGTTCAGTTCGTCGGCCTCGAACCGCCCCGCCCAGCGCCGCGCGAAGGCCAGCGTGCCGAGCAGCCGGCCGCCATGGATCAACGGCGTGCAGGCAAAGGCGTCCAGCCCCACGTCCTTGGCGAAATCCAGCGCGGGGTCGGGCGATGACTGGATGGCGGTGACGTGCAGCTTGGACCGGTCGCGCGCCGCCACCCCGCAGATCGGCTGCCCCAGCTCGACGACGGCGGCGCCCGCCGCGTGATGGGGGCTTATGCCGCCATGCGCTTCCAGCACCAGCCGGTCGCCGTCGAGCCGATAGTTGAAGAACACATCCAGCTTCAGTTCGTCACAGATCAGCGCGAACAGCTCGTCCACCATCGCGGCCGGATCGTCGGCGGCCAGCAGTCGTTCGGCGGCTTCGGCAATGATCGTCAGATACCGTCTGGGCAACCCGTCGTGCAACACAGGCGGATCGTCGTGGATCGCAATGATGCCGCCCGGTTGACGTTCTAGCATGGATCAAGTTCTAATGACTGAATCCTTGCCATGCAATGCCGCAACTTCATCAAGTTATTCAATCATTTCGGATTGCTCAACACCCCAAAGCCGTTCGGTTTCAATATAGCCGGTCCGCCCCTCGACATCGAAGCGGCACCAGCCATTGCCGTTACAGTCGCCGATCCGCCCCACCACCCCGGGCGCGGCCTGCCACACCAGCGTCGCGTCGGCGGCGGGGCGCTTGCGCATCGCCGCCGGCCCTTCCCCCCGCACGATCGCGGTCCGGGTGCTGCGCAACAGGTTGGACAGCATCCATCCCTCCGCCCCGTCCGGGTCCTGCACCCGCCGCCATTCCTTGAACACCGCGACCACGCGCAGCGGCAGGTCGCGGCGCTGGTACAGCCAGCTTGCCGGATAGGTGCGTGCCGGCCCGGTACGCATCAGCGCCCGGCCCGGCCCGATCGACCGCCAATAGGGTGGTGCCTGTTTCACCGTCTGTGCCGTGGCGGGGCGGACGGGGATGGTTGTCCCGCCGGCGACGGCGATGACGAGAAGCGCGATGGCCGCGATACGCATTGAACCTGTTCCCTCCGGCGCCGATCGTCTCCCTTTCACGAACGCCGCCGCCAATCAACGTCCGTTGACGCGGCGCGGTCCGTCCGCCAAGCCATCGGGTATGTCCGATACGCGCCGCTGCCCTCATCCGCAGGTGGTCGTCACCCGCGAATTGCCCGATCAGATCATGGATCGGATGGCGGCGTTGTTCGATACCGTGCAGCATCGCGGCGACACCCGCCTGCCGGCCGATGCGTTGCGGGTCGCGGTGGCGGCATGCGACGTGCTGGTGCCCACCGTCACCGATGCGATCGATGCCGCGGTGATCGCCGCCGCCGGACCACGGCTCAGGCTGATCGCCAATTTCGGCGCGGGGGTGAACCATATCGATCTGCGCGCCGCCCGCGCCCGGGGCATCATCGTCACCAACACCCCCGGCGTCCTGACCGAGGATACCGCCGACATGACGATGGCGCTGATCGTCTCGGTCCCCCGGCGGCTGGCGGAGGGGGAGAAACTGGTCCGATCGGGCGAATGGCATGGCTGGAGCCCCGGCGGGATGCTGGGCCACCGCATCGGGGGCAAGACGCTGGGCATCGTCGGGATGGGCCGGATCGGGCAGGCGGTCGCCGCCCGTGCCCGCGCCTTCGGGCTGTCGATCCATTATCACAACCGGCACCGCTTGCCCGCGATCGTCGAGCAGCAACTGGGCGCGATCTGGCATCCCGATCTCGACGACCTGTTGCGCGTGGCCGACATCGTCACCGTCCACACCCCGCTGAACGACGACAGCCGCCTGCTGATCGATCGCCGTCGCCTCGCGCTGCTGCGGCCGCACGTCTACCTCATCAATGCCAGCCGTGGCGGCATCGTCGACGAGGAGGCGCTGGTCGATGCGCTGGAGGCGGGGCACCTCGCCGGGGCCGGGCTGGACGTCTGGGAACACGAACCGCGGATCGATCCGCGCCTGCTTGCCCTGCCCAATGTGGTGATGACTCCGCATATGGGTTCCGCGACCATCGAGGGGCGGCTGGCGAGCGGGGAAAAGGTGATCCAGAATATCCGGATGTGGGCCGACGGTCACCGTCCCCCCGATCAGGTGCTGGACGGCTGGGCATAGATTTCGCAGGCGAAACAACGGGAACGATTGATAGCGCGCAGCTTTTGAAGGGCGTCTCCGGACCCTTCAGCTACGCATCAACAGGAGTTTCCCCATGAAGAAGATCGCCATGTCAGCCGCCCTCGTCGCCGCTGCCGTATCGATGTCGGCCTGCTCGACGCTGCGCGGCGCCGCGATCGGTGGTGCGGGCGGGGCCGGTGTCGCCGCGGTCACCGGCAAGGATGTCGGCAAGGGCGCGGCGGTCGGCGGCACTGCGGGCGCGGTGGTCGGCACCGTCGTCGACTGACGCCATGAAGGGAGGCCCGGTCGATCGCCGGGCCTCCCTTCATTCAATGCGTCAAGACCGTCGTCACCGCCGACGGCAACACCGTTTGTCGCAATCGGTATGATTCAGTTGGAGCCAGCACCCTGACTGTCGGGTGCGACCGGTGTCAGTTCGTAGACCTCCATCGTCTCCCCCGTCAGTACCAGCCGCCACCGGAAGGCACCGATCCGCTCCACTACGCCGATCAGGTCGCGGGTACGGTCGACGCCATAGCCGAGCGACACGTCACCCGCCCGCCGCTGCCGCGCTCCCAGAAATACATATCGGTCCTGCTCAGGGTATAGCCAGCCGCCGGGCAGCGCGGTGCCGGTCTGCTTGGTGAAGCTGACCCGCTCGCCCGTCTCGCCCCCGACATAGCAGAAGAACGGCTTGCCCGACTGCACCGTGCCGCGTGCCAGCGTTACCGAGCGGCACCGGTACGACCCCGGCGGCAGCGCGGGATGCGCCAGCCCGGCATCGGCGCGCAGCAGGTCGCCCTCGCTCCGCAACGCCGCGGCCCCGCGCCGCCCGACACCGGCCCGCGCGGTGGCCCATCGGGCGGGCAGCGCGTCGATCCGCGTCGCATCATCGGGTCGGATCATCGCACGCCAGCCGGACAGCGGCGTCGTCTCGACCACCGCAGTCCCGGCCACGGCGGCCGGCCGGTCACGGGCGGCACACCCCGCCAGCACCGGCACCGTCGCCAAAGCCAGACCGATGATCCGCTTCATTCGATACCTTTCGCCGGCGGGGCCGGCCGTCTCCGTGGATAGGCCCGTCACTGGTGCCGCCGACGCGCCGGAATCATCGGCCAGCGGACACCCGCCACGTCATGCGGGTCGATCGTAAACAAAGGATGAAGACCGGCACGACCCGCCGCCCGCATCAGTCACCCGTCAGGATACGATCCACCAATTGCTTCACCGTCGGCACGAACCCGTTGGAATAGAACGGATCGCGCTTGAAGTTATACGCGGCATGGCCCGCGAACATCAGATTCTGTTCGGTGTCGCCGCCATGGGCGATATCCTGCAGCGTCTTCTGGATGCAGAAGCTGCGCGGATCGGCCAGCCGCCCGGTCGAATTGGTGTCGGTATCCGCCCAGCTGGAAAACAGGCACTGCGACAGGCAGCCCATGCAGTCCGCCTGATCCTTGCGGATCTCCCCCTTTTCCTGCGGCGTCACGAACACCAGCGTGTTGTCCGGCGTCTTCAGCGCATCGGTGAAGCCCGCACCGAACCATTCGCGCGCGCGCAGCAGGTCCGCCTGCGTCACCCAGAAATTCTTGCCCTTCACCCCGACGTCCAGCTGGAAGACATGGTCCCCGCCTTCCTGCATCGAGAACGATACCTGCCGCGCCGATCGTCCCTCCAGCGCGCGCAGGAACGGGTTGCGCACCGCCGACGAATAGAAACCGGTCGGCGAGAAGCGATGCAGCAGCACCTGCCCCTCCTCGATCTCCATCAGCCGGTTCTTCCACCCCTCGGGGATCGGGCTTTCGCGGGTCAGCAACGGGCGCGTGCCGTACTGGAACGCGATCGACCCGAGTTCGGGATTGTCGATCCACTCGTTCCAGTCGCGCAGATACCATACGCCGCCGGCCATCACGATCGGCGTCGAATCGGGAATCCCACCCTCCCGCATCGTATCGCGCAGCGCCTTCACGCGGGGATACGGGTCCTCGGGCTTCAACGGGTCCTCGGCATTGGACAGGCCATTATGCCCGCCCGCCAGCCACGGGTCCTCGTACACCACCGCCGCCAGCCATTCCGCCGCCTTGGAATAGGCGCGTTTCCACAGCGCGCGGAACGCCCGGCCCGACGACACGATCGGCAGATACGATACGCCGTAGGACGAGGTGATCTCCGACAGCTTGTACGGCATCCCCGCGCCGCAGGTCACGCCCGCCACCAGCCCGCGCGTCTGTTCCAGCACGCCGTGCAGGATGCGCGGCGCGCCGCCCATTTCCCACAGCACGTTGATGTTGATCGCACCCTTGCCACCGGCGATGTCGTAGGCGCGCTTCACCTGTTCGACCGCGCCGTCGATCGCGTAGCGGATCAGTTCCTCGTGCCGCGCCCGCCGGGTCAGCTCGTGATAGATCTGCGGGATGATCTTGCCGTCGGGATCGTAGCTGTCGGCGTTGACCGCCGACACGGTGCCGATCCCGCCCGCCGCCGCCCAGGCGCCGGCGGAGGCATGGTTGGTCGCGGCGACGCCCTTGCCGCCCTCCACCAACGGCCACACTTCACGGCCGGCATAGGTGATGGGCTTTAGACCTTTAAACACGGACGACGATACCTTTCCCGGCAGTAAAACGACGTGACGAACCAACCCGCTCTATAGCGACTGGGGACCATGGTGCGAGCAAAACATGGATCAGCCCGTCACGCTCAGGAAAGCGCGCCCGGCTGGCCCAATGCGCCTTCATACAGCGCGCGATACCGGGCGATCATCACCCCCTCGTCATACTCGGCCACGGCCTTCGCCTGATTGGCGGCACCCACCGTCCGCCGCAGGCCGGCGTCGTCGACCAGCGCCTGCATCACGTCGCGCAGCCGCACCTCGGTTGGCCATTCGGCGATGAAGGGCGCGTTCTCCGCCGCCACCATCCGCCGCACGTCGCCCACCGGCAGGCTGGCCACGGGCAGCCCGGCCGCCATCGCCTCGATCACCGCGGTCGGGAACTGTTCCGCGCGCGACGACAGCGCGACCAGATCGAATCCGCGCAGGAACCGGTAGGGCCGCTCGACGAAGCCCGGCATCACCACCCGGTCGGCGATTCCCATCGCCGCCGCCGCGCCCGCGATCATCGCCCGCTCCGGCCCCTCCCCCACGATCACCAGCCGGAATTTGCCGGACAGGCCGCCCGCCGCGCGAACCAGCGCGGACAGGTTCTTCATCGAGGTCATCGCCGCCACCGCGCCGATCACCACCTCGTCCTTGCGCCGGACGAAGCCGGGGATCGCGCGGGGATCGGGATCGGCGGCGTAATGCCGGGTGGCGATGCCCGTGACGATGCGGTGGACGCGCGACCGCGGCTGTTTCCACGCCCCCAGCGCGATCCCCTCCAGCGCCTCCGACGGCACCACCAGTCCCTGTGCGGCGGACAAGGCGACGCGGCGGTACAGGTTGCGCTCGATCTTCAGCCCCTGCGCCTCCTCCGCGCCGAAGCCGTCCTCGTGATGGATCAGCGGCGGCATGTCCTTGCCGAACACGCGCCGTGCCATCGCCCCGTCGATCCCGCCCCAGCCATAGGTCAGTACCAGGTCGTAGCGCCGCATCATCCGCGCGATCGCCTCGTACCGCGCCACCGCGGGCTTGCCCGCCAGCGGCGGCGGGTCCTGCGCGATCTCGTAACGGACGCCGGCCGGGATCAGCGCCCGCGCGCCCGTCGCCGCCGGATCGGCGGAGACGATCACGTGCCGGGCGCGGTCTCCCCATGCCGCCATCAGCCGCGCGGCGCGTGCCTCCTTGCCGCCGATGTCGAACGATCCGTGGAGGTGGAGGATGGAAAGGGGCGCGTTCATATCGGTTCCGATAATCGATTCGGATGCCAATGCCACCTATTGCGTGGCGGGATCACCTGCGTCATCCTCCGATGCTCCACGGGACGACCACGGGAGAGACCATGATGATGAAGACCCTTATCGCCTCCGCCAGCGCCCTCGCGCTTTCCGCCACGCCCGCGCTTGCCACGGCGGCCAATCCCGCGAGCTCCTTGTCGGTGAAGGCCACCACCCGCGCCGCCACCCCCGCCAAGCGCGGCAGCAAGCTTGCCGCACCCGGCGCGATCGTCGGTCTCGTCCTTGCCGCCGCGGTCGTGGCCGGCGGTGCTTTCATCATCGCGGACGACGACGACAGCGACAGCAACTAAGGCTCCTGTCCGCACCGGAGGGATCGGCCCCCTGTGAAGGGGCCGGTCCTTCCCCGCCGCGGATCGCCGACGCGGACGAATCCTATACCGCCTCGCCCGCCGCGATCCGCCGGATGCGTTCGTCGAAGCGGGCCTGCGACCGTCGCATCCAGCGCCGCACCCCGGCCGCGATCATCCCGAACCCGATCATCAGCATCGCCCAGGTCGCCGGTTCCGGCACATGCGACATCGCCGTCGCCGTATCGACAGGTGCCGGCCTGATCGCCGCCGCCGGCCGCACTGCGATGCGGGTGATCGCCCCCACCAGCGTCACTCGCTCGCCATCGCCGGCGCCCCGCACCGATCCGATCGTCCGCCCGGCGGCGTCATAGGCGGTCAGCATCGCGCCGTCTTCCGCCGCCAGCAGCGAGAACGAGCGAGTGGAGATCGGCCGCCCCGGATCGGCGAGATCGACGAACAGGATATCCGCCGCCCGGCCCGCGCCGCACAGCGCCTCGCCCGGCCGGGTCGTGCAATCGGCAAAGGCGGTGCCGGACGGATCGACTGGCATCCGCACGATATCCGCCCCGGTCACGGCATCATTGGTGGTAGCAGCGGCGGGGTCGGCGGGCGCCGCGCCCGGCCATACGGCCACCGCCGGTGTCGCCACCAGACCGATCGCCGCCACTGCCAGCCCGAACCGCATCGATCCCCCGATGGATGTCATCCCCCCGGCGGCTTAATCGATCGTTCAGCAAAGCTCAATCGCCGCCGGCGAACACGCTCGCATCGATATGGGTCACGCGGCAGGCCAGATCGGCCTCGCCGCTCGCCACGATGTAATGATCGCCTGCCGCGACGATGCCGGTCGTGAACACGACGTCGCTGACATACATCTGCTCCTGCAACGGTTCGGTCAGCGCCGGTACGGCCTCCAGCAGGGGCGCGTGCTGCGTCCGCACCGTGATCGACGGATCGTCCCGGTCCAGGATCGACCAGTAGGTGCGATAGATGCCGACCACCCCGGATGGCTCCACCCCGTGCCACAGGGTCAGCCAGCCGTCGTTGGTCAAAATCGGAGGGGTGCCGCCGCCCATGCGCGCGGTCGCCACCGTCGCCGCATGGGGACGGATGCCGGGCTTGTCATACGGTTTCCAGTGCAGCGCGTCGGGCGAGGTCGCCAGGTTGATCGACGGTCCCGCCCGCCATTCGCTGCCCGGCGGATAGGCGAAGTACAGGTCGCCCAGCGGCCGGGTCTGCGCCCAGTATTGGCCACCGACGAGCCCCTCGAAGATCAGCATGTCCTTGTTCTGGTGGTCCAGCACGATCCCCTCCAGCGTCCAGTCCATGGCGTCCGTGCTGGAATACAGCGTGGTCGAATGACGTTCCGGGCTGACCGAACAGGTCGTCATCAGATACCGGTCGCCGACCCGGCTGATCCGCGCATCCTCGATGCCATAGCATTGGTAATCGGTCGCCGGCGCGATCGCACGGTCGTAATGCACCCCGACCACCGCCGTGCCGTCCGCGTTCAGTTCGACGGGCAGCAGCCAGGACAGGCTGGTCAGCGCCATCACCTTCCATCCGCCGCCATGCATCATGAACTTGCGCGGATCGGCGGTGTCGACCATCTCCAGCGGCCACGCATCGAGGTGATAACCGCCCGCCGCCCAGCGGATCGCATGGACGTGCCCGTCGAACCTCGGCCGGCGCAGCGCCTCCGCCACCCGCACCATCATCAGCAGGTTGCCGTTCGGCAGCCGCGTCAGGCCGGGATTGAACGCGCCCAGCACATAGGTGTCCGCCCCCACCTTGCCCGCCAGCGGCGACCGCGACAGATCGACATCGTCGGGGGTGAAGACCAGTGCATCGAATCCCATCATTCGCCCTCCTGCGCGCGCGGCACGATCACCAGCTGCTGCACCACCGTCCGCGACGGTTGCGTCAACAGATAGTGGACGCCCACCGCAATGTCCTCGGCCCGCAGCATCGTCTCGTCCCGGATCATCGCCCGCTGTTCGTCGGGCGGCAGGTCGGGCGACTGCATGTCCGATCCCGTCTTGCCCGGCTCGACCAGCGACACGCGGATGCCCTTTGGCCCCAGCTCGCGGCGCAGCGCCGCGGCGAAGCCGGCGATGCCCGCCTTGATCCCGGCATAGATCGTCGATCCCGGCCCCAGCACATGCGCGCTCATCGATCCGATCAACACCAGATCGCCGACCGGCACCAGCCTTTCCGATACCGCCTTCGCGCCCATCAAGTACGCGGTGAAGTCGACCGCGATCGCACGCCCGATCGCGGCGGCATCCATGTCGGTCAGTCCCTCGGCGGCGACCGCGGCGTTCATCACCGCGATGTCGATCCCGTCCAGCGCCACCTCGCCCGCCGCGACGAAGCGCTCCACCGCCCCCGGTTCGGCCAGATCGATCGCCATCCCGTCGCCCGTGCCGACTTCGCGGATGTCGGCCAGCGCTTCCTGCAGCGCCGCCTCCTCATGCCCGCATATAAACACCTTGGCCCCCTCGGCGGCGAGCAGCACCGCGATGGCGCGGCCGATCCCCGTCGTTCCGCCGGTCACGATCGCCCGCCGCCCGTTCAGGCTGCGGCGCGCGGTATGGGTATCGGCGGGCTTGGTCATCGTCGCTCCGGGGTCGGGGTATGCCCCCAAGACGAACGCGATGTCCCGCAGTTCCGGCCATGGACCGGTCGGATTGACCCCGGCGGACGCGATACCTACGATCGGGCCGGATCGGAGACGGCATGACCATCTGGAAGATCTTCGTAGGCGGCGGTGGCGACGACTGGTTCAGCCATATCGTCGAAACCTATCACGCCGAATATGCGAAGATGAACCCGGATTTCTCCTGCCGTTGTTTCAGCTGGACCGAGGGCGATGCCATCCGCGCCTTGCTGAACGGGGAGGCGAAGGGCGGCAACGTCACGCTGGTCGGGCACAGTTACGGCGGCGACACCGCCTTCTGGGTGTTGAAGGACACGCCGAACGTCGACCTGCTCGTCAGCATCGATCCGGTCGGGCGTTTCCAGCGCAGCTGGACGGCGATCCGCGCCGATGCCGGCCTGTGGCTCAACGTCCGGGCGGAACCCTCGTCGGACAACCGGTCGTTCGACGATACGATCGCGTGGGCGGGGCGCAAATATCCGCGTCCACCGGCCATCGGGCAACCGAACGCCCCCAATCACAGCTTGATCGCGAACCGGACGCACGGCGATTTCCGCGGGATGATGCGCGACACTGTCGGTGGGGTGAGCGGCCGGACGCTGCTGGGCGGCCATCATGTCGGCTGACGGCGCCTCCCGCCGCGCCGGCCGGCGCCCGGTCCTGCTCGTCCTTGCAGTCCTGATCGCGCTGGTCGCGGCGGTGGCCGTCTGGGCACTGGTCCCTCGCGATCTCGGCCCCGTCACGGTCGAACGGGTGCGGCTGCTCCCCGCCGGCGCGCCCGATGGCGGTACCAAGCCGGCGGCCCTCGCCACCCCGGTCCGGATCGCCGTCACCTTCGTGGTGCCGCAGGATCTGGCGGCGGTCCGCGAAGGACTGGGCCTTGGTTACATCGCCGCCCGCCTCGCCGATTGCGGCGACGATGATGCCGCCACGCAGGAGGTGATCGCCCAGCGCGCCGGCTATCTCGGCGACTATGGCCGCGTCATCCGCCTCGGCACAGGTGCGGACGGCCGGACCCGCTACCGCGCGGTGTTCGACGACGAACTGACCGCGACGGTCGATCACGCCGCCCGCCGCACCCCGGCCCGCGCCACGCCCGGCGGGCTGTGCCTGTCGCTATACGGTGCCAGCATGTGGTTCCGCCATGCCACGTCACCTGCGATGCCGATCGCGACCCTGCCGCGCTGACGGATCAGTCCAGCCGCGCCAGCCACCGGCGGATCGCCGCGTCCGCCACCGGCTCGTCCAACATCGGCGCATGGCCGACCTCCGCCACCGTAACCCGCTCCGCGTTGGGCAGCGTGGCCGCCATCCGCGCCATCGCCGGTTCGCCCAGCAGGTCGGATCGTTCGCCGCGCACCAGCAGGACGGGCACGTCCGCCAGCCCGGCCAGCGCGCCCCACATGTCCGGCCCGGCCTCCGCGCCCGGCACGCGGAACGGCTCGGCGATACGCAGGTCGTAGTCCAGCACGATCCGCCCGCCGCTCGACAGCCGGTACAGCCGCTTGGCCATGCCCAGCCACTGTTCCAGCCCCCAGCCAGGATAGACGTCGCGGTTGTTCTCCTCGATCGTCCGCGCCGCATGGAGCCAGGTCGGGCAGCTCGATCCCCGGCCGACATAGCCGCGGATGCGTTGCAGCCCCGCCGCTTCGATCTCCGGCCCGATATCGTTCAGCAGCGCACCGGCCAGCCGCCCTTTCGCCGGCCCCGCCAGCAGCATCGTCACGATCCCGCCCAGCGACGTGCCCACCGCCGCGAACCGGCCGATGCCCTGATCCGCCAGCAGCGCCTCGACATCCTGCACATAGGTGAGCGGGACATAGGACATCGCGTCCTTGGCATAGCCGCTTTCGCCCCGACCGCGGAAATCGACCGCGATCACCCGCCGCTCCCCCGAATGCGCTTCGGCGAAGGCGGCGAAGTCGCGCGCGTTGCGGGTCAGCCCGTGCAGGCAGATCAGCGGCACCCTGTCGGAATCGCCGGGATAATCGCGCGCGTGCAGCCGTACCCCGTCGTTCGACCACCAATGTAGTTTTGCATAAGCGGCCATGTTGCGGTTCCCGTGTTCGACCACCCATATCGGCGGATGCCCTTCTCCCCGCAAGCATACCGCCCCGACTGCCCCATCCTCTCGTTGGGCGACGCCTTCTACGACGCGGTCGCGGCGGCCGACTTCCCCGAAACCATCCTGCGTTTCCGCAACGACCGCGCCGCCGCACAGATCGGCCTCGCCGACCTGACCGACGACGAATGGATCGCTCATTTCGGCCGCTTCGCCCCCCTGCCCGGCACGCTGCCGCAACCGCTGGCGCTGCGGTATCACGGCCATCAGTTCCGCCAGTACAACCCCGATCTCGGCGACGGTCGCGGCTTCACCTTTACCCAAGTTTGGGACGATCGCGACCGGCTGATGGATCTCGGCACCAAGGGATCGGGGCAGACGCCATGGAGCCGCGCCGGTGACGGTCGCCTGACGCTGAAGGGCGGCGTCCGCGAAATCCTCGCCACCGAGATGCTGGAGGCGCTGAACGTCCCCACCTCGCGCACCCTGTCGCTGGTCGAGACGGGCGAGGAGCTGATGCGCGGCGACGAACCCTCCCCCACCCGTTCGGCGGTGCTGGTCCGCCTCAGCCACGGCCATATCCGCATCGGCAGCTTCCAGCGGCTGGCCTATGAACGCGACGAGGTGTCGATGCGCGCCCTCGTCTCCTACGTCCTGCGCAACCTGTACGCGGAGGACAGCGACGATCCCGTCCGCCTGCTGGCCCATGTCGTCGATCGCACCGCGACGCTGGCGGCACGCTACATGGCGGCGGGGTTCGTCCACGGCGTGCTCAACACCGACAACATCAACGTGACCGGCGAGAGCTTCGATTACGGCCCGTGGCGCTTCGCACCCACATGGGACCCGGCCTACACCGCCGCCTATTTCGACCATGCCGGCCTCTACGCCTTCGGCCGCCAGCCGGAGGCGATCGGCTGGAACGCGATGCAGTTCGCCAGTTCGCTGCGCCTGATCGCCGACAGCGACCCGCTGGTCGCCGCGCTCGACGGGTTCGCCCCCCGGTTCCAGCGCGAGCTTGCCGCCGCGATCCTGTGGCGGCTGGGGCTGGCGCCGGTCGACCCCGACACCGACCGCGCCACCGTCCGCGCGGTGGAGCAGGCGCTGCGCACCACCGCCACGCCGATCGACCGCTTCTTCTTCGACGCCTTCGCCCGTCCCGACCTGCCTGCCACCTATAGCGAGCCATGGGCCGCGGTACGCACCGCGCTCGCCGCGCATCCGCCGCGCAGCGACCGTGCCCACCCCTATTGGTCGGGCGAGCCGTGCGGGATGCCGATCGACGAGGTGGAGGCGCTGTGGGCGCCGATCGCCACCGCCGACGACTGGTCGCCGCTCCATACCAAGGTCGCCGCGATCCGGGCGATGGCGGCGGCGCTGCGGTGATTAGACAAGCCCGCCGGACACGGTAAGACACCATCGATGACCGACCTTCTGTCCCATGAACCCGCGACCGGTGCCGAACTGGCTCGCCTGCCCATCGGCAACGCGGACGACGAGGTCGCCGCCGCCCGCGCCGGCTGGGTCGGCTGGGCCGCCCGGCCACTGGTGTTCCGCGTGGAGACGCTGCGTCGCTACGCCAATGTCGTCCGTCAGCGCTACGACGCCTTTGCGGACCTGATCGCGCGCGAAACCGGCAAACCGCTGTGGGAAGCGCGCACCGAGATCGACTCGGTGATCGCCAAGGTCGACATCTCGGTCGCCGCCTATGCCGAACGCACCGCGCAGCGGCGGATGGACGGGCAGCTCGGCGCCCGCGTCGCCGTCCGGCACAAACCGCATGGCGTATTGGCGGTGCTCGGCCCCTATAATTTTCCCGCACACCTGCCCAACGGCCACATCGTCCCCGCGCTGATCGCGGGCAATGCGGTGGTGTTCAAACCGTCGGAGAAGACACCCGCCACGGGGGCGTTCATGATCGACTGCCTCCATGCCGCCGGGGTGCCCGCCGAATGCGCGCGCCTGCTGGTCGGCGGCGCGGACGAGGGGCGGGCGCTGGCCGCGCATCCCGGTATCGACGGGCTGCTGTTCACCGGCTCGGCCACCACCGGCCTCGCGCTCAACCGCCTGTTCGCCGACCGGCCGGACAAGATCCTCGCGCTGGAGATGGGCGGCAACAACCCGATCATCGTGTGGGATACGCCGGACATCGCCGGCGCGGCAGTGCTGGTGGCGCAGTCCGCCTTCACCAGTGCGGGCCAGCGCTGCACCGCCGCGCGCCGCCTGATCGTGCAGGACGCGCTGTACGAACCGCTGGTCGCGGAACTCGATCGCCTGATCGGTCGCATCATCGTCGGCGCCCCGCACGACGATCCCGCGCCGTTCATGGGCCCGGTGATCGACAACGACGCCGCCGACCAGTTGAGCGACGCCTTTGTCGACCTGCTGATGCGCGGCGGCCGGCCGATCCGCCATCTGGAACGCCCGGTGCCGGGCCGCCCCTTCCTGACGCCCGCGATGATCGACGTTACCGCCGTGCCCGACCGTCCCGATGTCGAGCTGTTCGGCCCGCTGTTGCAGGTGATCCGCCACGGCGATTTCGACGCCGCCATCGCAGAGGCGAACGCGACGCGCTATGGCCTGTCCGCCTCGTTGGTCAGCCAGACGCCCGAACTCTACGACCGGTTCTGGGCCCATATCCGCGCCGGCATCGTCAACTGGAACCGCCCGACCAACGGCGCCGCCTCCAATGCCCCGTTCGGCGGCATCGGCTGGTCCGGCAACCACCGCCCCTCCGCTTACTACGCGGCGGATTACTGCGCCTATCCGGTCGTCTCCAGCGAAACCGACAATCCCCGCGCCGCGATCGGCATCGGCTTGCGGGACGAATAGAACGTCCCGACTATCGATGCGTAAAAGGGGCCGGACCGTTACCATCGACGGCTTGACGATGATGCCACCAAAGCAGCCCCAATCGTCATTGCGAGCATAGCGAAGCAATCCAGGGCCTAGCGTGTGACGCTCTGGATTGCTTCGCTATGCTCGCAATGACGGAATGGGTTAGACTGACTCAGAACGGGGAATCACTTCCCCAGCCAGTCCCCGATCTTCTTCTCCAGCACCGGCATCGGCAGCGCGCCCGTGTCCAGCACCTGCGCATGGAACGCTCGCGGATCGAACGCCGCGCCCTGTTTCGCCTGCGCCTGCGCCTTCAGTTTCGAGATCGTCAACTGGCCGATCTTGTACGCGGTCGCCTGTCCGGGGATCGCGATGTACCGCTCCACCTCGGCAGTCGCGTCGGTCTTCGACATGGGTGAGTTTGCCAGCATGTATTCGATCGCCCGGTCCCGGCTCCACCCCTTGGCGTGCAGCCCGGTGTCGACCACCAGCCGCATCGCGCGCAGCATCTCGTCGCTCAGGCCGCCCACCCGCTGATAGGGGTCGGTTTCCATCCCCAGCGGCTTCCACAGGCTTTCGGCATAGAGCGCCCAGCCCTCGACATAGGCGGTGTTGCCGCCGAAACGGATGAACGCAGGCAGCGCCGCATTCTCCTGCGCCAGGCTGACCTGGAAATGATGCCCCGGCACCGCCTCGTGCAGGTACAGCGTCTCCATCCCCCAGGTGTAGCGGATCGGCAGGTCGTAGGTGTTGTAATAGAACACGCCCGCGCGCGACCCGTCCGGCGTGCCGCCCTGATACGATCCGCCCGCATCCGATTTCGCGCGAAAATCGGGGACCGGCCGGATTTCCAGCGGCGTCCTGGGGATCAGCGAGAACTGCTCGCGCACCCGCGCATCCACCCGTCTGCCGATCCCCTCATAGCCCAGCCGCACCTCCTCGGCGGTCTTGGGCTGGAACCGTGGGTCGGTGCGCAGGAAGGTGAAGAACTGCGCCAGCGTCCCCTTGTAGCCGACCGCCACCTGCTGCTCGTTCATCTCGCGCGTGATCCGCGCCACCTCCGACAGGCCCAGCGCATGGACCGCCGCCGCCGTCATCGGCAGCGTCGTCGACTGCTCGATCCGGTAGGCGTACAGCGCGTCGCCCCCCGGCATCGCCGACAGTCCCACCGTGTCGCGCGCCTTGGGCAAATATGTGTCCGCCAGGAAATCACGGATTTTCCGGTGCGCCGGCATCAGGACATCGCGGACCTGCGCGGCATAGGCGGCGGTCAGCCGGGTCCGGTCGGCAGCAGGCATCGACGCCGGGAACATCGTGACCGGCGCATAGAAGGTCGATCCTTCCACCCCTTGCGCCAGCAGCCCGTCGAACTGCGCGATCATGTTGCGCACGACCAGCTTCGGATGCACGATCCCCTCGGCCATCCCCTCGCGGAAGCGGGCGATGATGCGATCGTACAGCGCGGCATAGCCGGCGTTGCGTGTCAGGTTGTTTTCGTAATCCTGCACCGTCTTGAACGGCGCGCCGCCCTTCCCCGACGCGAAGTCGGGATAGAAGGTCTGAAACCCGCCGAAATGGTTGATCGGCAACGCCCGCTCGATCCGCTCGATCGCCGGGGCGAAGCCGCGCAACGCCACCTCGGTCTGGTTGCGGAACACGTCGTAGGCGATCCGGTCGACCGGGGTCAGCTTGTCGCGATCGATCGCGGTGATCGCCGCCAGATCGGCCTGCGTGTTGCGCTTCTCGGTCGCGGTGCGCGCATCGGTCAGATAGTCGCCGAAGCGGTCGGCATAGCGCAGGTCGCCGCGAAAGATCGCCTGGATCGGGTTCAGTGCCAGATCGCGTTCGTCGCTGTCATAGAACAGCCGCTTCAGCTTCGCATCCTCCGGCCCGTCGCCCGGCAGGGGCGCCGCCAGCGGGATCGCCTGACCCAGCACGGGCGTGGCGCAGGTGGCGGCAAGCAGCAGAGCGACGGCAACGGTCAGGCGCATGGATTTCCCCTTTGCGGCGCAGCCTTTGCGCGAAGCGGGGCAGAAGACAATGGATCGTTGCGCCCGCCGCCCAAAGCCATGCTACCCCTGCCCCAAGCATCGCTCGATTGCCGCACCCGCACGAAGACGCCATCTGGTGGTGCATGGCGACGTTACTCGATCCCCACGCGCGCGGTCGCGTGATCCTCGCCGGGGCCGGCCCCGGCGATCCCGGCCTGCTCACCGTCCGCGCGGTGGAGGCGTTGAGGATCGCCGACATCGTCGTGCACGACGGACTGATCGACCCCCGCGTCCTCGATCTGGCCCCTGCCACCGCACAACGCATCTCGGTCGCCAAGCGACGTGCCCGTCACACCCTGCCGCAGGAGGCGATCAACGCGCTGATCGTGGCGCATGTGAAGACCGGCGCGATCGTCATCCGGCTGAAGGGCGGCGACCCCTTCATCTTCGGTCGCGGTGGCGAGGAGGTGGAGGCGGTGCGCGCCGCCGGCCTGACGGTCGAGGTGATCCCCGGCGTCTCGGCCGCGCTCGGCTGCGCGGCGGAGGCGATGCTGCCGCTCACCCACCGCGATCATTCGTCGGCGGTGTCGTTCGTGGCGGGCCAGTGCAAGGGGTTGCAGGATCAGGACTGGTCCGGCCTCGCCGGGCAGGGCCGCACGCTCGTGATCTACATGGGCGTCGCCACCGCCGCCGTCATCGCCGACAAGCTGATGGCGGACGGCGTCGCCCCCGACATGCCGGTCGCAGTGCTGGAACGCGGCACGCTGGCCGGCCACCGCGCGCTGCGCACCCTGCTCGCCGATCTCGGCGCGATGGTCGCGCGCGAACGCGTCGGCAGCCCGGCGGTGATCGTCGTAGGCGAAGTCGTTGAATTGTCTGATGCCGAAGACAAGCTTGCCCGCTGGGCACGGATCGCGGAAGAGACCGAAGCATGAGGATATTGACCGGAAACGACCTCGCCAGCGGCGATGTCACCTGGTGGACCGGCACCGGCTGGTCGCGCCATCTGGACGACGCCATCGACGTCGCCGACCAGGGCGAGGCGATCGCCCGTGCCGAGGAAGGCGCGCGCCGCGTCAACGTGCCCTATGTGATCGACGCGACGATGACGGCGGACGGCCCCCGCCCCGCCCATATCAAGGATCGTATCCGCGCGCTCGGCCCGACGGTGCGGCCGGACCTGACGCTGAAACCGGCCGATCCGAACGCGGGAAGCTGGGTGATATGATGCGTGTGCCGCCGCCAAGCCAAGGAGAAAAAGGGGTTCACGCGGAGACGCGGAGACGCGGAGGTGTTACCCCCGGCGCGCAGCGCCTACCGGAATTACCGCCGGGTTCGCGCTCCTTGGCCGCTGACGCGGCCGAAAAACCCTCTTTCTTCTTCTCCGCGTCTCCGCGCCTCCGCGCGAACCATATCTTCTTCACGTCCTCGCGTCCCTACGCGAACCACGTTCTTCTTGCGACCGCGCCCCGCCGCGCGACACCCAAGGCCCCCGCTCATGTATAAGTACGACGAATACGACCAGAGCATCGTCGACGCCCGCGTCGACGAGTTCCGCGATCAGGTGACCCGCCGCCTCGCCGGCCAGTTGACCGAGGATCAGTTCAAGCCGCTGCGGCTGATGAACGGCCTCTATCTCCAGCTGCACGCCTATATGCTGCGGGTGGCCATTCCCTATGGCACGCTCGACAGCCGGCAGATGCGGATGCTGGCCTCGATCGCGCGCGATTACGACCGTGATTACGGCCATTTCACCACCCGCCAGAACCTACAGTTCAACTGGATCAAGCTGGAGGATACGCCCGATATTCTCGCCAGGCTGGCCACGGTCGAGATGCACGCCATCCAGACCAGTGGCAACTGCATCCGCAACATCTCGTCCGACCAGTTCGCCGGCGCCGCCGCCGACGAGATCGCGGACCCGCGCCCCTGGGCGGAGCTGATCCGCCAGTGGAGCACCTTCCACCCCGAATTCAGCTACCTGCCGCGCAAGTTCAAGATTTGCGTCATCGCCGCGGACGAGGATCGCGCCGCGATGCGCCTGCACGACATCGGCATCCAGCTGGTGACGCGGGACGGTGAACTGGGCGCGCGTATCTATGTCGGCGGCGGCATGGGCCGCACCCCGATGATCGCGCCGCTGATCCGCGATTTCGTCCCCGCCGACGATCTGATGAGCTATCTGGAAGCCGCCTTGCGCGTCTACAATCGCTACGGCCGCCGCGACAATATGTACAAGGCGCGGATCAAGATCCTCGTCCACGAGATCGGCGCCGACGACTATCGCCGCCAGGTCGAGGAGGAGTTCGTCGCGGTCAAGGCGCTTGGCCTCGATCCCCCCGCCGCCGAACTCGCCCGCATCACCGCGATGTTCGCGCCCCCCGCCTTCGATACGGATGCCCCGGACCGGGTCGACCGCAGCGATCCCGACTTCGCCGTCTGGCTCGACCAGAACGTCGTGGCGCACAAGCAGGCCGGCTATGCGATCGTCACGGTCAGCCTGAAACCCGCCGGCGGCATCCCCGGCGACGCATCCTCCGCGCAGATCGACCTCGTCGCCGATCTGGCCGAACGCTACAGTTTCGACGAACTGCGCGTCACCCATGCCCAGAACCTCGTCCTGCCGCATGTTCGCAAGGCCGATCTGTACGCGATATGGGAAGCGTTGCGCGACGCCGGGCTGGCGGAGGCGAACCTCGACCTCATCACCGACATCATCGCCTGCCCCGGCCTTGATTATTGCAGCCTCGCCAATGCCCGCTCGATCCCCTTGGCGCAGAAGATCGCGACCCGTTTCGCCGATCCCGTCCGCCAGCGCGATCTGGGCGAGTTGAAGCTCAAGATATCGGGCTGCATCAACGCCTGCGGCCACCACCATGCCGGCCATATCGGCATCCTCGGCGTCGACAAGAAGGGCACCGAGAATTACCAGCTCTCGCTCGGCGGCTCGGGGGCGGAGGACGTGTCGCTCGGCAAGATCACCGGCCCCGGCTTCGACGAGGACGGCGTGGTCGACGCGATCGAACGGGCGACCGACACCTATGTGTCCTTGCGCGAACCCGGCGAGCGTTTCCTCGACACCTATCGCCGCGTCGGAATGCAGCCGTTCAAGGAGGCGATCTATGGATGACCTGCTGCGCTTCCGCGACGACGTGGCGCATGACGAGCCGGCGGTTACGCTCGACGCTTTCCTCGCCAAACAGACCAACGCCACCGCCGTCCGGCTGGAAGCGGGTGAGGATGCGCGCGCGCTCCTGCCCTATCTGGATCGGCTCGCACTGATCGAGGTCAGCTTCCCGTCGTTCCGCGACGGTCGCGGCTATTCGGCCGGTCGTATCCTGCGCGAGGGCGGCTATACCGGCGAGTTGCGGGCGCAGGGCGACGTGCTGGTCGACCAGCTGCCGCTGATGCGTCGCTGCGGCTTCGACAGCTTCGCTCCCGAAGCGGAGATCGATGCGGAGGTGCTGCGCCGCAGCCTCGACCGCTACGACTATCGCTATCAGCCGGCCGCCGATGCGGTCGTGCCCGTCTGGAAACGCCGTCATGGCTGAACCGGCGCGTGTCCTCGACACGATCGATACCCGCCCCGCCTTCACCGCCGCCGACGCGGCGGCGCTGGAGGCGCGCTTCGCCGGCGTGCCCGCGCCGGCGATGCTCGCCGAACTGTTGACCGGCGACCTCGCCGGGCGGGTCGCGGCGGTATCGTCGTTCGGGGCGGAATCGGCGGTGCTGCTGCATATCGTCGCGGGCGTCGACCGCTCCGTGCCGGTGATCTTCACCAATACCCAGAAGATGTTCGGCGAGACGCTGGCCTATCGCGACACCCTGTCCGAGCGCCTCGGCCTCACCGACCTGCGCGTCGTGCGTCCCGATCCGCACCTGCTCGCGGTGCGCGACAAGCAGGCGGAACGCTGGTCCTACGACCCCGATGGCTGCTGCGAAATCCGCAAGGTGGAACCGCTCGCTCGCGCGCTCGTCCCCTTCGACGCCTGGATTTCGGGCCGCAAGGGCTTCCAGGCCGGCACCCGCACCGCGCTGCCCCGGTTCGAGGAGGATCAGGGCCGGCTCAAGATCAACCCATTGGTCGATTGGGACAAGGCCGCGCTCGACGCGTATTTCGCCGAGCACGACCTGCCCCGCCACCCGCTGGAAGCGCAGGGCTACCCCTCGATCGGCTGCGCGCCCTGCACCTCGCCCGTCCGTCCCGGCGAAGACCCGCGCGCGGGTCGCTGGCGCGGGATGGACAAGGTGGAATGCGGCATCCACATGATCGCCGGCACCGGCATCAAGGTGGACGACGGCGAACCCCCGATCCGCTGAACCACGCTCGCGACTGGTGACGTCATAATCTGTTTGAAAACGCGCCGGGGCGCGTTTTGCGGTGCCGGCCCGCTCCCCCTCCCGGCCACCCACAGCGTATCCTGAATGGGTGGCCGGGAGGGGGAGCGGGCCGGCACCGCCTTGAAACTTGCCCTCTCGCGAGTTTCTAAACAGACACTCAGCGCGGGCCGAGCACCGCCAGCACGACTAGCAGCCCGGTTTCGACCAGTTCGATCCCCGCGCCGTGCGCGTCGCCGTTGATCCCGCCCAGCTTGCGCCGCAGCCACAGCGCATAGGCTAGGATCAGGACCGGTGCGGCCAGCAGGACGGGGAACACCACCCCGCCGCCCGCGAGCAGCAGCCCCCAGCCGATCGGGTCCCGCCGCCGTACCGCGCGGGCGACCGTCGCGCCCAGCCCTTGCGTGACCGGCGGCAGCCAGCGTGCCCAGCCGAGCGGCCCGATCCGTGCCGCTGCCGGGATCAACACGATCGCCCACCCGATCGGCGCGCAGGCATGGAGCAGCACCAGCTTCGCCAGCAATTGCAGGCCCAGCGTCACCACCCCGAAGCTGCCGACATGCGGGTCGGCCATCACCGCCAGCAGGCGGGTGCGGTCGCCATGCGCCGCGCCCAGCCCGTCCGCCAGATCAGCGAGCCCGTCGAGATGCAGCGCCCCGGTCACGCCCACCCACATCGCCAACGCCGCCAGCGCGCCCGCCCATGGATCGATCAGCGCACCCGCCCCTCCCGCCAGCGCGACGCACAGGCCGATGACCAGGCCGACCAGCGGATAACAGCGGATCGCCGCCGCGAAATCCGCCGTCGATGCCGTCACCGCAGGCACAGGCAGGCGGGTGAGGAACCCCAGCGCCAGCAGGATCCGCCTCACGCCAGTCTCACGATCTGGGCGACGGGTGGCGTGTCCGGCCACAGCCGCAGTGTGACGATCCCGGCATAGGGCAGCGCGAACGTCCAAGTCTGCCGTGCATCGAAACCGCACGATACCGCCAGCGCCGCGCGGATCGCGCCGGCATGGGTGACGACCAGCGTCCCGTCTACCAGGGCGGGGATCGCCGCACCGACGCGTTCGACCAGCGCCGACCAGCGTTCGCCACCGGGCGGCGGCGCCCCATCGGGATCGGCCCAGAAACGGGCCAGCGCGTCCGGGTCGAGATCGCGGGGGTGCCGGCCGTCCCAGTCGCCGAAATTCAGTTCCCGCCAGCGGGCGTCGCGCCCGGCCGCCAATCCGTGCGGCCCGCCGATCGCATTGGCGCAGGCATGGGCGCGGGCAAGGTCGGACGCGACGATCGCCACCGGCGTCAGCGACGCGGCGGCGGCGATGCAGGCGGCGATCCCCGCCGGGGTCGCCGGCGGATCGCCATGGCCGATCATCCGGCCCGCGCCGTCGGGTTCGCCGTGCCGCATCAGATGGACGATGCGCGGCGCGGTCACGCGGTGGCGACGCCCGCCTCGGCAAAGGTCGCCATGCCGTCATGCGCGGCCAGCGCGGCGCGGACCAGCATCGCCGCCACCGCTCCCCCGCTCGCCTCGCCCAGCCGCATGTCGAGCGACAGCAGCGGTACCAGCCCCAGTCGGGCCAGCAGTCGGACATGGCCCGGTTCGGCGGAGACGTGCCCGGCCAGGCAATGATCGACGATGCCCGGCCGATGGGCGGCCAGCGGCGTGACGGCCGCCGTGCCGATGAACCCGTCGAGCAGCACCGGGATGCCGTGGCGGCGCGCCGCCACCACCGCCCCGGCGATCGCCGCGATCTCCCGCCCGCCCAGTCGCCGCAGCGTCTCGAACGGATCGGTCGCCTCCGCGCGGTGGCGCAGCAGGGCGGCGTCCACCGCCGCGATCTTCGCGGCCAGCGCCGTACCCTCGACGCCCGTGCCCGGCCCCACCCAGTCGCGCGCCGTGCCGCCGAAACTCGCGGCGCACAGCGCGGCGGCGGCGGTCGAATTGGCGATCCCCATCTCACCCGGCACCAGCAGGTCGAGATCGGGCGACACCGCCGCCACCCCGGCGTTGATCGCGGCGAGGCAGTCGTCCACCCCCATCGCGGGCATGGTCGTGAAATCCGCAGTGGGCCGGTCGAGGTCCAGCGCCACCACGCCGAGCGCCAGCCCGGCGGCGGCGGCCAGCGCGTTGATCGCCGCACCGCCGGACTGGAAGTTGGCGACCATCTGCGCGGTCACCTCGGCCGGAAAGGCGCTCACCCCGCGCGCCGCGACGCCGTGGTTGCCCGCGAAGACCACGACGCGGCCATGATCCAGCCGGGGCCGGGCGCGGCCCTGCCATCCCGCCATGAACAGCGCGATCTCCTCCAGCCGTCCCAGCGATCCCGGCGGCTTGGTCAGTTCGGCCTGACGCCGCGCGGCGGCGGCGCGGCTGTCGGCGTCCGGGGGACGCAGCGTCTCGATGGCCGCGACGAAATCGGCGGGCGAGGCGAAGACGATCATTCGACGACATACCCCTCGGGCGGGGTGCGCGTGATGAAATGCCCCTTCACCCCCGCCGGCCATTGTTTGAAGGGCACCTGCCCGGTGTCGCTGGCCGCAAAGTGCGCGGCATATTCCAGGATCGCGCGTGCCGCCTCCGCATCGGCGGCGAACCGGCCCATGACATAGCCGACCTTGCCGGGGCCGCGCAGATGCACCGTGCAGAACTCCGTGCAGGCGAACAGGCACGGCATCGCCTGCACCGCGACATCGGCAAAGGCCGGGTCCGCCGCCCGCGCCGCGACGAGCGCGTCGAACAGCAGCGCGCCGCCACGACGGCCGGCGGGGTCGTCGCGTTCCTCCTTGCTGAACCGGCAGGTGTTGCACACCACCACGGCGGGTGCGTTGTCGACGGGGATCAGTTTCATCAGAATTCTATTCCGGCCTGCGCCTTGATCCCGCCGCGGAAGGGATGCTTCACCTGCGTCATCTCGGTCACCAGATCGGCGGCGTCGATCAGGGATGGCGGGGCGTTGCGGCCGGTGACGACGACGTGCTTCATCGGCGCCCGGTCCATGACGGCGGCCACGACTTCCTCGACCGGCAGATAGCCATAGCGCAGCACGATGTTCAGCTCGTCCGCGATCACCATCGCGATTGCGGGATCGGCGATCATCCGGCGCACCTCGTCCCACGCCGTCCTGGCGACCGCGATATCGCGGGCGCGATCCTGCGTGTCCCAGGTGAAGCCCTCGCCCATCGGGCAGAAGCTGACGAGGTCGGGGAAGGCGTCGAAGATCGCCCGTTCGCCGGTGGTCATCGCGCCCTTCACGAACTGGACGATGCCGACCTTCATCCCGTGCCCCATCGCGCGCACGGCCATGCCGAACGCGGCGGTCGACTTGCCCTTGCCGGGGCCGGTATGGACGATCAGCAGGCCCTTCTCGCCGGTCTTGCTGGCCATCATGTCGCGCCGGGCGGCCTGGATGCGCTGCATCTTTTCGGCATGGCGTGCCTCGGCGGCGGGGTCGTCGATCATGGTCGGTTCCATTCCACGATGCGGCTCGCGGCGCGGCCGAACAGGTCGGCGGCTACCAGCCAGAACACCGCCTGCGTCGCGATCGCGGCAAGACGGAACTGCCACAGCAACGTCGCGGGGAAATCGGCGGGCACCTCATCGATCGACGGCAGCAGCAACTGCCCGGCCGCGACGATCGCGACATAGGCGCCACCGGCGATCATCAGCCGGTCGGTCGCCGCGACCCGTGCGGCCATCACCCGCTGGAGACGACCGGCGGCCACGGCGGCGGCGATGGACAGCGCCAGCATCGCGAACCAGGCGGCGGTGCGCAGCCGGACGGTCTCATGCAGCCCGACCGCGGGCGGCGTCGGCGGATACTTGATCGCCGGAACCAGCACGACGACCACGAAGGCGGCGATCGCCAGCGTCAACGCCAGCGTGCGCGGCGCCGTCTGCCCGACGCGGCCGTACAGCCCGCCGAACACGATCGCGAACAGCCCGCCCAGCGCGGTGCCGTACAGTCCCATCGCGGTGAACAGTCCCCAGGTCTTCTGCACGGCACGGCCGACCAGCTCGGGCTCGGCCGCCATCCCGGCCATCGCATGGCGCGATTCCAAAGCGATGGCGGCATCGATCCGCGGTTCCGCGAACAGCAGGGCGAAGGTGGCGGCGGCGAACGCACCGGCCAGTCCGGCGAGCATCCCCCGCCAGAGCAACGTCTTCATCATGGCGCTTCCCCGACAGGATCAGTGGCAGGGAAAGCCCAGCAGATGGCGGCCGTCATGCACATATTCGTGCACATACTTGCCCTCGAACAGCGCGAAGGCGCCCTGTTCGGTGCTGACGAAGTACAGCAGGATCAGCGCGACCACGGCAGCGAACACCGCCCATGGCATGATGTCCGCGATCGGGATGGGGCGGGCGATGCCGCCGCCTTTGCCATCGAGGCGATCGTCGAAGGGTATGGAAAGGCCGGTCGTCACAGGCATGCTCCTGCCGGGAATACGCGCCCGGCGCGGGGGGTGGAGGTGCCGGGCGGGGTCTGGCTCTCGACAGGGACGAACCCGTCGATCACAGTGGCGCGACCGCGCCGGAATTTCACCGGCTTCCCGCCCGGCTCCGATGCCCGCGACTGTGGCCGCTGCGCCGGGGCACGTCAATCGATCAGGAGCATTTTGCCGGTGTCGACCCATCTCGTCCTGCTGTGCGCCGGGGCCACGGCATCGTTCCGCGCCGCCCGGTTTCCCGATCCGGCCGAGCCGCTCGACGAGGGTGGGCGCGCAGCGGTGCGGCGGTTCGTACCCGGTGGGCGACGGTTCGACCGGTGCCTGATCGCCCCCGGCATGGCGGCCCGCGACACCGCCGCGCTGCTGTCGCTCACGGGGGAGGATGAGCCGTCGTTGCGCGACATCGATGCCGGCGACTGGACCGGCGCGGGACTGGACGAGGTGGACGGCGCGGCGCTGGCCGCCTGGCTGGCGGCGCCCGAAACGGGTGCGCCGGGTGGGGAAAGCATGGCGGCGGTCGCCGACCGGGTGGGGTCGTGTCTGGACGGGCTGGCGGCGGGCAGCATGCTAGCCGTCACCCATGTCGCGGTGATCCGGGCGGCGATCGCGCACGCGCTGGGAATACCGGTCGCCGCCACGCTGGGCATCGACGTGACGCCGCTGATGCGGGTCACCCTGTCGCGGCACGGGCACGGGCGCTGGCGGCTGCAGGAACTGCGCCGGGCGTGACGATCGCTGGAGCGTGATGACGTGAAACCTGTCTATCCGTCGTTGCTTCGCTACGCTCGCAACGACGGGATGGATCAGGCGGATGTCATCCCGGCTCAGGCGGGCGATCGACGCAGCAGATAGGTATCCATGATCCAGCCATGCGTCGCCCGCAGCGCGGCACGGCGGGCCCGCAGCGTCGGCCCGACTTCGCCCAGCGGCCCGGCCGCCAGCGCCTGTTGCGCCATGCCGAGATAGGCACCCCACCAGATCGTGATCCCCGCCGGGTCGATCGTCTCGAACGCGCAGCCGCCGTCGAGCATCACCGCGACCGTATCCACCCCCTCCGGCCACCCCCGTTCCCGCAGTCGGCGGCCGGTGGTGATCGTCACCGGTGCGGCGACGGTATTGAGTGGAATGGCGTGCGCGGCGGTCAGCGCCTGCAGGCTGGTGATGCCCGGCACCACGCTGACCCGCATCGCCATGCCGTCGGCGCCCAGCCGCTGCGCGATCCGCAGGCTGCTGTCGTACAGCGAGGGGTCGCCCCAGACGAGCAGCGCCAGCCGCCCGCCCTGCGGCAGATGGGTCTCGATCGCATCGGCCCATGCCTTCGCGATGGCGTCGTGCCATGCCTCTACCGCCTCACCATAGGGGGCGGCATCGTCACGCTCGGGCAGGTCGAACAGCACGACATGCGTGTCGGGCATCGCCACCGCCGCGCACAAGGTCTGGCGCAGGTCGAGCAGATCGGCGGTATCGGCGCGCTTGCGCGGCAGCAGGATCAGGTCGGCGGCCTGCATCGCCCGTTCGGCGGCCCGCGTCAGATGATCGGGATTACCCGTACCGATTCCGATCAGGTGCAGGTCGATCATGCCGCGTCCGGCAGCAGCGGGCCGTACACGACCAGCGCGGTCGCATCCGACATCCCGGCCGCCAGCGTGGCGGCGAGCGCCGCGATCGTCGTCCGGGTCAGCCGCTGATCGGGATGGCCGACCCGCTCGGCGAACAGCGCGGGCGTATCGCCCGGCAGGCCATGCGCGATCAGATCGGCGGCGAGCGCGGGAAAGGTCCGCTTGGGCATGAACACGATGGTCGCCGCGTCGGGGTCGGCCAGCGCCGCCATGTTGCGTTCGGCGGGCAGGGTGCCGGTCACGTCGTGGCCGGTCACGAACTGCACCCGGCGTGCCGCCAGTCGACGGGTCAGCGGGATGCCCGCCGCTGCGACGGCGGCCTGGCCCGCGCTGATCCCCGGCACGATCTCGAACCCGATGCCGGCGGCACGCAGGGCGGCGATCTCCTCCTCCAGCCGGCCGAAGATGCCCGGGTCGCCCGCCTTCAGGCGCACCACCCGCGCGCCGGTTCGGGCATGGTCGACCAATAGCGTCGATACCTCGCACTGGCTGGGGGAGGGCCGCCCGGCCCGCTTGCCGACCGCGATCACCGCCGCCCCCGGACGGACATGGTCGAGGACCGGCCCCGCCGACAGATCGTCGAACAGCACGACATCGGCGCGGCGCAGCCGGTCCACGGCCTTCAGCGTCAGCAGGTCCGGGTCGCCCGGCCCGGCCCCGACAAAGGCGACGAAGCCCGTCATGCGCCCGGCTCCGTACCGGCGGTGATGAGGTGGAAGAAGGTGCCCGTCACATGGCCCCGCACCGATCCCGTATCGAGCAGTTCGTCGCCATTGGCGTCGGTCACCCGCGCCAGCGGGGCATCCGGCTGTTCGATGATGGTGGAATAATGGAACTCGTGACCCGCCAGCACCGCACCGGCGGGCAGTGCCGCGATCGGCTGGTGCAGCACCGCACGGCGATAGCCCAGATGAAGGCGTCGTTTGGCATAGCTCGTCACCAGCCCGATCAGCCCCGCCATGCGGTGGCTCACCCCGTCGCCGTCGATCAACGCCTCGCCCAGCGCCATGTACCCGCCGCATTCGCCATGCACCGGGCGGGTCGCGGCATGGGCGTGCAGCCCCGCGCGGAAGCGTTCGGCGGCGGCCAGTGGTCCGGCATGGAGTTCGGGATAGCCCCCCGGCAGCCAGACGAGGTCGGCGGCGGGATCGGGCGCCTCGTCGGCCAGCGGCGAGAACGGCCGGATCTCGGCCCCGGCGGCGCGCCATCCCTCCAGCAGATGCGGATAGACGAACGAGAAGGCGGCATCCTGCGCCAGCGCGATCCGCTGTGCCGGGGGGATGAGCGCCGCCGCCGACACCGGGCGGCGGGGCGCTGTGGCGGCGATATCCTGCAACGCCGGCAGATCGACATGATCGGCGATGAAGGCGGCATAGGCGGCGATGCGAGCATCCAGATCGGCATGTTCCCCCGCCTGCACCAGCCCCAGATGCCGTTCGGGCAGTTGCAGGTCGCCGCGTCGCGGCAGGCAACCCAGCACGCGGATGCCCATCGCCGCCATCCCGGCGCTTGCCAATGTTTCGTGGCGCACGCTGGCGACGCGGTTCAGGATCACGCCCGCGATCCGTACGCTCGGATCGAACCGCGTGAAGCCCAGCGCGGTCGCAGCGGCGGACTGTGCCTGGCCGGATATGTCGATCACCAGCACCACCGGCCAGCCCATCCGCCGGGCGATGTCGGCACTGGCGCCGTTGCCGGCCGCACCGGGGCGGGCCACCCCGTCGAACAGCCCCATTGATCCTTCGGCGAGGATCAGGTCGGCATCGTCCGCGCGCGATGCCAGGGTGTCGAGCTGCGCCCCCGCCATCGCCCAGCTGTCGAGGTTGAACGACGGCCGCCCGCTGGCGGCGCGGTGGAAGGCGGGGTCGATATAATCCGGTCCGCTCTTGAAGGGCTGGACCGTGACGCCCCGGTCGCGAAGCGCGCGCAAAAGCCCCAGCATCACCGTCGTCTTGCCCGTGCCCGACGATGGCGCGGCGATCATCAGGCCGCGCGTCATGCTTCTTCTCCGGCAAAGGGCGACGCTGCCGATTGCGGTCGAAAACGACGGTCGTACCCCTCGGCGTACAGGCTGCTCTCGTCGAAATCGCGTGCATCCAGCACCCCGCCGACCAGGATTAACGCGGTCCGCTCCGGCCCGCCCGCCGCCGCGGCGGCGATGGTCGACAGCGTGCCGCGCGCGATCCGCTGGTCGGGCCAACTGGCACGCCACACGATCGCGACCGGGCAATCGCCGCCGTAGCACGGGGTCAGCGCATCCACGATCCCGGGCAGCCGATGGATCGACAGATGGATCGCCAGCGTCGCGCCGGTGGCGGCGAAGGCGGTCAGCGCCTCGCCATCGGGCATCGCGCTCGCCCGGCCGGTGGTGCGCGTCAGCACCACCGATTGCGCCAGCCCGGGCAGCGTCAGTTCCGCCTCCAGCGTCGCGGCGGCGGCGGCGAAGGCGGGGACGCCGGGCGTCACATCGAACGGGATGCCCAGCGCGCGCAGCCGGCGCAGTTGCTCGCCCATCGCCGACCAGATCGACAGGTCGCCCGAATGGAGCCGCGCGACATCGTGACCGGCGGCATGGGCGCGGGCGATCTCGTCGATGATCTCGTCGAGCGACAGCGGCGCGGTGTTCACGATCCGCGCATCCGGCGGACAGTGATCGAGCAGCGCCACCGGCACCAGCGAGCCGGCATAGAGGCACACCGGCGCCGCGGCGATCAGGTCGCGCCCGCGCAGGGTGATGAGGTCGGCGGCACCGGGGCCGGCGCCGATGAAGTGAACGGTCATGCGGGGCTTTCGCAGGAGGATCGGGGGCAAGGGGATCGGGGGCAAGGGGATCGGGCGATCGCGCAGGTCGCGAGGCGGTGGGGATCGATGCGGCGCGTCACGATCAGTCGCGCTTCCGAACCGGCGGCGACCAGTGCGCACGCCTCCGCCACGCTGCCGGTGCCGCGGGCGCGCCGGCTGGCAGCCGACCGGGTCGGGGTGACGGTCCCCCGCAACGCATCGTCGTCGATCGGTATCAGGGCAACGCCCAGCCGCGCCGCCAGAGGTGCGAGCAGCGCGACGCGATCGGCGGGGGCCGCCACCACGTCGGGGCGATCATGGCCCGCCGCCGCCAACGCCGCGGCCAGCGCGGCCGCCAGCGCAGCCGGCGTCGCCCCCGCCCGGCACCCGAAACCCGCGACGATCACAGCACCGCCCGCCACTGCACCACGGGATAGGCCGCGCGCCAGCCGCGCCGCGTGCCGAGCGGCTGCGCCTCAGCCAGGTCGATCCGCAACAGATCGCCGCCATGCGTGGCATGCCACTGTGCCAACAGCATTTCCGATTCCAGCGTGACGGCATGGGCGACGATCCGGGTGCCGGCGGGAAGCGTGGCGGACAGATGGTCGAGCAGCGCCGCCGACAGGCCGCCGCCGACGAACACCGCCTGCGGGGCCGGGCCGTCGTACACGATCGCCGGTGCCTCGCCCGCCACGACCGTCAGCCGCCCCACCCCCAGCGCGGCAGCGTTGGCGCGGGCGCGGGCGGCGCGAACGGGATCGCGTTCGAACGCGACCGCGCGGGTGGAGGGGTGGGCGAGCAACCACTCGATTGCGATCGATCCCGATCCGGTGCCGATGTCCCACAGGGTCTCGCCGTGACGGGGGGCCAGCGCCGACAGCGCCAGCGCGCGGACCGGACGCTTGGTGATCTGCCCGTCATGGTCGAACCAGTCGTCGGCGATCCCCTGCGCCACCGTCACGACCGCACCGGTCCCCGCCACCTCTACCGCCACCGCCACCGGATGCGCGATATCGGTGAAGTCCAGCGTCGCGGCGCGGGCATGGCGGATGCGCTGGCGCGGTCCCCCCAGCGCCTCCAATATCGTGACCGCCGATTTCCCGAAGCCCTGCGCCGCGACATAGGCGGCCAGGGTCCGCGCCGCATCGCCATCGCGGACCAGGGCGACGACCCGGACGCCCGGTGCCAGATGCGGTCGTATCCGGGCGCACGGGGCGGCGTGCAGACCCAGGCAGATCACATCCTCCAGCGGCCAACCGCACCGCGCCGCCGCCAGCGCGAAGGTGGAGGGGGCAGGGTGGGCGGTCCATTCGTGCGGCGACAGGTGGCGCGCGATCACGCTGCCCGCGCCGAACCAGAACGGATCGCCCGATGCCAGCATCACCACGCGCCGCCCCCGCCGGGCGAGCAGCGGCGCGATCCCCGCCGCAAACGGCACCGGCCACGCCTCGACCGGGCAGGCGATGTCGGGCAGCAGGGCCAGATGGCGCGGCGCCCCGATCACGATCTCCGCCGCGTCGATCGCGGCGCGGCTTGCCGTGGACAGGCCGGCGGGTCCATCCTCGCCGATCCCGACGATCGTCAGCCACGGACCCTTACCAGCCATGTCGCCTGTCCCTCCGCCGCATATTCTGATCCTGGGCGGCACGACCGAGGCGAGCGCGCTGGCCGCCGCCTGTGCCGCGCGCGGCATATCGGCGATCCTGAGCTATGCCGGCCGAACCGCCGCGCCCGCGGCACAGCCGGTGCCGGTGCGGGTCGGCGGGTTCGGCGGCATCGATGGTCTGGCGGGATATCTGGCGGCGGCCCGGATCACGCATCTGGTCGACGCGACGCATCCGTTCGCCGCGCGGATCAGCGGCAATGCGGTCGCGGCGGCCCGGATCGCCGGCGTGCCGTTGCTGGCGCTGACCCGGCCGGCATGGCGACCGGTTACCGGCGACCGCTGGACCGGTGTCGCCGATATCGCCGCGGCGGTCGGCGCGCTGGACGGGCCGGGGCGACGCATCCTGCTCGCGCTGGGGCGGATGCACGTCGCCGCCTTCGCGGCACGACCGCAGCATCATTACCTGCTGCGCTTCGTCGATGCGCCGGCCGTGCCGCCGCCGTTGCCGCATCACACGCTGGTGGTGGATCTTGGGCCGTTCACGCTGGCGGGCGACCGGGCGCTGATGACGGCGCACCGCATCGACCTGATCGTCGCCAAGAACGCCGGTGGCACCGGTGCCGCCGCCAAGCTGGCCGCCGCCCGTGCGCTGGAATTGCCGGTGCTGCTGATCGATCGCCCCGCCATGCCCGACCGGGCGGCGGTGGAGGATGTGGCGGCGGTGCTCGACTGGCTGGATCATGATATCGATCGCGGCGTGTAGAGCAGCGGCCCGGCGGCGCGGTCGATCAGCCGCGTCCGGCTCGATCCGATGATGACCATGGTGCGCATATCCGCCATCTCGCCGCGTGCCTGTGGCAGCGGCACGATCCGCAGGCGCTGCTCGGGTGTCGTCACCGCGCGCGCGAACAGCACCGGTCGCGCGTCGTCGCACGTCTCGCGCAGCACCGCGAACGCCCGGTCCAGCCCGTCGGGCCGGGCGCGGGAGCGCGGGTTGTAGAAGGCGATGGCGAAATCCGCCGCCGCCGCCAGTGCGATCCGCCGTTCGATCACGTCCCACGGCTTCAGATTGTCGGACAGGTTGATCGCGCAGAAATCATGGCCCAGCGGCGCGCCCGCCGCCGCGCTCGCCGCCAGCATCGCGGTGATGCCCGGCAACACGCGGATATCCAGATCGCGCCAGTGATCCGGTCCCGCCTCCAGCGCCTCGAACACCGCCGCCGCCATCGCGAAGACGCCGGGATCGCCCGACGACACGACGACGACGCGCCCGCCCGCCGCCGCCAGCCGCAGCGCATGACCCGCGCGGTCGATCTCCACCCGGTTGTCCGACGGATGGAGCGTCAGCCCCGCCCGTGGCGCGACCCGCGCGACATAGGGGATGTAACCGATCACGTCGCTGGCCTGCCCGATCGCCTCCGTCACCTCGGGCGTCAGCATCCGCGCCGCGCCCGGCCCCAGCCCGACGATGGCGAGCCATCCCGCGCTCAAGGTCGCCGCCCCTGGCCGTGGATCAGCAAGATCGAGAAATAGGGCGCCTCGTCCGCAGCCTCGGCCAGGGGGGTGACGCGCTGTTCGGGCATCGCGGCATATTCGACCAGCCATGCCGCCCGCGTCCGCCCCGCCGCCGCGACCGCACGGCGCAGCTTGGGCAGGTGGCGGCCGATCTTCATCACCACCAGCGCGTCGGTATCGGCGATGCGGCGGGCCAGTTCTTCCTCGGGCAAGGTCGCGGTCGCGATCGTCAGCACGTCGTCGCCCCAGGTGATCGGCCTGTCTGTGGCTGTCCAGGCGCCCGACATGCCGGTGACGCCCGGTACCACCACCACCGGCACCCGGCCGGTCAGCCGGCTGTGGAGGTGCATGAACGATCCGTAGAAGAACGGATCGCCCTCGCAGAGCACCACCACGTCGGCACCATCCCCGGCCAGTCCGGCGAGATGGCGGGTGCAGTCGGCATAGAAGGCGGAGAGGCGTTCATTATAGGCCGGATCGTCGACCGCGATCTCGGTCGTGACCGGATAGTCCATCGCGAACTCGATCACGTCGGGCCGCAGCATCCCGTCGACCAGCCGCCGCGCCCGGCCGGCGCGCCCGGCCTTGCGGAAATAGGCCAGGTGGCGGGCGCCGCGCACCAGCCGGTCGGCCCGCACGCTCATCAGGTCGGCGGCGCCGGGACCCAGCCCGACGCCATGGACCGTGCCGGTGGCGGCGATGGTCATTCCACGTCGCTCGCCAGCGCGTTGATCGCGGCGACGGTCACCGCGCTGCCGCCCGGTCGCCCCGCCACGATCGCGCACGGAACGGGGCACTCCGCCCATAACGCGTCCTTCGATTCCACCGCGCCGACGAAGCCGACCGGACAGCCGACGATCGCGGCGGGGCGGGGGCAGGCGGGATCGGCCAGCATGTCGAGCAGGTGGAACAGGGCGGTCGGCGCATTCCCGATCGCGACCACCGCCCCGGCCAGATGTGGTCGCCACAATTCCAGCGCGGCGGCGGACCGCGTGGTGCCCATCGCGGCGGCGAGCGCAGGCACCTGGGGGTCGTGAAGCGGGCACAGCACGGCATTGCCGGCGGGCAGCCGCGCACGGGTGATCCCCTCGCTCACCATCCGCGCATCGCACAGGACCGGCGCGCCGTCGCGCAACGCCGCCCGCGCCGTAGCGGCGAAACCGGCGGAAAAGCGGATCGAGCGGGCCAGATCGACCAGCCCGGCGGCATGGATCATCCGGACCGCCACCGGTTCCTCGTCGGCGGCGAAGCCGGCCAGATCGGCCTCGGCCCGGATGATGGCGAAGGAGCGGCGATAGATGGCGGCGCCGTCGGTTTCATAGCTATGGGGCACGGGAGGTACTTCCGAAAAGGGCGGATAACTGGTCGGGGGCAAGCCCGGTCATCACCGGCGGATCGCCAGCACGGGCGTGGCGGGCGAGGTCGAAACGGCCGTCGCGGCCGGTCAACACGATATCGGCCGGCCGCGCCCGTGCGCAGCCCTTGGCGCAGCCGGAGACGTGCAGCCGGTCGGTCACGAACGGCGCCAGCCGGATCGCCAGCGACCGTGTCGCGACGCTGGCCTGCGGGCAGGCGGGCGCACCGACACAGGCGTCGATCGCCAGCAGGCGGGGATCGGGGCGGGGCAGGCCGGCGGCACCGGGCGCCACCCCTTCGAGGATCAGCCGCCGCCACGGCGTCAGCCGCACGCCGGTCAGCCCCGGCAACCCAGCCAAGGCCAGCGCCGCCAATGCGTCGATCCGCCCGAACGGCAGGCCGATCGCCGTGCCGAGTGGATGCGCCCCGATCGGCGGTGGCGCCGCGCGCGCGGCGGGGGCGAGTGTGCCGATCGCCCAACCGGGCAGCGGCGCGGCATGGCGCGCCATTCGCCCCGCCGCGATGCCGTCGCTGGCGACGAACCAGCGGGTCAAGGCGATCAGCGCGGTCGCTTCTGCACCCGGCGGCACCGCCGCCCCGGTCGCCTGTCCGTCGGCGCGGATCATTAATCCGTCATTCCGGCTACGCTCGATCCTGAAATCGGCGGGACTGTCGGCCAGTGTCCGCACCGCGCCGGCATCGATCGCGATCCCGACCTTGCCCGGCAGCGGCGGCAGGTCGTCCAGCCGGTCGTACAGCGCCGCAGCGATCCGGTGGGTGTCGTCGCCCGGCCGCCAGTCGGGGGCGAGCAGCACCGATCGGGCATCGCGCACCGGATCGGGATCGACCAGCCCGGTCGCGATCAGCGCGTCACGCGCCGCGTCGCAGGTGGCAGGGGCCAGCCCGCGCAATTGCAGGCCCGCCCGGCTGGTCAGATCGATCGCGCCGTTGCCATGCTCCTGCGCCACCTCGCCCAGCACCCGCCATTGCGCGATCGTCATCCGCCCGAACGGCGGCCTGACGCGCAGTAGCAGCCCGTCACCCGCCGCCATCGGCGCCCAGGCGGTAGGGCACCATCCGCGCACGATCGTCATGCGATGTCCGCCAGGATCGAGTTGCGCCGCGTCGGCCACAGGCCCGACCGGTGCAGCGCCGCGAACCGCGCGCGCAAGGCCGCCAGCGCCGCCGGATTGGCCACCGCCATGAAGGCGCACACGTCGTCGCGGCCCAGCGTGGCATCGTGGTACAGGTCGATCAGTTCCGGCCCGACCACCCCCGCCAGATGCGCGAAGCTGCCGAGATGGTCGAGAGTCGCGGCGATCTCCGCCGCGCCGCGATAGCCGTGGCGCATCATGCCGTCGATCCAGGCCGGCTGGGCGGCGCGGGCGCGCACCACCCGCGCCACCTCCTCGCGCAACGCCCTGGCGCGCGGACGGTCGGGATCGCGCGCATCCAGGTGATAGAGCGCGGCGTTGCCCCCCGTCACGCCCTGCGCGGCGGCGAAGCCGGCCTCGTGCCCCGCATAATCGGCGGCGAGCAGCAGGTCGGTTTCGGGCAGGTCCTGCATATGGACGAAGGCGTCGGCGGCGGCGACCCGCGCGCGCAGCCCCGCCGCATCCGGCACGCCCTCCGCATCGAAGGCATGGGACGATGCCGCCAGCCATGCCTCGCCCGCGCGCATCCGTGCGTCGTCGGTATAGATATCGCCCGCCTCCTCGATCCCCAGCCCGTAGCGGCCGGGGGCGGGGCCATAGACGCGGGGGGCCGGCGCATGGCCGACGAACGGGTTCCAGTCCGCCGGCTCGTCCCGCGTCGCCAGCGCCCGCACCGCCTGCCCGAACAGCGCGCACAGCGGCGCGAAGGTGTCGCGGAACAGCCCGGACACCCGCAGCGTCACATCGACGCGTGGCCGGTCGGCCATCGCCAGCGGCAGGATCTCGACCCCCGTCACCCGGCCCGACCCCATGTCCCATACCGGCGCGGTACCCAGCAGGTGGAGCGCCATCGCGAAATCCTCGCCCGCGGTGCGCATCGTCGCCGATCCCCACAGGTCGACCACCAGCGTTCGCAGATAGTCGCCGTGGTCCTGCAGATGCCGCCGCACCAGTTCGTGGGCCAGCCGCTGCCCCTGCATATGTGCGGCGCGCGACGGGATGGCGCGGGGGTCCAGCGTATAGAGATTGCGCCCGGTCGGCAGCACGTCGCCACCGCCACCACCACCACGGTACGGGGATCCCGCCGCCCCCGGCGCCACCCGGCGCCCCGCCAGCGCCGCCTCCAGCCCCGCCCGCTCCGCCGCGCCGCAGGCACCGGTGCCGAACACGTGCAGGCCGTCGCCGAAGCGGCTGTCCTTCACGTCGCACACGAACGCGTCGATGCGGGCGATCGCCTCCGTCGCGCTGCCGGCGTCGGCCAGTCCCAGTTCGGCGGACAGGCCGATCGCCTGCGCCTCGGCGGCGATATCCGCCTGCAACCGGTCGCGCCGGGCGGGGTCGAGTCCGTCGGCGGTCGAGAATTCGTCGAGCAACAGTTCCAGCCGGCCCAGCCCCGCACCGCTGCCCGTCGTGACCAGCGGTGGCGGCAGATGGCCGATCGTGACCGCGCCGATCCGTCGCTTCGCCTGCGCCGCCTCGCCCGGATCGTTGACGATGAAGGGATAGACGACCGGCAGGGGACCGGTCAGCGCCTCGGGCCAGCAGGCATCGGACAGCGCCACCGCCTTGCCCGGCAGCCATTCCAGCGTGCCGTGCGCGCCCATATGCACCAGCGCGTCGATCCGCCGCGCGCGCAGCCACAGATAGAAGGCGACATAGGCGTGGCGCGGCACCCGGCTCAGGTCGTGATAGTCGTCGCTCCGCGCCGCCGGCCGCCCCCGCTCGGGTTGCAGCGCGACCAGCGTGTCGCCGCGCATCGTCGCGGCAAAGGCGAACATGCCATAGCCGGCATCGGGATCGTCCTCCGCGTCTCCCCATGCCTCGGCCAATTGGTAACGCAGCACCGCCGGCAGCCGCGCGAGCGCCGCGCGATAGTCGTCCAGCGGCCAGCGCAGCCGCTCCCCGGCCAGCGCGGTGGCCAGCGGCGCGCCGCCCGCGATCGCCTCCGCCGAGGCCAGCGCATCGAGCCCGACCGCATGGGCCATCTGATGATGTTTGCCCGGATAGGTCGACAGCACCAGGGCGACGCGCCGGTCGGCGGGGGCGGTCCGCGCCAGCTTCACCCATGCCGCCACCCGGTCGACGATCGCCGCGACCCGTGCGGGATCGGCCCGGTGCGCGCGGCGCGCATAATGAAGCACCGGGTCGCGCAGCCGTTCCTGCTTGAAACTGACGACGCCCGCGAACAGGCGTCCATCGATCTCGGGCAGCACGACGTGCATCGCCAGATCGGCGGGCGACAGGCCCCGTGCGCTGATTGCCCAGTCCCGCGCTGTCGAGGTGGCGAGCGCCACCTGCAGCACCGGCACCCCGGCCGCGTCGAGCGGCGACGCGTCGCCGGCATCGCCCCGCCCGGAAAAGGCGGTGGCGTTGACGATCGCCGCAGGGGCCAGCGCCGTCACCCAGCGCGCCAGCCAGCCACGCGCCGCCGGTTCCTTCAGCGACGGCACGAACAGCGCGACGGGATCGAAGCCGCGCGCCGCCAGCGCCCGCTGCAACGCCGCGATCGGATCGAGATCGGCGGCGAGCAGATAGGATCGATAGAAGATCAGCAGGATACGCCCGCCGGGTGCGGTTTCCGGCTGCATCATCGCGGCGGCGGGGCAGGTGACGCCTTCACCGTCGCTCCAGGCGCCGACGTTCGCCGGCGCGGCGGCCATGCGTACCGGTCCGCTGTATAGCCCGGCCGCCGCCGCCAGTTCCGCCAGCGCCCCCTGTGCCGCCGCCGCGCCCCCCGCGTCGCACGCCGTCGCCAGCCGGTGCCGCGTCGCTGGCGTCACCGTCGATGCCGCCGCCAGCCGGTCGTCCTCGCGCCCGTCCGCGGCCAGCACCGCCAGCGCGATCCCGCGCGACCGGGCGAGTTGCTCCACTTGTTGCAATCCGTAGGACCAGTAGGACCGCCCGCCGATCAGCCGGATCAGGATGGCCTTCGCCCCCGACAGGGTGGCATCGACATAGGTGTCGACCGACAGCGGATGCGTGAGATCGGCGAGATTGGCGAGCCGCAGCGACGGCAGCGCCGCGCCGGCCGCCGCCGCCGCGTGCCACCCCGCCGCGAACGCGCCCAGATCGCTGTCGGAGAAGGAGAGGACGACGAGATCGGCGGGCGGCTGACCCAGATCGCGCGGGGTCGCCGTTTCCTCCAGCCCGTGGCTCTCCCGAAAGACGACGTGCATCGTGCCGCTCAGCCGTTCAGCACGGCCCCGATCGTGGCGGCATCGATCCGGTCATGCTCGGCGATCACGACCAGCGTGGTCCGTCGTGCCTCGTCCATCCGCCACGGCCGGTCATACTGGATGCGGACCCGGGCGCCGACCGCCTGCACCAGCAGCCGCATCGGCTTGCCGCGGACGGCGGCATAGCCCTTCACCCGCAGGATATCGTGATCGCGCGCCAGCGTCTCGATCCGGGCGACCAGCGTCGCGGGATCGTCGATCTCGGCAGTCTCGTGGACCAGACTGTCGAAATCGTCATGCTCGTGATCGTCCTCGCCGTCGTGGTGGGAGGGGCGGGCGGCGATATCGTCTTCCGCCGCAGCGTTCAGGCCCAGGATCACGGCGGGGTCGATCACGCCGTCCACCAGTTCGACGACGGGAACGGGGCGCGACGCCTCCGCCGCGATCGTGGCGCGGGCGGCGGCGACGCCCTCCGGCCCGGCCAGATCGGCCTTGGTCAGCAGGACGATGTCGGCACAGGCCAGCTGGTCCTCGAACACCTCGGACAGCGGCGTCTCGTGGTCGATGCCCGGATCGGCCGCCCGCTGCGCCGCCAGCGCGGCCAGATCGGGGGCGAAGCGCCCGGCGGCGACCGCCTCCGCATCGGCCAGCGCGATGACGCCGTCGACGGTGATGCGCGACCGGATCGCCGGCCAGTCGAATGCCTTCAGCAACGGCTTGGGCAGCGCCAGCCCGGATGTCTCGATCAGGATATGGTCGGGGCGCGGCGTCATCGCCAGCAGGTGTTCGACGGTGGGGATGAAGTCGTCCGCCACGGTGCAGCAGATGCAGCCATTGGCCAACTCGACCACGTTTTCTGCCGGGCAATCGGGGATCGCGCAACCCTTCAATATGTCGCCGTCGACGCCCAGCGTGCCGAATTCGTTGACGACCACCGCCAGCCGGCGGCCGGCGGCATGGCGGATCAGATGGCTGATGAGCGTCGTCTTCCCCGCCCCCAGGAATCCGGTGACGATGGTGACGGGGACTTTAGCGAGATTCGGGGCAGGACTCTGGGCGGAATCGGACACGGTGTTTCCTTCGCGAGCGCAATCGACGACGAGGCGGCGGGGCTGCACGAAGGCCGATGGGCGAACGACGGACGGATGGCTCGAAGGCCGCCCGCAGCGCGCATCGATGCGACCCCGGCCGCATGGATTCGTCGCTCAGACGGAACACCGTGCTCCGGCCATCCCCTGGACCCGAGCAAGAGCGACCGTTACGCCGGCAGGTTTCCTGGCTCGCGGGTCGTCGTTCCGGTCACGGCCTTCCCAGCCGGGCGAACCCGATGCCAGTGGCCGCCTGTCCGTTGCGGGGCAGGCATGTGTCCGTCACTCGCCGCTTACAGTTGCAGGGACAGCCGCGGATTCGAAGCATCGCTTCTCACCGCATTCCCATTTACGCCCTTGTCGGGCACCGACGCGATCTGATGGTCCGGTGGAACCGGGCCGATGCAGCGCTTACCGGCTGGCAACGGTCTTGCCAATCGCGTAACGGCCGAATTTCGGATACCCCGGTCCCGGATCGTCGATGGCGACATCGTGCCGGAACCGGCCTTTTTCAGATTAAGGACAAATTGCCCGTTTCCAGCGATGTGCCTCAAATGATGCAATATTATTTCAGGCTGATGGGTCCCGGACGTGATCGGGTGCCCGTCGAGGCCGAAGGACTGGACGAAGCGCGCAATGCCGCGGTCCGCTATCTCGGTGAATATCTGTCCAGCCATCCGGGTTTCGCCGACGAGGGGCACTGGCAACTCAATGTCGAGAACGACGTCGGGCAATCGCTGCTGCACGTCATCATCGCCACGGTGGTGCCGCGCGGTTCGGGAACGGCGGGCGCGACCGGGAACTGACGTCCCCGGCCCCGGCCCGTGATCGAGTTCTAATAGAAACGGATATCGTCCAGCGTGACGCCCAGCGTCGCGCCGGGCGGTCGCGTCGCGCCGATCTCCACCGTCACGATGTCGGTGCCGGTCCACGCCGCACCCGCTTTGCCGGCGCGCGCCACCGGGCTTAACGTGGCGAACGGCACCTCCACGGTCTTCCAGCCCGCCGTGCCGTCGATGGTGGTCGACCAGCTGCCGGTCGGCGCGTTCAGGCGCAGGGTGTAGCGGCCAGGTCCCCTGATATCGAACCGCACGCCCTGGTATCCGCGCACGTCGACCGGGGTCACCGAACCACGCGTCAGCGGGATCGCGACCCCGGCATAGGCATCGTCCTTCATCGCCATCCGCGCGGACAGCAGCAGCGCGTGGCCGCCCTCCGCGCGGGGAACGATCTGGCTGATCTCCACCGTCCGGTCGATCCCGCCATCGCCCGTCTTCAGCCGCAGCGTATCCAGCGTGCTGCGCCTGTCCGCCCGTTCGAAATCGTCGAGCAGGGGTGCGACCTTCACCGGCGGCAGGAATGTCGCGCGGTTGCCCGCGGGCAGGGGCGGCGCCCCCTTGCCGAAGACGAGGCGGCCGTCGATCACCACTTGCGACACCTTGTGGACGTCGGCGATATCATCCCACGGGCGGCCGTCGATCAGGATCAGGTCGGCGCGCTTGCCGGCCGCGATCGTCCCGCGATCGTCGTCCAGCGCCATGATCCGGGCGCTGGTGGCGGTGCCGGCGACCAGCGCCTGCGCCGGGGTCAGCCCGGCCCGCACCAGCAGTTCCAGTTCGCGCAACGTCGAGATGCCGTGCGGCGTGTCGGGCATCCCCGCGTCCGTCCCCAGCCCGATCGGCACTCCCGCGTCGAACATCGTCTTCACATTGGCCAGCGCATGACCGAACTTGGCGGTGCCCTGGCGATAGCGCGGGGTGGTGGTATCCGCAGGGACGCCCGCCTTGTCGGGATCATAGACCGCCAGCGTCGGCGCCATCGCCATCTTCGCGGTCACGACGGTGGCAAGCGTCGCGGGATCGATCGGCCGGTCCTGCAATCCGTGCGCCAGCGCATCGATCCCGGCCCGGGCCGCGATGGCACCGCGATCGACCGTGACGGTATGGGTCAGCACCTTCAGCTTCGCGTCGTGCGCGGCGGCGACCAGCGCCTTCAGCGTGCCCTCGTCCATGCTGGTGTTATCGGGGGCCAGGCCATAGCGCCAGCCATCGGTGAACGCCTTGATCAGGTCGGGGCGGTACGGCCTCAGTCGCTCGATCGCGGCACGGGCGGCCTGCGGCGTGTTGATCCAGATCGTGGTCGACTGGTCCGCCCAGTCCGCGCCGTGCCCGCCCGGCGTGCTGATCCGCGCGGCGAAATTGACGTGCGGCGCGACCAGCGATGCCAGCCACGCCCGGCGCGGCGCATAGCTTTCGGGCTGTTCGTGGAAATCGTTCACCGTCGTCACCCCGGCGGCGACATAGGCGGTGGCGATCTGCGGCGTCGTGTCCGGCTCGCCCGCCGGGGTCCAGTGGGTATGCAGGTCGAAGAAGCCGGGGAGCAGCGCCTTGCCCCGGCCGTCGATGATCCGCACCCCGGCCGGGGGCTTCAACCCCGGTCCGACCCGGACGATGCGGCCGTCCTCGACCAGCACCGTCGCGACGCGCGGCGCCGCGCCGGTGGCGTCGAACACCGTCGCGCCGACGATCGCCAGGCTGCCCTCCTTCGGCGCGGCGATCGACGGGGTGGCGATGGCGGCGGTCCCGCCCAGCAGCAGGGCGGCGGTGATACGGATCATGATGGCTCCTTCGTTCATCAGAAACGATGGCGGATGTTGGCGTACCAGTAACGGCGCGTCGGCGTGTAGAGCGTACCCAGATAGCCGTTCGAGGACAGCGACGGTTTCTCGTCGGTCAGGTTGCGTACGCCCAGCCGGATGTTGGTGCCGGCCAGCGTGCCGCCGGCGAAGCGGTATTCGCCGTACAGGTTGCCGGTGATCTGGTCGTCGACGATCCACGGATCGCCCACGCTGTCGATCAGCCCGGTATCCTCGACGCTGCCGATATATTGCGTGAAGCCGCTCAGCGTGACGTTCTCGATCGACCAGGTCAGCGCGCCCGACCATTTCCACGTCGGCCGCGAATTCTGGCGGCGCAGGTCGCCGCCGCCGGTGATCGCGGTGCCGGCATTGATCTGCCCCGCCTCCCGCGCCGCCAGCAGCGCGGCGATGCCGGGCGAGGGGTCCTGATAGAATTTCAGCAGATGCGCGATGTTGAACGAGGCGCTGAAATCGCCGACGCCGGTGTTGCGCACCTGATAGATCGCGTTGAAATCCAGCCCCCGCACCGTCTGCGGCAACAGGTTGGCATAGCGATCGGTGACGTACAGCACCTGTCCGGCGGGCGTCAGGTTGGTGCCGTTGAACGCGGCGATATCGTCCGCCGTCGGCGCGGCGCGGACGACGTTGGGGTTGGTCTGCCCGCTCTGGCGCAACAGATAGTCGAGCGTCAGGGCGTTGCCCTCGCCGAAGATGCCGACCAGCCCGGTCTGGCGCACCTGCCAGTAATCGCCGGTCAGCGTCAGCGATCCCAGTCCGGCGGGCAGCGGCGGCTCCAGCACCGCGCCGAACGACAGCGTCTCGGCGCGTTCGGGATCGAGATCGGGATTGCCCGATCGTTGCGCCGTCGTCGTCTGTGCCCGCGCGCAGCCGGCGAAACTGGTGATCCGCCCGGTGCGCAGATCGGCCTCGCAGAACGCATAGTCGGTGCGGGTATTGGTCCGCGTGACGAGCGCGGCGTTGACCTGTTCCAGATTGGGCGCGCGGAACGATTTCGCCCATGATCCGCGCAGGCGGATGCCGCGTACGATATCCCACGCGCCCGCCACCTTGGGCACCGCGATATCGCCGAAATCGCTGTACCGTTCGAACCGCCCGGCCACCTGCAGACTGAGCGATCGGATCAGCGGCACGTCCATCTCCGGCGACACCACCGGGATCGCCAGTTCGCCATAGGCCGCGAACACCTCGCGCTTGCCGCTGGTGTCGGGATTGACGCTGGAATTGGCGAAGTCGCCCACCGGGATCGCGGTCGCCGAATCGCGGAAGGTGATGGTGCCGTCGATCCGTGCGTCGCGGTCGTCCAGTTGGGTCTCGCGCCGCGCCTCGATGCCGGCCGCGAAGCCCAGGTCGCCGCCCGGCAACGTCAGCAGATCCTGCTTCGACAGGCGGAAATCGAACGTCGCCAGCGTCGATTTGGTGAAGCGGGTCAGGGACTCGCGGATCGCGTCGATCGTCGACTGGCGGTTGGGGGTGGCATCGCCGATCGATGGTGTCGCCAGCGTGCCGCCGTTGAACACGTTATAGGCGTCGGGCGTCGACAGGCCGAGATAATAGGCCAGCTTGGTCCGCGAGATATTGTCGCTCACGTCGCGCACCGTCGCCTCGGAATAGCTGCCGGCGGTTTCCCAGTTGAATCCGTTCGCCTCGCCGCGCAGCCCGAACAACCCGCGATACTGCTGGTTCTTGACCGATACGTTGATGTTGCCGAGGTCGGAGAAGGAATAGTTGCGGATCGTGACCGGCAGGCCGGCGGCGGGGACGTTGGTGCCGGCGATCCGGTTGGGGTTGGCGGTGCCGTCGGCAAAGGTCGCCGCGCCGAACGGATTCCAGTAGTTGCTCGCCGCCACCGTGATCGGGATCGAGGTCAGCGTCTGGATCGGGCTTTGCTGCGCGTGGGTCTTGCCGCGATAATAGCCGCCCTCCCAGAATGCCGTGACGCTGTCGTCCAGATCGTAATGCCCGGTCAGGAACAGGTTGATGCGGTTGAGCGACGGGATGACGCTGGTTCGCTGCGCCTGCGTATCCTGCCGCAGGTCGCGGTCGACCCCCGCGGTCGCCAGCGCGCCGTCGTCGATGCACAGCCCGTTGCCCGTCGCGAACTGGCACCCGGCAGAGGTCGTGGGCTGGATATGGAACAGCCCCGATGCGCTGGTCAGCGCGGTCGTGGTGCCGGACGCGGTGCGGCGTACCGTACCGAAGCCGGCCGGCGTCTGCGCGGACAGCCACGGCGTCGTCACGCTGCGCCCGTCGAGCGAGGTCGCCGCTTCGAACCGGGTGCCCGCGAACAGTGCGCGCTTGTCGGACGAGGCGGTGAAATCCTGCTCGGTGGTGTCCAGCCCGGTGCCGCGATCGTAATTGGCGAACAGCGTGATATTGCCGCGCCCGCCCGCGAAATTGCTGCCGAACACGCCATTGGCATTGAATTCTCGGAACCGGGTGCCCTCCGCCCCGCCATACTGGATCGACAGGTCGCCACCGTTGAAGTCGGATTTCAGCACGGTGTTCACCACGCCCGCCACCGCATCCGCGCCATAGATCGCGGCGGCCCCGTCGCGCAGCACCTCCAGCCGTTCCAGTCCGTTCACCGGGATCGCGTTGGTGTTGTAGGTCAGCACCGGCACCAGTTGGTCGTTCGCCTGGCTGGTGGGGTGATTGACGACGCGCCGGCCGTTCAGCAGCACCAGCGTGTTGCCGATCCCCAGATTGCGCAGGTTGACCGATCCGATGTCGCCGCGCGCCGAATTGCTGCTGCCCGGCAGAAAGGCGCTGTTGAACGTCACGTCGCCGAACTGCGGGATCGACCGGAACAGCTCGTCCCCCGACACCGCGCCCGATGCCGCGATCTCGCGCTGGCCGATCACCGTCACCGGCAGCGCATCGTTGACCTTCGCACCTCTGATCTGCGAGCCGACCACGACGATGTCGTCCGCCGCCGTCTGGTCGCCGTCCTGCGTTTCCTCCACCGCCGCCGGTGCCTGGGCCGGAACGCCCTGCGCCGCGACCGGTGGGGCGATCGCCGCCATCGCCGCCGCGATCGTGCTGGTCCGCAGCGCAAGCGCCGTCCGTTGCCAACTCCGTGTCATTCGATGGTCCCCCGATCATGGTGGCGCCGCTCGTCATGCGATCGGCGTCTCTCACCCCGTCAGACGCAACAAATGCCAATGGCCGGACCTTTGACAGAAAATTTTTGTTTAGGGCGATGCCGGCCGGGCGGTGAACCGGTGACCGCCGGGGGCTTTCCCGTCGTCCCGCCGCCGTCCGGCTTTTTATGGGGTGCGTTCCGCAAACGCCTCCCGCATGGAGAACCGATGCTCGTCATTCTGGCCCTGTCGTTCGTGGGAAGCTGCCTGTTGCCGTTCGTGGCCCGGATCATGGGGCGCGGCGCGGGGCTGGTCGTGGCGATCCTGCCGCTGGGGCTGCTGGCCGCGTTCGTCAGGATGGCGCCGGTGGTGGAGCGCGGCTGGGTGCAGGCCGAAACGCATCGCTGGGCACCGGCGGTCGGGCTGGACCTGACGCTGCGGCTGGATGGCTTCTCGTTCCTGTTCTGCCTGCTCATCACCGGCATCGGTGCGCTGGTGGTGGTGTATGCCGGCGGCTATCTGACGCTGAAGTCGCGGGCGCAGCGCGCGCGCTTCTTCACGCTGATCCTGTTGTTCATGACCGCGATGCTCGGCACCGTGCTGGCCGACAACCTGTTGCTGCTGGCGATCTTCTGGGAGGCGACGAGCATCCTGTCGTTCCTGCTGATCGGGTTCGACGGCCGCTCCGCCCGCGCCCGCCGCGCCGCGGTGATGGCATTGCAGGTGACGGCGGGCGGCGGCCTCGCGCTGCTGGCGGCGGTGGTGATGATCGGCCATGTGCTGGGCAGCTATTCGTTCAGCGGGGCGATCGATCGCGGGGCGGAACTGGTCGTCAGTCCGTGGGGCGCGCCGATCGTCGTCGCGGTGATGATCGCGGGCTTCACCAAATCGGCGCAGTTCCCGTTCCATTTCTGGCTGCCCAACGCGATGCAGGCGCCGACCCCCGCCTCCGCCTTCCTCCATTCGGCCACGATGGTGAAGCTGGGTATCTATCTGCTCGCCCGGTTCGAACCGACGATCGCCGCCACCGGCTGGGGCCGCACCGTGATGATCGTCGTCGCGTGCATCACGATGTTGGTCGCCGCGGTGCAGGCGCTGCGGGCCGAAAGCTTCAAGGCGGCGCTCGCCTTTTCCACCATGGCCTCGCTCGGCATCCTCGTGCTGCTGGTCGGGCTGGACGGGCCGACCGCGACGGTGGCGATGATCGGTTTCCTGCTGGCCCATGCGCTCTACAAGGCGGCCCTGTTCTTCTGCGCCGGCTCCGTCCTCCATGCCACCGGCGTCGGCTCGTTGCGCGCGCTGGGGGGGCTGGCGCGGCGGATGCCGATGACGGCGATCGCCTGCGCCGGCGCCAGCCTGTCGATGGCGGGCATCCCGCCCTTCTTCGGCTTCATCACCAAGGAATTCCTGTTCCAGGCGCAGATCGAGAGTAGCTGGGAAAGCGTGCCGATCGCGGTCGCGGTGCTGGTCAATGCGGTGATGGTCGGCGTCGCGGCGGTCGTCACGCTGAAGCCGTTCTTCCTGCGCCCGGCCGAACCGGTGAAGCTGGAGCATCGCGAAAGCTTTTCGCTGGGGATGCCGCCCCTGCTGCTGGCACTGGCGGGGCTGACGATCAGCCTCGATCCCGACTGGATCACCCGCGTCGCGGTCGGCCCCGCGGTCGCCGCCGTCTATCGCCGGCCGATCGAGGTCGATGTCGCGGTGTGGCACGGCGTCACGCCGATGCTGATGCTCAGCGGCCTCGTCGTGCTGGTGGGCGTGGCGATCGCGGTGTTCTGGCGGCGCATCCATCTGTACCTGCGCAGCCACGACCAGTTCGAGCGCTTCGGGATCGAGCGGATGTGGGAACGCTCGTTACGCCTGCTGCTGCGCACCAGCGCCGGGTTGGTCCGCTGGACCGAACATGGCGATCTGCGCATGGTGCTGGGCACCGCCATCGCCGCGATGATCGCGATCGTTGCGTGGTCGGTGGCGTCCGTTGGGGCGCCGTTTCATCTGCCGTCGGGCGATGCGCCGGTGCGGGTGGCGGACACGCTGGTCGCGCTGGCGGGCGTGGCGGGGGCGGTGGTGGCGGCGCGGGCGCGCAACCTGCTGGTCGCGATGCTGGCGGTGGGGCTGACCGGGTTCGCGGTGGCGATCACCTTCATGACGGGCGGTGCCCCCGATCTGGCGATCACCCAGTTCACCGTGGAGGCGCTGATCGTCGTGCTGCTGACCGCGCTGCTCGTCGTCCTGCCGCTCGATGCCCCGCGCACCCGCAGCGGCCGGCAGCGACTGGTCGACTGGGTGCTGGCCGGTTCGCTCGCGCTGCTGCTGCTGGTCGCGCTGGTCGATGTCGCCACGATCGGTCATGGCGCCGCCCCGTCCGATTTCTTCGCGCGGATGAGCTATGTCGCCGGCAAGGGGCATAACGTCGTCAACGTCATCCTCGTCGATTTCCGGGGCTTCGACACGCTGGGCGAAACCACGGTGATCGCCGCCGCCGCGCTGCTCGCCACCTCGCTGCTGGCGCGGCGCTCCGCGACGCCCCATGCCGGGGAGCCGGTGCGCGCGGTGCATTTCAGCTTCGCTGTCGCCGCCGCGCCGCTGTTCTGGCTGCTGCTCGCCGCCTCGGTCGTCATCCTGTGGCGCGGGCACGACCAGCCGGGCGGTGGCTTCGTCGGCGGGCTGGTCGCGGCGCTCGCCTTTGCGGTGCTGTCGCTGGCACGTGGCCCCGCTGCCGCCGGGCATAGCCTGCGCGTGTCGCCGCATACGCTGGTCGGCGTCGGGCTGGCCACCGCCCTGGTCAGCGGCCTGCCGGGGATGATCGGCGGTCGCCCCTATCTGACGCATCTGTGGTGGGAGCCCGCCGGCTTCCCGAAACTCAGTACGACGATGACGTTCGATCTCGGCGTCTATCTGGTCGTGCTGGGGGCGGTGCTGGCGTTCCTGTTCGGGTTGCAGCGGGAGGCGACACGATGACCCTGATCCAGGCGCTTGCCGCCGCCGCGATCGTCGCCTGTGCGCTGCACATGGTGTTGTCGCGCAACCTGATCCGTATCCTGCTGGGGCTGGCGTTGCTGTCGACCGGCATCAACCTGATGCTGTTCGTCGCGGGCGGCATCGCCAGTCGCCAGCCGCCGCTGATCCGCGAAGGGGCGACGGTACTGGAGGAATCCGCCGATCCGCTGGCCCAGGCGCTGATCCTGACCGCGATCGTCATCGGCTTCGCGCTGACCGTCATCCTCGCCGCGATCGTGCTGCGCGGCTGGCGGGCGACGCGCTCGCTCGATGCGCGTGCGCTCGGCGCGGTCGATCAACCGGCCGATCCCGATCCGGTGGAACCGGCATGACCGATTCGCTGCTGCTGATCGCCCCGGTCGGGCTGCCGCTGCTCGGTGCCGCCGTCGCGGTGCTGCTCCCCCATCGTCCGCGCGTCAGCGAGGGGTGGACCGGCCTCGTCGTCGCGCTCACCGCGCTGGCATCGATCGTGCTGTTCGTGCGGTCGATCGATGGCACCGGCCCGGCGATCGCCGTGTTCGGGGATTGGCCACGGGGGATCGGGGTCGGTTTCGCCGCGCGCCTGCCGGGGACGCTGCTGATCCTCGTCGTGGCACTCGTCGCCACGGCGGCGGCGATCTATGCACGCGCCGATATCGGCGATCGCCGGCGGCGGGCGGGGCATGATGCGCTGATGCTGGCGCTGGTCGGCGCGGTGAACGGTGCGCTGCTGACCACCGATCTGTTCAACCTGTATGTCTGGTTCGAACTGGCGCTGGTCGCCGCGCTCGGCCTCGTCACGATCGATCGCCGGCGCGAGCAGATCGGCGGCGCGATGCGCTATGCCGCGTTCGGGATGATCGCGGCGACCGCGATCCTTGCCGGCATCGGCCTCGTCTATGGCGCGACCGGCACGCTCGACATGGCGACGCTGGCGGCGATCCTGCCCGCCCGGCCGCCCTCGGTCGCGCTCGCCGTCGCCGGTGCGTTGATCCTCGGCGGCTTCGCGCTGAAATCGGGGCTGGCGCCGCTCCATGTCTGGCTGCCCGCCTCCTATGCCGCCGCGCCGCTGACGGTCGCCGCCGTCTTCGCCGCGCTGATGACCAAGATGGGCTTCTATGCGCTGATGCTGGTGATCGCGGGGGTGTTCGGCGCGGCGGCGGCCCAGTTGCTGCCGGTGCTCGCCCTGCTGGCGGCGGCGACGATGCTGCTGTGCGCGCTCGCCGCGCTGGCGCAGACCGACATGCGGCGCCTGATCGGCTATCACGTCGTCGCGCAGGTCGGCTACATGGCGGCGGGCGTATCGCTGGGGACGGCCGAAGGGCTGGCGGCCGCGACTTTCTACATGATGCATTCGATGATCGTGCAAGCCAACCTGTTCCTCGGCATCGGCGCGATCCGCCGGGCCAGCGGCAGCTGGGACCTGAAGCGGGCCGGCGGCATGATCCGGTCCGACCGGCTGTTCGTCGCGCTGTTCGCGGTGCCGATGCTGTCGCTGGCCGGCATCCCGCCGCTGTCGGGGTTCTGGGCGAAGCTGTTCGTGCTGCGTGCCGGGATCGCGGCGGGCATGGGCTGGCTGTCGCTGGTGGCGCTGGTCGCGGCGCTGCTCACGATCATCTCGGTCGCCAGCCTGTGGGTGGAGACGTGCTGGAAATCGCGGCCCGCCGATCGTGCCGCCCGGGATGTGCCGCCGGCGATGCTGGCCGGCATGGCGGTGCTGTCGGCGGCGACGCTGGCGATCGGCCTGTATCCCGAACCATGGTGGCGGGTCGCCGAACTCGCCGCCGCCACGCTGAAGGGGATGGGGGCATGACGGTGCTGCGCAAGGCCGTCGCGGTGCTGGCGCTGATCGTCGCGTTCCTGTGGGACCTGATCGTCTCGTCGTTGCGGGTCGCCGCCGTGGTGCTGCGACCGGCTGTCGCGACCCGGCCCGCGATTCTGGTGATGGAGACGGACCTGCGCCGGCCATGGGCGGTCGCGCTGTTCGCCTATCTCACCTCGCTGACGCCGGGATCGACCTGCCTGCACGTATCCGGTGACCGTCGCCGGCTGTACCTGCACCTGCTCGACACGCCCGATCATGCGGCGACGATCGCGCGGTTCCGTCGCCTCTACGAACGCTGGGTCGCGGAGCTGGAGGCATGAGCAATATCGATCTTCCCGCCGTCGCCGCGCTACTGGCGGTGGTGCTGTGCGTGGCGCTGGCGCTGGCCGGCTGGCGGATGCTGCGCGGGCCGACGATCGCGGACCGGTTCGTCGCGTTCGACATGCTGACCGCGGTCGCGGTCGCCTTCTCGGCGCTGACCGCGGTGGCAACGGGGCGCAGCGCTTTCCTCGACGTGGCGCTGGTGCTGGCGCTGGTCAATTTCGTCGCCACCGCCGCCTTCGCCCTCTTTCTCGAACGCAAGGGCAGGGGATGACCACACTCGCCGGGATCGTGCTGATGACGCTGGGCGTCGGCTTCCTGCTGGTCGCCGCGATCGGCCTCGTCCGCCTGCCCGATGCGCTGCAACGGATGCACAGCGCCACCAAGGCCGGCACGCTGGGCACCGCGCTCGTCATCCTGGGCGCGATGCTGCTGGGGGAGGTGGCCCGGCCGTCGACCGGGCTGCTGACCATCCTGTTCCTGCTCGTCACGCTGCCGTTCGGCGCGCAGCTGCTCGGCCGGGCCGCCTATCTGTCGGGCACGCCGCTGACGGGGATCGGGGACGATCCGCTTGGTCCGGAGATGGACATGGAGGCGGATCGTCCCGAAGACGTGATTACCAGTTCACCCCCAGCCGGGCGTACAGATACCGGCCGTTGAACCCGAACGGCGAGTAATAGGGGAAGCCGAGCGTACCGGTGCTGTTGTTCGCCGGGATCGTGCGGTCGGGATACACGTCGAACACGTTGCTGACGCCGATGCCGATGTTCGCCCCCTTGGTCGCGGCATAGCGAAGTTCCAGATCGGTGATCGCGTGCTTGCCGGTATGCACGTCCGCCGCCGGGGTGGTGCCGGGCTGGTTCACGTCGCCATAATAGGTCACGCGGGCCAGCGCCCCCAGCCGGTCGAGCGACCAGTCGATCGTCCCCGTCACCTTCTGCTGCGGCGTGCCGTCTTCCAGCGACAGGATCCGGCTGCGCGCGAACAGCGTCGGCGCGGGGTTCAGCGTCGCGGTGGAGGTCGGCACCCGCGTCACCTTCACGTCGTTGATGTTGCCCGCCACGGTGAAGTCGAACGCGCCCGCCGCCTCGGTCCGCAGGCGGTAGTGCGCGACCACGTCGACGCCCTTGGTCGTGCTCGCCAGCCCGTTGATGAAGAAGCGCGCGGCCGTCACGCCGGACGGCGCGAGCAGCGCCGCGACCTGCGGGCTGAAGCTGGCGTTCAGGTTTTCCGACAGGCCGATCTGGTTGCGGATGCGGATGCGATAGGCATCGACCGTCAGGTCGAACCCGCCCGCGCGCACCACCGCGCCGGCCGAGAAGTTGGTCGACTTCTCCGCCTCCAGCTGCAACCCGCCAAGCCCGGTGCCGAGCGGCGAGGTCGACGGCGTCGTGATCGTCAGCACCGGCACGCCGTTCTGCACCACCGACGCGGTCGAGGTGAAGAACTGCTGCTGGAGCGATGGCGCCCGGAAGCCGGTGGAGGCGGTGCCGCGCAGCGCCAGCCACGGCGCGATGTCGTAGCGCAGCGAGGCCTTGCCCGTCGCGGTCGAGCCGAAATCGGAATAATCCTCGACGCGTCCGGCCAGCCCGACCAGCAGCTTGTCGGTCACCTGCGCTTCCAGATCGACATAGGCGCTGGCGTTGCGGCGCGATCGCTCCAGCTCGTTGTCCGCGCTGAAGCCGGGGAAGCCTTGCGCCCCCGCCGACACCCGGCTGACCGGGCGGGAATTGGGCTCACCCGCCTCGATCTTGTAGCCCTCGCGCCGGCCCTCGACGCCGAACGCGACGTTGAGCGACTGGAACACGTCGAACTTCCGCGTCACGTCCAGCCCCGCGATCCACTGGTCATAGATCAGCCGCCCGGCATAGAAATCCCGCTGCGATGCGTTGCCCGCCGCGAAATTGGCGGAATTCAGGGTGTTGAAGGAAATGAGGTTTCGGCCGTAACTCACGCTGAGATCGGCATTCCACCCGCCGAAATCGCCCCGCAGGCCGGTCGCGGCGTTGATATCCTTCGACTTGGTGTTGATGATCGGCAGGAAGCCATTGGGATATAACGTATTTACGTTGTATCCGTTGGTCACGCCGGGCAGGCGGGGAAAGGCGGCGCTCTTGGTGTCACGGTCCTGATAGCCGCCAAACGCGTAGAGACTGACCGTGTCGGTCAGCGAGGTGCCGGCGTTCACGTAACCGGTATACTGGGTGACGGCGGGGTCGCCGTACCGCCCGGTGATGCGCCGTGGATTGACCCGCGTGTCGATATCGGCCCGGTTGGTCGGCTGGCGCTTCATGTACTCGCCGGACACGGTGACGAAGCCGTCGCTGCCGAACCCGATGCCCTGCCAGGCGGAGGCGGTGACGGCATGTTCGCCCGTCACGTGCCGGCTGTTGTTGGCGGTATCGACCTGCGTGTCGTAGAAACCGTAATTCACCTGGGCGCCGCCACCCGACCGGGCCTCGCGCAGGCGCAGGTTGACGACGCCGGCGATCGCATCCGATCCGTATTGCGCCGACGCGCCGTCGCGCAGCACCTCGATCCGGTCGAGCGCCACGGTCGGGATGGTGTTCAGGTCGACCGCCGCCGATCCGCGCCCGACCGTGCCGTTGGTGTTGAGCAGCGCCGCGGTATGGCCACGGATACCGTTGATCAGCACCAGCGTCTGGTCCGGCGACAGGCCGCGCAGCGTCGCGGGGCGGATCGCGTCGGTGCCGTCATTGGCGGCGGGGCGCGGGAAATCGATCGACGGCGCCACGGCGGCCAGCGCGGTCGCCAGTTCGGTCGTGCCCTGGCGTTGCAGGCTCGCCCCGCTCAGCACATCGACCGGCGAGGCGCTGTCCAGCCGACTGCGACCGGCGACGCGGGTGCCGGTCACGACGATATCGTCGCCCTCGTTCGCCGTCGTCGCGGCATCGGCCACCGGCGCGGCCTGTGCCGCTTCTGTCTGTGCCGCTCCCGTCTGTGCGCCGTCCTGCGTGGCGGGCGTTGGGGATACGGGCGCCTGCGCCGCGAGTGCCGCCGCCGTGGCTGCCGTCAGCAGCAGTTCACCGATCATCATGGCCAAACCCTTTATCGTCCTGCCGCGTCGTCGGCATCGGGGCGGCGCTGTAGGACAGCACCAAGGCCGTTTCGTGGTAGAAATACTTGCACGGGCCGACAGGGCGGTTTGCGGACCCATGGTCGCCGCGCCCGCGTTACTCTTCCCTAGTTCGTCAGATCGGGACCATCCGCATGACCAGATACGCCATCGCTGCTCTATTGATGCTTGCCGCCTGCGGATCGTCCGAGGACAGCACGGGCAACGGCGCGGAGGAGGAAGCTGCTGTCGCGCCCATCGAGCAGACCCCGGCCAACCTGTATGCGGACCCCGGCAACATGATCGTGCCACTCGATCCCCCCGGCAACGCCGCCGCTCCCGCCGTCCTGCCGACGCCGGCGCCGTCGCCGGTCGCCGCGATCCCCATGGCTTTTCGGGGCCGCTGGGGGATCGGGCTGGCGGACTGCGACGCCACGCGCGACGATGCCAAGGGGTTGATGACCGTCACCGCCGATACGCTGCGCTTCTGGGAATCCCGGGCGACGCTGGCGGAGGCACGTATCGAGGGGGCGACGACGCTGGTCGCCACCCTGTCGTTCAGGGGCGAAGGCCAGACGTGGCGCGAATCGACGCGGATGGTGCTACAGGACGACGGCCGTTCGCTGGTGCGCGACAGCGCTGGAGACGGGCAGGGCGGCGGTCAGGGTGCCACGACGCATTATACTCGCTGCCCGGCCTGAACAGGGTCCCGAAACCGCGCCTATAATAGCCATATCCGCATCCCCGATCCGGCATATCCTATGACCCGCGCTGTGTGTCATTGGTTGACACACAGAGGGATTTTTGCCATGCTATCATGATGGTCATTCAACGTCTGTCGCGTAACATCTCGCTCACACCAGAGCTGGGAGCGTTCATCGACGAACAGCTTGCCGCCGGCGAATATGGCAATGCCAGCGAGGTGGTTCGTACCGCGTTGAAATTGCTGCGGGATCAGGGCGGGCAGCTTGTGCCGGCCCCCGCGACGGCCGCATTCTCCGGCGAATGGCCGATCGGCGGCGGCGAATGCGGCGCGCTGATTCGCGCTTGCGACTGGAGCGCGACCTCGCTCGGTCCGGTCGATCGGTGGCCGGCCGAATTGCGCAGCGCCGTGACCAACATCGTCAACTCCCCGATCGCCAAGGTGCTGATGTGGGGGCCGGATCATCTGCTGCTCTACAACGACGCCTATAGCGCGATCGCGGGCGACCGGCATCCCGTCGCGCTCGGCAAACCGGTGGCGACGATGTTTCCGGAGGTGTGGGAATGGAACCGCACCGTGCTGGCGGCCGCTGAACGGGGCGAAGCCGTCTCGCATCACGACCAGCCGATCACCTTCCATCGCGCCACCGGTCGCGAAACGCTGGACCTCGATCTGTTCTATACGCCCGTCTATGCCGCCAACGGACAGGTGGGCGGCGTGATGTGTACCGTCGTCGACAATAGCGGGCGGTTGCGGGCGGAACGTCGCGTCGCGGCGAGCGAGGCGCAGTTGCGCGCCGTCACCGATGCGGTGCCGATGCTGGTCGCCTATGTCGATCGCGATCACGTCTATCGCTTCGCCAACGGCGCCTATCGCGACCTGTTGGGCATCGATCCGGCGACGATGATCGGTCGCACGATTCGCGATGCGGTGGGCGAGGAATTCTATGCCAACCGCCGGCCCTCGATCGATCGCGCGCTGGCGGGCGAAACCCTGGAAAGCGAAGCGATCATCCCGCGCCTCGACGGCAGCGCGCGGCGGTTCGAGTTGCGCTACATTCCCGACATCGCGGCCGGCGGCACGATCGCCGGTTGCTACGTCTTGGGCATCGACATCGAGGAGCGCGCCGCGCGCGAGGCGGCGCTGACGGTCAGCAACGCCCGTTTCCGTACTGCGATGGATGCCGTCCACGGCGTGCTGTGGACCAACACCCCCGATGGCCGGATGCTGGGCGAACAGCCGGGCTGGGCGCAGCTGACCGGGCAGTCGCCAGGCGACTATCAGGGGTTCGGCTGGGCCGATGCCGTCCATCCCGATGATGGCGCCGCCACCCTCGCGGCGTGGAACGCGGCGGTCGCCAGCCGGTCGATGTTCGTCCATGAACATCGCGTCCGTCGCCATTGCGGAACGTGGCGGACCTTTGCCATCCGGGCGCTGCCGATCATCGGCGACGATGGCGATATCCTCGAATGGGTCGGCGTCCATACCGACATCACCCATCGCCGCGCCGCGGAGGCGGCGTTGCGCGAACAGGCCGAGCACCTGTCCCGGCAGGTCCGCCACCGCGAACGCGCCGAGCAGCAGCTGCGACACCTGAACGACAATCTGGAAGCGCGGGTGATCGCCGAGATCGAAAGCCGCCGCCAGACCGAGATGAAGCTGGCGCAGGCGCAGAAGATGGAAACGGTCGGCAAGCTGACCGGCGGTGTCGCGCATGATTTCAACAACCTGTTGCAGGTCGTGTCGGGCAATCTGCAATTGCTCGCGCGTGACGTCGCCGGCAACGACCGGGCGGAACGGCGCGTCGCCAACGCGATGGCCGGCGTGTCGCGCGGATCGAAGCTGGCGTCGCAACTGCTCGCCTTCGGCCGGCGGCAGGCGCTGGAGCCGAAGGTCGTCAACGTCACCCGCTTCGTCAACGGCATGGACGATATGCTGCGCCGCGCGATCGGCGAGGGGGTGGAGGTCGAGACGATCGTCGGCGGCGGCCTGTGGAACACCTTCATCGATCCGGCGCAGATCGAGAACGCTCTGCTCAACCTGGCGATCAACGCGCGCGACGCGATGGAGGGGCAGGGCAGGCTGACGATCGAACTGGGCAATGCCCATCTCGACGATGCCTATGCCCGCACCCATGACGAGGTGATGCCCGGCCAGTATGTGATGCTCGCCGTATCCGACACCGGCAGCGGCATGGCGCCGGAGATCATCGACAAGGTGTTCGAACCCTTCTTCTCGACCAAGGGCGAGGGCAAGGGATCGGGGCTTGGCCTGTCGATGGTCTATGGCTTCGTCAAGCAGTCGGGCGGCCATGTTAAGATCTATTCCGAGGTTGGGCACGGCACTACCATCCGTCTCTATCTGCCGCGCGCGATGCAGAGCGAGGATGTCGAGGTGCAGGTCGATCACGGCCCGATCACCGGCGGCAGTGAAACCGTGCTGGTGGTGGAGGACGACGCGGAGGTGCGCGCCATCGTCGTCGAGATGCTGACCGATCTCGGCTACCGCGTGCTGAAGGCGGTGGACGCGACGAGCGCGCTCAGCGTCGTCGAAAGCGGCATTCCGATCGACATGCTGTTCACCGACGTCGTGATGCCCGGCACGCTGAAAAGCCCCGAGCTGGCGCGCAAGGCGCGTGAGCGGTTGCCAGATATCGCGGTGCTGTTCACCTCCGGCTATACCGAGAACTCGATCGTCCATGGCGGCCGGCTCGATGCCGGGGTCGAACTCCTGTCGAAACCCTACACGCGTGAGGCGCTGGCGCGGAAGTTCCGCCACGTCTTGGGCAACCGGGGCCAGCGCCAGCTTGCCGCCCTGTCCCAAACCAGCCTGTCCCAAACCAGCCTGTCCCGCACCGCCGCTCCCGTCGCGGCCGAAACCGTGGCACCGTCGCGCGGGATCAGCGTGCTGCTGGTCGAGGATGACGAGATGATCCGCGCCAGCACCGCCGAAATCCTGATCGAACAGGGCTTCACGGTACTCGATGCCGCCAGCGCGGAGGCGGCGATGACGCTGCTGCGCGCGAATTCGATCGACGTGCTGGTCACCGATGTGAACCTGCCCGGCCTGTCCGGCCCGGAATTTGCGGACCGCGCCCGCACGCTGCGTCCGGACCTGGGGATCGTGTTCGCCACGGGCGATACCGCGGCGGTGCTGGCGGAGGCGGAGGCGGTGATGCTCGCCAAGCCCTATGGTGCCGATGTGCTGGTCCGGGCGGTCAATTCGGCGATGGCGCGCCGCCCGCAGTCGCCGGTCGCCCCGCTGGTGATGCCTGCCTGACCGGGAACGTGATGGATTTGTCATGATCCGGTCACCCCGCGGATGGCCGGCCGCCGGTAGAGGGGGGCCACCAGATCGCGAGATCGGCGCTTTAACTCCCGGAAGCGTCGTAGGGGCCGGCGGAAGGCACGACCTTCCGCCGGCTTTCCCTTTTCGGGTTGTCGGGATAGGACGATGCCGGTGAGCGTGATGCGATGAGCCGCAAGATCCTGATCGTCGAGGACGACGCCTCCACGGCCGCGTATCTGGCCAAGGGACTGGCCGAAAACGGCTATGCGGTCGAGATCGCGGGCGATGGCCGCGACGGCCTGTTCCTGGCGAGCGAGGGGGTGTTCGACCTGATCGTCGCCGATCGCATGTTGCCGGGGCTCGACGGCCTGTCGATGGTCGGGGCGCTGCGGGCAGCGAAGGTGGCGACACCGGTGCTGGTCCTGTCCGCGCTCGCCTCGGTCGACGATCGCGTCGACGGGCTTCGCGCCGGTGCCGACGACTATCTCTGCAAGCCCTTCTCCTTCGCCGAACTGTCCGCCCGGATCGAGGCGCTGGTCCGCCGTGCCGATCGTGCCGCCACCGAACCCCAGAAGACCCGCCTGTCGGTCGGCGATCTGGAGATCGATCTGCTCGCCCGCCACGTCACCCGCGCCGGCCGGCCGATCGCGCTGGGCGGGCGCGAGTTCAACCTGCTCGAATTCCTCGCCCGTCATGCCGGGCAGGTCGTCACCCGCACGATGATGCTGGAGAAGATCTGGAACTATCATTTCGATCCCGGTTCCAACGTCGTCGACGTGCATATCGGCCGCCTGCGCCGCAAGCTGGAGGACGGGTTCGGTTCGCCGATCCTCCACACCGTGCGCGGTGCCGGCTATCGCCTCGCCGCCGACGGCTAGGGGCGCTCGTCGCGCATGAGGCTGTCGGTCACCGCGCGCATCGCGCTGCTGGCGATCGCGCTGGCGCTGGTGTCGAACCTCGTCCTCGTCGGGTTCGTCTGGAAATGGACGCATGACGATGCGATCGCCGCGACCCGTCGCGAGATGACCGAACAGTCCGATGCGCTGCTGGCGATCTGGCGGCGCGAGGGGTTGCGGCCCCTTGCCGACGCGGTGCGCGACGCGAGGCCGCCGGGCGATGTGTCGCTGGTCGTCGCCATCCTCGATGGGCGCGGCCGCCGGCTGGCCGGCTATGCGCCGCCACGGGTCACGGTGCCGCTGCACGCCACCGCCTTCCACGTCGCGCATCTCGCCGACACGGGGTCGTGGGGGCAGCATGATACCGGCTATATCCTGCGGCCGATCGGCCGGAACTGGCTGCTGACCGGCCGCACGCTCGACGTGATCGAGGCGGAACAGCGCGCGATCGAAGGCGCGCTGGCGCTGGCGGTCACGCTGTCGCTGGCGCTCGGCATCGGCGCCGGCCTCGTCCTCGCCCGCTATGTCGGCGCGCGGCTCAACCGGATCGCCGGGGTGATCGAGGCGGCGGGGGAGGGTGATCTGTCCCGCCGGGTCGAGATGGTGGCGGGCGGCGTCGATTCGTTCGACCGGCTGGCGGCGCGGCTGAACGCGATGCTGGGCAAGGTGGAACGGCTGATGGCCGAACTCCGCGTCGTCACCGACAGTCTGGCGCATGACCTGCGCTCCCCCCTCGCCCGGTTGCGGACCAAGGCGGAACAGGCGGTGGTGGCCGGCGATCCCACCACGCGCGATGCGATGCTGGGCGGGCTGCTCGCGGAAACCGATCTGGTGATGCGGATGCTGACGATGGTGATCGAGATCAGCCGGTCCGAATCCGTGTCGCGCGACCGGTTCACGCTGGTCGATCCCGCCGCGCTGGTCGAGGAGATCGCCGACCTCTACGGCCCCGTCGCCGAGGAGGCGGGCCTCAGCTTCACGGTCAGGGTCGATCCCGGCCTGCGACCGGTACGGCTGCACCGCGAACTCGTCAGCCAGGCGATCACCAACCTGATCGACAACGCGCTGAAGCACGGCGCCGGCGGCGGGGCGGTGATGCTGCGGGCCGGTGCCGCCCCGGGTGCGATCACCATCCAGGTCGAGGATCGCGGCCCCGGTATCGCCGCCGCCGACCGGGCGCACGCGCTGCGCCGGTTCGGCCGTCTCGATACCGCCCGCACCACGCCCGGCGCCGGGCTGGGCATGACCCTGATCGAGGCGGTCGCGCGCCTGCACGACGGACGGCTGGAACTGGATGACAATTCGCCCGGTCTGATCGCCCGTCTGCTCCTGCCGGTTTGAGGGAATATTCACTTCTATCGCGTAGAACCAAATGGTCAGCGAGGTTGCCATGGTTCCCCCCACCTTCACGATCGACACCGATCCCGCGCGGGAATTCCTGCATCTCACGCTGACAGGCGACTGGGATCAGCCGACCGCCGAGCGGTTCGGGCTGGAAGTGACGAAGGCGATCCGGGGCATGATCGCGGCAGGCGCGCGGCCGGGCCATTTCCTGACGCTGCTCGACATGAGCCGCAAGAACATCCTGCCGCAGAACGTCGCCGCCGAGTTCGCCAAGATGATTCGCCCCGATTCGCCGTCGAAGCGGATCGCGATGGTCGTGTCGGGTGCCGTGCATCGCATTCAGGCGAAGCGGATCGGCAACGAGGATCGGCGCCGCTGCTTCGATACGGAGGCCGAGGCACGGGGATGGTTGTTCACGCCCGATGATGCGGTGCCATCGCCCGCCGCGGAAGGCTGATCGGGCGTCCGGGCACGCAACTCCGGGCTTCCTCCGTGCATTGTTGCCGGTCATGGACGCCCTGACCGCCTTCGGCCTGTTCGCCGTCACCTTTATGCTGATCTGCTATGTGCTGGAGGATCGCGCGCCGTTCTGGACGTTGCTGTTCGCGATCGGCTGTCTGATGGGATCGGCCTATGGCTTCCTGCAGGGGGCATGGCCGTTCGGGGCGGTGGAACTGATCTGGTTCGTAGTGGCGCTGCGCCGCTGGACCATGCTCCGCCGCGCCGCGCGGGCCGGGCTGGTCCATCCGCTGGCCGCCGCCGGATCGGAACCCGCTGCTTGACTTGATGTTTCACGCCCCCTAACGACGTTCTACCCCGAGCCACCGGCTGCCGGCGTCGCATTTTTGCGCACGTCGCATTTGTGCGTTTCGCATCGGTGGGGCGGATCAACGCGTCGAGATAGCGATCGTGCGGCCATGCCGATCGCTGTGGAGCTAGGAGAAACATTCCATGGCACGTATTGCGGGTGTCAACATCCCGACCAACAAGCGCGTGGTTATCGCGCTGACCTATATTCACGGCATCGGCCCTGCCAACGCCAAGAAGATCACCGAGAAGCTGGCGATTGCGCCGGAACGTCGCGTTCAGGACCTGACCGATCAGGAGGTTCTCCAGATCCGTGAAGCGATCGACGCCGATTACAGCGTCGAGGGCGATCTGCGCCGCACGACCGCGATGAACATCAAGCGTCTGATGGACCTCGCCTGCTATCGTGGCCTGCGCCACCGTCGCGGCCTGCCGGTCCGCGGTCAGCGCACGCACACCAACGCGCGCACCCGCAAGGGCAAGGCGAAGCCGATCGCGGGCAAGAAGAAGTAAGAAGAACGTCCGGGGGACGTTTTTCACTTCTTCTCCGTCGGAGACAGGTCCGGGGCAGACGGCCTCCCTGTCTCCGTACCACGATTTCAAGGTCAGGAATTTCCAACAATGGCACGTGAACCGCAGCGCATTCGTCGTCGCGAGCGCAAGAACATCACCGCCGGCGTCGCGCATGTGAACGCCAGCTTCAACAACACCATGATCACGATCACCGACGCGCAGGGCAATGCGATCTCGTGGTCGTCGGCCGGCATGATGGGCTTCAAGGGCTCGCGCAAGTCGACGCCGTACGCCGCGCAGGTCGCTGCCGAAGACGCCGGCAAGAAGGCCGCCGAACACGGCGTCCGCACGATCGAGGTCGAGGTCAAGGGTCCGGGTTCGGGTCGCGAGTCGGCGCTGCGCGCGCTGCAGGCGGTCGGTTTCCAGATCACGTCGATCCGGGACGTCACGTCGATCCCGCATAACGGCGTTCGTCCGTCCAAGCGTCGCCGCGTCTGATTTCGGGCTCGCCGGCTGACGAGCCGGCGTCCTTTTACTATCCGAGGCCGGCGCCCCCCGGCCTCCAACCCAGGGGAACCCCGTGGCTGTCAACGCAAAGAACTGGCAGGAACTCAAAAAGCCGAACGGCCTGGAGAAGAAGGGCGGTGACGGCAAGCGGAAGGCGACCTTCGTGGCCGAGCCGCTGGAGCGTGGCTTCGGCCTGACGCTCGGCAACGCGCTGCGCCGCGTGCTCCTCTCCTCGCTTCAGGGCGCCGCCGTCACCTCGATCAAGATCGAGAACGTGCTGCATGAGTTCTCGTCGCTCGCCGGCGTCCGTGAGGACGTGACGGACATCGTCCTCAACGTGAAGCAGATCGCGATCCGGATGCAGGGCGAAGGCCCGAAGCGTCTCCAGCTGGCGGCCACCGGCCCCGGCGAGGTGAAGGCCGGCGATATCGCCGTGTCCGGCGATATCGAGGTGATGAACAAGGATCTGGTGATCTGTCATCTCGACGAAGGTGCGACGCTCAACATGGAGCTGACCGCCGATGTGGGGAAGGGCTATGTCCCCGCCTCCGCCAACCGTCCGGCCGACGCCCCGATCGGGCTGATCCCGATCGATGCGCTCTACTCGCCGGTACGTCAGGTGTCGTACAAGGTCGACCCGACCCGCGTCGGACAGGACCTCGATTACGACAAGCTGACGCTGACGATCGAGACCGACGGCACCGTCACCCCGGAAGACGCGGTGGGCTATGCCGGCCGCATCCTCCAGGACCAGCTGGCGCTGTTCGTCCACTTCGACGATTCGTCGATGACCCGTCCGGCCCCCACGGGTCAGGTCGCGGCACCGGCTGCCGGCGCGGAGCCTGCGGGCGACACGCAGCAGATCAACCGTTACCTGCTCAAGAAGGTCGACGAGCTCGAACTGTCGGTCCGCTCGGCCAACTGCCTCAAGAACGACAACATCATCTATATCGGTGATCTGGTCGGCAAGACCGAGGCGGAAATGCTGCGCACCCCGAACTTCGGCCGCAAGTCCTTGAACGAGATCAAGGAAGTGCTGTCGTCGATGGGTCTGCGCCTCGGCATGGAAATCCCGGGCTGGCCGCCCGAGAACATCGAAGAGATGGCCAAGAAGCTTGAGCAGGAAATCATGGGCTGAGCCGCATCGGGATAGCGAACGCTATCCCGATGACGGCGCCAGCCCGGCCGGCGGGTCAGTTTGGCTGACCCGTTCGACGTGAGGCACGGGCTTTGCCCGGGTCCGGCCCACAGCGAAAAGTCCCGGTTCGGGTGAAATACCCCCTGTAGGACGTGACTTTCGTGACTTTCCGCCGGCTTCTCTGCCGGCACGGGTTATCGGCGGTGGCCCTTTTTTCTCACCGCCTGCTCCGGGGTTTCCGTCAAACGGCCCCTGAACGAACGAAGAAGGACATACATCATGCGTCATCGCGTCGGCGGCCGTAAGCTGCAACGTACCTCGGCCCACCGGATCGCCCTGTTCCGGAACATGGCGGCCGCGCTCATCAAGCACGAGCAGATCACCACCACCGTCGCCAAGGCGAAGGAGCTTCGCCCCTATGTCGAGAAGCTGGTGACGCTGGCGAAGAAGGGTGGCCTGTCCAACCGTCGTCTCGCCCATGCCCGCCTGCTGGACGATGCGCAGCTGGTGAAGCTGTTCGACGTGATCGCGTCGCGCTATGCTGATCGCAACGGCGGCTACACCCGCATCATCAAGACCGGCCCGCGCCAGTCGGACGCCTCGCCGATGGCGATCATCGAGTTCGTCGATCGCGACGTCTCGGCCAAGGGTCAGGATTCCGGCCCGGTGGTCCAGGACGACGAGGATTACAACGAAGCGGCGTGATCGCCTGCTGATCGGTTTCCGGAAGGCCGCATTCCCCTTGGGGAGTGCGGCCTTCTTGCGTGAGAGCCCGTCGCGGCAATGTTGCCCCGCCGGCCGGGCTTGGCCCCGGCCCGCTTCGCGGCTAGGGCCGCGCCATGGAACACCCCGACAGCATCCTCATCGTCGATTTCGGCAGCCAGGTGACGCAGCTGATCGCGCGTCGCGTCCGCGAGGCGGGCGTCTATAGCGAGATCGCCCCCTTCCAGTCCGCCGCCGACGCCTATGCCCGCATCCGGCCGAAGGGCATCATCCTGTCCGGCGGCCCCGCCTCCGTCCTCGACGAGGGCAGTCCGCGCATTCCCGATGCGATCCTGGAAAGCGGCCTGCCGATCATGGGCATCTGCTACGGCCAGCAGGCGCTGATCCAGCAACTCGGTGGTCGGGTCGAGAAGGGGATGGGGGGCGAGTTCGGCGAGGCGTTCGTCGCGGTCGATGCCCCTTGCGCGCTGTTCGACGGCCTGTGGGCCGAAGGCGACCGGCATCAGGTATGGATGAGCCACGGCGATCACGTGGCCGAACTCGCCCCCGGCTTCCGCCCCGTCGCTTCCAGCCGCGGCGCGCCGTTCGCGATCATCGCCGACGACGATCGCCGCATCTATGCGATGCAGTTCCACCCGGAGGTCGTCCACACCCCGGACGGCGCGAAGCTGATCGCCAACTTCGTCCGCCACGTCTGCGGTCTCGCCGGCGACTGGACGATGGCCGAGTTCCGCGCCGCCAAGATCGCGGAGATCCGCGAACAGGTCGGCGCGTCGAAGGTGATCTGCGGTCTGTCCGGCGGGGTCGACTCGTCGGTCGCCGCGCTGCTGATCCACGAGGCGATCGGCGACCAGCTCACCTGCGTGTTCGTCGATGGCGGCATCCTGCGGGCCGGGGAGGCCGAGCAGGTCGTCGGCCTGTTCCGTGGCCACTACAATATCCCGCTCGTCCATGTGCAGGCGCAGGACCTGTTCATGGATGGCCTTGCCGGCGTCACCGATCCGGAGGCGAAGCGCAAGTTCATCGGCAAGACCTTCATCGACGTGTTCGAGGCGGAGGCGAAGAAGATCGGCGGCGCCGACTTCCTCGCGCAGGGCACGCTCTATCCCGACGTGATCGAAAGCGTCAGCTTCACCGGCGGGCCATCGGTGACGATCAAGAGCCACCACAATGTTGGCGGCCTGCCCGAACGCATGAACATGAAGCTGGTCGAACCCTTGCGCGAACTGTTTAAGGACGAGGTCCGCGTGCTGGGTCGCGAACTGGGTCTGCCCGACGTGTTCGTCGGCCGTCATCCCTTCCCCGGACCTGGCCTCGCGATCCGTATCCCCGGCGAGGTGACGCGCGAACGCTGCGATATCCTGCGCAAGGCGGATGCGATCTATCTGGAGGAAATCCGCGCCGCCGGCCTCTACGATGCGATCTGGCAGGCGTTCGCCGTGCTGCTGCCGGTCCGCACCGTCGGGGTGATGGGCGATGCCCGTACCTATGATTACGTCCTGGCGCTCAGGGCGGTAACCTCGGTCGACGGGATGACGGCGCAGGCGTTTTCCTTCCCCGGCGACTTCCTGCCGCGCGTCGCGACCCGGATCATCAACGAGGTGAAGGGCGTCAATCGCGTCACCTATGATTATACCTCCAAGCCCCCCGGCACGATCGAGTGGGAATGACGCGCGACGCCTAGGGCAGCGGCATCATCCGGTGGAAAGCGGCGGTCACCGCCTCGCTGCTCACCGGCTTCACCAGAACCGTGGTCGATGGATCGTCGGGGTCGCAGTCATGGGGGCTGGCGGTGATGAAGATCACCGGCATCGGCCCCAGTTCCTCATGGATACGCCGCACGGCAGCCGGGCCGAGACCGTCCACCAACCGCACGTCGGAGGTGATGAGCTGCGGCGGATGTTCGTGCGCGGCGATCACCGCCTCGTCCTCGGTCACGGCGAATGAGAAGGACGTCGCGCCGATTTCGCTGAGCATCATTTCGATGTTCATGGCGACCAGCGGCTCGTCCTCGATAATCAGAACGTGGCACACCCGCGTCGTCTCCCTTGATCCAGGTTACTTTAACGGGTGATGACGCGGATCGGTCCCCCGTCATTCGCGGAAAGCGTGCGACTTGGCGGCGAACGCCATTTCGGTTAACGGAGGCGCCTTATGGCCAGCCGTCCGCAAACGCTCTACGAGAAGATCTGGGATGCGCATGTCGTCGAACGTCGCGACGACGGCACCTGCCTTCTGTATATCGACCGCCACCTCGTCCACGAGGTTACCAGCCCGCAGGCGTTCGAGGGGCTGCGTGTCGCCGGTCGTCGCGTCCGCCGGCCCGAACTGACGCTGGCGGTACCCGACCATAATCTGCCCACGACCCCGCGTCTGGGCGCCGATGGCCGGCTGCTGCCGATCGCCGATCGCGAAAGCGCGGCCCAGCTGGAGGCGTTGCGCCGCAACACCGCCGAATTCGGCATCGACTATATCGATGCCACCGCGGCGGAGCAGGGGATCGTCCATGTCGTCGGCCCCGAACTGGGGTTCACCCTGCCGGGCACCACGCTGGTCTGCGGCGACAGCCACACCTCCGCGCACGGCGCGCTCGGCGCACTGGCGTTCGGGATCGGCACGTCGGAGGTCGAGCATGTCCTCGCCACCCAGACGCTGCAACTGACGCGATCGAAGACGATGGAGATCCGCGTCGACGGCACGCTTGGCTACGGCGTGTCGGCCAAGGACGTGATCCTCGCGATCATCGGCCGCATCGGCGCGGCGGGCGGCACCGGCTATGTCGTCGAATATACCGGCGCGGTGATCCGTGCCCTGTCGGTCGAGGGGCGGCTGACCATCGCCAACATGTCGATCGAGGGTGGCGCGCGCGCCGGCCTGATCGCCCCGGACGAGACGACCTTCGCCTATCTGAAGGGGCGGCCGATGGCGCCGGCGGGGGCGGAATGGGATCGTGCGGTCGACTGGTGGCGGACGCTGCCCACCGATGCCGGCGCGCGCTACGACCGGACGGTGACGCTGGACGCCACCGACATCGCCCCCTCGCTCACCTGGGGAACCAGTCCGGAAGACGTGGTGCCGATCACCGGCGTCGTCCCCGATCCCGACAGCTTCGCCGATCCCGCCAAGCGCGACGCCGCGCGCAAGTCGCTCGATTACATGGGGCTGGCACCCGGTACGCGGATGCAGGACGTCGGCGTCGGCCATGTCTTCATCGGCAGCTGCACCAACAGCCGGATCGAGGACCTGCGCGCGGCCGCCTCGGTCGCCAACGGTCGCCGTGTCGCCGACGGTGTGCGCGCGATGGTCGTGCCGGGGTCCGGGCTGGTGAAGCGGCAGGCGGAGGCGGAGGGGCTCGACCGCATCTTCGTGGACGCCGGCTTCGAATGGCGCGAACCGGGCTGTTCGATGTGCCTGGCGATGAACCCGGACAAGGTGCCACCGGGCGAACGCTGCGCCTCCACGTCCAACCGCAATTTCGTCGGGCGACAGGGACCCGGTGCTCGCACCCACCTGTTGTCGCCGGCAATGGCGGCGGCGGCGGCGGTGACCGGCCGGCTGGCGGATGTCCGCGATCTGATGGGGAACGACGCATGAAGAAGATACTCGTGATGCTGGTCGCCGGTGCGGTCCTGAGCGGCGTCGCCGCCTACAGCGCCAGCGTGGCGAAACCTGTGGCGCAGGCGCGGGGGGAATAGTGGAGGCGGTCACCACGGTTGCCGGCACCGCCTATCCCTGGGGCGCCAAGAACGTCGATACCGACGTCATCATCCCCGCGCACTGGCTGAAGACGATCGCCCGCTCGGGTCTGGGCCGTGGCGCGTTCGAGACGGTGCGGGCGGTGCCGGGCAACATCTTCGACGATCCCCGCTATGCCGGCGCGCCGGTGCTGATCGCGGGCGACAATTTCGGCTGCGGGTCGAGCCGCGAACATGCCGCCTGGGCGCTGGCCGACATGGGTATCCGTGCGGTGATCGCACCCAGCTTTTCCGACATCTTTTCAGGCAATGCCTTCAAGAACGGCATCATCCCCGTCGTGCTGCCGCAGGAAGCGGTCGACCGGCTGGTCGAGGTGGCCAGGGACCAGCCCGTCACCGTCGATCTGGAAACGATGACGGTCACCACCCCCTATCAGGACCGCTTCGCCTTCGAACTCGACCCGTTCCGTCGCCAGTGCCTGATGGAAGGGCTGGACGAGATCGGCCTGACACTGGCAAGAGATACCGCGATTTCGAAATTCGAGGGAGCGATGGCCGAACATCGCCCCTGGGTCGAGGGGAGACGCGGATATGAAGGCATTGCTGTCGAGGGCGCCGGGCGGACCTGAAACTCTGGAACTGGCCGACGCGCCCGATCCGGTGCCCGCGCCGGGGCAGGTCGTGGTCGCCGTGCGCGCCTGCGCGATCAACTATCCCGATGTCCTCATCATCGAGGACAAATACCAGTTCAAGCCGCCGCGCCCCTTCGCGCCGGGTGGCGAGGTGGCGGGCATCGTCGACAGCGTCGGCGACGGGGTGACCGGCTGGCAACCCGGCGACCGGGTGATCGGCATGGTCGGCCATGGCGGGCTGGCGGAAAAGGTCGCGGTCGATGCGGCCCGCCTCTATCGCCTGCCCGAAGGCCGCGATTTCGCCGAGGGCGCGTCGCTGATCCTGACCTATGCCACCACCATCCATGCGCTGCTCGACCGTGGCCGGCTGGCGGCGGGGCAGAGCCTGCTGGTGCTGGGCGCGGCCGGCGGCGTCGGGCTGGCGGCGATCGAACTGGGCAAGGCGTTCGGTGCCCGCGTCGTCGCGGCCGTCTCCTCGGATGAAAAGGCCGCCGCCGCGATGGCGGCCGGGGCGGACGAGGCGATCGTCTATCCGCGCGCGCCGTTCGATCGCGACCAGTCCAGGGCGCTGGCCGACCGGTTCAAGGCGGCCGGGGGCAAGGCGGGGTTCGATGTGATCTACGATCCGGTCGGCGGCGATTATGCCGAACCGGCGCTGCGATCGATCGGCTGGGAAGGGCGGTATCTGGTCGTCGGCTTCCCGGCCGGCATTCCGAAACTGCCGCTCAACCTGACGCTGCTGAAAAGCTGCGATGTCTGCGGGGTGTTCTGGGGCGCCTTCGCCGCGCGCGATCCGGCGGCCAACGCTGCGCATGTCGATCACCTGTTCCGCCTGTGGGCCGATGGCCGTATCGGCCCCCGCGTCACCGGCCGGTACCCGCTGGCCGACGGGGGCAGGGCGATCGCGCAGATCGCCTCGCGCGGCGCGATCGGCAAGCTGGTGGTGGAAGTCTAGGACGCGCGCCGCCCGCTATGTTGCGCCGCCGTATCGCTGCGCCTATCTCCGCAGCAGCAATGATGCGGGGAGCAGCCAGATGACCATGTTCGAGGACCGCGAACGCGCGGCCGAGGCGAAGTTCGTGCGCGACGACGAGATGGCGTTCCGGATCACCGCGCGCCGCAACCGCCTGCTCGGCCAGTGGGCGGCGGAGCGGATGGGGCTGACCCCGGCGGAAACCGATGCCTATGCCAAGGCGGTGGTGCAGGCCGATTTCGAGGAATCGGGTGACGAGGACGTGATCCGCAAGGTGGTGGGTGATCTGACCGCCGCCGGCGTCGATACCGACGAGCCGACCGTGCGCAGCGCGCTGGAGGAACGGCATGTCGAAGCCCGCCGCCAGTTGCTGGAGGTGCGCTGACATGCCGATGTCCGCCGACGATATCGCCACGCTGATCCGCCAGGCGATCCCCGATGCGCAGGTCGAGATCACCGATCTGGCCGGGGACGGCGATCACTATGCCGCCCGCGTGGTCGCGCCCAGCTTCGCCGGGATGAGCCGCGTGGCGCAGACCCGCGCCGTCTATGCCGCGCTGGGCGGGCGCATGGGGGGCGAACTCCACGCGCTCCAACTGACGACAGCCGTTTCCTGAGGATGACGATGATGACCGACGACACGAACGCCCGCATCGATGCGGTGGTGAAGGCCAACAAGGTGGTGCTGTTCATGAAGGGCAGCCCGCTGTTCCCGCAATGCGGCTTTTCCAGCCGGGCGGTGGCGATCCTCAATCATCTCGGCGCTGAGTTCGAAAGCGTCGACGTGTTGCAGGATCAGGGCATCCGGCAGGGCATCAAGGCCTATTCGGATTGGCCGACGATCCCGCAGCTCTATGTCGATGGCGAATTCGTCGGCGGATCGGACATCATGATGGAGATGTACGAAAGCGGCGAGCTGGCCGAACTGTTCGGCGGCGAACGCCCCGCCTCCTGAACGGTAGGCCGGGTCGGGTGGACCGGCGCGAGACTCGATCGAGCGACCGGTCCACCCTGCTGAACGCGCTGACGCTTCGGCTATTCCCTGATGTAGCAGATGGCGTGCCAGATCGGATAAACCGCGCGAAACCGCGCCGGACGATCGTTAATGCCCCCTCCTTCGATACCCCATCTGTAAGATAACCCGACAGGCATGGCGTCCTGATTGACTACACTCGTAATCAGTGAGATTACACGTGTAGTCAATCAGGGAGTGAGTCGTGGCCGAACGGATCAGCGATGCCGAACACGCCGTCATGGAGGTGTTGTGGCAGGATTCGCCCCTTACCGCGCAGGACGTGGCCGAACGGGTCGATCCCGATCGGGGATGGAGCGCCAACACCGTCAAGACCTTGCTCGGCCGGTTGCTGGGCAAGGCGGCGATCGCGCACGAGGCGGATGGCCGCCGCTATCTCTATCGACCGCTGGTCGCGCGCGAGGATTATGTCGCGGGTGAATCGCGCCGGCTGATCGACCGGCTGTTCGGTGGTCGCCTGACGCCATTAGTCGCGCATCTGGCCGATCGCGACCAGTTGACCGCCCGCGACATCGCCGAGATCGAGGCGATCCTGAAGGGGCTGAAGTCGTGATCGCCTGGGCGGTGGAGGCGCTGGCCGCATCGGCCGCGCTGATGCTCGTCGTGCTGCTGATCCGGCAGCCGGTGCGCCGCGTCTTCGGGCCACAGATCGCCTATGCCCTCTGGGTATTGCCGCTGCTGCGCCTCACCATGCCGCCGCTGCCCGCAGGGTGGGGCCAGTCCGATGCGATGCCGATCGCCCGCGCCAGCGAGGCGATGACGATACTGGTGGGGGCGGAGCCGTTGACGGCACCCCTCGCGGCGGCGGCCGCGGTGCCGTCACCGGCGATCCCCTGGGGCGTGATCGCGATCGGCGCGTGGCTGCTCGGCGCGGCGATCTTCTTCGTCCTGCACCTCGTCCGTCATCGCCGCTTCTGCCAGCGGTTGCTGGCGAGCGCGCGGCTGCTCGACCGGGTCGGCGGGGTGTGCGTGATCGAGACGCCGGCGGCGGCGGGGCCGCTTGCCTTCGGCACCGCGCGACGCTTCGTCGCCTTCCCGAACGATTTCGCCGACCGCTACGATGCCGACGAACGCGAACTCGCGCTGGCGCATGAACTGGGCCATCACGCCCGTGGCGATCTGGTCGCCAACTGGGCGGCACTCGCGGTGCTCGCGATCCACTGGTTCAATCCGCTGGCCTGGCATGCCTTTCGCGCCTTCCGCTGCGATCAGGAACTCGCCAACGATGCCCGCGTGCTCGCCGGCCGCAGCCGGACCGACCGCCATATCTATGCCTGCGCGATCGTGAAGGCGGCGCATGGCGGCGCGATCTCGGCCGCCTGCCACCTCCACACCATCACCGATCTGAAAGGGAGATTACGGATGCTGACCAATACCCGCCTGTCCCGCACGCGTCGGGCGACCGGCGCCGTCGCGATCCTGGGCGCCGTCACCGCCGGACTGGTCGTCACCGCCTCGGGCACCCGCGCCGCCGCCGCGCTGACCGCCGGCGTCGAAAGCGCGACCGGCGTCCAGCTCGCCGCCCCGCCCACGCCGCCGGCGCCACCTGCCATCCCGATGACCGCACCCGCCCGCCCGCCCGAACCGCCGGTGCCCCCGGCACCCCGGTCCGGCACGCGCACCGCCCGGCATGTCGTGATCGTGAAGGACGGCAAGACCACCCGCTACGACGGTGCCGCCGCGGCCGCCTATATCGCCGCGCACCCGGTGCCGGTGCCGCCGATCCCCGCGACGCCGCCGATGCCGGCCGTCCCGATCGTCGTCGACCGCGACTGCGAACCGGGAACCGGCGCCCCGACGATGGCGGGGAATGACGAGCGCGGACGTCGCACCATCATCGTCTGCCGCAACCGCATCCGGCAGACCACGACGCTGGCGATGCAACAGGCGGAATGGGGGCGCCATCAGGCTGAATGGAGCCATCGCCAGTCGGCGTTCGCGGTCCGTCAGGCCGCGCAGGCGGAACGTCGTGCCGACGAGGCGAAGCGCAATGGCCTGCGTCAGGCGGTGGCGAGCATCCGGCTCGCCCGCCAGTCGATCACGATCGAACGCCATCTGACCGAGGACCAGCGCCGCGACGCGCTGGCCGGACTGGACGAAGCGGCGCGCGAACTGGGCGAGCAGATGAAACCCTGATCGCCACGCCCTCGCGCACGAAAAAGGGGCGTGACCGGGTTGCCGGTCACGCCCCTTTTCACGTCCGACTGCCCGGCTCAGGCGGCCAGGTTGCGCAGCACGTACTGGAGGATGCCGCCGTTCAGGAAATATTCCAGCTCGTTGACGGTATCGATCCGGCAGCGGGTGGTGAACGTCTCCTTGCGGCCATCGGCGCGGACCAGTTCGACCTCGACATCCTGACGCGGACGCAGGGTGGCGACGTTGCGGATCGTGAACGTTTCCGAACCGTCCAGACCCAGCGTCTCGCGCGTCACGCCTTCGGCGAACTGGAGCGGCAGCACACCCATGCCGACCAGGTTCGAGCGATGGATACGCTCGAAGCTTTCGGTGATGACCGCGCGCACGCCGAGCAGGTTGGTGCCCTTCGCCGCCCAGTCGCGCGACGAGCCGGTGCCATATTCCTTGCCGGCGACGACGACGAGGGGCGTGCCGTCCGCCTTGAACCGCATCGCCGCGTCATAGATCGGCATGACCTCGCCGTCATATTTCGACATGCCGCCCTCGACGCCCGGCACCATCTCGTTGCGGATGCGGATGTTGGCGAAGGTGCCGCGCACCATCACCTGATCGTTGCCGCGCCGCGCGCCATAGCTGTTGAAGTCGCCGCGACTGACCTGCCGCTCCGACAGCCAGCGACCGGCCGGGCTGTCCGCCTTGATCGAGCCGGCGGGCGAGATGTGGTCGGTGGTGATCGAATCGCCCAGGATCGCCAGCGGCCGTGCCTCGATGATGTCGGTGACCGGTGCCGGGGTCATCTCCATGCCCTCGAAATAGGGCGGGTTGGCGACATAGGTGGAGGCGGCGGGCCATGCGTAGGTCGCCGATCCGGTCACGTCGATGCCCGACCATTTCGCATCGCCCTGATAGACGTTGCCGTAACGGCTGCGGAACATGTCATCGTCGATGTTCGCCTCCATCACGGTGCGGACCTCGTCGTTGCTCGGCCATACGTCCTTCAGGAACACGTCCTGCCCGTCCGATCCCTGACCCAGCGGGGTTTCGATCATGTCGGTGGTGACGGTGCCCTTGATCGCATAGGCGACGACCAGCGGCGGCGAGGCGAGGAAGTTCGCCCGCACGTCGGCCGACACGCGCCCCTCGAAGTTGCGGTTGCCCGACAGCACCGACGCGGCGACGAGATCGTTCTCGTTGATCGCGGCGGAGATCGGCGCGGCCAGCGGCCCCGAATTGCCGATGCAGGTGGTGCAGCCATAGCCGACCAGGTTGAAGCCGAGCGCGTTAAGGTCCTCGGTCAGTCCGGCCTTGTCCAGATAGTCGGTCACGACCTGCGATCCCGGCGCCAGCGAGGTCTTCACCCACGGCTTGGCGGTCAGGCCCAGCGCGCGCGCCTTGCGGGCGACCAGCCCGGCGGCGACCAGCACCGACGGGTTGGACGTGTTGGTGCAGCTGGTGATCGCGGCGATCACCACGTCGCCGTCGCCGATGTCGTGCGTGGCGTTCGCCACCGGCACGCGCACGGCCTGCTCCTTGTGATAGATCTTGAACAGGTCGCCGTTGAAGACCTCGTCCACCTTGTTCAGCGCCACCTTGTCCTGCGGACGCTTCGGGCCGGCGAGCGAGGGCACGACGGTGCCCATGTCCAGTTCCAGCGTGTCGGTGAAGATCGGGTCGGCGGCCCCCTCTTCGCGCCAGAAGCCGTTGGCCTTGGCATAGGCCTCGACCAGCGCGATGTTCTCGTCCGACCGGGCGGTCAGGCGCATATAGTCCATCGTGCGCGCGTCGATCGGGAAGAACCCGCAGGTCGCGCCGTATTCGGGGGCCATGTTGGCGATCGTCGCACGATCGGCGAGGGTCATCGAGGCGAGGCCGGGACCGTAGAACTCGACGAAGCGGCCGACGACGCCCTTCTTGCGCAGCATCTGCGTGACGGTCAGCACCAGGTCGGTGGCGGTGATGCCCTCGGCCAGCGCGCCCGTCAGCTTGAAGCCGACGACCTCGGGGATCAGCATCGATACCGGCTGGCCGAGCATCGCCGCCTCCGCCTCGATCCCGCCGACGCCCCAGCCCAGCACGCCCAGGCCGTTGATCATCGTCGTGTGGCTGTCGGTGCCGACCAGCGTGTCCGGATAGGCGATCGTCGCGCCACCCTTGGCATGGTCGCCGCTTTCCGCCGACGACCAGACCGCCTGGCCGATATATTCCAGATTGACCTGGTGGCAGATGCCGGTGCCCGGCGGCACCACCTGGAAATTGTCGAGCGCCTTCGAACCCCATTTCAGGAACTCGTAGCGTTCCATGTTGCGCTGGTATTCGAGGTCGACATTCTCCTCGAACGCCTGCGGCGTGCCGAACTCGTCGACCATCACCGAATGGTCGATCACCAGGTGGACCGGCACCTGCGGATTGATCTTGGCCGGATCGCCGCCCAGCTTGGTGATCGCGTCGCGCATCGCGGCCAGATCGACCACGCAGGGAACGCCGGTGAAATCCTGCATCAGCACGCGCGCGGGGCGATACTGGATCTCGCGGTTCGACCGCGCGTCCTTCTGCCAGTCGACGATCGCCTGGATATCCTCACGCGTCACGGTGACGCCGTCCTCGAAGCGCAGCAGGTTCTCCAGCAGCACCTTCATCGAAAAGGGCAGGCGGGATATGTCGCCCAGCTGCTCCGCCGCCTTGGCGAGGCTGAAATAATCGTAGCTCTTGCCGCCGGCGGTCAGCGTGGTGCGGGTATTGAGGGTGTCCTGGCCGATGGCGGTCATAAGCGTCCTTTGCCTGTTGTCGCCCACGCGCACCACGGACGGCGGCTGGGCCGCACGAGGCGCCGGAGCATCGGATAATCAACGGTTGTCGCGGGCGATAGCAGCGGTACGCGTGGGGGGGAAGGGCGGTTCTCCCCTCAATCTGCGCGTATCCCGTCCGCCCGCCCGTTTGCCCGTCCATTCGTCCGCCCGTTCGTCCGCCTGTTCGTCCGGTCGTCCGGCAGGCTCGATACGTCCTGCATCGGAACAGATCGCGATCCGTGACGCCCGATCGATGGTTGACCGTGGCGGCAGGCGGGCTACCGAAAGCGGCGCGGAGATCGATTTCATGACGAACGAACGGGCCGGCATCGATCGCGTTGAGGAAGCTGCGGCGCTGGCCGAGCGACTGATCGCGGTGGCCGAGGAACTGGACTGCTGGGTGGCGGCCGCCCTGGTCGAACAGGCGAAGCACCTGCTGGTGAACCACGACGGCACCTGACCGGCCGGCCGGCGGGATCATCGATCCCGGCGCGCAATCTGGCGGATCGCCCGGTCGCGCCGCGCGTTGGCGGCGTCAGTGACCATCCAACGGAGGAACACGGACATGGCCGATACGATCAACGACGCAGCGAAGGCCGGCAGCGACGCGGCGAGGGCCGGTGCCGAACGCATGGGCGAAGCGGGCCGGGCGATCGCCGACAACGGTTCGACGATCGGCATCAAGATGATCGAGCAGGCCGAAACCAACACGCGGGAGGCATTCGCCGCGATGCGCGCCGCCGCCGAGGCGAAGGACATCGCCGACGTCATGCGTATCCAGGGCGAGTTCCTGCGCGAGCAGAGCAGCCGGTCGATGGCGCAGGCACGCGAGGTCAGCGAACTCATCATGCAGTTCGGCCGCACCGCCGTGGCGCCGTTCCGCCAGGGTTGAAGGGCTGAGGAATTGACCGGCGAACCGGGTGCCGCGATCTATCGCGCGGGACCCGGCTCCCGTCGAACGGCATCTACGGGCGTCACCGGTCTCGGTCCGTCCGCGGTCGCTTCCAGCGACGAATCGCCTCCCAGCACGCGGTAGAGCGTCACCCGGTTGGATGCCGCCTCCAGTTGCGTGGCGACCAGCGTCCGCTGCGCTGAGTATAGCGATCGCTGCGCATCTAGCGTGTTGAGGAACGGCGTCACGCCACCCCGATACGACGCATCGGTCAATTGCAGCGTATCCGCCGTCGCCGCGACGAGGCGACGATTGGCCGCCACCTGATCGGCGATAGTGCCCTGTCGCGCGAGTGCGTCGGCGGTTTCCTGAAACGCGGTCTGGATCGCCTTTTCATACGTGGCCAGCGCGGCGTCGCGCTGCGCCTCGGTGAAGCGCACATTGGCGCGTGCGGCCCCCGCCTGGAAGATCGGATAGCCGACCGACGGCGCGACCGAATAGGTGAAGGCGCCGTTGTCGAACAGTGACGACAGGGCGGTCGAGGCGAAGCCGACCAGCCCGGTCAGCGAGATGCGCGGGAACAGCGCGGCGCGCGCCGCGCCGATCTCCGCATTGGTGGCGCGCAGTTCGTATTCCGCCTGCACCACGTCGGGCCGACGCAGCAGCACGCCCGAATCAAGCCCGGCCGGCAATGCCGCAATCGTCACGGCCGCCTGATCGATGGTGGCGGGCAACAGCGCGGCATCGACCGGCGCACCGACCAGCAACTGCACGGCGTTGATATCCTGCGCCACCAGCGTGCGTTGCTGCGCCAGATCCGCCTCCGCCGTGGCGAGGATCTGGATCGCCTGCGCCAGATCGGTGCGGGGCGAGATGCCGCCACGCAGGCGGGCACGCGTCAGCTCGACCGATCGCTGGGCCGACGATGCCGTGTCCTGCGCGATCCGCAACAGGCTCTGGTCCGCGGCATAGGCCAGCCAGGCGTCGGCGATGTCCCCGACCAGCGTCAACCGGACGGTGCGCGCGGCGGCCTCGGTGCTGAAATACCGGTCCAGCGCGGCGCGGCTCAGGCTGCGGATGCGGCCGAACAGGTCAAGCTCGAACGAGGTCACCCCCAGTCCCACCGACCATGCGCTTCGCGACGAGGACGTGGTGACGACGGTGCCGCCCGTGCCAGTGCCGCCGGTTCCCGTGCCGCCGGCTCCGGTGCCCCCCGTCCCGGGACCGCCGATGCCGCCCGTCCCGGTCCCCGTGCCCCCCGTTCCCGTGCCGCCGGTCCCGGCTCCGGTGCCGCCGCCCGCCACGGTCGACGCGCCGTTGCCGCCGCCCTGATAGCTATAGCGACCGGTGGCATCGATCTGCGGAAACAGGTCGGCGCGCTGGATACGGTATTGGGCGCGGGCCGCCTGGATATTGGCGGCGGCGACGCGCAGGTCGCGATTGTTGACCAGCGCCTGCTCGATCAGGCGCTGAAGCCGGCGATCGGTGAAGACCGCCGGATAGGTGATCGCCGGCAGGCTGGCCTCCGACTGGCGCAGATAGGCGTCGCCGACCGGCCAGGATGCCGGCACCGGCAGATCGGGGCGGACATAGGTCGGCGCCATCGAACAGGCCGACAGGGCGGTCGCGGTCATGGCGACGAGGAGGACGGTGTTACGCATCATGCCTGCCCCCGCTGCGGCGGGCCGAGCGGGCGGTTGGGGCCATAGGGCTGGCCGCCTTCGTCGCCATCGCCCCGGCCGCCATCGTAATCCTGGCCCCGGAAGCCGGTCGGCCGTCCGCGCAGCTTGGCGATGCCGTCGCGCACGCCGCGGCGGACGAGGACGAAGAACAGCGGGATGTAGAAGATCGCGAGGAACGTCGCCGACAGCATTCCGCCGATCACCGCCGTGCCGATCGCGATGCGGCTGTTCGCCCCCGCGCCGGTCGAGATGGCGAGCGGCAGCACGCCGAAGATGAACGCGAACGAGGTCATCAGGATCGGCCGCAGCCGGATCTTGGCGGCCTGCAACGCGGCATCCAGCACGCGCGCGCCGTTCTTCTCCGCCTGTTCGGCGAACTCGATCATCAGGATCGCGTTCTTCGCCGCCAGCCCCATCGTCGTCAGCAATCCGATCTGGAGATAGACGTCGTTGGTCAGCCCGCGCAGCGTGACGAAGGCGATCGCCCCGATCAGCCCCAGCGGGATGACCAGCAGCACCGCGAACGGGATCGACCAGCTTTCGTACAGCGCGGCAAGGCACAGGAACACGACGAGGATCGACAGGCCGTAGAGCAACGGCGCCTGACCCGACGACACGGCCTCCTGATAGGACAGCCCGGCCAGTTCGACCGACGTGCCCGGTATCTCGCCGGCCAGCCGCCGCATCGTCTCCAGCGCCTGTCCGGAACTGGTGCCGGGCGCGGCCTGCCCCTGGAATTCGTAGCTGGGGATGCCGTTGAACCGGGACAGCGACACCGGTGCCTTCTGCCAGCTGGTCGTCGCGAACGAGGTGAACGGCGCCATCTGCCCGTTCGATCCGCGCACGAACCACTGGTTCAGGTCCGAGGGGGAGGTGCGGTAGTTCGCATCGCCCTGCACATAGACGCGCTTCACCCGCCCGCGATCGAGGAAGTCGTTGACGTACTGGCCGCCCCACGCGGTCGACAGCGTCGAATTGACCGTCGCCTGGTTCAGCCCCAGCGTCGACAGCTTCTGCGGATCGACGTTCACCTTCACGGTCGGCACGTCGGGCAGTTCGCTGAGGCGCACGCCCGCCAGCGTCGGCTCGGCGGCGGCGGCGGCGAGCAGCTTGTCGCGCGCGGCGGCGAACTGGTCGGGCGACATGCCGCCGGTGTTCTGGAACTCGATCGTGAAGCCGTTGGACTGGCCCAGCCCCCGAACCGCCGGCGGCAGCAACGCATAGACCCGCGCATCGCGAAGCCCCTCGAACGCGGCGGAGGCGCGCTCGGTGATCGCATCGGCGGAGTTCTCCTTGCCCTCCCGCTCCGCCCAGTCACGCAGCGCGACGAAGCCCTGGCCGGTGTTCTGCCCGCTGGCGCCACCGCCGCCCGCGCCGCTGACCGTGAAGACAGTCTGGACGTTGGCCTTCTCGCTGGCGACGAAATATTTCTCGACCTCCTGCTGCACCTCGAACGTGCGGTTCTGCGTCGCACCGGGGGGCAGCTGGAACTGCACGATCGCGATGCCCTGGTCCTCGGTGGGCAGGAACCCGGTCGGCATCCGCAGGAACAGCACCGCCAGCAGCGTGACGACGCCGGCATAGATCAGCAGGAACAGCCATTTGCGCGACACGATCGCCTTGATCGAATCGACGTAGCGGTCCGAGGTGCGATCGAACCAGTTGTTGAAGTTGTCGCGGGCGCGGGCGAAGAAATGCGCGACCCTGGGGAATTTGCGGCCGAGCCAGCCATCCTCCACCGAGTCGCCATTGTCGTCATGCTGCTTCTGCTTGAGCAAGGTCGTGGTCAGCGCCGGCGACAGCACCAGCGCGACCACCACCGACAGGATCATCGCCGCGACGATGGTGACGGAGAACTGGCGGTAGATCACGCCGGTCGATCCGCCGAAGAACGCCATCGGCAGGAACACCGCCGACAGCACCAGCGCGATCGCGACCAGCGCGACGGTGATCTCGTCCATCGACCGGATCGTCGCCTCGCGCGGCGTCAGGCTGGGGTCCTCCTCCATCAGGCGCTCGACATTCTCGACCACCACGATCGCGTCGTCGACCAGCAGGCCGATCGCCAGCACCAGCCCGAACAGCGTCAGCGTGTTGATCGAGAAGCCCGCCAGATAGAACACGCCGAACGTGCCCAGCAGTACCACCGGCACCGCGATCGTCGGGATCAGCGTCGCGCGCCAGCTCTGCAGGAACACGAACATCACGATCACAACCAGGATCACCGCCTCGATCAGGGTCTTCACGACCTCCTCGATCGACAGCTTGATGAAGTTGGTGGAATCGTTGACGAACCGGTATTCGTAGCCGGGCGGGAAGCTCTTGGCGGTCTCCGTGATCTGCGCCTTCACCAGTTCGGCGGTCTTCAGCGCATCGGCGCCCGGCGCCAGCAGCACCGCGATACCGGCACCGGGATGCTGGTTGACGCGGCTGATCGCGGCATAGCTTTCCGCGCCCAGCTCGACCCAGCCCACATCGGCGATCTTGACCGCCGCGCCGTTGCCTTGCGTCTTGACGATGATGTTGCGGAACTGCTCGGGCGTCTGCAACCGCGACTGCGCGGTGACGACGGCGTTCAGATACTGGTTCGGCGCCGCCGGCTGGCCGCCGATCTCGCCGGCCGCGACCTCGGTGTTCTGGTTCTGGATCGCGGTGATGACGTCCGCCGGCATCAGCTGGAAACTGTTGAGCTTGTTCGGATCGAGCCAGATGCGCATCGCATATTGCGATCCGAACACGTTGGTGTCGCCCACCCCTTCGGTCCGGCCCAGCGGGTCCTGCAACGTCGAAGTCAGGTAATCCGACACGTCGCGGTTGGTCGACCGGTCGGTGGAATCGTAGACGGAGGCGATCAGCAGGAAGTCGGGGTTCGACTTGCGGACGATCAGCCCCTGCTGCTGCACCTGCTGCGGCAGGCGGGCGAGCGACTGCTGGACCTGGTTCTGGACCTGCACCTGCGCGATATCGGGATCGACGCCCTTGTCGAAGGTGCAGGTGATCGTCACCGATCCGCGGCTGGACGAGGACGACTGGAAATACAGCAGCCCGTCGATCCCGGTCAGCGTCTGTTCGACGACCTGCGTCACCGCGTTCTGCAACGTCTGGGCATTGGCGCCCGGATAGGTGGCGCGGATCGTGACCTGCGGCGGGGCCACGTCGGGATATTGCGCGATCGGCAGGCTCAGCATCGCGCCGACGCCGCCCAGCATGATGATGATCGCGATGACCCATGCGAAGATGGGGCGATCGATGAAAATCCGGCTCAGCATGATGCGGTCAGCCGGCCTTCTGCGGATTCTGGGTCTGGTCGCCGTCCTGCTTCGGGGCCTCGACGCGTTGCGGCGTCGCGGCGGGCACGGGCTTGATCGACTGGCCGGGGCGCAGCTTGCCCAGACCCTGCACGATCACCCGGTCGCCGGGGTTCAGCCCCTCGGTCACGACCCAATAGGCGCCCTGCGTCCGTTCGGCCGTCACCTTCTTCTGCACCGCCTTGTTGCCGGGGCCGACGAGGATCACGGTCGCGCTGCCCTGCGGATCGCGGCTGACGCCCTGCTGGGGGACGAGGAAGGCACGGCGGTTGATGGCCTGCGCGAAACGGGCACGGACGAACATGCCCGGCAGCAGCACGTTCTGCGGATTGGCGAAGCGGGCGCGCAGCGTCGTGGTGCCGGTGGTCGGATCGACCAGCGCCTCGGAAAACTCGATCGTGCCGGTCCGTCCGTAATCGCTGCCGTCGGGCAGTTTCAGGCGGACCTGTGCCGTGGTCGGCACCACGCCCTGCCCGGACAGGCTGCGACGCAACGACAGCAGCGCATCCGCGCTCTGCTGGATATCGATGAAGATCGGGTCGAGCCGCTGGATCTGGGCGAGGGGGTCGGCCTGCGTCGCCGATACCAGCGCACCGACCGTGAACAGCGAGCGGCCGATCCGCCCGGAAATCGGTGCGGGCACGGTGGTGAAGCGCAGGTTGATCTGCGCGGTGTCGAGCGCGGCCCGGCTCTGTGCCACGGCGGCGGCGGCCTGACGGGCCTGCGCGACCGCGTTGGTGTAATCCTGTTTGGAGATCGCCTCGATCTCCGCAAGCGGCCGGTAGCGATCGGCGAGGACGCGGGTTGCCTCGCGATTGGCCTCGGCGCTCGCCACCTTCGCGCGCGCTTCGTTGGCGGCGGCACGGTACAGGCGGGGATCGATTTCGTAGAGCGGCTGTCCCTGACGGACGAAGGTCCCCTCGGTGAAGAAACGGCGGCGGATCAGGCCGGTGACCTGCGGTCGCACGTCCGAGCTTTCGAAGGCGGTGACGCGACCCGCCAACTCGGTGACGAGTGCCGCCTCGGTCGGCTGGACCGCAACGAAGCCGACCTGCGGTGTGCCCTGGCCCGGCTGGCCGCCGCCCTTGCTCTTGCCTTTATCGGCGGACTCGCCGCCTCCACATGCCGTGACCGACAATGCCAGCCCGATCGCGATCATCGCGGCGCCTGGCCGCACGTCCTTCAAAATCAAGATGGTATTGTCCGTTCGCTCGACGGACCTTCGCCCGTAACCATCGCAAAATGCGCGGGTTCGCCCAAGGTTGCAACCCCCGACCGGACGACGGGGTGCGGGTACGGGGCAGGGCGCGGGCACGGATCGCGTTCTGGCTCGTTCCCCCTTCGATGACCGATCCGGATGACGACAAGCGAATGGCGGCCGGGGCCGCGGTGCGGGAGATACGCGACGGGATGCTGGTGGGGCTGGGCACGGGTTCCACCGCCGCCCATGCTATCCATGCCATCGCCGCGGCCGGACTGCGGATCGAAACGGTCGCCACGTCGGCGGCCAGCGCGGCACTCGCGCGGTCGCTCGGGATCGTGGTGCGGGATTTCGCCGATGTCGCGCGCGTCGACCTGACGATCGATGGCGCCGACGAGATCGACGACGCCTGCCGCGCGATCAAGGGGGCGGGCGGGGCGATGCTGCGCGAGAAGATCGTCGCGGCGGCCAGCGATCACATGATCGTGATCGCCGACGGCTCCAAACGGGTGGCGGCGATCGGCAAGGCGGCGATCCCGGTGGAGGTGCTGCCGTTCAGTGCCGCCTTCGTGTCGCAGGAATTGACCGCCTTATTCGCATCGGTCGTCCCGCGTGACGGGGGGCGCTATCGTACCGACAATGGCGGCATGGTGTTCGATTGCCGCCAAGCGGTCGCACAGGAGTGGCCGGCGCTGGCCGCGACGATCGCCGGCATCCCCGGCGTGCTCGGCCATGGCCTGTTCCTGACCGAGGTCGACGCGGCCTATATCGCCGCCGCCGGAACCGTTACGCGACTGGAACGTCGTCCGACGAACCGCTAGGGGCGTCGTCACCGCGCAACCGACCGCCGGTACAGGCGTTCGACCATCGACCAATAGAGGCTCATGTTCATGTCCGATACCGAGACTGCCACGCCCGTCGACACTGCCCTGCACGAGGACGGCAGTCCCGAAAGACTGGCGATCGACACCATCCGTACCCTGTCGATGGATGCGGTGCAGAAGGCCAATTCGGGCCATCCCGGCACCCCGATGGCGCTGGCGCCGGTCGGATATACCTTGTGGTCGAAGTTCTTGCGCTACGATCCGGCCCATGCCGACTGGCCCAATCGCGACCGCTTCGTCCTGTCGGTCGGCCATGCGTCGATGCTGCTCTACAGCCTGATCCACCTCGCCGGGATCGAGGAGATCGACGCCGATGGCAACAAGACCGGCCAAGAGGCGCTGAGCCTCGCCGATCTGGAACAGTTCCGGCAATTGTCCTCCAAGACCCCCGGCCACCCCGAATACCGCCACACCACCGGTGTGGAGACCACCACCGGCCCGCTGGGCGCCGGGTGCAGCAATTCGGTGGGCATGGCGATCGCCGAGCGGTCGCTCGCGGCGCGCTACAACCGCGACGGTTTCCCCGTGTTCGATCACGACGTCTACGCGCTGTGCGGCGACGGCGACATGATGGAGGGCGTCGCATCCGAGGCGGCGAGCATCGCCGGTCATCTGAAACTGTCCAACCTCTGCTGGATCTACGACAGCAACCATATCTCAATCGAGGGCGGCACCGATCTGGCGTTCGACGAGGATGTCGGCCTGCGCTTCAAGGCCTATGGCTGGAACGTCATCCATGTCGACGACGCGAACGACACCGCCGCGATCGCCGCCGCGATCGAGACGTTCCGCAAGACCACGGACCGGCCGACCTTCATCGTCGTCCACTCGGTGATCGGCTGGGGCAGCCCGAAGGCGGGCAGCGAGAAGGCGCATGGCGAGCCGCTGGGCGAGGAGAATGTCCGCCTGACCAAGCGTGCCTATGGCTGGCCCGAGGACAAGAGCTTCTACGTGCCGGATGGCGTCGCCGGGGCGTTCCGCAAGGCGATCGGCGACCGCAGCAAGCCGCTGCGTGACGAATGGGTCGCGATGGTCGACCGCTATCGCCAAGCCAATCCCGAATTGGGGGCCGAACTCGATGCGATGCTGAAGGATGAACTGCCCGCCGGCTGGGATGCCGACGTGCCGGTGTTCCCCGCCGATGCCAAGGGTCTGGCCAGTCGCGATTCGGGTGGCAAGGTCCTGAATGCGCTGGCGAAGCGCGTGCCGTGGCTGATCGGCGGCTCAGCCGATCTCGCGCCCTCCACCAAGACCGACATCAAGGACGAGGCGTCGTTCGAACCGAACAACTATGCCGGCCGCAACTTCCACTTCGGCGTCCGGGAACACGGCATGGGCGGGGTGGTGAACGGCATGGCGTTGTCGCATCTGCGCGCCTACGGCTCCACCTTCCTCGTCTTCGCCGACTATATGCGCGCCCCGATCCGCCTGTCGGCGATCATGGAGGTCGGCGCGATCTGGGTGTTCACCCACGATTCGATCGGCGTCGGCGAGGACGGCCCGACCCACCAGCCGATCGAGCATCTGGCGTCGCTGCGCGCGATCCCGGGTCTTGACGTGATTCGGCCGGGCGATGCGAACGAGGTCGCATGGGCCTATCGCGCGGTGCTGGAGGATGCGAGCCGCCCGGCGGCGCTGATCTTCTCCCGTCAGGCGCTGCCGACGCTCGATCGCGACAAATATGCCAGTGCCGAAGGCGTGCGGAAGGGCGGCTATGTGCTGGCCGATTGCGATGGCGAGCCGGAGGTCGTGCTGATCGCCACGGGCAGCGAATTGTCGCTGGTGGTCGATGCCTATGAAAAGCTGACGGCGGCGGGCACCAGGGCGCGCGTCGTCTCGCTGCCCAGCTGGTATCGTTTCGAGTTGCAGGACAAGGGATACAGGGACTCGGTCCTGCCGCCCGCCGTCAAGGCGCGGCTGGCGGTCGAGATGGCCGGGTCGATGGGCTGGGACCGCTATGTCGGCAGCCATGGCGACACGATCACCATGTCCACCTTTGGCGCCTCCGCACCGCTCGCCAAGCTTCAGGACAAGTTCGGCTTCACCGTCGACAACATCGTCGACAGGGCGCGTTCGCTGATCGCCGAAGCCGCCTCCACCGACAAGGAATGACCGCGATGAGCAAGCTTTCCGATCTCTCCGCCGCAGGCACCGCCGTCTGGCTCGACTTCGTCGACCGCAAGTTTCTCGAAGCCGGCGGGCTGAAGAAGCTGGTCGAGGAGGACGGGCTGACCGGCGTCACCTCCAACCCGTCGATCTTCGAAAAGGCGATGGGGCATGGCGATGCCTATGACGACACGCTTGCCGCGTTCGACGAGGAAAATCCCGGCGCCGCGACGATCGACCGCTACGAACATCTGGCAATCGAGGACATCAAGGCTGCGGCAGAAACGCTGGCGCCGGTCTATGATCAGCTGGATGCGAAGGACGGCTATGTCAGCCTGGAGGTGTCGCCCTACATCGCCGACGACACCGACGCGACCATCGCGGAGGCGCAGAAGCTGTGGGCGGCGGTCGATCGTCCGAACCTGATGATCAAGATTCCCGGCACGATCGCCGGCGCTCCGGCGATTTCGGCGACGATCGCGGTGGGGATCAACGTCAACGTGACGCTGCTGTTCTCGCTTGACGCCTATATCCGGGTCGCCGAGGCCTATGCGGCGGGACTGGAAGAGCGCGTCCGTCAGGGCCAGCCGATCGATCGCATCGCATCGGTCGCCAGCTTCTTCGTCAGCCGGATCGACACGACGATCGACAAACAGATCGACGCCCGGCTGAAGGACGGCGATGCCGAGGCGGAGGCGCTGAAGGCGGTGCGCGGCAAGGTGGCGATCGCCAACGCCAAGCAGGCCTATGCCTGGTATCAGGATTTCATCGCATCCGATCGCTGGCAGGCGCTGGCCGCGAAGGGCGCACAGCCGCAGCGGCTGCTTTGGGCGTCGACCGGGGTCAAGGACCCGGCCTATCCCGACACGCTCTACATCGACACGCTGATCGGTCCCGACACTGTCAACACCATGCCACCCAAGACGATGGACGCCTTCCGCGACCACGGCACGGTGGCGACGACGCTGACCGCCGATGTCGACGCCGCCCGGCATGTGCTGGCGGAGGCCGATCGGCTTGGGCTGGACCTCCCCGGTGTGACGGATTCCCTTGTTCTTGAAGGGGTTGCGTCCTTCACAAGCGCCTTCGACGACCTGCTGGGCGCGATCGCGAATAAGCAGCCGGCGACCGCCTGAGCTCCGGTTGCCCGATCCTCGATATAGGTGAACATGATGAAGATTGGCATGATCGGCCTCGGCCGAATGGGCGGCAACATGGCCCGCCGGCTGATGGCCGGTGGTCACGAGATCGTCGCCTACGACCGCAATGACGAGGCGGTCGCGGCGCTGGCTGCGGATGGCGCGATCCCCGCCACCTCGCTCGACGACATGCGGGACAAGCTCGACACGCCGGCGATCTGGTGGGTGATGCTGCCCGCCGGCGAGATCACCGAAGCGACGATCGCGACGATCGGTGCCGATGCGAAGCCCGGCGACATCGTGATCGATGGCGGCAACAGCTTCTACAAGGACGACATCCGCCGCGCGAAGATGCTGGCGGAGAAGGACCTTCACTATGTCGATGTCGGCACGTCCGGCGGGGTGTGGGGCAAGGAACGCGGCTATTGCATGATGATCGGCGGTGACAAGGAGACGGTCGACCTGCTCGATCCGATCTTCGACACGCTGGCGCCCGGCACCGGCGACATCGTCCGTACCCCCGGCCGCAACCCGGAGAATGCCGATCCCCGCGCCGAAAAGGGCTATATCCATGCCGGGCCTGCGGGATCGGGCCACTTCGTCAAGATGATCCACAACGGCATCGAATACGGCCTGATGCAGGCCTATGCCGAAGGCTTCGACATCCTGAAGTCCAAGAACACCGACAAACTGCCCGAGGAGGAACGGTTCGACCTGAACCTGACCGACATCGCCGAGGTATGGCGCCGTGGCAGCGTGATCTCGTCGTGGCTGCTCGACCTGACCGCCATCGCGCTGGCGAAGGACGGGATGCTGGAACAGTTCTCCGGCAGCGTCGCGGACTCGGGCGAGGGGCAGTGGACGATCGATGCGGCGATGGAGCAGAAGGTGCCGGCCAACGTCCTCACCGCGTCGCTTTTCGCGCGGTATCGCAGCCGGATCGACCATACGTTCGGCGACAAGGTGCTGTCGGCGATGCGCTATGGCTTTGGCGGCCACGTGGAAATCCCGCAATGAACTCATCGGGCAAGCGCCCGCGCCTGCTGGTGTCCGATGTCGACGGAACCTTGGTCGATCGTGAGAAGCGGTTGACCAACGGAACGATCGACGCGGTCGCGCGCCTGCATGAGGCCGGGATCGGCTTCACGATCATCTCCGCACGTCCGCGATCGGGGCTGCTGCCGCTGATCGAGCAACTGGGTCTCGACGAGCCGGTCGGCGCGTTCAACGGCGGCATCGTCTTCCGGCGGTCGGGTGAGATACTGGCGCACCACCGGATCGATCCTGCGGTCGCACGCGGCATCTGGGCGGCAGTCGGCGATGCGCCGGTGGACCGGTGGATGTTCGCCGACGATCGCTGGTATGCGTCGACCGACCAGGGCACCCATGTCGGGTCGGAGCGGCGGGCCTCGGCGCAGGAACCGATCGTCACCGACGACTTCGATGCCCTGCTCGACCGGGCGGACAAGATCACCTTCGTCAGCGACGATCAGCCGCTGTTGGCCGAACTGGCCGTGCAGGTGGCCGACGCATGGGGTGACAGCGCCACGATCGCGCAAAGCCAGACCTATTATCTCGACGTCACCGCACCGGAGGCGAACAAGGGGGCGGGCATCGCCGCTCTCGCCGAATCGTTCGGGGTGCCGCTCGACGAAACCGCCGCGATCGGCGATCAGGCCAACGATCTGCCGATGCTGGACCGTGCCGGACTGGCGATCGCGATGGGCAATGCGCCGGATGCCGTCAAAACCCGGGCACATCACGTTTCCCGGCCGAACGACGACGATGGCGTCGCGTGGGCCATCGACCATCTCATTATCAAAAGGGATCACGCATGAAGCAGCTCGTCGCATTCGACCTCGATGGAACCCTGGCCGAAAGCAAGCAGCCGCTGGGTGATCCGATGGCGGAGGCGCTGGCTGACCTGCTGGGCGTAGCCAATGTCGCGGTGATTTCCGGCGGGGACTGGCCACAGTTCGACAAGCAGGTGGCCAGCCGTCTGCCGGCGCGGGCCGACCGGTCGAAGCTGTGGCTGATGCCGACCACCGGCACCAAGCTCTATACGTGGCAGGACGATGCATGGACGACGGTGTATGCCGAACTGTTCGATGACGAGACCAAGGCCAAGATCCTGCGCGAATTCGACGCCGCGCTGGAGGCGACGGGTTTCGTACCCGAACAGACCTGGGGCGAACGGATCGAGGATCGCGGTAGCCAGATCACCTTCTCCGCGCTCGGCCAGCAGGCGCCGATCGACGCCAAGGAACATTGGGACCCCAAGTTCGAGAAGCGCAAGATCATCCAGGCCGAACTGAAGCAGCGGTTGCCCGGCCTGTCGATCAACATGGGTGGCGCCACCTCGATCGACATCACTCGCGAGGGTGTCGACAAGGCTTATGGTCTCAAGAAACTGCGCGATGCCAGCGGCATCCCGCTGGAGGCGATGATGTTCATCGGCGATGCGATCTTCCCCGGTGGCAATGACTATCCCGCCAAGGAACTGGGACTGGATACCGTGCGCGTACGCGACCCGCAGGATACGCTGGGCGTGATCGCGGCGATCGTCGCCTGTCAGAAAGGGAACTGAACCACGCCCGTTCGCGTCTCGCTAACCACCGTGGCCCGGCGGCAGCGGGCGGCCAGACGACGTAACCGACCATTGGCGGATCGATGACCCATTCCCTCTCGTCCGGCGGCCCCGTGTCGCCGGACATCTATCGCCAGATATTCGACATGGTCGATACCGGATTCTGTATCGTCGAGATGATCTTCGATGGAGATCGGGCGGTGGATTACCGGTTCGTCGCGGTGAACCGGATGTTCGAACAGCAGACGGGACTGGTCGATCCCGTCGGCCGGACCGCACGGGAACTGGTGCCGGGGCTGGAGCAGCACTGGTACGATACCTATGGCCGAGTCGCATTGACCGGTGAACCGGCCCGCTTCGGAAACGGATCGGAGGCCATGGGCCGCTGGTTCGAGGTACAGGCGTTACGGGTCGGCGACCCCGCTGAACGCAGGATCGGCATCCTGTTCGCCGATGTATCCGACCAGCGCCGCTCCGAACATGCCGCCCGCGAAAGCGAGGAGCGGTTGCAGCAGGCCCTGTCTGCCGGACACGGCATCGGCACCTGGGATTGGGACGTAACCACCGATCTGGTTCGCGCGGACGAACGGTTCGCCCGTCTTTATGGCGTCGATCCCGATCGGGCTGCCCACGGCGCACCCATTGCCGCGTTCTTTGGCAGGATGCATTCGGACGACCGCCTTCCGGCCGAGGCCCGGATCGAGCAGGCAATCAGTTCGGGGGGAGAGTTCATTGCCGAATATCGCCTGATCCAGGATGATGGCTCCACCCGCTGGGTCGCGGCGCAGGGTCGGTGCCGGCTTGACGATCAGGGGCGACCCGTGCGCTTCCCCGGCGTCAGTTTCGACATCACCGATCAGAAGCGCGCGGCGATGCGACAGTCGACGCTGCTCGAACTGGGTGATCGGCTACGTGACCTGACCGACATCGGTGAGATCAGCTATGTGTCCTCGGAAATCCTCGGTCGTGCATTGGGCGTCAGCCGTGCCGGGTACGGCGTCATCGATACCGGGGCGGAGACGATCACGATCGATCGGGACTGGAATGCGCCAGGCGTGACCAGCATTGCCGGTGTGCTGCAATTCCGGGAATATGGCAGTTATATCGAAGACCTGAAGGCGGGCCGGACCGTGCAGATCGCCGATGTCGCGCGCGACCCGCGTACCCGCGCCACCGCCGATGCGCTGCGCGGCATCGCCGCCGCCTCGTTCGTCAATATGCCGCTGCTCGAACAGGGGCGCATCGTCGCGCTCGTCTTCGTCAACAACGCCGAGCCGCGCCCGTACGACGACGACGAGCTGGCGCTGATCCGTGAGGTCGCATCCCGCGTCCGCGCTGCCACCGAGCGCGTTCGTGCTGACGAGGCCCGCCGGCAGAGCGAGGAGCAGTTCCGCGTCTTTGCCCAGGCCGTGCCCAACCAGATCTGGGCGGCCCATGCCGATGGCCACCTCTACTGGTTCAACGATCAGGTCTATGCCTATAGCGGTCTCGATAAGGCCGGACTGGCCGGGCTGATGGCATGGACCGACATCGTCCATCCAGATGATGCTGCCGAAGCCGGGCGACGGTGGGTGCATGCCATCATGACCGGCGAAGTCTACGGGGTCGAATTCCGCATCCGTCGCGCGGACGGTGCCTATCGCTGGTTTCTGGTGCGGGCGGAGCCGGTACGGGCGGGCGGGGTGATCGTCCGGTGGGTCGGCACCAATACCGATATCGACGACCAGCGCCGTTTCGCCGACACGTTGGAAGAGCAGGTGGCGGCACGGACCCGCGAACTGATGGTGGCGGAAGAGGCGCTGCGTCAGAGCCAGAAGATGGAAGCGGTCGGCCAGTTGACCGGCGGTATCGCGCACGACTTCAACAACCTGCTGACCGGGATCATCGGCAGTCTCGAACTGCTGGGCATCCGCATCGCACAAGGCCGACTTGCCGATGTCGAACGATACTCGCTCGCCGCGCAGGGGGCAGCGAAACGTGCGGCGTCGCTGACGCACCGGCTGCTCGCCTTTTCGCGCCGGCAGACGCTCGATCCCAAGCCGACCGACATGAACCGGCTGATCGCCGGCATGGAGGATTTGATCCGCCGCACGATCGGGCCGGGAATCGAACTAGAAACGGTGGCGGCGGGAGGGTTGTGGTCGACGCTGGTCGATCCCAACCAGCTTGAGAACGCGCTGCTCAACCTGTGCATCAACGCTCGCGACGCGATGCCCGATGGCGGTCGGCTGACGATCGAAAGCGCCAACCGCTGGCTCGATGCGCGCGCGGCGCGGGACCGTGATCTTGAACCGGGTCAATATGTGTCGCTATGCGTATCCGATACGGGAACGGGCATGACACCGGAGGTGATCGCCAAGGCGTTCGATCCGTTCTTCACCACCAAGCCGCTGGGGGTGGGCACCGGGCTTGGCCTGTCGATGATTTATGGTTTCACGCGCCAGTCGGGCGGGCAGGTGCGGATCTATTCGGAGCCGGGGGAGGGGACGATGGTCTGTCTCTATCTGCCGCGGCACCGTGGCGAGGCCGACGGTGTGGAAGCGATGCCCGATCTGGCCGATGCCCCTCGAACAAGTGAGGGTGAAACCGTGCTGGTCGTCGATGACGAGCCGACTGTCCGGATGCTGGTGGTCGAGGTGCTGGAGGAACTGGGCTATCTGCCCATCGAGGCGGCGGACGGCGCTGCCGGGCTGAAGATTCTGCAGTCGGCGATCCCGATCGATCTGCTGGTGACCGATGTCGGCCTGCCGGGCGGAATGAACGGTCGGCAGATGGCGGATGCCGCACGGTTGGTCCGGCCGGGTCTGAAGACGCTGTTCATCACCGGCTATGCCGAGAATGCGGTGGTCGGAAACGGGCATCTGGATGCCGGGATGCACGTGATGACCAAGCCGTTCGCGATGGAGGCATTGGCCACGCGTATCCGCGAATTGATCCAGGTGAAGTGATCGAGGGTACCGGATTTGCAATGCCCGGACGAAACGTTCATGCCGCTTTCCGTAAAGAGGTAAGCGTAAGCCATGGCGTCGCATAGTATTTCGACCGATCCCGGCCTTGACCTGGCCGGCTGTGATCGGGAGCCCATCCATATACCCGGATCGATCCAGCCACATGGACTGCTGCTGATCGCTGATGCCGGTTCGATGACCGTGATCGCGGGAGCGGGCGATATCGAGACGCGATTGTCGCCGGAATGGCTGGGCGCGCCGCTATCGACGCTGGTGCGCCAGGATATCGCGGCACTGATCGCGACTGCTCCTTCTGGTTCGGGCGGGACGGTGATTGGTATGCCGATCACCGTGCATGACGAACGGTTTGACGTCGCCGTGCACCGGGCAGGGGATCATCTGCTCGTCGAGCTGGAGCCGAGTGCCGCAGCACCGATGAGCGCTGGCGCGACCCTGAGTCGGCTCGATGCCTTCGCCACCAGCTTCGAGCGCGCGAGCGATCTGCGTACCTTGTGCGATCGTGCGGCCGTCGCCTTCAGAACGCTGACCGGGTTCGACCGGGTCATGGTCTATCGTTTTCTGGACGACGATGCCGGGCGCGTCGTGGCGGAAGACAGCGATCCGGCGTTGTCCACCTTCATGCATCATCATTTCCCGGCATCGGACATCCCGCGTCAAGCGCGGGCGCTTTATATCCGCAACCGTACCCGGTCGATCCCCGACGTCACCTATCACCCGCAGCCGATCAGGCCAGCAGCCTTCGCGGGGGTCGACCTGTCCGACGTGGCGATACGCAGCGTGTCGCCCATCCATGTCCGGTACCTGATGAACATGGGAGTAGCCGCTTCCGCGTCGATCTCGATCGTCAAGGACGGGTTGCTATGGGGGCTGATCGCCTGCCATCATCGTACGCCGCACGCGCTGTCCGCCGACGTTCGTGCGGCGGCGGCGATGCTGGCATCCGGCCTTGCCCGACAGGTCCGCGCCAAGGAGGAAGCGGAAACCTATCGCGAGCGGTTGCGGCTGCGCGCGGCGGAGGACGATGTCGTCCCCAAGCTGGCGGGCGCGACCGGCCTGCCCCATTCGGTGGCGCGGGTGAAGCGCGAGTTGCGCACGATGCTGGGAGCCGATGGTTTTGCGCTGGTCCACGGCCAGACGGTGGTGGTCGACGGCATCTGTCCACCTGAAGATACGATCCGGGAGATTGGGGCGTGGGTCAGTGCACGTGGCGGCAGCGATCCTTTCGTGACGCACGAACTGGCCACGGCGATGCCGGAGGCCGTCGGACATGCTGGCAATGCCAGTGGTCTGCTCGCGATGACGCTGGGGGAAGAAGGCGGCACCCTGTTGTGGTTCCGCATGGAGCAGATCGAGGAGATCGAATGGGCGGGCAACCCGCACAAGTCGGTCGGCCTGACACCGGGCGAGCAACTGACGCCGCGTGCATCGTTCGAGACTTGGACGGAGGCGGTGCGCGGCCTGTCGCGCCGCTGGACGCTGGAAGAGGTGGAGGCTGCGCATCGCCTGCGGCGTGCCTTTCACGATGCCTACCAGGTCCGCCAGCTACGTGATCTGAACGCCCAGCTGACCCGCACCGCGAACGAACGCGAGGCATTGCTGCAGCAGAAAGACCTGCTGATGAAGGAGGTCGATCACCGCATCCAGAACAGTCTGCAACTCGTATCCGCCTTCCTGGCGATGCAGGCGCGTGCAGTCGGGCCGGGAGAGGTGTCCGATCACCTGCGCGAGGCACAGGCGCGATTGTCCGCCGTCGCGCAGGTCCATCGTCGCCTGTACCGCGACGATCGGATCGAAACCATCGATCTGGCCCGGTACCTTGAGGAACTGGCCGGTGACATGAAGCTGTCGCTGGGGGAGGAATGGGCGTCGCGCATGAGGCTGGATTTCGCGCCGGTGCTGATCCCGTCCGACCGGGCGGTGAATGTCGGGCTGGTGATGACCGAACTGGTCATCAATGCGACCAAATATGCCTATGATGGCTTGCCCGGCCCGATCGCCATCGTGCTGGAACAGCATCGCAACCGTCTGCGCCTGATCGTCGCGGACGAAGGACGGGGCAAGGTCGGCGACAAGGCAGGCTTCGGCAGCCGGATGATGGCGGCGATGGTCGCCCGGCTGAACGGCGAGATCGAGCAGGACGATAACCAGCCAGGGCTGCGCGCCATCCTGACCGCGCCGATTCAGGAGGGCTGAGACAGGGGCTGCTTCAGCGGGTGGCGATCCGGGCGGCGGCGTGCCGGTACAGGGTGAAGCATATCTCCGCACCCGCGATGGCGCCATCGATCCATGCTTCGCCCTGCCGCTCACCCTCGGCATCGATCGCCGCGAGCAATCCCCGCCATTCCCCACTTTCATGCTTCGCGCCGAGATAGCGGGTGGGCAGACTCGGGTCGACCGATCGTGCCAGCATGATGCCGCCGAGACGCGATCCTTCCGTCACATACAGCGCTCCCCATGCCGCACCCGCCATATCAGGTAGCGTGAACGCGAGAGGTGTGGGGAGGGCATGGCCGAGGTCTTGCAGGTCCGCCAACAGTAACGGCGTGCGAATCCGCCATGGCGGCAATCGATCCATCGTGGCGAATTGACGTTCGGCGGCGGGCAGCGCCAGCGCATGGGCGATCAGGAAGCGGGAATAATCCGCCGCCTTCGTCAGATCGTGATGGCCGAACGCCGCATCGACCATGTCGTGCGATGGCGCTGTGGCGGCACGCAGCCGGGCGACCGGGGTCATGCCGCCGCGGGAACCGCCGCCGGATCGGTCGCCGCGATGTCCACGATCAGTCCCTGCCGGCGGGCGACGATCGTCGGCACCAGCGCCTGTCCGGCGACGTTGACCGCGGTACGCCCCATGTCGATGATCGGGTCGATGGCAAGCAGCAGGCCCGCTCCTTCCAAAGGCAGCCCCAGCGTCGACAGCGTCAGCGTCAGCATGACCAGCGCCCCGGTCAGCCCTGCGGTCGCCGCCGATCCAACCACCGATACCAGGACGATCAGCAGATAGTCGGAAGCATGGAGCGCGATGCCATAATATTGCGCGACGAACAGCGCCGCCACCGCGGGGTATACGGCGGCACATCCATCCATCTTGGTCGTCGCGGCGAACGGCACGGCGAAGGCGGCATAGCTTTTCGGAACGCCGATCCGCTCCACCGCCGCTTCGGTGACAGGCAACGTGGCGATCGACGAGCGCGACACGAAGCCAAGCTGGATCGCGGGCCATGCGGCGGCGAAGAAACGCCGGATGGACAGGCCGTTCATCCGCAGCAGGACCGGATAGACGACCAGCAGCACCAGTCCCAGTCCCAGATACACCGCACCGGCAAAGGCACCCAGCGCCGACAGCGACTGCCAGCCATATTGCACGACCGCATGGCCCAGCAGCCCGGCCGTGCCGATCGGGGTCAGCCTCACCACCCAGCGCAGCACCCGGCGGAAGATGGCGAGGGCGGAGGCATTGAACGACAGGAAGGCCGATCCCGGCTCGCCCACCCGCACGGCGGCGATCCCCAGCGCGATGGCGACGACGATGATCTGGAGGATGTTGAACGAGATCGACGTGGTCGCCCCGCTATCGGTCAACTTGGTCGATGCGCTCAGGCCAAGCATGTTGGACGGCACCAGCCCCCGCAGGAAGTCGAGCCATGATCCGGTCGAGGTCGGTCGGATTGCCGTCGCGGCATCCACCCCGGCACGTACGCCCGGCTCCATCAGCAGGCCCAGCGCCAGTCCGATGCTGACTGCGATCAATGCGGTGATCGCGAACCAGATCAGCGTGCCCGCCACCAGTCGCGCAGCGTTACCCAGATCGCGCAGGGCCGCGATCGAGGCGACGATCGCGGTGAAGACCAGCGGCACCACCAGCGCCCGCAACAGCTGGACGAAGATTTCGCCGATGATGCGCAATGCCTCGGCCAGTGCGCTGGTTTCACCCAGGGTACGGGCCCAGAAACCGAGCAGCAGGCCGGCGGCCATGCCCAGGAACACCTGGGCGCTAAAGGAGACACGTGTCATGATGCCCGAACCTGGCGCATGACGGCGCAGTTTCCCAGCAAGCTTTGCTGCACCGGCGAATAGGCAGCCTGTGATGCCCATGCCGATGGCGGCGTCAGGCGGCGATGTCGTAGGGCTTGATCTCGCCGGCCAGATAGAGATTGCGCGCCTTGGCACGCGACAGTTTTCCCGACGACGTCCGCGGCAGCGTCCGCGGCGGGATCAGTTCGATCACGCAGTTCATGCCCGTGACCGAGCGTACCCGTTCCCGGATCGCGTCGCGCAGGCGGCTGCGTTCGGCGGTGTCGGAACTGCGGCACTGGACCAGCACCGCCGGCGTCTCCTCGCCACCCGGCGTGGTAATCGCGAAGGCGGCGATGTCGCCGGACTTGAAGCCGGGCAGTTGCTCCACCGCCCATTCGATGTCCTGCGGCCAGTGGTTGCGGCCGTTGACGATGATCATGTCCTTGGCGCGGCCGACGATGTACAGATATCCGTCCGACATATAGCCCATGTCGCCGGTATCCAGCCAGCCATCGGTCATGCACGCCTCGGTCGCGGCGGGATCGCGGAAATAGCCGACCATCACCGATGGCCCCCGGCACCAGACCTTGCCGATCGCCCGTTCCGGCAGCGGCGCGCCGTTTTCCTGACGGATCGCGACCTCCATGTCGCGCACCGGCTTGCCGCAGTTGACGATGGCGCGGAACCGTTGTGGCCTGTCGTCATTGGCATGGGCGCCCGACAGCTCGGTCTCCTCGACCAGCTCGACGCGAATACCCTCGCCCGGCGGCATGATCGACACCGCCAGCGTCGCTTCCGCCAGACCGTAGGAGGGCAGGAACGCACCGGCCTGGAAACCCGCATCGGCGAAGGCGTCGACGAATGCCTGCATCACGTCGGGGCGGATCATATCCGCGCCGTTACCCGCGACCCGCCAGCGCGACAGGTCGAACCGGTCGGACGCCTTGGTCTGCGAGGAGATGCGACGCGCGCAGATGTCGTAACCGAAGGTCGGTGAATAAGAGAGGGTGGTGCCCTCGTTCCGGCTGATGAGGTCGAGCCAAGCCAGCGGGCGGCGGGCGAAATCTTCCGTCTTCAGATAATCCGTCGATACCTGATTGGCCACTGGCGACAGGAAGCAGCCGACCAGCCCCATGTCGTGATACCAGGGCAACCATGACACGCAGCGATCGGTGTCGCGCACCGCCATGCCGTGGCTGTGCGCGGCGAGATTGTTGAGCAGCGCGCGGTGCGTGATCGCGACGCCGTGGGGGAAACGGGTCGAACCGCTGGAATATTGCAGATAGGCGATCTGGTCCGGCTCGGCCTGTGGCAGCGTCACCTCGGGCGCGGGACGTGCGGCGAAGCTCGTCCAGTCGATCCCGGTCACGCCCGCCACGGCGGCAGCCTCCCCGGCCAGCGCGATCAGATCGGGCGGATAGATCAGCATCGATGGGTCGCAGCTGGCGAGTTGGACGCGAAGCTGATCGATATACGAGTCGCGCCCGCCGAACGAGGTCGGCAGCGGCAAGGGCACCGGCCATGCACCGGCATAGACCACCCCGAAGAACAAGGCCGCGAACTCGGCCGAGGTTTCGGCGACCAGTGCGATCCGATCCTGCGGCTTCACGCCGGCGGCGATCAGCCGGCGCGCGGCAAGCAATGCATCTTCGCGAAGTTCCGCAAAGGCATAAGGCCGTGCCAATGCGCCGCGCGGATCATGGAAATTCAGGCCACGGACGCCGCCGGCGGCATAGTCCAATGCCTCGCCCAGCGTCCCGAAATCGGCGAAGCGGCGGGGAAGCGCATCCGCGGTCGGCGTCGCGATCGGGGCGGCCTGGCATTGCATCTCGGTCGTCATCGTGCCTTGGTCCTTCGAGCGGCGCACCTGCGCCGGTTATTCCTTCCTTATCCAGTGTGGCACAATCAAGGCGAATGACGGCGGATCGATCAACCAGGCGCCCGGTACTCCCGCTCGATCCGTCCGCGATGGAGCGTCTGGCGCTGCGTTATGTCGAGCGGTTCGCCACCACGCGCGGCAAGCTGGCCGACTATCTGGTGCGCAAGGCACGCGAGCGCGGTTGGGCGGGAGAAGGCGACGCGCGGACCGTTGCGGAGGATCTCGCAGAAAAGATGGCGGGGCTCGGCTATGTCGACGACCGTGCCTATGCGACCGCCAAGGCGGCGGCGCTGACCCGACGCGGGCTCGGCGCGGGACGGGTGACGATGGCGTTGCGACAGGCGCGTGTCGGCGCCGAGGATGTCGCGGCGGTTCAGCCTGCGGTGGCTCGCGATCGCCTCGACAGCGCGCTGGCCTTCGCCCGGCGGCGGCGGATCGGCCCGTTTGCGCCCGCACCGGTCGAAAAGGCCCAGCGGGAAAAGCATATCGGTGCCATGGTCAGGGCAGGCCATTCCTTTGTGCTGGCAAGATTAATCGCCTTTGCCGATCCCGGTCAGACAATCGATGTAGATACCGCTTCGGCCATAGGTCCTTGCGGGGATGACGAACCATGCTAGCAGGGCGCCGTCAGGGGTGGCCGATGGAGCAAGGGTTGCAGCCGGCACACGGTACAGACGATGGAATCGGGTCGGGCGTACCGGGCGTACCGGTCGTCGGCGTGGTCAAATGGTTCGACGTGACGCGGGGATTCGGCTTCATCGTAGCGGACGATCCCGCAATGGGCGATGTGCTGGTGCATTTCAGCGTGCTGGAAGAGCATGGCCGCCGCAGCCTGCCCGAAGGCGCCCGGGTCGAGGCGCTGGTGGTCGAGCGCGGCCGGGGCCTGCAGGCCCGGCAGATCATGACGATCGACCTGTCCCAGGCGGTGGCGGATGTTCCGCTGCCCCGCCCCCGCGAGGATCGGATCGATCCGCTCACCATGATCGACAGTGCCGGCGCCTTCGAACCGGCCAGCGTGAAATGGTTCAATCGGCTGAAGGGATACGGCTTCCTGATCCGCGATCGGGATGGAGCCGATGTGTTCGTCCACATGGAGACGCTGCGCCGCGGCGGCCTGATCGCCGTCGAACCCGAACAGCCGGTGCGTGCCCGCATCGTCGATGGTTGCAAGGGTGCGCTGGCCGTCGTGGTGGAGCCTGTATCGTGAAGAAGGTGGCCACCGTGATCGCCTTGCTGGCGCTGGCCGGCTGTGACGGCCGTCGATCGGAGGCGGAAGGCGTACGGATCGTGCCGGTCCGGATCGACGGGGCGGGGGGCAGTCATGTCTTCCGGGCGGAATTGGCGCAGACGGCGGCGGAACAGGCGCGCGGACTGATGTTCCGCACCAATCTCGTCGCGGATTCGGCGATGTTGTTTGCGCCCTATCCACCTGATGGGGGCGAACCGCGCGAGACGAGCTTCTGGATGAAGAACACGCCGACCTCGCTCGACATCCTGTTCATCCGTGCCGACGGCACGATCGCCCGTATCGCCGAAAACACCGTCCCCTTCTCCGAAGCGTCGGTCCCGTCGGGCGAGCCGGTGTCGGCCGTTCTGGAACTCCGCGGCGGCAGGGCAAGCGAACTGGGGATCGGTGAGGGCGACCGGGTCAGCTGGTCGACGACCGGATCATGACGTTTGACCGCCGATCGGCGGTTGATGACGGCGATCGGTCGGGGTAAGCGGACGGCATGGGTATCCTGTCCTCGATCTTCACCTGGTGGAACGGCGCCACCATCGGCACCCGCGTCTATGGCCTGCGCGGCATGGCCCGGAAGGGCGAGGATGCGCTGGGCAACGTCTATTACGAAGGGCGCAAGGATACCGCCGGTCATCCTCGCCGCTGGGTGATCTATCAGGGTGCCAACGACGCCAGCCGGGTGCCGCCGGAATGGGTCGCGTGGCTCCACCGTCAGGTCGACGACGTTCCCGAACGGTCCATGCCGCCGCAGCGCGCTTGGCAGAAGCCGGCGATCGCCAACCTGACCGGTACGCCGTTGGCCTATCGCCCGGCCGGGGCGATGGAAAAGGGCGGGCAGCGCGCCGCCGCGACGGGCGATTACGAAGCCTGGACGCCGGAGGGATGATCCGCTGGGTCGCCGCGGCCGTGCTGGTCGTGGCGCTCGCGATCGGTGGCTGGTTCGGCTATCGCGCGTTGACCGCGCCCGATCCCGCTGTTGCGCCGATCCGGGTCGAACAGGATGTGCCCGAGGCGCCGCCGACCGGTATCGAGACGGTCGACACCAGCGGCGCCGGCCCGATGATCGCCGGTACGACTCCGATGGCAGAACGCATCGCCGTGATCGGCGTACTCAACAAGCGTAACGGCGCCAGCCGCGAGGTGCGCCTCCGCCCCGGCGGCGTGGCACGGATCGGTGACGTGGTCGTCCGCCTGCGCGCCTGTGACCGGACCGCGCCGTGGGAGGCGGAGCAGTTGACGGGCGCGTTCGTGCAGATGGACGTGCGTGGCCCCGACCGGGCATGGCGGCGTGGTTTTTCAGGATGGCTGTTCAAGGAGCGGTCGGCGCTGAACGTCGTCCAGCATCCAATCTACGACGTCTGGACCAAAAGCTGCACGATGTCCTTCCCCGCGACCGGGCCGGATACCGAGTCGATCGCCGGCACACGATCAAGGGCGCCGAAATCGGCCGCCCCGCGCCCGGACACCACATCCGGCGAGCCGGCCGTCGTCCCCCCCTCAAGCGCGGCCTCCAGCAACGCCATGTAATCGGTGCGTGATATCTCCACCGCGCCGAGTGAGGTGAGGTGGGGCGTCTGGAACTGGCAGTCGAGCAAGGTAAAGCCACCCACCCGCAACCGCGCGACCAGCCAGGCCAGCGCGACCTTCGACGCATCGGTCGCGCGGCTGACCATGCTTTCCCCGAAAAACGCCCGGCCGATCGCGAGCCCGTACAATCCGCCCACCAGCCGATCACCGTCACGACACTCGACCGAGTGCGCAAATCCGAGGTGGTGGAGGCGGACGAACACGTCCTCGATACCGCCGTTGATCCAGGTTTCGGGCCGGTCGCTGGCACTCTCGGCGCACAGGCGTAACATCGCGGTGAAATCGGTATCGACGGTAACCTGGAACCGGTCCGCCGCGATCGTCCGCCGCAGCGTACGCGACAGGTGGAACCCGTCCAGCGGCAGCACGGCCCGGCGGCGCGGCTCTACCCAATAGACGCCATCGGCATCGCGGGCATCCGCCATCGGAAACACCCCGACCGAATAGGCACCAAGCACGAGTTGGGGATCGAGGATATCCATCGTCACGCTTCGACGTGGGCTTGCGGACGGCGGCGGACAAGGCGTGGATACGCGGCGGCCAAAAGAAAAGGCCGGCGGAACCAGCCGCCGGCCTCCGGATGATCGGAACGGGCCGGAATCAGACGTGGCAGCTGAGCGCCTTCTTTTCCGGCTGGGTCAGCGTGATCTTGGTATCGTCGCCGGTCAGGGTCCAGCCGCCCTCGGCCGTGAATGGCTCGCCCTTCGCTGGCGCCTTCAGCACCGTCGGGGTGGTTGCCGTGCTGGGCACGCGGACGTTGACCTGCTTGTCACCATTGAAGAACACCACGCCGACCAGCGAGCCATCGGCGCAACGGAACGTCTTTTCCACCCGGATCGATGGCGGCAGTTCCACCGGTGCGGCGTTCGCGATCTGGTTGGCGAGCGGATCGGGATTGGAATCAACAACTTCGGGCTGCTGCGGCTGTGAATTGCAGGCGGCCAGCAAGAGGAGCGGGGCGGCGGTGAACAGAGGGTGCATCTTCATGACGCCGTCGATTTTGCCGATATGCTGCATTGCGTCAAGCGCTGTGCGGTGGTGCGAACCGTAGGGGTGCCGACCGGCATCGGCCATTGACGGGAGCACCCACCCCGGCGCCATTAGTGATACTTGGGGGCGGTAAATGGGCGGTCGCTTGGCCAGGCGGTGGCAGGGGCCTATGGCCTGTGGCATGCATACTGCCCCGGATACGCTCGCCCTGATCGGTCATACCCCCCTCGTCCGCCTCGACGGACCGAGCAAGGCGACGGGTTGCGACATTTTCGGTAAATGTGAATTTGCCAATCCCGGTGCCTCGGTAAAGGATCGCGCGGCACTGTTCATCGTCGAGGATGCGGAGGCGCGCGGGACGCTACGCCCCGGCGGAACGATCGTGGAGGGGACGGCGGGCAACACCGGTATCGGGCTGGCGCTGGTCGCCAATGCCAAGGGATACCGCACGATCATCGTGATGCCCGAGACGCAGAGCCGCGAGAAGATGGATACGCTGCGCGCGCTTGGTGCGGAACTGGTGCTGGTATCGGCCGCGCCCTATTCCAGCCCCTGTCATTTCGTCCACACCTCGCGCCGGATCGCGGAGGAGACGCCGGGGGCGATCTGGGCCAACCAGTTCGACAATATCGCCAACCGCCGCGCCCATATCGTCGGCACGGCGGAGGAAATTTGGACGCAGATGGATGGCCGCATCGACGGCTTCACCTGCGCGGCGGGTACCGGCGGCACGATCGCCGGCGTCGGACTGGGCCTGAAGGCAAAAGACGATAGCGTGACGATCGCGCTGACTGATCCGCATGGCGCCGCGCTCTACGACTATTATGCGTATGGCGAACTGCGGTCGGAGGGATCGTCGGTGGCGGAGGGGATCGGGCAGGGGCGGATCACCGCCAATCTGGAAGGTGCGCCGATCGACACGCAGTTCCGGGTCGCCGATCAGGAGGGCTATGAATGGGTGCGGCGCCTGCTCGATGAAGAGGGGCTGTGTCTCGGTCTGTCGTCGGGGATCAATGTCGCGGGCGCGGTGCGACTGGCGCGTGCCCTGGGGCCGGGGCGGCGGATTGCGACGATCCTGTGCGACACCGGTTTCCGCTATCTGTCGACGCTCCACAACCCGGTCTGGCGTGCGGAAAAGGGACTCGTCGAGCCGGTCGTTTGAGACGACGGGTTGAGAAATATCGGCGGTAGTGTTACATTCCGGCCACATGATGAAAGGCCGTCCCGAACCATCGCAGTCGTTTCAGCGTATCAAGGTCGGCTTGATCGGCCTGATCGCGGTGGTCGTGCTGATCGCCACGGCCAGTACGATCATCGCCAGCGCGACGCATGAGCGCGCGGTCGGCGGATCAGCCCAGGCCAATCTGGTCGCCGAGATCGCCGCGTCCAACGACATGGTGCCGGAAACCGGAGAACCGCTGGCCGAGATGGGCGTCGCGCCGAGCAGCGCCAATGTGCAGGATGCCGCTCCACCGCGTTGAGCAAGGTCATCTCACCCGATCACGACACACATTTGTCCAGCGCTGCGCGGCGCACCACGCCGATATGACGGGTGATGGTATTGCCATGACGCCGGATCGACCCGCGAGGATCGATCGCCGCCCGTTTCTTGGGCAGCGGCAGGACCGCAGCGATTCGTGCCGCCTCGGTCGGCGACAGGTGGCTGGCGTCGTGATGGAAATAACGGATTGCTGCGGCTTCGACACCATATGTGCCGATCCCGGTTTCGGCGATGTTGAGATACACCTCCATGATACGCCGCTTGCCCCACAGCGCCTCGATCAGGACGGTGAAATACGCCTCCGCCGCCTTGCGCAGATAGCCACCACCCTGGAACAGGAATGCGTTCTTGGCGGTCTGCTGGCTGATCGTCGAACCGCCGCGGATGCGGCGTCCCTGCGCGTTGCGCACCGCCGCCGCCGAGATGGCACGGAAGTCGAAGCCGTTGTGGGAACAGAAGCGAGCATCCTCACCGGCGATTGCCGCCCGCGCCATATCCGGATCGATCCGGGACAATGGCACCCAATCCTTGGTCACGCCGCGCCCGGCGATCACGTCGCCCATCATCGTGAAGGTGAAGGGCGGGGGCACGAAACGATAGAGGCCGACCCACAGGATGGTCACCGCAACGAAGATCAGGGTGGCCTTTGCCAGCCAGCGCAACATGAAGATCATGTTGGCGGTCCTATCGGGCGTGGCGGGAAAGGGCCAGAACCCGGTCGGCGGCGGCGATGCCGGTGGCATAGGCACCATGCGCGGTCGAGAAGTCGTGCGGCGAGCAGGCTTCCCCCGCGAAGAACAGCCGGTCGTCGACCGGTCGGGCCAACACCATCCGCTGGCCGGCCGAACCGATACGGGCATGGCTGTAACTGCCGCCGATTCCGTGTTCCTGGCGCCAGCGCGTAACGGCCAACGGCGTGAAGCGCGACCGCCAGTCGCCACCCAGCAGCGCGACCAGTTCGTCGATCGCGAAAGCGGCGGCGTCGCCTCCCTCCATCATCTCCGCACAGGGGCCGCCGAAGAAGCTTTCGACGATCGGCCGACCGAACGGCGACAGTCGATGGCTGGCCGTGCAGGCGGAGCGGGGATTGCCGATCAGATGGGCATCGGCAGGCCATATTGGGGCATCGACATGCAGGAACACCTTGTCCGCCAGCCCCAGCGGCAGCGCGGCGGCGGCATCAAGCTTGGCGGGCAGTGGCGGATCGAAGACGATCCCTCCATCGGCGATGACGGTCGTGGGCACGCAGACGATCGTCCGTTCAGCCTCGATCGTGCCGACGGGCGTGTCGAGCCGCAGGACGGCACCATGGTGATCGATCCGGGTGACCGGCGTGTGGAGCCGCACCGACAGGGGGCGGGCATGGTCATGGATCAGCGTGCCGTAACCAGCCGGTAACGCCCAATTGTCGTCACCGGCTGCATCCTCATAGGCGGCCCAGTCGTGCAGCGAGACGTCGGTCAATGCCGCGCCGTTGGCGAAGCCGGAGATGGCGTCGATCATCGGGCGGGCGGGGTCGGCGGTATCGATGAAGTCCGACAGCGGCCGATCGGGACCGGTCAGCGCGGCATGGGCCGCCGCCTCCCATCGTTCCCGCGTCGTTGCGAATGCCTGCTGTTCAGCGGGAGGAAAGCCGAGATCGCACCATTGCACGTCCCAGTGCGGCGATCCCCGATCGATCGGGAAGCCCCGCGCCTCGGCAATCGTCGTCCAAGGATTGCGACGGGCGGAATGAAGCCAGCCGCAACCCAGATCGACGGTGACATCGCCACCGCCGGGTAACGCAAGATTTCTACTGTAGGCACGGCCACCGAGCCGGTCGGACGTTTCGACCAGCAGCACGTCGGCACCGGCATCGTGAAGGCGGCGGGCGGCGGCAATGCCGGCCGCGCCGCCGCCGATCACGACGATATCCGGCATGATTGTCGGGGCCGGATCAGGCGGCGGTCAAAAGCCGCTTTTCCCCCGCCAGCCGCATCATGCCCTTTTGCAGCTTCTCGAACGCCCGCACCTCGATCTGGCGTACGCGCTCGCGGCTGACGCCATAGACCTGGCTGAGTTCTTCCAGCGTCTTGGGGTCATCGGTCAGCCGGCGTTCGGTCAGGATGTGCTTTTCGCGATCGTTCAGATCGTCCATCGCGGAAACGAGCATGTCGTGACGGACGTCCGCTTCCTGTTGATCGGCAACGATCTTGTCCTGCAACGGCGCATCGTCCTGAAGCCAGTCCTGCCACTGACCTTCACCATCTTCACGCATAGGCACGTTCAGCGACGTATCGCCACCCATCGCCATGCGGCGGTTCATCGAGACGACGTCATGCTCGGCAACGCCCAGATCGGTGGCGATCTTGGTGACGTCCTCGGGGCGGAGGTCGCCATCCTCGAACGCGTCGAGCTTGGACTTCATGCGGCGCAGGTTGAAGAACAGTTTCTTCTGTGCGGCGGTGGTGCCCATTTTCACAAGGCTCCACGACCGCAGGATATATTCCTGGATCGACGCGCGAATCCACCACATCGCATAGGTGGCGAGCCGGAAGCCCCGATCGGGCTCGAACTTCTTCACGCCCTGCATCAGGCCGATATTGCCCTCCGAAATCAGTTCGGACGTGGGCAGGCCATAGCCGCGATACCCCATCGCGATCTTCGCGACAAGCCGCAGGTGACTGGTGACCAGCTGGGCCGCCGCGTCGGTGTCGCCATGCTCTTGGAACCGCTTGGCGAGCATATATTCCTGCTCGGGCTGGAGCAGGGGAAACTTGCGGATTTCGGACAGATAGCGGTTGAGGCTCTGTTCGCCGCCGAGTGCAGGTATCGTCGCCGGGACGTTGCTGCCTTTTGCCATGTTGATCCCTTTCCTCGGACGCGCGTGCCGCGATGCGGCGAATTCGCTAAAAGTTATACGTGAAGGCGGCTGAACAGTTCCTGCATATCCGGCGGCATATCGCTGTCGAACGCCATTACGTCCCCTTTTATGGGGTGGATGAACCCCAGCCGGGCGGCATGCAACGCCTGTCGCCGGAAACCGATCGTTTCCAGTACCTGACGTGGAAACCCTTTCGCCCGGCCATAGACGGGATCGCCGAGCAGGGAATGGCCAAGCGAGGCCATGTGGACGCGGACCTGATGCGTGCGTCCGGTCTCCAGCCGGCATTCCACCAGGGCCGCATCGCGCAGGACCTGAAGAGTGCGGTAATGGGTGACCGCGCGCTTGCCGCCGGGCACGATCGCGATCTTCTTGCGGTTCTGCGCGCTGCGGGCCAGCGGGGCATCGACCGATCCCTCGGCCGGGCGGGGGATGCCACCGGTGATCGCGCGGTAGCGGCGCTCGATGCTGTGGTCGGCGAACTGCTTCGCCAGGCCTTCGTGCGCGCGATCGGTCTTTGCGGCGATCATCAGGCCGGATGTGTCCTTGTCGATCCGGTGGACGATCCCCGGCCGCGCGACGCCGCCGATCCCCGACAGCGATCCCCGGCAATGATGAAGCAACGCGTTGACGAGCGTTCCGTCGAGGTTGCCCGCGGCGGGGTGGACAACCAGCCCGGCAGGCTTGTCGATCACGATCAGATGTTCGTCCTCATAGGCGACGACCAGCGGGATATCCTGCGCTTCGTTGTGCGGCAGGGTAGGGATCGGCACCGCGACGGAAAACACGCTGCCCGCCGTCGCGCGCCGCGCCGGATCGCGGGCCAGCGCGCCGCCATGCGATACCGCCCCGGCGGCGATCAACACCTTCAACCGTTCGCGCGACAGCGTCGGCACCGCTTCGGCCAGCGCACGATCCAGCCGCCACCCGTCCGCAGCCGGCGCGATCGTCGCTTCGATAGTGGCAACCCCCCGGTCCATGGACTACGCCAGATGGCGATGAGGGTGAAAATTTCAAGCGCGCTGATCGACCAGATCCTCGCGGTCGCCGCCGCGTCACCGGAGGCGGAGGTGTGCGGGCTGCTGTTCGGCAGCGTCGACCGGATCGATGCGGTCGAACCCTGCATCAACGTGGCCCCCGATCCGGCGCGGCGATTCGAAATCGATCCGGCGGCGTTGCTGGCGGCGCATCGACGGGCACGGGACGGGGCGATGATGCCGGTCGGCTGCTATCACTCGCACCCGGGCGGCGTCGCCGCGCCGTCGCCGCGAGATGCCGCCGATGCCGCGCCGGACGGCGGCATCTGGCTGATCGTGGCAGGCGGCCGGGTGACGGCGTGGCAGGCGGTGGCGGACGGACCGGTGCATGGCCGGTTCGCCGCCCTCTCGATCGATCCGTCATCCGGCGATCCGTCATCGGGCTGACCGGCACGGACTTGCGGGAAAAAGCGAAAGCCCGCACAGGACATACGTATTTCAGGGGATCAGCATGACCATCAGTCCGGTCGATTTCGCCAGCCTGCTTTGTTCGCGGCTTTGCCACGACCTGTTGTCCCCGGTGGGCGCGCTCAACAACGGGCTGGAGTTGCTGGCGGACGAAACCGACCCCGCGATGCGGCAACGGTGCATGGAATTATTGTCGGATAGCGCCCGCACCTCCGCCAACAAGCTGAAGTTCTTCCGGCTGGCCTTCGGAGCGGCCGGCGGGTTCGGCGAGACGGTCGATCCGCGGGAGGCGCGTGCCGCGATCGAGGGGTTGTTGTCCGATGCCAAGCGCACCACGCTGGGCTGGCTGGTCGAGGCGGATGCCCTGCCCAAGGCGGCGGTGAAGGCGATGCTGAACCTGACGCTGATCGCCAACGAGGCGCTGGTCCGTGGCGGCACGCTCGACATCGGTGCCGAAGAGGAGGACGGGCGGCTGGAGATCGTGGTCCGCATCGCGGGGCCGCGCATCATCCTCGATCCCGAACTGCGCCGGATGCTGACCGAGGGGGCGGCGGCGGACGGCGTCACCTCGCGATTGGCGGCGGCGTTCATGGTGCATACGCTGGTCGCCGAAGGGGGCGGACAGGTGCTGGTGTCCGATCAGGGCGAGGGCGTGATGATCTTCGGTGCGACGATGGCGGCGCCCGCCGGGTAATCGCCCGCAAAAATACCTTCGGGTAAAGGGGGTCTTAACCCCTGTCGTCCATGACCATCGGCGAACGCCCGGAGGCTCATGGACGACCTGCTACAGGAATTCATCGCGGAAACCCGAGAAACGCTGGACGCGTTGTCGGGGGAGATCGTGCTGTGGGAGGCCAACCCGACCGATCGTACCCGGCTGGATGCGATCTTCCGCTTCGTCCACACGGTGAAGGGCAGCTGCGGTTTCCTCGATCTGCCAAGGCTCGGCCGGCTTGCCCATGCCGCCGAGGACGTGCTGGCGGCGGTGCGCGAGGGTACGCGGGCGCCGGATACCGCGCTGGTCAATGCGGTGCTGGCGATCGTCGACCGGATCGGCGAACTGACCGAAGCGATCGCCGCCGGCTCGCCACTAGACGATACCACGGAGGATCTGCTGATCGCCGCCCTGGCGGAGGACGCCCTGCCGATCGCACCGGCAGCGGCCGGGCCGCAGACCCGCATCGCCAGCCGCAGTGTACGACTGGCGGTCGATCTGCTCGACCGGATGATGGCCGGCATGTCCGACATGGTGCTGGCCCGCAACGAACTGGCCCGTCGCCTGCGCGACCAGCCGATCGATCCCCGCGTCGAAGGTGCGTTGGAACGCCTGTCGCTGACCGTGGGCGAAATGCGCGACACGATCAGCCGTACCCGGATGCAGCGGATCGAGGCGCTCTTTTCGGCGATGCCGCGGATGGTGCGCGATACCGCGACACCGCTGGGCAAGCTGGTGACGCTGGACGTGGAGGGCGCCGACGTCGAACTCGATCGCGAGATGATCGAACTGCTGCGCGATCCGCTGGTCCACATCATCCGCAACGCGGTGGATCACGGGATCGAGCCGCCGGCGCTGCGCCATGCGCTGGGCAAGCGCGAGGCGGGGCGGCTGCTGGTATCGGCCCGGCAGACCGGCAACCAGATCGTGCTGGAGGTGACTGACGACGGCCGCGGCATCGATGTCGACCGGCTGGTCGCCAAGGCGGCAGCGGCGGGATTGCACAGCGAGGCGAAGCTCGCGGCGATGACCGAACGGCAGCGACTGGAACTGATCTTCGCACCGGGCCTGTCGAGCCGGGATACGGCGACCGCCATATCGGGACGTGGCGTCGGCATGGACGTTGTGCGCGCCAACATCGAGCAGATCGGTGGCCGCATCGCGCTGCGCAACCGGCCGGGTGCGGGGCTGACGATCGAGTTGCAGGTGCCGCTGACGCTGTCGATCATCCCGGCGATCGTGGTGGGCGTCGGCGAACAGCGCTTCGCGCTGCCGCGCCAGTCGATCGAGGAGATCGTGGCGATTCGCGGCGACGCGGTGCGGGTCGACGATCTGGGCGATTCGCGGGTAGCGACGGTGCGGGGGCGGCGGTTGCCGCTGGTCGATCTGGCGTCGCTGCTGGGGATCGATGGCGGACGTACGCAGGCATTGGCGATCGTCGGCACGCGTGATGGCAACTTCGCGCTCGGGATCGGGGCGGTGCTGGATTCGGAGGAACTGGTGGTGAAGCCGGTCTGCCCGGCGGTGATGGGCACCGGCATCTATGCGGGGCAGACGCTGCCCGACAGCGGATTGCCGATGCTGCTGCTCGACGGCGCGGGCGTCGCGGCGGCGGCGGGACTGCGCTTCACGCCAAAGGCGATCGTCGACGAGAACGAGGCGGCGGCCCAGGAACGCGGGATCGACGCGCTGTTGTTCGACGATCTTGACGGGCGACGCCGCGCGCTGCCGCTGGCGGCGGTGGACCGGGTGGAAACGGTGTCGGCCACGGCCATCCAGCGGACGGGCGGCCGCCTGCATCTGTCGATCGAGGGTGGGGTCGTGCCATTGGTGACGAGGGCGGAACCCCCGACGACCGGGCAGGTGACGCTGCTGCGGCTGACCGACGGCGTGACCGAGATCGGTTATCCGATCCGTGACGCGCACGAGATCGTGACGTTGCCGGTGGCGATGGCGCCGGTGCGCGACCGGCCCGGCATCGCCGGGGTCGCGGTGGTGAACGGCGAGCAGGTGGAGGTGGTGGATGGCCATGCCCTGTTCGCGGGCGAACTCGCGCCGCCGGTCGTCCGCCCGCTCTGCCTGCTGCATCATGACGGCACCGGCTGGATGGAAACGTTCCTGCGGCCCGTGCTGGAGGCGTCGGGATATCGCTGCGCCTCCACGCTGGCACCGGGCGAAACCGCGGCGGTGACGCTGGCGATGGATGACGACCCGCCCGCCGCGTCGGCGAACGGCGATCCGGTCGTGCTGCTGCGCAGCCGCCCCGCGATGCCGGGCGAGGCAGGCATCTATCGCTATGATCGGGCGGCGCTGATCGCGGCGGTTGCGGCGGAAATGCAGTCGCATGACGACATGCGACGGGAGATGGCACGATGAGCGAGTTGTTCCTGATCGCCCATCTGGCCGGCCGCTGGGTCGCGGTGGCGGCATCGCAGGTCGATTCGGCGGTCGATATCGGCGAGGTGGTGGCGGTGCCGTGCGCGCCGCCTGCGGTTCGTGGGCTGGCGGCGCTGCGCAGCCGCGTGGTGACCGTGATCGACACCCAGGTCGCGCTGGGGCGGGAGCCGGCGCGGGCGGCGCGGCGCGCGATCATCGCCGCGATCGACGGCCATCATTACGCATTCCTGGTCGATGCGTTCGAGGATGTGTTCCCGTTTGAACGGATATCGCTGTCCTCCGGTCTGGCGCTGGACGGGCGCTGGGCAGCCGCCGCGAACGGCGTGGTCGAACGAGACGGCGAACCGCTGCTCGTCCTCGACCTGACCGCTCTCGTCCCCGCCGGTACCGTGATCGACGATCAGGCGCTCGCCGCCTGAAAACGGCCCGGGGTTAAGACGCTAATCATTTTTACCTGCCAATATCGTGCTGTCAGGTGACGGAAGGCTGTTTCATGAAGACTTGTCTGGTGGTCGACGATTCGAAGGTGATCCGCAAGGTCGCGCGACACATCCTGGAGACGCTCGATTTTCAGGTGACCGAGGCGTGCGACGGGCGAGAAGCGATGGACGCCTGTCTCGTTTCCGCGCCGGATGTGATCCTGCTCGACTGGAACATGCCGGTGATGAGCGGGATGGATTTCCTGCGCGCGCTGCGCGAATCCGACGTGCCGACCCGGCCCAAGGTGGTGTTCTGCACGACCGAGAACGGCATGGCCTATATCCGCGCCGCGATCGAGGCCGGGGCCGACGAATATGTGATGAAGCCGTTCGACCGCGACACGTTGGAGAGCAAGCTCCAGATCGTCGGCATGGCGTGAACCCCGATCGGCGGGGCTGATATCGATGGCCATCGCCATCCGACCACCGGGCCTGTCGCCGGCGGACCCGATCCGGGTCCTGATCGTCGACGACTCGGTGGTGTCGCGCGCGGTCATCACGCGGCTGGTCGAGGCGGGAGACCGGATGGGGGTGGCCGGGGCGGTGGCCACCGTCGCCGCGGCGCTCGCGTTCCTGGCCGTCGAGACGGTCGACGTCATCCTGCTGGATGTGGCGCTGCCGGGGGTCGACGGACTGACCGCGCTTCCCGACCTGCTGAATGCGGGTCGGGGTGCCCGGATCGTCGTCGTGTCGTCATCCGCGGGCGATGGCGCGGCGACGACGATCCAGGCGCTGGCACTGGGGGCGGCGGATACGCTGGAAAAACCGGGGACGAGCGGCCTGTCCGCCGAGTTCGGGCGGCAACTGGTCGACCGGATCGGCCGGTTGTTCGATCGCCTGCCGCCGGCACGGCGCCCGGCCGTCGCCCTGAAGGTCGCGCCGCCCGGCGGCCCGAACCCGGCAATGACGACATCCGCCCGCACCGCGACCGATTTCGATATCGTCGCGATCGGAGCGTCGACCGGCGGCATCCATGCATTGAGCAACCTGCTGCGCGCGGTACCGCCGGGCTTCAGTGCGCCGATCGTGGTGACACAGCATCTGCCGGTATCGTTCATGGCCTATTTCGCGGCGCAATTGGCGCTGATGGCCGGGCGACCGTGCGACGTGGCGGTGGATCACCTGCGGGTGCGCCCGGGACGGGTGATCGTGGCCCCCGGCGACCGTCACCTGCGCTGCGTGTCGCTGCCCGAAGGCGGGGCGGCGGTACGGTTGACCGCGGAGCCGGTGGCGAGTGGTTGCCTGCCCTCGGTCGATCCGATGTTTGCTTCGCTGGCGGATGTCTACGGCCCGAGGCTGTTGGCGATCGTGTTGAGCGGCATGGGCCGGGACGGGGCCGAAGGCGTGCAGCGCGTCAAGGCGAGGGGGGGATGCGTGATCGTGCAGGACCAGGCGAGTTCGGTGGTATGGGGCATGCCCGGCGTGGTCGCCGCGCAGGGCCACGCCGATGCGATCCTGCCGCCCGAGGCGATCGGCCGGTTGATTGCGACGGGGCGCCGTCCATGACCGCTCCCTTTCCCCCGGCGATGCCGGGATCGACCGTGGCGATGACGGTGCTGTCCGCGTTGCTGGAGGCGCGGACCGGCCAGCAACTGGCCAGCTACCGGTCGTGGCGGCTGGACACCGCGCTGAAACCGCTGCTGCGCGAACGCGGGCTGGAGACGCTCGACCAACTGGTGTTGCAGTTGCTGAACGGGCAGGACCGGACGGTGGCCGATCGCATCGTCGACGCGCTGGTCAACTGCGAAACCTCGTTCTACCGCGACCAGCCCGTCTTCGAGATGCTGGTCGAAGCGATCGCGCTGCACGAGGAAAAGGGGCGGCGCGTGCGGATCTGGAGCGCGGGCTGCGCGACCGGGCAGGAGCCGCTGTCGCTGGCGATGCACTATGCCGAACGTCAGGCCGAACACCGCATCGCCATCCCCGAAATCGTGGCGACCGACGTGTCGGACAGCGCCCTCGGCCGGGCGCGGTCGGGACGTTATACCCAGTTCGAAATCCAGCGGGGATTGCCGATCCGGCGGATGATGCGCTGGTTCGACGGTGAAGGGGGAGACTGGGTCGCCAAGCCCGAGCTGACCCGGCTGATCCAGTTCCGGCGGATGAACCTGGTCACCGATCGCCCGCCACCGGGAAAGTTCGACGTGGTGTTGTGCCGCAATGTCCTGATCTATCTGTCCGCCCCCACCAAGCTGGCGGTGTTCGCGATGCTGGCGGAGGCGCTGGCGCCGGGCGGTACGCTGGTGCTGGGGGCAGGGGAGACGGTGATCGGGCAGACCGGCCTGTTCGAACCCAGTCGCCGATTCCGTGGTTTCTACGACCGGGTGGGGCCGGCATCCGTTCGCGACGCTGCCTGAACGCTTGCGGGGCACGCCGTCTTCGGCCAACCAGAACCGGCTTCAGCGGGAGAACGGCCGGACATGACGATCATCGACACCCCGTCGCCCAACTGGGACGAACGGTCGCTGCCCGTGTCGATGCTGGTACTGCATTATACGGGGATGCAGGATGCCGACAGCGCCATCGCCCGGCTGCGCGATCCTGCCGCCAAGGTATCGTGCCATTATCTCGTCGCGGAAGACGGCACGATCCTGCGGATGGTGGACGAGGGTAAGCGCGCCTGGCACGCCGGCCGCTCGCACTGGCGCGCGATCGACGACGTCAATTCGGCAAGCATCGGCATCGAGATCGTCAATCCCGGTCACGACTGGGGGTATCGCCCGTTTCCGGCCGAACAGATCGAGGCGCTGATCCCGCTGGTCGCCGATATCAAGGAACGCCACGGCATCACCCGTGGCGACGTCGTCGGCCATTCGGACATCGCGCCCGCCCGCAAGCGCGATCCGGGCGAACTGTTTCCGTGGCACAGCCTGGCCCGCCTGCGGCTTGCGCTGCCACGCCCGACCCGTAACCTGATGGACCCGCAATGGACGCAGGCGGGATTCTGCTTGGCGCTGGAGCGGTTCGGGTACGACGTGGCGGACCGGATGGCGGCGATCATGGCGTTCCAGCGACGCTTCCGTCCCGAACTGATCGATGGCGAGATCGATGCCGAATGCCGGATGATCCTGCTCGCGCTGCTGTTGCCGCGCCCGCAAGGCGACGATTGATGGTTGGCGGGGGCCGCCATCGCGGCTAGGGACGCGCGACGCCAGAGGATCGGGCGACCGCGGGCAGCCTTGGCTGCGCGAGGAAAGTCCGGGCTCCACGAAACGACGGTGCCGGGTAACGCCCGGCGGGGGCGACCCCAGGGACAGTGCCACAGAGAGCAGACGGCGACCGCTTCGGCGACGCCACGGTGAAAGGGTGCGGCAAGAGCGCACCGCGCGACCGGTAACGGAAGCGGCATGGTAAACCCCACCGGGAGCAAGACCGAATAGGGGCGGCATGGAACCTTCGCGGTTCCGGGGTGCGTTTCCACCCGCTGCCCGGGTTGGTTGCTGGAGGCGGCGCGCAAGCGTCGTCGTAGAGGAATGGTCGCCCATCCCCTTGGGGAGGACAGAACCCGGCTTACAGATCCTCTGGCGTTTCCATTTTCCATGGGATGCGCCGCCGTGCATACAACCTGCCGACGCGGGGGGAGACGCACGATGCGGATGACGGCAGGGGCAGTGGCGGCGATCATGCTGGGCGGTACGGCGGGGGCGCAGCAGGCGCCGATCGCGACCATGGGGGCCAACCCGACGGCGCAGCAGTTGTTCGATGCCGCCGTGGCGCTGGACGCCACGCCCGATGCGGCGGCCGCCGCCCGGGCATGGGCCGCGCTGGAACGGCGGAGCAAACCGGGATCGCGCAGCCGGGCGATCGCGCAGGTCCGTCGCGGTGCATCGCTGCTGAAGGCGGGGGACAGATCGGGCGCGGGCGAGGCGATTCGGGTCGGGCTTGCGGGCTTGCCCAAAACCGATGCGACGCTGGCCGACGACCGGCTGCTGGCCAATCTTCGGCTCGGCGCGCTGGCGATCGATGCGCTGGATTATGCCGACGCAGCGGATTTCTATATCGCGGCGGAACAGGATGCGGGCGACCCCGGTGCAAAGCTGGGCGCGCTGCTGGGGCAGGTGCAGGCGATGACCTTCGTCGACCCTGCGCGGGCAAAGGTCGCCCTGGTCCGGATCGACGCGATGACCGCCGGCACCAAGCTGGACGGCAAGGTGACGGCGACGATTGCCCAGCGTCAGGCCGAACTGCTGCTCAACACCGGTGATTTCGCGGGCGCCAAGGCGGCGGCGTTACGCGCGGTCGCCGCGTCGGGCGGGTTGACCACGCGCACCAGCCTGTCGGACGTCGCGGTGCGTTCCGATGCCGCGATCGCGATGCTGCTGGCGGGGCAAGCCGATCAGGCGCGGCAGTACATGGCGATGACGGGGGCCGGTCGCCTGCCCAAGGGCGAATTCGATCCCGCCGCCGAGATGCGCGCGCCGGACTGCGGCGGCGAGGCGGGGCTGAAGCCGGTCGATGTGGCGGTGGTGGAGTTCACCATCGCCGACGACGGTACCGTGCGCCGCGCCGCGCCGATCTATGCGGCCGGCGGCGGACAGGTTGCGCTCGAATTCGCGCGGACGGTGCGGGAATGGTGGTGGCCGGCGGAGCGGGTGGCGGCGATCCCCGCCTTCTTCCGCTATGGCGCGCGGGTGGAGATGCGGTGCTCCACCGCCTTTCAGCGTCCATCGATCGAGCGCAGCGTCGATGCGGCGGTGGAAAAGTGGCTGGCCGGCAAGGATATCGACCTGCCGGACGCCACGAACGGCCCCGTCGCCCTGGCGCCACAGCGAGCGGCGTTGGCCACCGCCAGTGCGGCCTCGCCCGCATCGCTGTCGACCTTGGCCGCGCTGTTTCGTCTAGCGGGCAACTGGACGCTGCCGGCAGAAGAACGGCTCGCGCTGTATGATCGTGGCATGACGATCGCGGCCGCTCATGACGCGCCGGCCGTGGTGCGACTGGCGTTCGATCCCGCTGTACGGAACAATGACGACGATGGCCGCAACAAACGTCATGAGACGCTGACTGCGCTGATCGAGTCGCCGGCCTATGCCGGCGACCCTCAGGCGCGGGCGATTTTGCGGCTGATGCTGGCCGACCGGATGATGGCGCGACGATCGGGGGATCGGAACGCGATGCCGGTACTGCGCCTGATCGTCGATGACGCCGCGCTGTCGAAGGACGATCCGCTGAAAGTGGGGGCGCTGGTCCGGATCGCGTCGCTGGAACAGCGAGCGGGACAAGTGGACGCCGCCCGTACCGCCTTCACGGCGACAGGGCTTGATGCCCGGCAATGCGCCCTGCTGGATGCGCCGCCGAAGATGATGACTTCACCCGGCTTCGAGGCATTCCCGCGCGAGGCGATGGCCTGGGGTTTCGAGGGATGGGCACAGGTCCAGTTCGATATCGCCGCCGATGGCAGGACCGCCGCGCCGCGTGCCCTGCTCAGCTATCCACCGTTCATTTTTTCAGGCGCTTCGACCGACTTCATCAAGGCATCGCGTTTTGCCAAGACTTACCGTCCCGATGGCGAACTGGGGTGTGGCGGCACGCTGACGCGGATCGTGTTCAAGATGCCGGGGTAGTTCCCCGGCATCGAGCCGGGGAACCGAAAAGACGTCGGGTTACGCGGCGACCGCGTCGTACCGCTCGCCGACCTTGTCCCAGTCGACCACGTCCCACCATGCCTTCAGATAGCCCGGCCGATCGTTCATGTAGGTCAGGTAATAGGCATGTTCCCACACGTCGTTACCCAGCAGCGGCGTACCCGGCTCCTTGGCGTCGTCCATCAGGGGGTTGTCCTGATTGGGGGTCGAGGTGACCTTCAGCTTGCCGCTGCCGTCGGCGATCAGCCATGCCCAGCCAGACCCGAACTGACCCGCGCCCTTGGTGTTGAATTCTTCCTTCAGCTTGTCGAGTCCGCCGAAATCGCGCTCGATCGCCTCGGCCAGCTTGCCCGACGGCTGACCGCCACCCTGCTTCATCGTGTTCCAGAAGAAGTCGTGGTTCCAGTAACCGCCGCCGTTGTTGCGCACGCCGGCCGGCAGTTGCGAGATCATGCCGAGGATGTCCTCGATCGTCTTGCCTTCCAGCTTGGCGTCGGCCGCGACGAACTCGTTCAGCTTGTTGGTGTAGGCGGCGTGATGCTTGTCGTGATGGAACGTCATCGTCTCCTTCGAGATCGTCGGTTCCAGCGCATCATAGGCATAGGGCAGGGGGGGAAGTTCGAACGCCATCGGGGCAGCTCCTGATTGGACCCGTGACCGGGTCGGGATGGATCGTGCGGGGAAACGCACGCCACCCGCAATTGGTCCGCCCACCGGTGTTACGCAACCGTTCCGATCAGATCGTGGCGGCGCAGGGCATGGCGCAACTGGTCGTAGGACAGGCCCAGCGCCTCGGCGGTCTGACGCTGGTTGAACCGGTTCTCCGCGAGGCTGCGGGTCAGCAGATCGCGTTCGAACAGCGCGACGCGCGACTTGAAGTCGGACGGGCCGACTTCGCATGCAGTCACCTCGTCGTCCTGCGGGCCGGTATCCGGCGACGCCGTGGCGGGATCGGGGCGTGGGATCGCGGCGCTTTGCGGACGATAAGGGGAGGCGAAGGGATCGATCTCGATCAGGTCGACCGGTCCACCCTGTTCCCAGCGGTACACCGCACGCTCCACCACGTTGCGCAGTTCGCGGACGTTGCCCGGCCAGCGATGCCGCATTAACTGCTCGACCGCCGCCGGGCCGAAGCCGTGCCAGCGCTCCCAGCCCAGTTCCGCCGCCATCCGCCGCCCGAAATGATCCGCGAGGACATGGATGTCCCCCGATCGCGAGCGCAGCGGCGGCAGCGTCACCACCTCGAACGACAGTCGGTCGAGCAGATCGGCACGAAACTCGTGACGGTCCACCTTGTCGGGCAGATGTTCGTTGGTCGCCGCGACGATCCGCACGTCGACCCGCATCGGCCGCGACGACCCGATCCGCGTGATTTCGCCATATTCGACGGCGCGCAGCAGCCGTTCCTGCGCCGCCATCGACAGCGTGCCGAGTTCGTCGAGGAACAAGGTGCCGCCGTCCGCCTCCTCGAACCGGCCGACGCGCGCCTTGGTGGCGCCGGTGAAGGCGCCCGCCTCGTGCCCGAACAGTTCAGCCTCAATCAGCGTCTCGGGCAGCGCGGCGCAGTTCATGATGACCAGCGGCTGGTCCCAGCGCGGCGACAGGCGGTGCAGGCGTTCGGCGACCAGCTCCTTGCCGGTCCCGCGCTCGCCGATCACCAGCACCGGCCGGTCGAGCGCGGCGGCGCGGCTGGCCCGTTCCAGCGCGTCGAGAAAGGCCCCCGATTGACCAATGACCTGGCTTGCCCGTTCCATTGCCAATCCTTGGCGCGAAATCCCAATGTTGCGCAAGATATCAAAATCGGCTGGCGGCCGAAAATCTGTTAAGTCGTTGTAATTAGGTAATTTCATAAACTGGCACGGCTTCTGCAAAGCATCAGGTATCCGGCCGATGACACGGTCGACCAGCAAAAGGGACCACGCCATGTTCAACGATTTCACCCGCAAGTTCGCCACGCTCGCCCTGACCGTGGTGATGAGCGCCACCTGCGTGCTGACCGCGGTCGGCCCGGCAGAAGCGGATGGCGGATCGTTTAATCAGGGACGGGCAGTCGCCATGGCCGCCCGCTTCGTGGCATAAGCGGATGAATGCCGTTTCCGCCCCTCAGGAGTTCATGATGGGAATCTTCAGCCGTACCCGCGACATCGTCGCCGCCAACTTCGCCGATCTGCTCGACAAGGCCGAAGACCCGGCCAAGATGATCCGCATGATCATCCTCGAGATGGAGGAAACGCTGGTCGAGGTCCGCGCCTCCGCCGCGCGCACCATCGCCGACCAGAAGGAGATGCGCCGCCACATCGCCAAGCTGGAACAGTTGCAGGCCAACTGGACCGAGAAGGCCGAACTGGCGCTGAGCAAGGATCGCGAAGACCTGGCCAAGGCGGCGCTGGTGGAGCGGCAGAAGGCGGCCGACATGGCCGACCAGCTGAAGGCGGAAATCCAGGTGCTGGACGATGGCCTGCGCGCCGCCGAGGAGGATATCGCCAAATTGCAGGGTCGCCTGCGCGAGGCGCGGTCGAAGCAGTCGAACATCCAGACCCGGCTGGAAAGCGCCAACAACCGCTATCGCCTGCGCGATGCCTATGCCGGCCCCAAGACGCAGGAGGCGTTCAGCCGCTTCGGCGAACTGGAACGCCGCGCCGACGAGGCGGAGGGCCGAGCCGAGGCGATGGGCCTGGGCGTCGGCAAGAGCCTGGAGGACGAGATCGCGGAACTGCGGCAGAGCGACCGGGTGGATGCTGAACTGGCGGCGCTGAAGGCGCGGCTGGGCAATGCGAACCGGGAGGGCTGAGATGGATATCGAACCCGTACTCGCCATCATCTGCCTGTTCATCGGGCTGCCCTGGGTGGTGCTGCACTACATCACCAAATGGCGCGCCGCGCCGAAGATCACCGAGGAGGACGAGCGGATGCTGGACGAGATGTACAATCTCGCCCGTCGTCTGGAGGATCGCCTCAACACCGTCGAGCGCATCGTCGCCGCCGACAATCCCGACTGGAAGCCGGGCCTGAACGCCCCGCAGCCCAGCTATCGCCTCGACCGCAACCTTGACCGGAGCAACTGAGATGGCCGCCCGTACTCGCTTTTACCTCAACAAGCAGGATGCCAAGTGGAAGGGCGTCTGCGCCGGGATCGCCGATTATACCGGGGTCGAGGTGCTATGGGTCCGCCTGGGCATGGCCGGCCTGGCCCTGATCGCCCAGCAATGGTGGGTGATCGCCGCCTATTTTATCGTGGCGGCGATCGTCGATCCCAAGCCGATCGGCCTGTATCAGAACGCAGACGACCAGAAGTTCTGGCAGGGGGTGCGGAGCAATCCGAAACGCTCCACCGCCGAAGTCCGCTCGAAGCTGCGCGATATCGATCGCCGGCTGGCCGACATGGAAACCCACTATACCAGCCGCAATACCGCGCTCGCCGACGAGATCGAGCGCCTGCGCTGAACCGTCCCGGCAGGGGTCGACGACAGACAATCCAATAGGGAGTGATGACGATGGACTGGGATAAACCGTTCTTCGTGCTGGCGATCATCGCCATGTTGATCGGCGGCTGGATCGTGAACAACTGGATCCGCGCCAAACATGGCCACGCGCCCGGCGACGACCGGGGCAATACCGAAGACCCGCAGGCGCGCCGCACGATGCAGCTGCTGACGTCGGAGAACGAGAAGCTGGCCGGACAGGTCGGCCGGCTGGAGGAGCGGATCGCCGTCCTCGAACGGATCGCAACCGATCCCGCCGAACGCACCGCCCGCGCCATCGACGCGCTACGCTGACATTCAGGGAGCCATCATATGTCACCGGATAAATTTCAGCTCATCCAGGTCGTGTTTTCGTTCATGGCCGTCATGTTTTTGCTGATGATGGGTGGCTGGGTCACCACCACGTGGCTGCGGATGAAGCATGGTTATCCGCTCGACGGCGCCCGGGGCCGGTCGGTCTATCCCAAGAAGGATGATGAGACGGTCGAGCGGGTGAAGCTGCTCAGTCAGGAGAATGCGCAACTCCGCGCCGAGATCGGCTCGATGAAGGACCGGCTGATCGTCGTCGAGCGGATCGTGACCGACAGCGGCAGCCTGTTGAGCCACGAGATCGACCGGCTGCGCAGCCCGGCCAACTGAGGATCACCGATGTCCCCGCGCATCATCCCCATTCTGGGCATTTCCTGCGGCCTGCTCGCGATCTTCGGCGGCGTCTTCGTCAAGCCATGGTTCGCCTACCAGCATCGCCGGATAGAACTGGAGGCATCGATGGTCGCCGAGAAGGCGGCACAATATGCCGCGCAGACCGAGCGGCTGGAACAGCGCGTGCGCGTGCTGGAACGGATCGTCACCGATCGCGGCATGGACCTGTCCGACGAGATCGACCGGTTGCGCGACGAACGCGCCGAGCCGGTCAAGCTTGGCTGACCTGTCGATACATAGAGAGCAAGACCGATGAACCCCTTTTCGATGACCGTCCTGATCGTCCTCATCGTCGCCATCGCGAAGGTGATGTCGCGACGATACCAGTCGCTGGGACAACAACAGGACCGCACGGTGCAGAGCGCCGACGCGATCCGCGCGCAGGATGAAATCCGCCAGCTCAAGGACCGCGTCGCGGTGCTGGAGCGGGTCGTTACCGACAACCACGGCAGCCTCGGCCTCGATCGCGAGATCGAGCGGCTGCGCGATCGCTGAAGATCAACAGGGAGGCGACCATGATCGATCCTTTCACCACCGTTACCCTATCGCTGTCCGGGCTGGCCGGGCTGGGCATGATCGTCGCCGGCGGGCTGGCGGGTTGGCGCGGCTGGCTGCAACTGAAGCGGAGCGAGCTCGATCGCAGCGGCGATCTGCCCGCGCCCACCGCGGGCGCCCGGATCGAGATCGCCGACCTGCGCGAACGTATCCGCAAGCTGGAGGCGATCGCGGCGGGCGTGGACATCTGATCCGGGTGCTTCCCGGATCGCGGTTCAATCGCTAGGCGAGGGGCCATGCCCAGCATCACCGATATCCACGACGAATACGACTTCCTCGATCCCGACGACCGGTATCGCCTGCTGATCGATCTCGGCCGCGATCTGGAACCGATGCCGGACGCGTTGAAGACCGAGGCGACGCTGGTCCGCGGATGTTCGGCCTCCGTCTGGATCTATCCGACCCGGATGGACGACGGGAAGCTGCATTTTCTGGCCGATTCGAATGCGGCGATCACCAAGGGCATCATCGCGCTGGTCCTGCTGACCGTGCAGGACCGGGCGCCGGATGCGATCCTGGGCACCGACATTCCGGCGGCGCTCGCACCGTTCGATCTGGGCCGGCAACTGAGTTCGAACCGGACGCAGGGCATCCCCAACATGATCGCGCTGATCCGGGAGACGGCGGCCCGTTACGCCTGACCGGCCGGCAGCATCCCGATCCTTACCGCAACCGCGTCGATGGATTCGCCGGCGTCGACCACCAGCCAGCGTTCCGGACAGGCCGCATCGACCACCGCCACGGCGCGCTTCGGGCAGAGTTTCAGGCATTTCGTCTCGATCACGCCGTGCGTCGCCTTGCGGCCCTTGCCGGCACGCTGGCGCAGCGCCTTGGCCAGCGACGTTCTGCCATCGTCGCCGAAGCCGCCATCGATCTTCTTCGAACATTTGCCGCAGACCAGCACCACGCCGGTCCACCGGCTTTTCGCCGTACGGATCATGCGGTGGTGCGGCGTTCTTCGGCGGCGCGCAGCACCTCATAGGCAGCCTGGACCGCCTGGAACCGGACGGCGGCGTCGGGATCGCCGGGGCGCACGTCGGGATGGTTTTCCTTGGCCAGCTTGCGCCATGCGGTGCGGATCGCCTCGAACCCGGCATCGTCCTCCAGCCCCAGCGCGGTCAGTGCGCGTAGTTCGTCGCGTGAGCGGGTACCGTCGCCCGGCCCCGTCCAGGCATAGTGGCGGGATCGTTCATAGCCATCGGCACTGCGGGTTTCGTTCGCCTCACGCTCGGCCGCTTCCTCGACGGACAGGCCCTCGAAATAGTCCCAACCGCGATTATACTCGGCGGCGTGTTCCTGGCAGAAATACCAGCGATCGGGATTGTTGGGTGATTTGGGTGCGGGGCAATTTCCCGGCGCATCGCAGCCATGGCGGTCGCACAGCCGTACCGGCTTGGCCTCCCGGCCCGTGCCATAGCCGCGCCAGCGCGGAAAACCCCAGTCGGTCGATCGTGTCGGGCGGTGCGCCATCATCGGACGACATAGGCATACCGGCTGCCAGCGCAACCGGATAGCAACACCCGCGCCGCATCCATCATCCCCATAAGCCACGGCAACCTGCCATGATCGTTGCGCGTCCCTGCAATCTCACTTATGCGATCGGCTACATGACACCAATGTCATGCGCTGTTCATGGCCGGCCCGGTCACGACCGGCGGAGATATAACGACAGGAGTATCGGTGCCGTCATCCAAGTCGTTACTGGCGACCGCACGGGCGGATGTGCCGGCCTCGATCGTCGTTGCGCTCGTCGCATTGCCGCTGTGTCTCGGGGTCGCGCTCGCGTCGGGGGCGCCGCTGTTCTCCGGGCTGATCGCCGGGATCGTCGGCGGCATCGTCGTGGGGTCGCTGTCGCGCTCGCCCCTGTCGGTCAGCGGGCCGGCGGCGGGGCTGACGGTGATCGTGCTGGCCGCGATCGAAAGCCTGCCCAGCTATCAGGTATTCACGCTGGCGGTGATGCTGGCGGGCATCCTGCAACTCGGCTTCTACTTTACCCGGGCGGGCATCCTCGCCGAATTCGTCCCCTCCTCGGTCATCACCGGGATGCTGGCGGCGATCGGCCTGATCCTGATCCTGAAACAGATTCCCCATGCCGTCGGCTATGACGCCGAAGCGGAGGGGATTTTCGAATTCACCACGGGCGACGGCATCAACACCTTCACCCGGATCACCGATAGCCTGACGGGCAGCGTGACCCCCGGCGCGGTGCTGATCGCGGCGGTCTGCCTGATATTCCTGTTCTGGTGGGACGGCGCACGACCGAAGACGGGGCCGTTGCGCTTCGTGCCGGGACCGCTCGTCGTCGTGCTGATCGGCGTGTTCGGCAACATGCTGCTGGGCGCGGTGAAGCCGGAATGGCAGCTTGGCCCCCGCCATCTGGTGCAGGTGCCGCGCGCCGGCAGCGTCGGTGAATTCGTCAACCTGTTCACGCTGCCCGATTTCGCCGCGATCACCAACGGCACCGTCTGGACCGTCGCGATCACCCTCGCGATCGTCGCCAGCCTCGAATCGCTGCTGAGCGTGAAGGCAGTGGACGAGATCGATCCGCAGCGCCGCACCACCGACAAGAACTGGGAATTGCTGGCGCAGGGCGGGGGCAATATCGTGTCCGGCCTGATCGGTGGCCTGCCCGTCACCTCGGTGATCGTCCGCTCCTCTGCCAATGTCGATGCCGGTGCGGAGAGCAAGTTGTCGACGCTGCTGCATGGCACATGGCTGTTGCTGTCGGTGGCGCTGATCCCGGCGATCCTGAACCTGATCCCGCTGTCGGCGCTGGCCGCGGTGCTGATCGCCACCGGGTACAAGCTGACCAAGCCCAAACTGTTCATGGAACGGTTCAAGCAGGGCTGGACCCAGTTCGTACCGCTGGTCGTCACCGTCGCCGCGATCCTGTTCACCGACCTGCTGGAAGGCATCGTGATCGGCATGGCGGTCGGCTTCGTGTTCGTGATCGCCCGCAATTTCCGCACCGCCGTCACCGTCGCCCATGCCGGTGACGACTGGCTGGTCCGGGCCCGGCGCAACCTGTACTTCATCCACAAGTATGAATTGCAGAAGAGCCTGGGGCGGGTGCCGGACGGGGCGAACCTGATGATCGATCTCACCTCGACCAATTATGTCGATCTCGACAATGTCGACATCATCAACGCCTTCATCAAGAACGCCCGGTATCGCGACATCCGCGTCCTGATCCGTGGCGACATCGCCGGGCGGACCGCGCCGATGATCGATGCCCCCATCGCCGAGGTTCACGCCGCATGAAGATGTCCAAGCAATTGCTGCTCGCCAACCGCGCCTGGTCGGCCGAGTTGACCGACGAGGATGCCGATTTCTTCAGCCGGCAGACGCGTCCGCAATTCCTGTGGATCGGCTGTTCCGACAGCCGGATCAGCCCCGAACAGAAGACGCAGTCGCTGCCCGGCCTGATGTTCATCCACAACAACATCGCCAATCTGGTGCATCACGACGATCTCAACCTGCTGTCGGTGCTGCAATATGCTGTCGACGTGCTGGAGGTGCCCAATATCGTGCTCTGCGGCCATCACGGCTGCGGCGGCATCCACGGCGTGCTGAACGGCGGGGTCAGCGGCCCGGTCGACACCTGGCTGGAAAATGCCCGCGAGGTTGCCCGCGTCCACGCCGACGAACTGGAAGCGGTGCCGGAGGGAACGTCGCGGGTCGATCGACTGGTGGAGATGAACGTGCGCGACCAGCTGATCCACCTCGCCCGCACCGACACGGTGCAGGCGGCGTTCGCCAGCGGCCGCGAACTGACGCTGCATGGCTGGGTGTACGACATCCGCGACGGCCTGCTCAAACCGTTGATGGAAATCGACCGCGAGACCCGGCTGGACGAGGTCGGCCGGCCCGACACCGTACTGGTGTAGCGACGGCGCCTATTCGGGCGGCAGTTCCTTGGCCACGGCACCGTCGCCGGCCTGCAATCCGTGGCGCATCAGCATCGGGATGTTGGCCATCGCGAACCCCAGGGTCAGCGGGATCGCGCCCCACAGCTTGAAGCCCACCCAGAAATTCCAGCCGGCATTGCGCCACACGACCTCGTTGAGCAGTGCCATCGCGACGAAGAACACCGCCCAATTGCGCGTCAGTTTGCGCCAGCCGAGCGCACTCAGGCCGGGATAGGCGGTCCCCAACAGGCCTTCCAGCAGCGGCCGGCCGGTGACGAAGCCAAAGAACAGCACCGCCGCGAAGGTGGCGTAGACGATCGTCGGTTTCATCTGGATGAAGCGCGGATCGTGGAAATAGACGGTCAGTCCGCCGAACACGATCACCAGCGCACCAGAAATCCACAGCATCGGCGATACCCGGCCCAGCTTCACGCGCGATACGATGATCGCGATCACCGTGGCGATCACGAACGCCGTGGTCGCACAGATCACCCGGGCGATCACCAGCGCGCCGGCTTGATCCATGCCATTCAGGACGCTGCTGAACCGCGCCACCAACCGGACCATCGGTCCGGCCGGGGCGAGGAAATTGACCAGGAAGAAGACCAGCAGCGGCCCATAGTCCACCGCCATCCGGATGCCGGGTTTCCCCTTTTCCAGTTCCGCGACTCCGGCGGCGGCGTCAGTATAGATGTCGCGGCCGATGGTCACTTCCGCACCCCCTCGACACCGGCGATGATCCGGCTGACCTCGTTGGCATCGAACGGGCGCAGGTCGGTCATCCCCTCGCCGATGCCGATCGCGTGGATCGGCAGGCCGAACCGTTCCGCCGCCGCCACCAGCACGCCGCCGCGCGCGGTGCCGTCCAGCTTGGTCATCACGAGGCCGGTGACACCGGCGACATCCTTGAACACCTCGATCTGGTTGAGGGCGTTCTGGCCGGTGGTGGCATCCAGCACCAGCACCACGTCGTGCGGCGCCTCCGGGTTCAGGCGGCCGAGCACGCGCCGGATCTTGGACAGTTCGTCCATCAGTTCGCGCTTGTTCTGAAGTCGGCCGGCGGTGTCGACGATGAGCACGTCGATGCCGGTCGCGGTCGCCTGCTTCACCGCTTCGTAGACGATACCCGCCGCGTCGCCGCCTTCCTTGCCGGTCACGATCGGCACGCCGACCCGGTCCGCCCAGGTGCGCAACTGGCCGATCGCGGCGGCGCGGAACGTGTCGCCCGCCGCCAGCATCACGCCGTAATCCTGTTCCATAAACAGATGCGCCAGCTTGGCGATCGTCGTCGTCTTGCCCGATCCGTTGACGCCGATGACCAGGATCACCTGCGGCCGGGGAAAGGCGTCGATCTCCAGCGGAGTGGCGACCTTGGCCAGTGCCTTCTCCACCTCCTCGGCCACGACGAGGCGGATGCCGAGGTCTTCCATGTTCCGTTCGAAACTGCCCTCGGCCAGCCGGTTGCGGATATGGCCCGCGGTTTCGGGGCCGAGATCGGAGGCGATCAGCGCTTCCTCGACCTCGTCGAGCGTTTCCGTGTCGAGGCGGGCGGTGCCGAGACCGGCGAGGTTACCGACCAGCCGGTCGGAGGTTCGCCGGAAGCCGCCGAGCAGCTTGTCGTGCCAGGAGGGTGTCGTGCTCATACAGTGGTTCCGATGAGATGGGTGTCGGTGGCGCCGGTGATGGTGGCGGAGACGATGGTGCCGGGTTCGGCGGGCGTGGACAGGTGGACGTCGGCGAAGTCGGCGGCGTGGCCGTGCGTGCCGGGGCGCTCGACCAAGACAGATGCGGTGGCACCGATCTGCGCCGCCAGCCCGTCGCGTCGCTGGATCGCTGCCGCCGCGCGCAGCCGGGCGGCGCGGTCGCGACGGATGACGGGATCGACCTGCGGCATCCGTGCGGCGGGCGTGCCGGTGCGCGGCGAATAGGGGAAGATATGGGCGTGGACGATGGCGCAATCGGCGACGATCGCGAGCGTATCGGCGAACATCGCCTCGTCCTCGGTCGGGAAGCCGGCGATCAGGTCCGCCCCGATCGCGATGGCCGGGCGCGTTGCCTTCAACCGCTCGACCAGCGCCACCGCCTGGGCACGTGAGTGGCGGCGCTTCATCCGCTTCAGGATCAGGTCGTTGCCTGCCTGTAGCGACAGATGCAGGTGCGGCATCACCCGTGCCTCGCCGGTGACGAGGTCGAACAGCCGATCGTCGATCTCGACCGAATCGAGCGAGGACAGCCGCAACCGCTCCAGCTCGGGCACGCCGCGCAGGATGCGTTCCACCAGCGATCCCAGCATCGGTGCGCCGGGCAGGTCGTGACCATAGCTGGTCACGTCGACCCCGGTCAGCACCACCTCCCGGTGGCCGGCATCGACCAGCGCCGCGATCCGATCCACCACCGCGCCGGCGGGGATCGATCGGCTGGCGCCGCGACCCTGCGGGATGATGCAGAAGGTGCAGGCATGGTCGCAGCCGTTCTGCACCTCGACGAACGCGCGGGCGTGGCCGGTGAACAGGGTAGCGGGCAGGGGGGTGGACAGGCCCCAGCTGGCCGGGGCCAGCTTGGCATCGTTCGCGACCACCCGCGTCACCTCCGGCATCGCGGCGAACCCCGCCGGATCGATCGCCGCCGCGCAACCGGTGACCACGATCTCCGCTTCCGGCCGGTCGCGGCGGGCGCGGCGGATCGCGGCGCGGGTCTGCTTCACCGCCTCGTTGGTCACCGCGCAACTGTTGACGACAACCATGTCCCGCCCCACGATCAACGCGCGGATGGTTTCGCTTTCGGCGATGTTGAGGCGGCATCCGAGGCTCACGACCTCGGCCGCAGGGGGAGACGACATGACGGGCGATCTAGGGACGGACGACGCGCAAGTCCACGCGCAGGCACGCGAAGTGCTCGACTTCTGGTTCGGGCTGTCGAAGGAAGCACAATTCAGGCGCGACGATGCGCTCGACCGGACGATCGCCGATCGCTTCGGCCGATTGAACCACGACCTGCTGGCGGGCGAGGCGGCGGGCTGGCATGACGATCCCGATACGATGCTGGCGGCGATCATCGTGCTCGACCAGTTTTCCCGCAATCTCCATCGTGGTCAGGCGCAGGCGTTCGCGGCGGACGCGCTGGCGGTCGGCCTGACGCTGGAGGCGATCGAGCGCGGCTATGACCGGGCGATGCCGCCGGCGCGGCGGGTGTTCCTCTACATGCCGCTGATGCACGCCGAGGATGAGGCGTTGCAGGACAAGAGCGTGGCGACGTTCGAGGCGCTGGGGATCGAGGAAAACGCCGCCTTCGCGCGCGACCATCGTGCGGTATTCGGTCGATTCGGCCGCTTTCCGGGGCGCAACGCGGCGTTGGGACGGGATACCACGCCCGAGGAACAGGCGTATCTGGCGGAGACCGGCGGCGGCTGGTGACCTGCATGGTTGCTAACACACCCATGTTCCTGTAACAGCCCCCGCACGTTCGTTCAGTCGGACGCTTGAGAGAAGCACGACCGCCCCGGTGCGGCGTGCCCGCTGGCCGGCGAGGTTTCGCCCGCCGGCGCTTTTGCGTTTGGCGCCAGTCGGGGTTGTCGAGGCCATGTTTGAAAGTCTGAGCGACCGGCTTGGCGGCGTCTTCGATCGCCTGCGTGGCCGTGGTGCGCTGACCGAAGCCGATGTTCGCGCCGCGATGCGCGAGGTGCGGGTCGCGCTGCTCGAAGCCGACGTGGCATTGCCCGTCGCGCGCGATTTCGTCGAGAAGGCGACCGAACAGGCGATCGGCCAGAACGTACTGCGCTCGGTCACGCCGGGTCAGCAGGTCGTCAAGATCGTCCACGACGCGCTGATCGCGATGCTGGGCGCGGACGAGAGCGACCTGTTGCTCGACGTGGCGCCGCCCGCGGTGGTGATGATGGTCGGGCTTCAGGGCTCGGGCAAGACCACGACGACCGCCAAGATCGCCAAGCGTCTGTCCGGTCGTGATCGCAAGAAGGTGCTGATGGCGTCGCTCGACGTCAATCGTCCCAATGCACAGGAGCAACTGGCGACGCTGGGCACGCAGGTGGAGGTCGCGACGCTGCCGATCATCGCCGGGCAGCAACCGGTGGAGATCGCGCGGCGCGCGATGCAGGCGGCGAAGCTGCAGGGCTTCGACGTGCTGATGCTCGACACCGCCGGTCGTCTGCACGTCGATCAGGCGCTGATGGACGAGATGAAGGCGGTGGCGGATATCGCCCGGCCGCAGGAAATCCTGCTCGTCGTCGATGCGCTGACCGGACAGGACGCGGTCAACGTCGCGCAGAACTTCTCGGATCAGGTGCCGCTGACCGGCGTCGTGCTGACCCGGATGGACGGCGATGCGCGCGGCGGTGCGGCATTGTCCATGCGCGCCGTCACCGGCAAGCCGATCAAGTTCGCCGGCACCGGCGAAAAGCTGGACGCGCTGGAAGCCTTCCACCCGGAACGCGTTGCGGGTCGCATCCTCGGCATGGGCGACGTCGTGTCGCTGGTCGAGCGCGCCGCCGAGTCGATCCAGCAGGAAGACGCCGAGCGGATGGCCATGAAGATGGCCAAGGGTCAGTTCGACATGAACGACCTGCGCGGCCAGCTGGCGCAGATGCGGCGCATGGGCGGGCTCGGTGCACTGGCGGGGATGATGCCCGGCATGAAGAAGGCGCAGGGTGCGCTTCAGCAGGCCGGCGGCGACAAGATCCTGATCCACATGGATGCGATGATCGGATCGATGACGGTCAAGGAGCGCAACAAGCCCGAACTCATCAATGCCAAGCGCAAGATCCGCATTGCCAAGGGGTCTGGCACCACGGTGCAGGACGTCAACAAGCTCCTGAAGATGCATCAGGAAATGTCCACCGCCATGAAGAAGATCAAGAAGATGGGCGGGATCAAGGGCATGATGGCGATGCTGGGCAAGGGCGGCATGGGGGGCGGCATGGGCGGTCTCGGCAATGCGATCGGCGGCCCCGGCATGGGCGACCTGATGCAGAAGGCGGGCGGTGGCCTGCCAGGACTCGGCGGCCCGGCCGGCCCCGACGGGATGCCGAAACTTCCTCCCGGTTTCGAAAACCTCATCAAGAAGAAATGACGATGCCGGTTCCGGCCGGCTCCGACTGAATACCAAACCACAACCTACAGGAAATATATCATGGCACTCAGCATTCGTCTGTCGCGTGGCGGCTCCAAGAAGCGTCCGTACTACCGCATCGTCGTGGCCGATGCGCGCTCGCCCCGCGACGGCAAGTTCATCGAGAAGATCGGCAACTACAACCCGCTGCTCGCCAAGGACGCGGAGAACCGTGTCGTGCTCGACGCCGATCGCGCCAAGTACTGGCTGTCGAACGGCGCGCAGCCGACCGATCGCGTCGCGCGCTTCCTGGACCTCGCCGGCGTGCGTGAGCGCACCGCGCGCAACAACCCCAGCAAGGGCAAGCCGGGCGAGAAGGCGACCGAGCGCGCCGAGGAGCGGGCCGAGAAGCTGAAGGCGCAGGAAGAAGCCGCTGCTGCCGCCGCTGCGACGCCGGCCGAACCGGTGGCGGATGCCGAAGCGGAAACCACCGCAGAAGCATAAGCAGCGGATGGGGTCGTCATGCGTTGCCTAGGCTGGATCAGTCGAAGGAGTGCATGATGACCCACGATCCCGAATCCCGGCCCGGTTCCCTGCCGGACCCCCGCACCACGCCTGACGATCTGGAAGACGCGACCAATCAGGGCGTGTCGGCCAACGATCCGGCCGAAGGCGCCGACGACAGTCCCTCGGAGGACGATGGCTCCCCCCAAGGATGATCGCATGAAGAACGACCCACCCGTCACACTGGCCGCCGTGATCGGTGCACATGGCGTGGCGGGCGAGGTCCGTCTGAAGGTCTTCGCCGGGAATCTGGATGGTTACCGCTCGTTCAACGACGGTGCGCTGACGCTCACCTCGCTCCGGCATGGTGGCAACGGCGCGATCGTGCGGTTCGCGCAGGTGCCGGATCGTACCGCTGCCGAAGCGTTGCGCGGCACCGCCTTGACGGTGCCGCGATCGGCGCTACCGCCACTGGGCGAAGGCGAATATTACCACACCGACCTGATCGGCCTGCCAGTGGTGACGCCGGATGGCGATCCATTGGGGCAGGTGGTGGCGATCGACAATTTCGGCGCGGGTGACGTGATCGAGATCGAACGCCCGACCGGCAAGCGCTTCATGGTGCCGATGCGGTCGGAGGCGGTGCCGGACTGGTCGTTCGAACGGATGGTGGTCGATCCCGCCTTCGTCGAATAGGTTCTATCGCCGGATCGGCTGTCTTTCCGCCAGCAGATTGCGGATCGTGGTGGCGGCCACGCCCGCCTCGCCCATCGCGTGGCTGATCTGGTCCAGCCCCTTCACCACGTCGCCTGCGGCGAACAGGCCGGGAATCGAGGTTCGCTGGTGATCGTCCACCTCCAGGCATCCCTCGTCCGTCGCTCGCGCACCCGCCGCGACCGCCAGTTCGGAGCGGATCACCGATCCCATCGCCGGATAGACGCTGTCGAACGCCACCCGCCCATTGGCGGTGTCGAAGGCGAATTGCCGTTCCTCGATCGCGAAACCGCCGCAGGGGCCACTGACCCGCGCCACGCCCGCCGCGTCCAGCGCCGCCTCGCATTCGGCATCCAGATCCGTTTCGGCATCCGGACTGACCAGCGTCACGTCGCGCGTATAGCTACGCAGGAACAGGGCTTCCTTCATCCCGTGCCGACCCTTGCCGATCACGCCGACCCGCTTGTCGGTCACTTCGTAACCGTCGCAGATCGGACAATAGCGTAGCAGCCCTTCGGCCAGCGCCCGGCGGTGAAGCCCGGCCTCCATCGCCGGGCGATTGTTGACCACGCCGGTGGCGAGCAGCACCGATCGGGCGCGGGCGGTGTGATCGCCGAGATGGACGATGAATTCCTCGCCATCGCATTCGATCGCGGTTACCTTGGCCTCTTCCCGGACTGCGCCGAACCGTTCCGCCTGTTCCCGCATCCGCCGGAGCAATTCGATGCCGGCAATGCCATCGGGATAGCCGGCATGATTATGCGTCCGCGGTATCCAGGCCGCGCGGCTGTCACCCGAATCGAACAGCCGGATGGTGAGCAGGAACCGCGCGAGATAGATCGCTGCCGTCAGCCCGGCGGGACCGGCACCGATGATGATGCAATCGTCCACCCCTTGCGCAGGGCGTGCGGCGGGGGGAAGGGGGGTGGTCATGTTCATCGCCCAGATAATCACCCTTTATCCCGACATGTTCCCCGGACCGCTAGGTCAATCGCTCGCCGGCCGTGCGCTGCGTGAGGAACGATGGCGGTGCGACGCGATCCAGTTGCGCGACTTCGCCACCGATCGGCATCGCTCGGTCGACGATACGCCCGCCGGCGGGGGGGCGGGCATGGTGCTGCGCGCCGACGTGTTGGCCCGCGCGGTCGATCACGCTGCGGCCATGGCACCCGGCCTCCCTGTGCTGGCCCTGACCCCCCGCGGCGCACCGCTGACCCAGGAACGGGTCAGGCAACTGGCCACCGGCCCCGGCTTGACCTTGCTGTGCGGCCGGTTCGAAGGATTCGACGAGCGGTTGTTCGAGGGTCGCGCGGTCGAACCGGTGTCGATCGGCGATTATGTCCTGTCGGGCGGCGAGATGGGGGCGCTGGTATTGCTGGACGCTTGCGTCCGGCTGCTTCCCGGCGTAATGGGCGCAGCTTCAAGTGGGGATGACGAAAGCTTCGAACAGGGGCTGCTCGAGTATCCACACTATACCCGACCATTTGAATGGGAAGGGCGCACGATCCCCGAAGTGCTGCGATCGGGGGATCATGCGAGGATCGCGGCTTGGCGAAAGTCGATGGCCGAGACCGATACACGGCTACGGAGGCCGGACCTTTGGGAGCGCCATGAGGGCGCTCGGGTTCAGCCTCCCTCTGGCGCGCGGCGTGACAAGGACTGATGCGATGAACATTATCCAGCAGATCGAAGCCGAGCAGATCGAGAAGCTCACCGCCAAGCGCGCGATCCCCGAGTTCCGCCCCGGCGATACGCTGAAGGTCGGCGTGAAGGTGGTCGAAGGCGAGCGTACCCGCGTGCAGGCCTATGAAGGCGTGTGCATCGCCCGGTCGAACAAGGGCATGGGTTCCTCGTTCACCGTCCGCAAGATTTCGTTCGGTGAGGGCGTCGAGCGCGTCTTCCCGCTGTATTCGCCGAACATCGATTCGATCGACGTCGTCCGAAAGGGCGCCGTGCGTCGCGCAAAGCTCTATTATCTGCGTGGTCGTACCGGCAAGTCGGCGCGGATCGCGGAACGCCGCGATACGCGTCCTGCCAAGGGCGTCGCTGCCGAGTAAACGGCACGAACCATACGACGGGAAAGGGCGTGGAGGCGACAGCCTCCGCGCCCTTTTTCATATCATGACGACATATTGCGGCAGCCCGATGCCCGATTTGCGGTCATAGGCCCGGTATTGGGCTGACGATCTGTAAACCAACGAAAAGATAAATTGCGCTTCAGCGCCCATCCTGAATCCGGGATGTTCGACCCGCGCCCGGTACCGCGTCCTATAAACAGCAAAAGCCGTTTTTTGGGGGTGGATTTCTTGATGAAGTGCAATGCTTTGCTGACCGTGGCGCCGATCGCGCTGATGATGCCGGTTGCGGCGTCGGCGACACCCGACACACCGGCGATACCAGCGGCACCGGTGCCGGCACAGGCTCCGCAGGGGGCCGATGTCGTCACCACCGGCGTCGCCAAGGGGCGCGACCGGCTGGATAGCGCCACCTCGACCAGCGTGTTGCGCGAGGCGGAGATCGCCAAGCTCGCGCCACGTTCGGTCGGCGAGCTGCTCCGCGATATTCCCGGCATTCTGGCCGAAGCGCCCAACGGCGAAAGCATCGCCAACATCACGATCCGGGGCCTGCCGCTGTCGTCTTCCGGCGCGAAGTTCGTGCAGTTGCAGGAAGACGGCCTGCCGGTGATGGAATTCGGCGACATTGTCGGGGCGAGCTCGGACAGCTTCGTGCGCGTCGATCTCAATCTGGCCCAGGTGGAGGCGATCCGGGGTGGCTCCGCCTCCACCTTCGCCTCCAACTCGCCGGGCGGGATCATCAACTTCATCTCGAAGACCGGCGAACGCGAGGGTGGCGCGGTGGCGCTGACCGCAGGTTTCGACTTCGACCAGTATCGTGCCGATTTCGATTATGGCGGCCGGCTGACCAGCAATCTGCGCTTTCATGTCGGCGGCTTCTACCGGCAGGGCGAAGGCCCCCGCCGGATCGGCTTCGACGGGCAACGTGGCGGCCAGATCAAGGCCAATGTCACTAGGGAATTCACCGGTGGCTATATCCGGCTGTACGGCAAATATCTCGACGATCGTTCGCCCTTCTATGATTCGGTGCCGCTGCGCGTGACCGGTACCGATGCCGATCCGAAGTTGAGCGCGGTGCCCGGTTTCGATCCGACCAAGGATACGCTGTCGACCCGCGCCCTCCAGTCGGTGACGTTGCTCGACGAGAACAACCAGCCGATCCTGGAGGACATCCGCAACGGCCACCGGGTCAAGGAGCAGGCCTTCGGCGTGGAGGGCCAGTTCACGCTGGCGGGCTGGACGATCATGGAACGGTTTCGGTACGCGGAACGATCGGGCGGGCTGATCGGGCCGTTCAGCAGCCTGATGCTGACCCCGGTCGCCGCGCTGACGCGGCTCGGTGCCACCGGTGGCAGCTTCCGCTACGCAACGGGCGCCAATGCGGGACAGGCGGTTGCCGACCCGACGACGCTGAACGGCAACGGCCTGATCGGCATCTACAACATCCGCGACCGGCGGCAGCAGGATGTCGGCAACGTCACCAACGACATCCGGGCCAGCCGGGTATGGGAACTGGGCGAGGCCAGCCTGACGACCACGGCGGGCTTCTATGCCGCGCGCCAGACCATCGACACGTCGATCCTGTACGGCGTCGCGGTGTCTGAAATCCGGGGCGGCGGGGATGCCGAGTTGCTCAACGTCTTCGACAGCACCGGGGCGGCGCGAACCGCGAACGGCATCTACGCCTATAACCCGTTGTCGGGCACGCAGCGCCGCACGTTGCGGCTGGCCTATACGGTGAACGCGCCGTTCGCCTCCGCGAACTACCGGATCGGTCGCGTGTCGATCGGCGGCAGCTTGCGCTACGATTATGGCAGCGCCAGCGGGCAGGTGTTCGGGGTCGAACTGGGCAATGGCCGGGTCGGGCAGGTCGCGCGTGACATTGACGGGAACGGGCTGATCTCGCCGCCCGAGCAGCGCGTCGGCGTGACCCCGATCGGCGCGCCCGGTCTGGTCGATTACGACTATCACTATCTGTCCTACTCGGCGGGCATCAACTTCCGCGTGTCGGAGCCGTTCGCGGTGTTCGGCCGCTACAGCCGCGGCGCCCGCGCCAATGCCGACCGGATCACGTTCGGCGCGGTGATCGACAATGCAACCGGCCGGTTGCTGATCCCATCGGCTTCCTACGATCCCGTCAAGCAGGCCGAACTCGGCGTGAAGTTCCGCCGGGCGGACCTGACGCTGAACCTGACCGGTTTTCATGTCGACGCGCAGGATTCGAACATCAACACCTCGACCGGCGCCGTCATCGCACGCGACTACCGTGCCACGGGACTGGAGTTCGAAGGTGGCATCCGCCACGGTCTGTTCAGCCTGACCGGCGGGGCGACCTGGACCGACGCCGAGATCGTCCGTGACCGGGTGAACCCGGCGGTCGACGGCAACACCCCGCGTCATCAGGCCAGCCTGATCTTCCAGGCGACGCCGCAGATCAGCAACGATCGTTTCGCAGTGGGGGCCGTGTTCATTGGCACCACCGACAGCTATTCGCAGGATGTCAACCTGCTGAAGATGCCGGGCTATGTCACGACCAACGCCTTCGTGCAGCTCCGTCCGACCGAACGGCTGCTATTGTCGCTGAACGCCACCAACGTGTTCGATACGCGGGCACTGACCTCGATCGACGAGGATCGCATTCCCGCCAGCGGCATCGTCCGCGGCCGGTTGCTCAACGGCCGCGCGATCTCTGCGACCGCGCGTCTGGATTTCTGAGGGCGGAGGGGGGCGCTTGCGCCCCCTTTTGCCGTGATGTTTCTTTCTTCG
>NZ_JACYUG010000001.1 GCF_014841615.1 Sphingomonas sp. CFBP 8760 | reverse complement strand
GGAGGGGCTGGCGCGCAAGCTGTCGGACAACGGGTTCATCGCCAACCTGCGCCGCTATGCGCAGCGCACCGGCGAGGTGATGCGGATCTGGGCGAAGGTGTTCGCCGACCGTCCGGGCCAGCTGGTCCGGGTGGCCGCGACGCAGCACGGCAATCCGTGGACCGCGGAGATCGTGATGACCGCCCCGGGGCTGGCGGACAATATCGACGCGCTGGCGACCGCGCCGTACTTCGGTCACTCCTTCTTCGAGGGCGTGCGCACCAACCAGACCAACACCGCCCTGCTGCTGTCCGATCTGGCCGGCGAGGCCAAAAAGACGCTGGCCAACGAGGGCGAGGCCAACGCCGCCTGGGCGAAGAAGTACGGCAAGCGCTACATCGCCTATGAGGCGGGACAGCATCTGCTGGAGACGGGGGGCCTGACCCGTATCGGTGGGCTCAACCGGTCGAACCTGATGTACGACATCTACACGAACTACATCACCGACTGGAAGACGCGGTTCAACGACACGCTGACGCTGTATTCGAGCACCAGCCCCATCAGCAGCTTCGGCGCCTGGGGCCTGCGCGAATATTCCGGACAGCCCCTCAGCGAAACGCCCAAGCGACGCGCCGCCATCGCCCTGGGTCGGAAATAATCCGGTCCGTCGGCCAGGTTCGGTAAGGCGCTGATCCCGTCGACCCAGGTAGAGTGCGCCGTGATATCAATCACGGCGCACTTTGCGTTTCTGCCATGGCAGGGCCGAACCGGTCGTCGTGATCGATCTGGCAATGTCATGGGTTCTTTTCTCGATGACAAACCAGAATATATACGCGGCTATGACAGAAGATGCGACGATCATGACCAGCTTGACCAGATCGGTGATCGTCCCATGCACCGGTATCCGGTTCAGCACGAAGCTTACGGCGCCGGTCACCGGATTGTGTACGAGATAAAGGCTGTAGGATATGCCACCCAGGAACTGCAGCCATCGCCAGTTCATCCCATTCTTCGCCCAGCCCGACATCATGGCCATCAGCAGAAACGCCCCGGTGAAGGCGCTTACGATGGAGAATTCGCCGTTGAACAGCATGGCGACGAACAAGGCGATAAAGGCCAAGATCGTCCGCTTCGACAAGGTGGCGGTGTGGGCCAGCACGCCGATATAGAAGCTGGACCACAGGGGAAGGAACAGCCCTGGATGGACGTTTTCGAAATATCCCAGCGCCGCCGATATCGCACACAGGAACAGGGCGATATCGATGACGATATATATCGCCGTATCGACAGCATGTTTCAGGTAAAATCGGGCGACGATCGCACCGACGAAAAACAGGTAGAACTGTACCTCGTATGTCAGCGTCCAGTAAACGCTGTTTATCTCGGGCTTGTCCAAGATCACCTGTAAATAAAACAGATGGGCCAACACCGAGCTAAAGTCCGGTAGCGTGAAATCCTCGTGTTTCACCAGCCCCGATACGGCGATCAAGGCAACGGATAGTAGCATCGATGCCCAATAGGGTGGATCGAGCCTGATCGACCTTCGGATAATGAAGGTCCCGAAAAATCCCAGCGTCGCGCGAGACCGGTCCAGGCCGTAAGATATGACGAAGCCGCTCAACGCGAAGAATATGGCGACGCCGAAATGGCCCGCGTCAAATACAAGTGATCCGACCGGATCGGGCAGCGCTTGTCGCAGGGATGGTATATGCCCACCCTCATTCGCGTGAAACAAGACTACCCAAAGGGCAGCTATGCCACGAAGTGCTTGCACGATGGAGAGATTTTCTCGTTTGACGACCGTTTGCATGGCAATCAGTTACCGTGAAGCCTCATGGGCTTCAATGTATATTAACGGGAAGACTGGCCCGAAGAGCGGGGTTCCAACGTCGCGCCCGATGTGGCAGGCACGTGAATCTTCTTCACTTGGGTTTGACGACGTGGCAGCAGGCCGCCACGGGAAGATCGCCCCATCCCCCTGTCACGGGTCCGCGGGCGATTGGGGGTAAGATGTGCTAGAGCCGACCGGACCATCGACGATCAAGTCCCCTGACGGAACGACCACCCCGACGACCGCCTCGCGGGTCACCGTGGTGATCGTCAATTACCGCACGCCCGACCTGTCGCTTGCCTGTCTGGCCGCGCTGGCGGGGGAGCGGGAGGCGGTGCCGGGGTTGCGGGTGATCCTGGTCGATGGCGGTTCGGACGACGGATCGGCCGGTCGGCTGGCGGCGGCGGTGGCCGAACCGGCGCTTGGCGACTGGGTGTCGTTCCTGCCGCTTTCGCTCAACGGCGGGTTCGGCTGGGCCAATAATCAGGCGATCCGCCGGGCTTTGGCCGACGAGGCACCGCCCGCCTATATCCATCTGCTCAATCCCGATGCCGAGGTGGAGCCCGGCGCGCTGGCCCGGCTGGTCGCGGCGCTGGATGCCCGGCCGGACGCGGGATCGGCGGGCAGCCTGCTGATCGACCATGACGGGCGGCGGCTGGGCTCCGCCTTTCGCTTTCCCACCATCGCGCGCGAATTCCTGCGCGGGGCGGGGACGCCGCTGCTCGATCGGCTGCTCCGCGTCGCGCCGATCAACGTCGAGGCGCAGGGCGACGACATCGTCGAGGCCGACTGGGTGACCGGCGCCAGCGTGCTGCTGCGCGCGGAGGCCCTGCGCGCCTGCGGATTGTTCGACGAGGGGTTCTTCCTGTATTTCGAGGAGGTGGAACTGATGCACCGCCTTCATGCCGCCGGCTGGCGCGCGCTGTTCGTCCCGGCCAGCCGGGTGCGGCATATCGGGGGCGCCGCCACCGGCGTGGTCGATGGTGCGAGCGCGCAGCGCAAGCTGCCGGATTACTGGTTCCGGTCGCGCCGGCGCTTCTTCGCCCGCGCCTATGGGCCGGGATGGGCGCGACTGTCGGGGCTGGCATGGCTGGCGGGATTCGGCATCTGGCGGTTGCGGGAGATCGCGGGGCTCGGCCGGGACAGCGCGCACGCGCCGGGCGAATGGCGCGACCTGATCCGCAACGGACTGGGTGCCGTCGGGTTCGACCGGGAGGCGGCGGTCGGTCGCTGGGATGGGCCGGTCGATCGGCCGCCTGCGTGGAAGGATCATTCGTGAGCGACGTCGCCATCATCGCCATCGGCCGCAACGAGGGAGAGCGGCTGAAGGCCTGCCTGCGCTCGCTGCCTCCGGAGGCGCCGCGCGTCTATGTCGATTCGGGGTCGACCGATGGCAGCGTCGCCTTTGCCGAGGCACAGGGAGTGACCGTCGTCACCTTGCCGCCTGCGACCCGGTTCACGGCCGCGCTGGCGCGCAACGCCGGGCTGGCCACCTTGGCGGATCGCGACGTGGCCTTCGTGCAGATGGTGGATGGCGATTGCGAACTGGATGCCGGTTGGCTCGACCGGGCGGCCGCGACGCTGCGTGCCGATCCCGGACTGGCGGTGGTGTTCGGCCGCCGACGCGAACGGTTTCCGGAGGCCAGCGCCTATAACCGCATGTGCGACGACGAATGGGACGTGCCGGTGGGCGAGGCGATGTCGTGTGGCGGCGACGCGCTGTTCCGGCGGGCGGCACTGGATCAGGCCGGTGGCTATAATCCCGACTATATCGCCGGCGAGGAGCCCGACCTGTGCCAGCGGCTGCGGGAGCGGGGCTGGCGGATCAGGCGGATCGACGCGGAGATGACGCGTCATGACGCGGCGATGACCCGTTTCGGGCAATGGTGGCGGCGGACCGAGCGGAGCGGCCACGCCTTCGCCGAACTGGCGTGGCGGCATGGCCGCGCCGGCGATCCGCACTGGCGCCGCGAGGTGCGCAGCACGATCGCCTGGGGCGTGGCGCTGCCGCTGCTGGCCGTGGCGGCGGCGGTGCTGGTCGGCTGGTGGGCGGGGGCGCTGCTCCTGCTGCTCTATCCGGTGCAGATCGTCCGCATCGCCCGGCGCAAGGCGCGCGAGCCGGGGGTGAGCCCCGCTTTCGCGCGGTCGCTGGCGGTGCATCTGGTGGTCGGCAAGTTCGCGCAGGCCAAGGGCGCCGCCCGGTTCCACTGGCGTCGACTGAGCGGACGGCGCGGTGCGCTGATCGAATACAAGGGTCCGGAAGCGCGGCAGGCATGAGCATCGGTGAACTCCGGCGGCAATGGCGGGCGGACTGGCGCGCCAACGGATCGGACTGGACACGCCCCGGCCTGCGGGCGCTGGCGGCGCACCGGTTCGGGGTGTGGCGGATGACGGTGCGGTCGCCGCTGCTGCGCGCGCCCCTGTCGATGATCTATCGCTGGGCGTTCCGCTATTGCCGCAACGTCTATGGGATCGAACTGCCCTATACCGCTGAGGTGGGGCAGGGCGTGGTGATCGAGCATCAGGGCGGCATCGTGATCCATGGCGCGACCCGGATCGGCGACCGCTGCATCATCCGGCAGAACTGCACGCTGGGGGTGCGCACGGTCGAACGTCCGGACGAGGCGCCGATCCTGATGGCCGATGTCCAGCTGGGCGCCGGCGCGGTGATCCTGGGGCGGGTGACGATCGGCGCGGGGGCGGCGATCGGTGCCAATGCGGTCGTGCTGGCCGACGTGCCGGCGGGCGCGCTGGCGATCGGCGTGCCGGCGACGATCCGCCTGCGGCGAAACGCGACGGAGGCGGGCCAATGACCATGCGCGACGTATTGGTGGTGATGCCCAGCGTGCCGGCGGCGGCGCGGGGCGACGGCTTCTTCCTCGACATCAAGATGGTGGAGGGACTGGCGCTCTATGCCAGATTGTGGGGTGGGCCGGTCCGCTGCGTGATCCGGGCGGGCGATCCGGCGCAGATCGCGTTCGGGCGCGACTATGCCGCCGCCGATCTGCCGTTCGAGGTCGCGTTCATCGATCCCGATGCGACCGGGATCGGCGCGCTGACCCGCGACGCGGCGGTGGTGCTGGCGGCGGGCGACAATCACCGCGACCTGCCGGTGCCCGGCCTGACCGACGCACCGGTGGTGTTCATCATCGAATACACGCTGAAGACGCGGCTGCGCATCATCGCGATCGAACAGGGCCGTTCGCTGGCGGCGCTGAAGAACGCAGTCTGGACGATCCTGACCGAGCGCCGTCGCCGTCGTGCCTTCGCCGGATCGGCCGGGCTTCAGGCGAATGGCCAGCCGGGATACGATGCCTATCGCCGGTCGAGCCCGTCGATCCTGCGCTATTTCGACAGCCGGCTGACCGATGACCAGCAGATCGCGGCCACCGCGCTGGACGCCAAGCAGCGGGCGATGCGAACGGGCAAGCCGCTACGCATCGTGTTCTCGGGGCGGCTGGAGACGATGAAGGGGGCCGATCATCTCGTCCGCGTCGCCGTCGAGCTGCGCCGGGCGGGCACCCCCTTCACGCTGGATATCTATGGCGACGGCGTGCTGCGCCCCGCCATGCAGCAGGCGATCGTGGCGGCGGGGCTGGGCGATCAGGTCGTGCTGCACGGCAAGGTGCCGTTCGACGCAGTGCTGGTGCCGCTGATGAAGGAGCGGGTCGACCTGTTCCTGTGCTGCCACCGGCAGGACGATCCCTCCTGCACCTATCTGGAGACGCTGAGTTGCGGCGTGCCGATCGTCGGATACGACAATGCGGCCTTTGCCGGGGTGCTGGCACTGGGTGACGTCGGCATCGCGGTGGCGATGGACGATCCCGCCGCCGCCGCCCGCGCGATCGCCGTACTGGCGGACGATCGGGGCCGGCTGGCCGCGATGGCGGACGCGGCGGCGGCGATCGGCCGCGACCACAGCTTCGAGCGGACCTTCGCCGCCCGGATCGATCACCTCAAGGCGATCGCCGGCCGGTAATCAGTCGCGCGCGCCGATGATGCGCGCGGGAATGCCGCCGACCGTCGCGCCCGCCGGCACATCGCGCGTGACGACCGCATTGGCCCCGATCCGGGCACGATCGCCGATCGTGACCGGTCCGACGATCTTGGCGCCCGCGCCGACATCGATGTGATCGCCCAGGGTCGGCGTCCCCGCCTCGGTCGCGCCGATCGTCACCTGCTGGAACAGCAGGCAGTTGACGCCGATCGTCGCGGCGGGGGAGATCACGATGCCGTTGGGGTGCGGCAGCAACAGGCCGCCGCCGATCCGCGCGTCGATCGGAATATCGGCGCCGGTCACGATCGACCAGAAGCGATGCCGCTCCATCGCCAGCCGCCGCTTCAGGCCGGCGAACGGACCGCGCGTGGTTTGATAAGACCGGATCGCCGCCAGCAACGAGCGTGAGGGATACCATTGCATCCGCCGCTTCGCTTCCCGCGACCAGTCCGGCACGGCGGCGCCGGATGGGAGATCGATCATGCTGTCCATCGGCGTGCCGCCATTCCCCTGATGCCCGGCGTCGGGCGGTCCGTCGCTTCAATCCATGTCGTGACCGGCTTTGCAAGCGCGGCGTAGCGAGAAGGCGTTGACCTGCGGCGTGTGATCGTCTTTGTCCTTTCCTCGCGTTGGCTGTTCGGCGCAGAGCGGAACGGGGGCGATCCGGCTTGCCATGAATATCGCGTATCTCGTCAATCGCTACCCCACCGTCAGCCATACCTTCGTCCGCCGCGAGATCGACGGGATCGAGGCGGCGGGGCATCATGTCCATCGTTTCTCGATCCGCGCCGCGCCCGACGACCTGCCCGACCCCGCCGACCGGGCCGAGCGGGAGCGGACCGCCGTGGTGCTGGGGCGGGTGCTGCCGCTGCTCCTGACCGCGGCATGCGTCGCGATCGGCCGGCCGGGGCGGGCGTGGCGGGCATGGCGCGCCGGCGGCACGATGACGCCGTCGACGCTGCGCGGCCTCGTCGCGCGGGCCGCCTATCTGGCGGAGGCATGCTGGCTGGCGGCGGCGATGAAGCGCGCCGATGTCCGCCATCTTCACGCCCATTTCGGCACCAATCCGGCGGCGGTGGCACGGATGGCGCACCTGCTGTCGGGTATCCCGTACAGCTTCACCGTCCATGGCCCCGACGAGTTCGATGCGCCACGCGAACTCGATCTGGCGGGCAAGATCGCGGATGCCAGGTTCGTCGTCGCGATCAGCGATTACGGCCGCAGCCAGCTGTGCCGCTGGGTCGATGTCGCGTTGTGGCCGCGGATCGTGGTGGTGCGCTGCGGCGTTGATCTCGCCGCGATCGACGAGGCGGCGGGAGTGGCAGAGCCCGATTTCGACTTCTGCTGCATCGCGCGGCTGGCCCCGCAAAAGGGGCTGCCGATCCTGCTGGAGGCGCTGGCGCTGCTGGGGCAGCGGGGCATCCGGCCCCGCGTCGCGCTGGTCGGCGACGGGCCGCTGCGCGACGAACTGGAACGGGGGATCGAGCGGCTGGGGCTGGGGGGTCAGGTCGCGCTGCTCGGCAGCCGTGGCGGTGCCGATGTCGCGGCGCAGCTGCGCGCCTCCACCGCGATGGTCCTGCCGAGCTTTGCCGAAGGGTTGCCCGTCGTCATCATGGAATCGCTGGCGGTGGGGACGCCCGTCGTCACCACGGCGGTGGCGGGCATCCCCGAACTGGTCGACGAGCAATGCGGCTGGGTCGTTCCGGCGGGGGCTGCGGCCCCGCTGGCCGATGCGATGGCCGGGGCGCTGGCCACCGATGCCGGTATCCGGAAACGGATGGGCGCGGTGGGGCGGGGGCGTGTCGCCGCCCATCACGACGCGCATGCCAACGCCGCGGCGCTGCTGAAGCATATGGAGACCGCATGACGATCGCCGACCTCGTCTGCCTGCTGCTCGTCGCGCCGCTGCTGATCGCCACCACGGTGTTCGTGGTCGAGGCGGGGCTGGGCGCGATGCCGCGGCGGACGCATCCGTCACCCGCCGCCGGGTTCGATCCCCGATCGGCGGTCGTGCTGGTGCCCGCGCATGACGAGGAACGCGGCATCGCCGCGGTGCTGCACGCGATGCGCGCGGGCGCGCCGGAGGGCATGGCGATCCTCGTCGTCGCCGACAATTGCACCGACGATACCGCCGCGGTCGCGCGGGCGACGGGCGTGCGGGTGATCGAACGGCACGATCCGGTCAATCGCGGCAAGGGCTTCGCCCTCGATCACGGGCGGGCCGCGCTGGCCGCCGATCCGCCCGCCTGCGTGATCGTCGTCGATGCCGATACGGTGCCGGCGCCGGGCGCGCTGGCGAGCGTGGCGGCACGCGCGATCGCCGCCGGCGTGCCGGTGCAGGGTTCCTATACGATCGCGCTGACCGACACCGATGCCAGCACCGCGCGGTTCTCCGCCGCGGCCTTCTACGTCAAGAACGCGGTACGCCAGCTGGGCGCGGCGCGGCTGGGCGCGCCCGCGCTGCTGACCGGATCGGGCATGGCGTTTCCATGGGATATCTTTTCCGCGCTGCCGCTGGCGACGGGGCATGTCGCGGAGGATCTGATGCTGGGGGTGCGCGCCACGCTGGATGGCCGGCCGCCGCTGTTCGATCCGGCTGCGGTGGTGCTGGGCAGCGCCAGCAACGATCGCGGCACGGCGGTACAGCGCCGCCGCTGGGAATCCGGTTTCTTCCAGGTCGCGGGCGATCATGCCGGCACGCTGATCGGGCGGGGCATCACGCGCGGCCGGCCGGCGATGATCTGGCTGGGGATGCATCTGCTCACCCCGCCGCTGGTGCCGCTGCTGGCGCTCGATATCGTCGCGATCCTGCTGCTGGCGGGCGTCGCGCTGGTCATGGGCAGCGGCCTCGTCGCGCTCTGCCTGCTGGGCGGGTTGACCGGGGCGGCGATGCTGCTGGTCGTCGTCGCCCTGATCGCCCATGGGCAGGGGGCGATGTTGCAGGGATGGCGCGACGTGCCCCGCTATGTGCTGTGGAAGCTTGGCCTGTCGCTGGCGGCGGTGTTCCGCCGCGAGCGTCGTTGGATCAGGACGGATCGTGAATGATGTCGGGAATTGTCAATCATGACCGGTTATCGATAGACGAAGCGAACCGCTGAATCATGGGAACCGAACCGATCGCAACGCCCCTTCTCGATTCCGGCAACGGAACCGGCCCAGATGGCGAGGACCGCCGGGCCAGTCGCACGCCGGCGATGCTGGAGATGTCCAGCCTCGCCGCGCGTCTGCTGGAGGGGCTGGCCGTCGTCGTCGTCGGCCTGCTCGGCATCTGGCTGACCTATGTCGATTTCGATCTGCGGCCGCTGGACGAATATGTCCGCGTCGCGTGGCTGAGCGCGATCGTCTATGCCCTGGTCGCCGAACTGACCGGCTGTTACGACATCGATACGCGCTTCTCGCTGCGCCAGGGCTGGACGCGGGTGGTGACCGCCTGGATCGGCTCGTGCGTCGCGATGCTGACGCTGGCCTTCTTCCTGAAGGCGTCCGAATCCTTTTCGCGCGGATGGACGGTGTTCTGGTTCGTGTCGGTGGCGGTGACGCTGACGCTGATCCGCGGGGCCGAGACGGTGGCGTTGCGGATGCTGAAGCGGCGCGGCGTCTTCAACGAGCGGGTGGCGATCCTGGGATCGAACCTGCAGGGACGGCGGCTGGCGAGCTATATCGCCTCCAACAGCCTGCTGACGATCGATCTGGTCGGCTGCTACGACGATCATGTCGTGGCCGACGAGGGCGGTTGCGCGCCGTTCCGCGGCGGGGTGGCGCAGTTGCTGGCGGATATCCGGGCGGGGCGGGTCGATCAGGTGATCGTCGCCATGCCGTTCTCGACCGACGAGGAGCTGCAGAACGTGGTCGGCCGGCTGGCGATGCTGCCGGTGCTGATCCGGCTGGCGCCCGATCTGTCGTCGTTCACGATGGCGGGCCAGTCGATGGTGATGCTGGGCGACCTGCCGTTGATGACGGTGTTCGAACGCCCGATCAACGGCGTCGATCAGGTCGTGAAGCGCGCCGAGGACCTGCTGATCGGATCGATCATCCTGTTCTTCGCCGCGCCATTCCTGGCGCTGGTGGCACTGGCGATCAAGCTCGACAGCCCTGGCCCGGTCTTCTTCAAGCAGGAACGCGAAGGCTTCAACCATCGCCGGTTCCGGATCTGGAAGTTCCGGTCGATGCGCACCGACATGCTGCAATATGACGAGGTGCGGCAGGCGCAGAAGGGCGATCCCCGCGTCACCCGCGTCGGCCGCATCATTCGCGCGACCAGCATCGACGAGGTGCCGCAGCTCATCAACGTCGTCGTCGGCAACATGTCGCTGGTCGGCCCGCGACCGCACGCCCCCTCCACCAAGGTGGCGGGCGTGCTGTTCAGCGAGGCCACCCAGAAATATGCCGCCCGCCACCGGGTGAAGCCCGGCATGACCGGCTGGGCGCAGGTCAATGGCTGGCGCGGCGAGACGGACACCGACGAAAAACTGCTGAAACGGGTCGAGTTCGACCTGTTCTATATCGATCACTGGTCGGTCGGATTCGATCTGTACATCATGGCCCGCACCGTCGCGGCCGTGCTGTTTCCGCGGTCTGCCTATTGATCCGTCGGCGTGATCGGCCGGCATGATAATTGATATAGAGCGGCCCCGTCACTGTTCCGGATTGGGACGGAATCATCGGCAACCAACAAATGTCTTGTAAAAACACTGTGATACCGGGGCAGTGAAGCCCCCCACTTGTTTACTTTAGGGTTAATGCCTGTTCTGTCTTTGCCGTGGCCACATCGGTGGCTTTCCACACGACAAGCCATCCCACGTAAAAAAGGGGGCTGCCGTGTGCGAGTACGGAACGGGAGAGGAAGACATGGTACATAGCGTAAGACTGGCCGTAGCGGCATTGGCCGTTACGGCGGCGGTGCCGGCGAATGCGGCGACGCTGATCTCGCAGTTCGGCAGCGAGGCGACGTTCGCGGCGCCGACGACGGGGGGCGAATCCATCGTATTCGACTTCAACAGCGCGGCGATCCCGGCGGGATTCGCGGCCGATTATCCGCTGACGGGCAGTTCGGAACTGGTGGCCGGATCGCTGGAGCTGCAATATCAGCAGCCGGCATTCAGCGACGGATCGCAGTATCTGGCGGTCAAGGCGAACGGCAACGCGACGATCACATCGACCAGCGGCGGCTATAACTCGGTCAGCTTCTATATCGGTTCGATCGACGATTATAACGGCGTCGACATCCTGAACACCAGCGGCACCATCATCGCGTCCTTCTCCGGCGACGATTTCACGACGCCGTTCCCGTCCAACGGTGACGGCACGTCGCCGATCATGAACCGCCGCGTCACCTACACCACGGATGGCAACGACGGCCTGATCGGCGCGATCCGGTTCAGCACGGGCGCCAACTCGCTGGAAGTCGACAATCTGGTGTTCGCGGTGCCTGAACCGGCGACCTGGCTGATGATGCTGGCCGGGTTCGGCATGGTCGCCATGTCGATGCGCGCACGGCGGCGGCGTACCCGCATCGTGTTCGCCTGAACGCGAACGATGGGAAAGGGCATCGTGGCCGACCGCCACGGTGCCCTTTTCCGTGGTCCGGGCCGATCGTTTTCGCTGGTCTCATCCGGCGTTCGACGTAGGATCGACGGGTGATGGACGACGATATCCCCGCGTGGCTGCCAGTGCCGTATCCACATGATCCCGAAATGCAGCGGCACGAGCGTTCGTGGACGCTGATGGCGGGATCGCGCCGGCTGTCGTTCACGCGGGTCGATCATTACGCGGTATCGCGGCCGCGTGCGGCGGCGATCGCTACGGCACCGCGACGGCGGTGGTCGCTGACGGGGGCCGTCGCGGTCGTGCTGGGTTCTGTCGCGGGCGTGGCGACGCTGGGGCTGGCGATGAACGCCTCGCGGGCGGCGACCGGGCATTATCTGGTCAGCATCGCCGTGCCGGACATGATTCCCTTCCGGGTCGACCGCCATTCGCAAGCGGGCACCGCAGGGACGGTCGCGCGTCGGCCGGTGGTGGCAAAGCCCATCGCACCAGCACCGGTGGCGGCGATGGTCGTACCGATTGATGACGGGATACTGCCTGCCACTGCCCAGGCGCCACTGCGGCTGGAGTCGATGCAGCCCGCCATCGCCGCGGCACTCAGGACCGGTACGATGCAGCAATGGACCAGCACGGACGGCGCGGAACGGGGCTTCGTGGTGGCGGGGCCGGCGGACCGGGGATGCCGGATCCTGTCGATCCTGACCCGGCGGGACGGCGACAGCGAAGTCAGGACACAACGCGAATGCACGGCCGCGACCGACGATGGAACCGCGACACCCTGATGATCGCGATTCCGGCCCATCGCCGGTAACTAACGGTGCCGCATGGGCCGCCGATCCGCAGACCGGCGGCCTATCGATCGATCAGCCGTCGACCGCCGTCAGGATCGCCCGGCCATAGGCCGTCTTCTTCAGGCGCTCACCCGCGGCGCGGGCCTGATCGGCGGTGATGAACTTCTGTTCGTAGGCGATCTCTTCCAGGCAGGCGACCTGGATGCCCTGTCGATGCTGGATGGTGCGGACGAACTCCGACGCTTCCAGCAGCGAGTCATGCGTGCCGGTGTCCAGCCAGGCATAGCCGCGACCCATCTGCTCGACATACAGATCGCCGGCTTCCATGTAGATCCGGTTGAGATCGGTGATCTCCAGTTCGCCGCGCGACGATGGCTTCAGGTCGCGGGCATATTGCACGACGCGGTTGTCGTAGAAGTACAGCCCGGTCACCGCATGGTTCGACTTCGGCTTTTCGGGCTTTTCTTCCAGGCTGATCGCCTTGCCGCCCTCGGCCAGTTCGACCACGCCGTAACGCTCGGGATCGTCGACGCGGTAGCTGAACACGGTCGCGCCCTCGGTCCGCGCCACGGCGCTTGCCAGCAGGTCGGTCAGGTGCGCGCCGAAGAAGATGTTGTCGCCCAGCACCAGCGCGACATTGTCGTCACCGATGAAGTCCGCGCCGATCGTGAATGCCTGCGCCAGCCCTTCGGGTTTGGGCTGTTCGGCATACTGGATGGTCAGGCCCCAGTTCGATCCGTCGCCGAACATCCGGCGGTAATTGTCGATATATTCGGGGCTGGAGATGATGAGGATGTCGCGAATACCCGCCAGCATCAGCACTGACAGCGGGTAATAGATCATCGGCTTGTCGTAGATCGGCAGCAACTGCTTGTTGATCGCCAGTGTCGCCGGATGGAGCCGCGTGCCGGAGCCGCCGGCGAGGATGATGCCCTTCACGCTGTTTTCTCCTGATGGGGTGCGCCCAATAATTCGTCGAGGATGTCGCCCAGTGCGGTCTGCCAGCCACGCGGCCGGATGCCGTGGTCGCGCTCGATCGCGCGGTGGCTGAGCAGCGAGTTGGCGGGTCTGGTCGCGGGGGTCGGATAGTCCGCGGTGGTGATCGGCTCGACCGTCGGTGACGGGCCGCCACGCGCGGCGGACTGACGGAAGATTTCCTCCGCGAAGCCATGCCAGTCGGTCGGGCCGGCGTTCGAGAAATGATAGGTGCCGGTCGGCGCCGCCGGGTCATCGGCCAGCCGCACCGTCAGCGTCGCCAGCGCGGCGGCGAGATCGGCGGCGCTGGTCGGGCTGCCGCGCTGGTCGGCGACCACGCGCAGGCTCGGCCGCTCGGCACCGACGCGCAGCATCGTCTTCACGAAATTGTTGCCGTGCGCGCTCACCACCCAGGCGGTGCGGACGATCGCGTGGCGCGGGCAGGCGGTACGCACCGCCAGTTCGCCGCCCAGCTTGGACGCGCCATAGACGCCCAGCGGCGCGACGGCATCGTCGACCTCCCATTCGCCGTCCCGGTCGCCGGGGAAGACGTAATCGGTCGAGACATGGACGATCGGGATACCCGCACCATGCGCCGCGGCGGCGAGCGCGGCGGGCGCGAGCGCGTTGACCGCCCACGCCGTCACCACATCGCTTTCCGCCTTGTCGACCGCCGTATAGGCCCCCGCCGAGACGATCGCCGCCCATGGCCGCTCCGCCACCTTGGCGGCGATCGCGACGGGATCGCCGAGGTCGAGATCGGCGCGGGTCAGCGCCACCGCTTCCCAGCCCTCCGGCCACCGGTGGCGGGCGAGTTCGGTGCCGACCTGACCGGAGCCGCCGGTGACGAGTACCTGCTTCATGCGATCACGCTCAGGCCGCGAGGCCGCGGCGCTGGTCGGCGCCGCTCTTTTCCACGATCGGGCGCCACCAGCTCTCGTTCGCCAGATACCAGGCGACGGTCTTCTCGATGCCGCTGTCGAAGGTCTCGGCCGGCTCCCAGCCCAGTTCCTCGCGGATGCGGGTCGCGTCGATCGCGTAGCGCTTGTCGTGGCCGGGACGGTCGGCGACATAGCCGATCTGCGTCGTATAGGACTGGCCATCGGCACGCGGACGCAGGCGATCGAGGATCGCGCAGACGGTGTTCACCACCTCGACGTTCTGCTTCTCGTTATTGCCGCCGATATTGTAGGTGCGGCCGACCGCGCCCTTCTCGAACACGGTCTGGAGCGCGCGGGCGTGATCCTCGACGAACAGCCAGTCGCGCACCTGATCGCCCTTGCCGTAAACCGGCAGGGTTTCGCCGGCGAGCGCCTTGACGATCATCAGCGGTACCAGCTTCTCCGGGAAGTGGTACGGCCCGTAATTGTTCGAGCAGTTGGTGATAAGCACCGGCAGACCGAACGTATGGCCCCAGGCCGAGACGAGATGGTCGCTGCTCGCCTTCGACGCCGAATAAGGCGAGCGCGGGTCGTAGGGCGTTTCCTCGGTGAAGAAGCCGGTGTCGCCCAGTGAGCCGAACACCTCGTCGGTGGAGATGTGGTGGAACCGGAACGCGTCCTTGGCGGCGCCTTCCAGCGTCTGCCAGTAACGGCGCGCTTCGGTCAGCATCTGGAAGGTGCCGACGATGTTGGTCTGGATGAACGCGTCCGGCCCGTCGATCGAGCGATCGACATGGCTTTCGGCGGCAAGGTGCGTGATGATCTCGGGCTTGAATTCCTCGATCGCGGCACGCACAGCGGCACCGTCGCAGATATCACCCTGTACGAAGCGATAGCGATTGGAATTCGATACCTTTTCGACCGTCGTCAGCGTGCCGGCATAGGTCAGCTTGTCGAAGTTCAGGACCTCGTGTTCGCTGTGTTCGATCAACTGGCGGACGAGGGCCGAGCCAATGAAACCGGCGCCGCCGGTGAGCAGGATGCGCATGATGTTACCTCAGGCCAGGGGCGCCAGCGGGCGACCGTCATAGGGGAAGGGGCTGTCGAAATCGGCGAGCGTCGGCAGGACCACGTCCTTGGCCGACAGTTCCGGGGTGGTGCCGGCGGGCATCGGCCAATCGATGCCGCAACTGTCCCAGCGCACGCCGCCATCGCAATCGGGCGCGTAGAGCGACGACACCTTGTAGGTGACCTCGCAATCCGGCTCCAGCGTCAGGAAACCGTGCGCGAAGCCGACCGGTACGAACAGCTGATGGCCGTTTTCGGCGGTCAGTTCCGCCCCGACATACTGGCCATAGGTCGGCGATCCCTTGCGGATATCGACCGCGACGTCGTAGATCCGGCCCCGGATGCAGCGGACCAGCTTGTCCTGGCCATGCGGTTCTCGCTGGAAATGAAGGCCACGCAGCGTGTGGATCGGTACCGACAGCGAGTGATTGTCCTGCACGAAGCGGCAGGTGATCCCGCGTTCGACGAAGGTCGCCTCGTTATAGACTTCGGTGAACCAGCCACGGGCATCGCCGAAACGGCGTGGTTCGATGAGGGTAGGGAGTGCCGATTGCATGGTCGCTTCATTCCCTAAACCGGGTCGATAAACAAGCCGGGGATGCATCGCATATGTTGCAGTGCAGCGACGAACCGGTCGTTTTCGGGACGATTCGCCATCGAAACCAACATTATGCCGCCGGGGGCATGAAAAAAGCCGCCGCCCGGTTGCCCGGACGGCGGCTCGATCGTCACCCGTCGCCGGATGATCAGTCGTTCAGATATTCGCCCGCGGCGGCATCGCTGCCGTCGCCCGACGGCACCACCTCGGCGAGCGGATCGCTGCCGGTGCCGGTGTCCTCGCGACGCGACCGCTTCGTTTCCGCCGCGCGGAGTTCGGCGGCACTGGCGGGCGCGACGATCGCGGCCGACAGGGCGCGCTGCTGGACGCGGAGCGCGGCATCGCGGCTGTTCGCGGCGACGCGGAGGCGGTTCATGCCCGCACCCGTGCCCGCCGGGATCAGACGACCGACGATCACGTTCTCCTTCAGGCCCATCAGCGTGTCCTGCTTGCCCTGGACTGCCGCTTCCGTGAGGACGCGGGTGGTTTCCTGGAACGAGGCGGCCGAGATGAAGCTGCGGGTCTGCAGCGATGCCTTGGTGATGCCCAGCAGGATCGGCTTGCCGGCGGCGCGTGCCTGACCCGCCTCCAGCTTGTCGTTGATCGCGTCCATCTCCTCGCGGTCCACCTGTTCGCCGACCAGCAGCGTGGTGTCGCCCGATTCGATGATCTCGACCTTCTGCAGCATCTGGCGGACGATCGTCTCGATGTGCTTGTCGTTGATCTTCACGCCCTGGAGACGATAGACCTCCTGAATTTCCGACACGAGATATTCCGCCAGCGGCTCGATGCCGAGCACTTCGAGAATGTCGTGCGGATCGGGCGAGCCGCCGATCAGGTTGTCGCCACGCTTGACGTAGTCGCCTTCCTGAACGTCGATCACCTTCGACTTCGGCACCAGATACTCGACGACGTCGCCGCCATCCTCGGGCTGGATGCCGATCTTGCGCTTCGCCTTGTAGTCCTTGCCGAACACGACCCGGCCGGACACCTTGGCGATGATCGCGTTCTCCTTCGGCTTGCGGGCCTCGAACAACTCGGCAACGCGCGGCAGACCGCCGGTGATGTCGCGGGTCTTGGCCGATTCACGGCTGACACGCGCCAGCACGTCGCCGGCATGGACCTGCGCGTTGTCGTCGACCGACAGGGTCGCGCCGGCTGCCAGCATGTAGCGGGCGGCCTCGCCTTCGTCCGATCCGGTCAGGGTCAGGCGGGGACGCAGATCCTCCTTCGACTTGGTCGAGGTGCGGTATTCGATCACGACGCGCTGGGCGATGCCCGTCGCTTCGTCGGTCTGCTCGGTCAGCGTCTTGCCTTCGATCAGGTCCTGATACTTCACCACGCCCGAATTCTCGGTGATGACCGGCATGGTGAACGGGTCCCATTCCGCCATGCGATCGCCCTTCGACAGCACATGGCCGTCGTCGAACAGCACATAGGCGCCGTACGGGATGCGATGCGTCGACAGTTCGCGACCGTCCATGTCGCTGATGACGATTTCGCCCGAACGGCTGAGCACCACGCGGCGACCACGCTGGTCGATGATGACGCGCAGGTCCTTGTACTGGGCGGTACCGTCGACCGGTGCCTCCAGGTTGGACTGCTCGTTCAGCTGCGCCGCGCCGCCGATGTGGAAGGTCCGCATCGTCAGCTGCGTGCCCGGCTCGCCGATCGACTGCGCCGCGATCACGCCGACCGCCTCGCCGATGTTGACCGGCGTACCGCGGGCGAGGTCACGTCCGTAGCACTTGCCGCAGACGCCGATCTTGCTCTCGCAGACCAGCGGCGACCGGATTTTCATCCCCTGGATGCCGATCCCCTCGATCGTCACGATCATCGCCTCGTCGAGCAGCGTGCCCGTCGGGATGACGACCTTGCCGGTCTTCGGGTCGACCACGTCCTCGGCCGTGGTGCGGCCGAGGATGCGCTCGCCGAGCGAGGCGATGGTCGAACCGCCCTGCACGATCGCCTTCATCTCCAGCGCGCGCTCGGTACCGCAATCCTCCTCGATGATGACGCAGTCCTGCGACACGTCGACGAGGCGGCGGGTGAGATAGCCCGAGTTCGCGGTCTTCAACGCCGTATCCGCGAGGCCCTTGCGCGCGCCGTGGGTGGAGTTGAAGTATTCGAGGACGGTCAGGCCCTCCTTGAAGTTCGAGATGATCGGCGTCTCGATGATCTCGCCCGACGGCTTGGCCATCAGCCCGCGCATACCGGCGAGCTGCTTGATCTGCGCCTGCGAACCACGGGCACCGGAGTGCGCCATCATGTAGATCGAGTTGATGTCCTTCTCGCGGCCCTTGTTGGGACCGTCTTCATAGTGACGGACAGCCTTGATCTCGTTCATCATCGAGTTCGCGACTTGGTCGCCGCAACGGCTCCAGGCGTCGATCACCTTGTTGTACTTCTCCTGCTGCGTGATCAGGCCGTCCTGATACTGCTGCTCGAAGTCCTTCACCTGATCGCGCGTCTCGTCGACCAGCTTGTCCTTGTCCGGCGCGATGATCATGTCGTCCTTGCCGAACGAGATGCCGGCGCGGAACGCGTGACGGAAGCCCAGTGCCATGATCGCGTCGGCGAACAGCACGGTCTCCTTCTGGCCGGTGTGACGATAGACCTCGTCGATCACGTCGCCCACGTCCTTCTTGGTGAGCAGGCGATTGACGGTTTCGAACGGCACCTTGTGGCTGTGCGGCAGGGTTTCGCCCAGCAGCATCCGGCCCGGCGTCGTCTCATACCGCTTCAGGTACTGCTTGCCCTGTTCATCGGTCTGCGGAACGCGGCTGATGATCTTGGTGTGCAGCGTCACCGCCTGCGCGTTGAGCGCCTGATGCACCTCGGCCATGTCGCCGAGCAGCATGCCTTCGCCCGGCTCGCCCTCCTTCATCATCGACAGGTAATACAGGCCCAGCACCATGTCCTGCGACGGCACGATGATCGGCTTGCCGTTCGCGGGCGACAGGATGTTGTTGGTCGACATCATCAGGACGCGCGCTTCCAGCTGCGCTTCGAGCGACAGGGGGACGTGCACGGCCATCTGGTCGCCGTCGAAGTCGGCGTTGAACGCGGAGCAGACCAGCGGGTGAAGCTGGATCGCCTTGCCCTCGATCAGCACCGGCTCGAACGCCTGGATGCCCAGACGGTGGAGCGTCGGTGCGCGGTTCAGCATCACCGGATGCTCGCGGATCACCTCGTCCAGGATGTCCCAGACTTCCTTGCGCTCCTTCTCGACCCACTTCTTCGCCTGCTTGAGCGTCATGCTCAGGCCCTTGGCGTCGAGGCGCGCGTAGATGAACGGCTTGAACAGTTCGAGCGCCATCTTCTTCGGCAGGCCGCACTGGTGCAGCTTCAGTTCCGGACCGGTCACGATGACGGAACGACCCGAATAGTCGACGCGCTTGCCCAGAAGGTTCTGGCGGAAGCGGCCCTGCTTGCCCTTCAGCATGTCGGACAGCGACTTCAGCGGACGCTTGTTGGCGCCGGTGATCGTGCGACCGCGACGGCCGTTGTCGAACAGCGCGTCGACGGCTTCCTGCAACATGCGCTTTTCGTTGCGGACGATGATGTCCGGCGCGCGCAGTTCCATCAGCCGCTTCAGGCGGTTGTTGCGGTTGATGACGCGGCGGTACAGGTCGTTCAGATCCGACGTCGCGAAGCGGCCGCCGTCCAGCGGCACCAGCGGACGCAGTTCGGGCGGGATGACCGGCACGACCTCGAGGATCATCCATTCCGGACGGTTGCCCGAATCGATGAACGATTCGACGACCTTCAGGCGCTTGATGATCTTCTTGGGCTTCAGCTCCGACTTGGTCGTCGCCAGTTCTTCGAGCAGTTCCTTGCGCTCGCCCTCAAGGTCGAGCGACTCCAGCATGATGCGGACCGCCTCGGCGCCGATCCCGGCCGAGAACGCGTCCTCGCCATACTGGTCCTGCGCGTCGAGCAGCTCGTCCTCGGTCAGGAGCGAGAACTTCTCCAACGGGGTCAGGCCCGGTTCGATGACGATATACGCCTCGAAATACAGCACCCGCTCCAGCTGCTTCAGCTGCATGTCGAGCAGCAGGCCGATGCGGCTCGGCAGCGACTTCAGGAACCAGATGTGCGCGACCGGCGCGGCCAGTTCGATATGGCCCATCCGCTCGCGGCGGACCTTCGACACCGTGACTTCGACACCGCACTTCTCGCAGACGATGCCCTTGTACTTCATCCGCTTGTACTTGCCGCACAGGCACTCGTAATCCTTGATCGGACCGAAGATGCGCGCGCAGAACAGGCCGTCACGCTCGGGCTTGAACGTACGGTAGTTGATGGTCTCGGGCTTCTTGATCTCGCCGAACGACCATGACCGGATCTTGTCGGGCGAAGCGATGCCGATCTGGATCTGGTCGAAGGTTTCGGGCTTGGCGATCGGGTTCGCGAAGTTGGTCAGTTCGTTCATGTTCTCTTCCCTCTAGGGGCGAAACTTGTCAGGCGGCGGTGAAGCCCGGCCGCGGGGGCCGGGCTCCCTCGATCCGTCACGCCGCCGCGATGGCGATGCCGTCGGAATCGACGCCGGGTTCGCTGGTCTTCAGGTCGACGTTCAGGCCGAGCGAGCGCATTTCCTTGACGAGCACGTTGAAGCTCTCCGGAATGCCGGCCTCGAACGTGTCGTCGCCCTTGACGATCGCCTCGTAGACCTTGGTGCGGCCGACCACGTCGTCCGACTTCACCGTCAGCATTTCCTGCAACGTGTACGCCGCGCCGTAAGCCTGGAGCGCCCAGACCTCCATCTCGCCGAACCGCTGGCCGCCGAACTGCGCCTTGCCGCCCAGCGGCTGCTGGGTGACGAGCGAGTAGGGGCCGATCGACCGGGCGTGGATCTTGTCGTCGACAAGGTGGTGGAGCTTCAGCATGTAGATGATGCCCACCGTGACCTTGCGGTCGAACATGTCGCCGGTGCGCCCGTCGAACAGTTCCGACTGCCCCGACGAGTCGAGCCCCGCCAGCGCCAGCATATCGGTGACGTCGGCCTCGACCGCGCCGTCGAACACGGGCGTGCCCATCGGGATGCCGGTGCGGATGTTATGCACCAGTTCGGCGACTTCCTCCGGCTCGCGCGCGGCGATGTCGTCGGCATAATGCTCGCCATACACCTCGATCAGGCGGTTGCGGACCGCATCGGGCATCGCGCCCGGCTTGGCGTCGGGATTGGCCTCGCGCCAGTCCTCCAGCTGCGCCGCGACCTGCATACCCAGGTTGCGCGCCGCCCAGCCGAGATGCGTCTCGAAGATCTGGCCGACGTTCATCCGCGACGGCACGCCGAGCGGGTTGAGCACCAGATCGACCGGCGTCCCGTCCGCGAGGAACGGCATGTCCTCCTGCGGCAGGATGCGGCTGATGACGCCCTTGTTGCCGTGACGGCCGGCCATCTTGTCGCCCGGCTGCAGCTTGCGCTTCACCGCGACGAACACCTTGACCATCTTCAGCACGCCCGGCGGCAGCTCGTCGCCCCGCTCCAGCTTCTCGCGGCGATCGTGGAACTTGTCCGTGATCCGCTTGGCCGCCTCGTCATACTGCTGCTTGACGGCTTCCAGGTCGCCCTGGACCTTGTCGTCCTGCACCGCGAACTTCCACCAGTCATGGCGCTCGACGCTGTCGAGCAGGTCCATGTCGATGGTCGAGCCCTTCTTCAGGCCCTTCGGCACCGCGGTCGCGACCTGATCGAGCAGCATCTCGCGCAGGCGGCTCCACGTCGCACGGTTCAGGATCGTGCGCTCGTCGTCCGAGTCCTTCTTCAGGCGCTCGATCTCCTCGCGCTCGATCGCCATCGCGCGCTCGTCCTTGTCGATGCCGTGGCGATTGAAGACGCGCACGTCGACGATCGTGCCGGCAACGCCCGGCGGCAGGCGCAGCGAGGTGTCGCGCACGTCCGACGCCTTCTCACCGAAGATGGCGCGGAGCAGCTTCTCCTCCGGCGTCATCGGGCTTTCGCCCTTCGGCGTGATCTTGCCGACCAGGATATCGCCCGGCTCCACCTCTGCGCCGATGTACACGATGCCCGCCTCGTCGAGGTTGCGCAGTGCTTCCTCGCCGACGTTGGGGATATCGCGGGTGATGTCCTCCGGCCCCAGCTTGGTGTCGCGGGCCATCACCTCGAACTCGTCGATATGGATCGACGTAAACACGTCGTCCTTCACGATCCGCTCGGAGATGAGGATCGAATCTTCGTAGTTGTAGCCGTTCCAGGGCATGAACGCGACGAGCGCGTTGCGGCCCAGCGCCAGCTCGCCGAACTCGGTCGACGGGCCGTCGGCGATCACGTCGCCGGCCATCACCACGTCGCCCACCTTCACCAGCGGACGCTGGTTGATGCAGGTCGACTGGTTCGAGCGCTGGAACTTCATCAGCGTGTAGATGTCGACGCCCGACTTGGCCGAATCGACCTCGCCGGTGGCGCGGATCACGATGCGGGCGGCGTCGACCTGGTCGACCACGCCGGCGCGCTTCGCCGAGATCGCGGCGCCCGAATCGCGCGCCACTGTCTCTTCCATGCCGGTGCCGACGAACGGCGCCTCGGCGCGGACCAGCGGCACCGCCTGACGCTGCATGTTCGAGCCCATCAGGGCGCGGTTGGCGTCATCGTTTTCCAGGAACGGGATCAACGACGCGGCGACCGACACCAGCTGCTTCGGGCTGACGTCCATCAGCGTGACGTTGTCGGGCAGCGCCATCAGGAACTCGCCCGCCTGACGCGACGACACCAGTTCCTCGGCGAAGCCGTTGTCGTCGGTCAGTTCGGCGGATGCCTGCGCGATCGTGTGCTTGGCCTCCTCCATCGCCGACAGATAGACGACGTCGTTGGTCACCTTGTGATCGACGACCTTGCGGTACGGCGTCTCGATGAAGCCGTACTTGTTCACCCGGCTGAACGACGCCAGCGAGTTGATGAGGCCGATGTTCGGGCCTTCCGGCGTTTCGATCGGGCAGATGCGGCCATAGTGCGTCGGGTGAACGTCGCGGACTTCGAAGCCCGCGCGCTCACGCGTCAGACCGCCCGGCCCGAGCGCCGACACGCGACGCTTGTGCGTCACTTCGGACAGCGGGTTGGTCTGGTCCATGAACTGCGACAGCTGCGACGAGCCGAAGAATTCACGCACCGCGGCGACCGCCGGCTTGGCGTTGATAAGGTCGTTCGGCATCACGGTGGACACGTCCACCGACGACATCCGCTCCTTCACGGCGCGCTCCATGCGGAGCAGGCCGACGCGGTACTGGTTTTCCAGCAGCTCGCCCACCGAGCGCACGCGGCGGTTGCCGAGATTGTCGATGTCGTCGATCTCGCCCTTGCCGTCCTTCAGGCCGACCAGCGTCTTGACGACGGCGAGGATATCCTCGGTCCGCAGCGTCGTGACGGTGTCCTCGGCATCGAGGTCGAGACGCATGTTCAGCTTGACGCGGCCGACCGCCGACAGGTCGTACCGGTCGGGATCGAAGAACAGGCCGCTGAACAGCGACTCCGCGGTTTCCAGCGTCGGCGGCTCGCCGGGGCGCATCACGCGGTAGATGTCGGACAGCGCCTGCTCGCGCTCCTCGGCCTTGTCGACCTTCAGCGTGTTGCGGATCCACGGGCCGGTCGAGACATGGTCGATGTCGAGCAGTTCGATCCGCTCGATCCCGGCCTTGTCCAGCGCCTCCAGGTTGTCGGCGCCGATCTCGTCGCCCGCCTCGACATAGATTTCGCCCGTTGCCTCGTTGATGAGGTCATAGGCGGAATAGCGGCCGTAGATTTCCTCGGTCGGGATCAGCAGCTCGGTCAGGCCGTCCTTGGCCGCCTTGTTGGCGGCGCGGGGGCTGATCTTCTGCTGCGCGGCGAACACCACCTCGCCCGACGAGGCGTCGACGATGTCGAACAGCGGCTTCACGCCGCGCCAGTTCTCGGCGGCGAACGGGATGATCCAGCCGCCCTGACCGCGCACATAGGTGACGCGGTTGTAGAATTCGTTGAGGATGTCCTCGCTGGTCATGCCCAGCGCGTACAGCAGCGCCGTGACGGGCAGCTTGCGCTTCCGGTCGATGCGGACATTGACGATGTCCTTGGCGTCGAACTCGAAATCGAGCCACGAGCCGCGATACGGAATGACGCGCGCGGCGAACAGATACTTGCCCGATGCGTGGGTCTTGCCACGGTCATGGTCGAACAGCACGCCCGGCGACCGGTGCATCTGCGACACGATCACGCGCTCGGTGCCGTTGATGAAGAAGGTGCCGTTCTCCGTCATCAGGGGCATGTCGCCCATGTAAACGTCCTGCTCCTTGATATCGATGACCGACTTGGCCTCGGTATCCGGATCGACCTCGAACGCGGTCAGGCGCAGCGTGACGCGCATCGGCGCGGCATAGGTGATGCCCCGCTGGCGGCATTCCTCGACGTCGAACTTGGGGGGTTCGAGGACGTAATCGTCGAAGTCGAGATAGGCGGTGCCGGCGAAATCCTGGATCGGGAATACCGACCGCAGCGTCTTCTCCAGCCCGGAGACGTGGCCGGTGGACTTGTCGGAGCGCAGGAACTGCTCGTAGCTTTCGCGCTGCACCTCGATCAGGTTCGGCATCTGCACGACTTCGTGGATGTTGCCGAATACCTTGCGGATGCGCCGCTTGGCGGTGCCGCCCCTGTTGTCGCGCCGGGCCGTGCCGCCGTCGATCGCCTTGGTCGCCATGAATAGTGCCCCTACCAGATTGGGTCAGCCAGAATTACGGGCGCAAAAACCGGACGCGAAAAGGCCGATCGCAAACCCTGCGTCGGCTGATCGGCGTCCTGAAACCGGCAGTTTCCCATTCGATCGACACGCTGCGCGACGGCATGTCATTTCCCGGAAGCTGTGGTGAAGACGGCGATATAGGCGTGGTGGGGGAGCGTGTCAAACCGGGGCAGGGCCAGTATGCGGTAGGCAAGTCAGCGCGCCGGCCCCTCGCGCTGGACCAGGCTGCCGCGATGGAGGAACAGGCTGGCGGCGGCGGCCAGCACGGTCACGGCGCACGCCACCGTCTGTGCCGTCCAGGTGCCTGCCGCCCGCATCGCGACGAACGCGACAACCGCACTGGCGATGCAGGCGATCGCGAGCGCCGGTTTCCACAGGCGGACATGGCGCGGCTCGAACGAGGTGAGCCCCGTCACCCACCATAGCATCGGCACCATCAGCAGCCAGTAGAGCGGGTTGGCCCGTGATTGATATTGGGTCCCGCCGACCGTCAGCGAGATGACGGTCAAGGTTCCCACCAGTGCCGCCAGCGCCGCCAGCAGCGCCGCCGCATTGGAGCGTTTGTCCTTGCGCAGTCGCTGCCAATAGGGATTGTCGCGTTGCTTCATCGCCTGTCCCGAACCGGGTCCGGCTGTCCTACAGGGCTGCGCTTTGGCATAACCCCGTCATCGCTCTTTCTCATCGCTGATCCAACCTCCTGTCACGGGCCGTACGGCGACGGTACGGGTCTGCGCGACAGGGCGTTTGGTGGGACTTTCGTGACTTTTCGAACCTGCCGGGTGTGACTTTTCGCGCTGCCACGCCGCGTAACGAAAGAGGGGCGGCCTCCTCGCGGAAGCCGCCCCTCTTTGTCGCTGGCCCGTCATGGGAACAAGCCCCATGGCGTCGAACGGGCGATGCCCGCCGGCCGGCCTCGGATCGGGGCCGTGGCCCCGATCCTGCGGCTTACTTGACCTCGACGGTCGCGCCGGCTGCTTCCAGCTGCGCCTTGATCTTGGCGGCCTCGTCCTTCGACACGCCTTCCTTGACGGCCTTCGGTGCGCCTTCGACCAGCGCCTTGGCTTCGGTCAGGCCGAGCGCGGTGATCGCACGGACTTCCTTGATGACGTTGATCTTCTTGCCACCGTCGCCGGTCAGGATCACGTCGAACTCGGTCTGCTCTTCGGCAGCCGGTGCCGCGGCGCCGCCGCCGGCGGCCGGTGCCGCAACCGCTGCTGCGGCGGAAACGCCCCACTTCTCTTCAAGCAGCTTCGACAGCTCGGCTGCTTCCAGGACGGTCAGTTCGCTCAGGCTCTCAACGAGCGCGTTCAGGTCGGCCATGTGTATTCTCCATGCGGGCGATCATCGCCCAATGTGTCGTAAAACCAGGAATGCTCGGGCAGCTTACGCTGCCTCCTTCTCCGCATAGGCGGACAGCACGCGCGCGATCTGCGCTGCCGGAGCCTGCGTGATCGTGGCGATCTTCGTGGCGGGTGCCACGATGAGGCCGACGATCTTGGCACGCAGTTCGTCCAGCGACGGCAGCGTTGCGAGCGCCTGCACACCCGCGACGTCGAGGGGCGTCGAGCCCATCGCGCCGCCCACGATTTCGAACTTGTCGTTCGTCTTCGCGAATTCGACCGCAATCTTCGCTGCGGCGACCGGGTCGGTCGAGGAGGCGAGAGCGACCGGGCCGGTCAGCATGTCGCTGATCGATCCATAGTCGGTCCCGTCGAGCGCGATCCTGGCAAGCTTGTTCTTCGAGACCTTGTAGGTCGCGCCGGCGTCCCGCATCCTGTTACGCAGGACCGTCGACTGTGCGACGGTCATGCCGAGATTGCGGGTGACAACCACCACGCCCACCTCGTTGAAGGTACGGTTCAGTTCGGCGACGGCCGCGGCCTTTTGAGCACGATCCATGCCATTCTCCACGTTTGGACGCGCCGCAAGCGACGCATCCGGTTATGCCGGGGGGCGGAGGCCCTCCGGTGTGTCCAGCGATGGGGAAGGGGGACCGGCCGCATGGAATACGGCAGGCGAATCTCTACCCCGTCTCGGCAGGGGATTAAGCCGTGGCGAATCCACGGCACCTGCTGTCTCGGACGGAATCCGTGACGGGCTTTGGCCCGGCGGATGCGGGGGTGCCAATACAGGATGGCCCGCAGGAATCAACTTTTTAGTGAAGCGGGGTCAGGCGCCGGTGCCGAAACTTCGGACCAGCGACCCCGCCACCAGCGCCCAGCCGTCGACCAGCACGAAGAAGATGATCTTGCACGGCAGCGAGATCGTCGGCGGCGGCAGCATCATCATGCCCATCGCCATCAGCACCGCCGCGACCGCCAGGTCGATGACGAGGAACGGCAGCAGCAGCAGGAAACCGATCTCGAACGACCGGCGCAGTTCGGAGATCATGAACGCGGGCATCAGCGTGGCGAGGCCGGTATCGGCGCGCGGCGCGGGCGGCTTGTTGGCCAGCCGGTTGAACAGGCCGAGATCGTCGTCGCGCACCTGGCTGAGCATGAACTGGCGGAACGGTTCGGCGGTGCGCTCGAACGCCTGCGCCTCGACGATCTTGCCGGCGGTATAGGGCTGCACGCCCTCCTTCCACGCCTTCTCGAAGGTCGGCGACATCACGAACAGCGACAGGAACAGCGCCAGGCTGATGATGACCGGGTTGGGCGGCACCCCCTGCGCGCCGAGCCCGGTGCGCAGCAGCGACAGCGCGACGACGATGCGCGTGAACGAGGTGACCGTCATCAGGATGCCGGGCGCCAGGCTCAGGACCGTCAGCATCATGATGAGCTGGATCGCGCGGGCCGACAGCGTGCCCTCCCCGAACGAGACGGAGGCGCTCTGCGCGAAGGCGGCGGTGGGCGCGCAGATCAGCGCGACGGTCAGGGCGATGCCGCAGGCCCGCTTCCACCGCCGGTTCTGATGGGGAGTATCAACCATTATACCATTCCCCATCGAGCGAGGGGCACAGCACCAGTTCCTTCATCGCGACCTGCTCCTCGAAACGCAGGATGCGGCTTTCCAGCACGGTGGCGCGATCGGGGTGGAGGACGAACAGATGCTCGCGGTCGTCGCGGCGGATCAGCACGACCGACCGCTTCTGGTCGAGCTGGATGCGTTCGACCAGTTCGACCCGCTTGGTCGAGCGGCCGGGGATCAGCGCGGCACGGCCGGGCAGCTGGATGTCGTACCGGCGCACGATCCACAGCGCGGCGCCCAGCAGGCCCAGCACCATGGCGAGCGATCCCATCGTCCGCATCAGCGATACGAGTTCCATCAACGCCCCCCCTGCATCGGGCCGCGTACCACCTCGGTCACCTCGACCGACATCTGGTCCTCGTTGACCAGCACCTTGCCCTTGGCGACGAGCTTGCCGTTCACATAGACCAGCGACGGATCGTCGTGGCCGCAGTCGAGCGGGATCATCGCGCCGCGCCCCATCCGCAGGATCTGGCGGATGGGAACATGGGTCGATCCCAGGACGACCGACAGGTCGATGGTGATGTCGTCGAGAACGGACATGGAAGCTCCTTGGTGTGTCTCCATCATAGGAAAGAATTGCCGGGTCCCGACCGTGGGCGGAAAAACTTGCCTATCAATGGAGGGTGGCGCCGATCGGGGCGTCCGGGAGATTTCACATGGACCTGTCCACGGCGGTGAAGGTGTCGGCATCGGGCCTGCGGGCGCAGTCGCTGCGGATGCGGATCATCGCGGAAAACCTTGCCAATGCCGATTCCACCGCACCGGCCGCGGGGGGGCAACCCTATCGCCGCCGCGTCGCCAGCTTCCGCGCCGATCTCGACCGCGCGTCGGGGGCGGAGACGGTCAAGGTGCAGTCGATCGACGGCGACAAGACCGCGTTCCAGCGCGCCTACCAGCCGGGCAGCCCGGCGGCGGACGCGCAAGGATATGTGCTGAAGCCCAACGTCAACACCATGGTCGAGGCCGCCGACATGAAGGCGGCGCAGCGATCCTACGAAGCCAATCTCAACGCGATCGAGGCGGCCAAGTCGCTGACAATGCGTACCATCGACCTGCTGAAATAAGGAGCCACCATCATGTCTATCGGAGCATTGGACGCCGCTGCCGCCTATGGCCGCGCACTGGGTGTCGGCAAGACCGGCGGGGCCGGGATCGATATCGGCAAGACGGGGTCGGGCGGCGCCGGTGCCGCCGGCGCGGCGGGCGGGTTCGGCAACATGGTCGAATCGATGGTCGGCAATGCCGCCACCTCAATGCGCGCGGCCGAGGCGGCCAGCGCCAAGCAGGTGGCGGGCAAGGGCGACCTGATCGACGTCGTCACCGCGATGGGGGCGGCCGAAACCGCGCTCGACACGGTGGTCGCGGTGCGCGACCGGATGGTGGCCGCCTATTCCGACATCATGCGGATGCAGATCTGATGTCGCCGGAATCGACGATCGAGATCGCGCGGGCGACGCTGGTCGTGGTGCTGACGGTGTGCGGGCCGCTGCTGCTGACCGCCCTGGTCGTCGGCATGGCGATCAGCCTGTTCCAGGCACTGACGCAGGTGCAGGAACAGACGCTGACCTTTCTGCCGAAACTGGTGGCGATGGGGGTGGTGATGCTGCTGACCCTGCCGATGATCGGCCATGCGCTGTCCGATTTCACCCGCGTCGTCTCCGACCACATCGTCAACGGCTGAGGTCGACGCTGACATGCCGCCCGTTTCCGTCCTCGATGCCCTGCCGGTGGAGGCGACCGCGTTCCTGCTGCTGTTCGCGCGGGTGGGGGCGGTGCTGATGGTGCTGCCGGTGTTCTCCGAGGATGCGATTCCGGGGCGCATCCGCATGATGATCGCATTCGGGATGACGATCGGGCTGTGGGGGCTGCTGTCCCCCGCGGTGATGCCCGCGGCGCGCGACGTGCAGGCGTTGCCCGGCATCCTGATGATCGAACTGCTGACCGGGCTGGGCCTGGGCATGCTGGTGCGCATCTTCTTCCTGGCGATGGCGACGGCGGGATCGATCATCTCGCTCCAGATCGGCATGACCTCCGCCCTCCTCGCCGATGCGCAGCAGGGCGGGCAGGCGGCGGCGCTGTCCAAGTTCCTCAGCGTCGCGGCCTCGGTGATGTGCATGGCGCTGCTGGTCCATCATCTATGGATCGCGGCGATCGTGCGGTCCTACACCACCTTTCCGGTCGGCGGCCTGCCCGCGATCGGCGATTTCACGCAGCTGATCCTCGCGACCGCCGGCCGCTCGCTGGCGCTGGCGGTCAGCCTTGCCGCGCCGATGATCGTGTACGGCATCGTCTTCAACACCGCGCTCGGCCTGTCGGCGCGGCTGGCGCCCGCGATCCAGGTGTTCTTCGTCGCCCAGCCGCTCAACCTCGTCTTCGGGCTGGCGCTGTTCGCCACCCTGTCCGGCGCGATGATGACCGCGTTCGCCGGATCGATGGCGAGCTGGATCCAGTCGGTCTGGGGCTGAACCATGTCGGACAAGGACCAGAAGACCCACGATCCTACCGCCAAACGGATCGAGGACGCGCGCAAGAAGGGCGACGTCCCGAGTTCGGCCGAGGTCAAGCACGTCACCGTCTTCGCGGGGATGCTGGTGGTGCTGGGCGGGGTAGGGGTCCATGCCTTCGCCCGGCTGGGGGCGATGCTGGTGCGGCTATGGGGCCGGGCGGAGGATTTCCGGTTCGGCGACGACGGCGCGCAGCAGCTCATCACCGGGATCGTCCAGCAACTCGCGACGATCTTCGCGCCGCTGTTCGGGGTATTGATCGCGTGCGCGCTGCTGGGCGGCGCGATCCAGGGGCCGATGCTGATCTCGTGGTCGCGGGTGGCGCCGAAATGGAGCAAGCTGTCGCCGGTATCGGGGATGAAGCGGCTGTTCAGCGTGAAGGCGCTGATCGAACTGACCAAGACGGTGGGCAAGTTCTCGATCGTCGCCGCCGTGGCGGTGTGGGTGCTGTGGCCGCACGCCACCGCGCTCGATACGCTGGTGGGCGCGGCCCCCAGCGATGTCGGGGCGGCGGCGGCGCATCTGGTCGTCATGCTCGTCAAATCCGTGGCGATCGCGGTGGCGGCGATCGCGGGCGCGGACATGATCTATCAGCGGCGCAGCTGGCTGGCGAAGATGCGCATGACGCTGCAGGAGGTGAAGGACGAGCACAAGGAAAGCGACGGCAATCCCAAGGTGAAGGCGAAGATCCGCCAGATCGGGATGCAGCGCGCGCGCCAGCGGATGATGAGCAAGGTGCCCGACGCCAGCGTCGTGATCGTCAACCCGACCCACTACGCCATCGCCCTGAAATACGATCACGGCCGCATGGGCGCGCCGGTGGTGGTGGCCAAGGGGCTGGACGCGGTCGCGCTGCGCATCCGCGATCTGGCGATCGAATCCGGCGTGCCCGTCGTCGAGAACCGTCCGCTGGCCCGTGCGCTCTACCCGATGGTCGAAATCGACCGCCCAATCCCGCCCGATCATTATGCCGCCGTGGCGGAGGTCATCAGCTATGTGATGAAGCTTGCCGGCAAGCGGCGGGCGGGGACGCGGTAGACCGGACGCGAAGCCCCGCCGCACACGACGCGGAAACGGCATCACCGGACGATCGATCGTCCGGAACATCTGACCCTATCATTCACCTGACCATCCGAGATATCGTGCCGCCCAGGCAGACGTTATCGATCTGCGCGACGGGGGACGATGAATGAACCGAGTCTGGATCGGTCTCGCAGCGGTGGGGCTTATGCCGGTCCCGTCCGCGGCGGCGGTACAAGCGCCCTGGGAAACCAAGGCAACGCAGCCTCGATCGGGTGGCGTCGTCGTGCAGGCGAAAGACGCCAGCGGCATATGGTTCCGCCTGCCCGGCGCCGTGATGCGGGTCACGATCTGGGGCGACCGCACGATCAGGATCAGGGTATCGAGAAAGGACATGGCCGATACCGGTGATGGCCCCGCCGTGATCGGCACGCCGGCACGGGTGGCATGGACGATGACCCAGGAGGCCGATCGCTTCGTCGTTGCGACGCCGGCAATGCGCGTGGCGGTGGCCAGGGCGGATGGCCGGGTCGCCCTGATCGGGGCAGATGGCAAGCCGCTGATCGGGGAGGGTGATCCGGGTACCCGTCTCTTCGGCGAGGTAGCCGATCCCGACGGCGCGGTGCAGCAGCGGTTCGAGATTGGCGGCGGACATGCGATCTACGGTTTGGGCCAGCATCAGGCGGGATCGCTCGACTATCGCGGCACCACCGTCCGTCTGCAACAGGCCAACACCGATGTCGGCGTGCCGGTGCTGGTATCGAGCGCGGGATACGGACTGTTCTGGAACAACCCGGCGGTGACCGATGTCGCCGTCGCGATACCGCAGGCGACGGACCGCATCGTGTTCCGGTCGCAGGCGGGCACCGGCATCGATTATTTCCTGTTCGGCGGTCCCGATGTCGACGACGTGATCGGCGCCTATCGCGGATTGACGGGGCAGGCCCCGTTGATGGCGCACTGGACCTGGGGCCTGTGGCAGTCGAAAGAGCGATACGCCTCGCAAGGCGAACTGCTCGGCGTGGCGGCCCGGTATCGCGCGATGAACATCCCGCTCGATGCGATCGTGCAGGACTGGCAATATTGGAAGCCCGGTGAGTGGGGCAGCCACCGGATGGACCCGGCACGCTTTCCCCATCCCAGGGGGATGCTCGATACGCTGCACCGGCAGAACCTGCACAGCATCGTGTCGATCTGGCCGCGGTTCGACCTGGGGCTGGATACGACGACGGCGCTTGAAGCGGCGGGCGGGCTGTACCCCAAGGTCTATCCGAACGTCTATCCGGCCGGTGAGGGGCGCTGGTACGATGCCTTTTCCGCACCGGCGCGGGCCTCATATTGGCGGTACGTATCCGAACGGCTCGGCCGGTTGGGTTTCGACGGCTACTGGCTCGATGGCAGCGAGGCGGAACTGGGCGGTCGCTGGGGCGAAATGCGCGACGTGACGACGGCGGCGGGGCCGGGGGCGGCCGTCTACAACGCGTATCCGCTGCTCCATACCACCGCCGTCCATGACGGGATGACGGCGGATTATGCCGCCAAGCGCCCGATCATCCTGACCCGTTCCGCCTGGGCCGGGCAACAGCGCAACGCCGCGATCATCTGGTCGGGCGACGTCGCCGGACGATGGGACGTGTTTCGCGCGCAGATTCCGGCGGGCGTCAACTTTTCCATGAGCGGCATCCCCTATTGGTCGGCCGACATCGGCGGGTTCTTCGGTGGCAGTCCCGGGGATGCCAGCTATCAGGAACTGTTCACCCGCTGGCTGCAGTTCGCGGTGTTCAATCCGATGTTCCGTATTCACGGCACCGGCCAGGGGAAGGAAATCTACAGCTTTCCGGCGGCGGCACGTGGTCCGCTGCTCGACGCGGTGGCGCTGCGCTACCGGTTCCTGCCGTTCTTCTATGCGCAGTCATGGCAGGTCACCGATCGCGGAGCATCGTTCATGTATCCGGCGGGCATGGTCTTCCCGCGCGACGAACGCGCGCGCGATTTGCGCGACCAGTACATGTTCGGCCGGTCGATCATGGTCAGCCCGGTGGTCGAGCAGGGCGCGACGGCCCGGCAGGTGTATCTGCCCGAAGGAACGGAATGGTATGATTTCTGGACCGGGGAGCGTCGCGCGGGCGGCACCCGTCAGGCGGTGGCCGCCCCGATCGGGAGGATTCCCCTGCATATCACGGCGGGGACGATCCTGCCGCTGGGCCAGCAGGTGCAATATGCCCGGCAGTCAGTCGACCTGCCGATCGAGCTGCGCGTCTATCGCGGTGCCGATGGTCGCTTCAGCCTCTACGACGACGCCGGTGATGGCCAAGGCTGGCGTCGGGGCGAGCGCGCCACGATCGAACTGACGCTGAACGACAGCACGGGCATGTTGACGATCGGCTCGCGGCGGGGACGCTATCCGGGGATGCCGACGTCGCGTCTCTTCCGTATCGTTCAGGTCGCCGCCGGTAACGGCATCGGGTTGGCCGAAGGAACCGGCAGGTCGATCCGTTATGACGGTCGGGCGATCTCGGTTCCGCTGGATGGTGGATGAAAGGATAGCTGCGCGGTCACGCCCGCAGGTCGTGTTTCGCCAGTTCCACGCGGACGCGTAGCTCGATCTCGCGGGCGACCGGGCCGAGGGCGGGGTCGTCGGGCGGGGTGAAGCCCTCGACCCAGGCGGCCATTTCCTCCAGGCGTTCGGGCGTCGGTTCGCCCGTGGCCAGATCGCGGTGCAGGCGTTCCAGCAGCGACAGGCCGCGATCGGCCTCCGCCGCCAGCTTGCGGCGCTGTTCCACCACCGGGTCGTTCGCCGCCATCGCCACCAGCATCGCGACCGAGGTGGTGGGAGGCGCGATCGGTACGGTCGCGGGGGGCGGGGTGGTGTGAGCGGGTTCCGCCTCCGCCCGGAAGCCGCCCGTGGGCTTGGCCGCCATGGCGGTGATGAGCGCCTGCCGCAGGACGGCCGCGACATTGTCGATCCGCATTTTGCCCCCCTGCCGCCGATAGGGGTGAAGCCTATCCTATAAGACTGGTCATGCATAGGCTTCCCCTCAGGGCGTGTATCGTCGCCGTGGCCGCGTTGTTCGCCGCGACGCCGGGCGCGGCGTCCACCCGCGTCAAGGACATCGTCGATGTCGAGAACGTCCGCCCCAACCAACTGGTCGGCTATGGTCTGGTCGTCGGCCTGCCCGGTACGGGGGACCGCACCAACAATTCGCCCTTCACCGAGGAATCGTTGCAGGCGATGCTGGAGCGGATGGGCGTCAACGTCCGCGATGCCAAGATGAAGCCGGCGAACGTCGCCGCCGTATCGGTCACCGCGACGATGCCGGCGTTCGCGCGGCGCGGCTCGTCGATCGATGTGCAGGTATCGGCACTCGGCGATTCGACCAGCCTTCAGGGCGGCACGCTGCTGGTATCCAGCCTGCGAGCGCTGGACGGCGAGATCTATGCGGTGGCGCAGGGACCGGTGGCGATCGCCGGCTTCGCCGCGCGCGGGGCGGGGGCCAGCGTCACGCGCGGCGTCTCCACCTCCGCGCGGATCGCCGGCGGCGCGATCATCGAACGCGAGGTGCCGTTCGCCCTCCGCTCGTCGACCAGCCTGAAACTGGCGCTGAAGAACCCTGATTTCGCCACCGCGCGCAGCATCGCCGCGGCGATCAACACCCGCTTCGCCGGGTCGGCGGCGGTGCTGGACCCCGGCACGGTCGAGATCGCGCCCAAGGGGGCGTTCCGCGGCGACGTGGTCGACCTGATGGGCGAGATCGAGAATCTGAGCGTCGAGGTGGATCAGCCCGCCCGCATCGTCATCAACGAGGCCTCCGGCACCGTGGTGATGAGCGCGGACGTGCGGATCAGCCCGGTCGCGATCGCGCAGGGGGGGCTGACGATCAGCGTGTCGGAAAACCCGGTTGCCTCGCAACCCGCGCCGCTGTCCGACGGGCAGACCGTGGTGCTGCCGCGCACCCGCGTCGCGGTGGACGATGGCGCCGGCGCGTCGCTGGCGATCGTCGGCGGCGGCGCCTCGCTGAAATCGCTGGTCAGCGGGCTGAACACGCTGGGCGTGTCGCCCCGCGACCTGATCACCATTCTCCAGGCCGTGAAGAGCGCAGGCGCGCTTCAGGCCGCGATCGAGGTACAATGATGGACATCGCCGCCACACCCACCCCGGCGACCGCCGCCGCCGCCCCGGCCGCCCCACCGCGCCCCAGGGGCAAGACCGCCGCGGAAACCGCGCAGGCGTTCGAGGCGGTGTTCGTCGGGCAGATCACCAAGATGATGATGGATACCGCCGAGGTGTCGGACACCTTCGGCGGCGGGCACGGCGAGGAGATGTTTCGCGGTGTGCTGGCCGAACAGCTCGGCACCACGATCGCGAAGGGGGGCGGCATCGGCCTTGCCCCGATCGTCATGCAGGAAATCGTTCGGTTACAGGGAGGCGCCAGCCATGTGGATTGATCTGGTCGACGCGATCGGCTCGCTCGCCAAGCTTGTCGACGAAGAAAACGACCGGCTGACGATGCCGGTCAACCATCCCGACCTGCCCGGCATCGTCGCCGCCAAGGCACGGCTGGCGGGGCAGGTGGAGGCGGAGAGCGCCCGCCTTGCCCGTGAGCAGCCCGACTGGCTGGCGACGCTCGCCCACGAGGATCAGGACAAGGTGCGCGAGCTGATCGATCTGCTGATGCGACGCCTGACGATCAACGCCAACCTGCTCGATCGCCGGTTGCGGCTGTGCGACGACCTGATGGGCGCGATCGCTGCCGAGGCGCAGCGGCTGACCGGCGCACGCAGCACCGTTTACGGCGTGCGCGGCACCCTGCGGATGAGCGAACAGGCCGCGCCGATCTCCGTCAACAGCCAATATTGATCATGCCCGTGCGGACTGATTATTCCCAACGAATGGAAGCTTAATGTTCACATCCCTGTCCATCTCCCGAAAACTGGTCGCCGCGTTCGCGATCAACATGGCCATCGTGGCGGCGATGCTGGCAGCGGTGTGGAGCACGTCGTCCAGCGTCCGGCGCGAAACCGATGCGTCGGCGCGTGCACAGGAAATCTATTCGCAGACGGTCGCCTTCGAAATGGCGGCCCAGCGGATGAACGCGCAGGTGCGTGGCTATGTCATCACCAGCGACGATTATTATGCGGGGGTCTATACCGAGACCCAGGGTCAGATGACCGAGGCGCTGACGAAGCTGAACGCGGTGATCGTCGATCCGGCCGATCGCGCGCTGGTGAACGCCACGCGCGAAAAACTGCTCGCGTGGCAGCCGCTATGGGCGACGCGGCTGATGGCGATGGCGCGCGAAGGCCGCAACGAGCAGGCGATGACGATCATCCGCGCCAATAGAAAGATTCAGGTGCTTGCCCCGGTTCTGGAGCCGTTGCGGACCCTTCGCACCAAGCAGATCGAGTTGCTCGCCGCGTCCAAACTGACGCAGGATGCCGCCTTCACCGCCAGCAAGCGGGCGATGATGATCGGCGGGATGCTGCTGCTGTTCGCCGTCGTCGCGCTCTGCTTTCTGCTGACCCGGGCGATCGGCCGGCCGATCGGCGCGCTGACCGATACCATGAAGGTGATGGCGCGTGGCGACTATACGGTAGAGGTGTCCGGTACACGGCGCGGCGACGAGATCGGCGCGATGGCGCAGGCGGTGGAGGTGTTCCGCGAGAACGGCCTCGCCAAAGCCGCGGCGGATCAGGCGCAGGCCCGTACCGATGCCGAGCAGAAGATGGTGGTCGACACGGTGTCGACCCAGCTGTCGGACCTGTCGAAGGGTGACCTGACCGTCTCGATCGAAGCGGACTTCCCCCCGGCCTATGCGGCGCTGAAGTCGAACTTCAACGAGGCGCTGGCCAAGCTGCGCGACCTGATCGGCTCGGTGTCGGAAAGCGCGACGGCGATCCGCACCGGTTCCGGCGAGATCGCGCAGGCCTCCGAAGACCTCGCGCGCCGCACCGAGAGCAACGCCGCCTCGCTGGAGGAGACGGCTGCGTCGGTGACGCAGATGGACGGCCGCCTGCGGGCGTCGGCGGTGGCCGCGACGCGGACGGTGGAGCGCGCCGATCAGGCGATCGCCACGGTCGGTGGCGGCCGTGCGGTGGCGGACGAGGCGGTGCAGGCGATGGGTCGCGTCAGCGACAGCGCCAAGGGCATCGACAGCGTCATCGAGGGCCTCGACAAGATCGCGTTCCAGACGCGGGTGCTGGCGATGAACGCCGCAGTCGAAGCGGGCCGGGCAGGCGATGCCGGCCGTGGCTTCGCGGTCGTCGCCGATCTTGTCTCTGCTCTCGCGATGCGCGCCGAGGAAGAAGCCAAGCGCGCGCGTGACCAGCTGACGGTCACGCAGACCGATATCGTCACCGCGGTCGAAGCGGTGACCAAGGTCGACGGCGCACTTGCCAACATCTCGGGCGACGTGACGCAGGTCCACGAACTGCTGGCGTCGATGGCGGCGGACAACCAGGCGCAGTCGGCGGCGATCACGCAGATATCCGTGGCGATCGGCACGATGGACCAGTCCACCCAGCAGAATGCCGCGATGGTCGAGGAAACCTCCGCCGCCGCGCGCAATCTGGCGGGTGAGGTCGGGCAGCTTGCCGATCAGGCCGGCCGGTTCAAGGTCGGGCGTTCCGCCAATATCCGACGCCCGGCAGCACCGGCACGGGCGACCGGCTATACGTCGCCGGTCCGCGCCCTGCCGACCGCACCGGTTCCGGCACTGGTCGGGGCCGGGGACGACTGGAACGAATTCTGATCGTCGGATCGCGCTACCCCTGTCGGCTTGACGGCACGACCTATCGGCGATCCCTGATCGCGGGTAGGTCGTGCCGGGTTACATTCAGACCGATTTGGCCTATATGTCATGGATCGACGGCAACTTGATCGTAGGCGCCGGCGGCTGGGGGACGATATGCGCTCTCGCTTACCGACCGGGGAATTCGGTACGTCTTCATCATCTTCCATATCGTCAGCGCCGATCGCCCTCGACGCATCTGAGTCGGTCGCGCCGGACCCGGTGGCACCTGCCACCGGCAAGCCGATGGCAGGCAAGCGGTTCAGCCGTTTCAAGCCGGCGATGCCGCGCGAGGAAGCCGCTCGTCAGGGGGTGATCGCCGGGGCGGCATGGTCGGTCTTTCAGGATCGCGACGCGGTGATGGCCTTCCTCAACACCCATCGTGACGATCTGGGTGGACGGCCGCTCGACATCGCGATCGCCAGCGACGACGGGCTTCGCACCGTGCGCGACGTACTGGCCACGCTACCGGTCTGATACCACCTATCGCGATGCCGCTGCCAGTCGCGCCCGCAAGGCCGCCAGTGTGGCCGGCGCGGTATCGGGGCGGGCCGTGGCAGGCTTTCCCTGCCGCAAACGGCCGCGGTCGCGTTCCGACGGATCGACCCGGCGGACGCGGACTGCGGCATGTCCCTGCACCCGTACGCCCAGCAACTGTGCCGCGCCGCGTGACAGGTCGATGATGCGGCCACGCGCGAAGGGGCCACGATCGTTGACCCGTAACAGGATCGTCCGTCCGGTATCGAGCGCGGTCACCTCGACATAGCTGGGTAGTGGCAGCGTCGGATGGGCGGCGCTGATCCCCTTGGCGCGAAACCGTTCGCCGTTGGCGGTACGGTTACCCGATTCGCTGCCGTACCAGCCGGCATGACCGACCATGTCGTAACCGGGTTGTGCGGCGGGGGTGTAGGTGATGCCGCGTACCGTATAGGATGGTCCGATCCTGACCGGCAGGTCGCTCACCGGCCGGTACCGCGTCGTGCCACACCCCGCGAGGAGCAGCGCCGCCGCGATACCCGTCGTTATATCCCGCATCCGCCGCCCCGTCAGCGTGCGTCCAGCATCAGTCGCGCGGTCGCCTTGGCACTGCCGACGACACCGGGGATACCTGCGCCCGGATGCGTGCCCGCTCCCACGAAATACAGGTTGGGAATGGCATCGTCGCGATTATGGACCCGGAAATACGCGCTTTGCGTCAGCACCGGTTCCAGGCTGAATGCGCTGCCCAGATGCGCGTTCAGGTCCTGCGCGAAATCGTTGGGCGCATAGCTGAACTTGGTCACGATCCGGTCATGGATGTCGGGGATCAGCCGGCGCCCGACCTCGTCGAGAATGCGCTTTTCGAGGATCGGCGCGATTTCGGCCCAGTCGACCGGGAACTTGCCCATGTGCGGCACCGGGGCAAGCGCATAAAAGGTCGAATGTCCCTCCGGCGCCAGCGACGGATCGGTTACGGTCGGATGGTGGAGGTAGAGCGAGAAATCTTCCGACAGCACGCCATGATCGTAGATGTCGGCCAGCAGCCCCTTATAGCGCGGGCCGAACAGGATCATGTGGTGCGGGATGCCCGGCCAGGTGCCCTTGATCCCGAAATGCACGACGAACAGCGACGGCGAATAGCTCTTCTTCGCCAGCCGGGTCGTGGTCCGCCTAGCAGAGCGCGAGGTGGACAGCAGGTCGCGATAGGTGTGCATGATGTCGCTGTTCGCCGCGATCGCATCCGCCTCGCCACGCCAGCCGCTTTCGGTCACCACGCCGGTGGCGCGGTCGCCCAGCGTCTCGATCTGCGCGACGGGATCGCCCAGTCGCAGGGTGCCGCCGATCCGCTCGAAATGCGTGACCATGCCCGCGATCAACCGGTTGGTGCCGCCGCGCGCGAACCAGACGCCGCCATCGCGTTCCAGCTTGTGGATCAGCGCATAGATCGCGCTGGTGGTCATCGGGTTGCCGCCGACCAGCAGCGTGTGGAACGACAGCGCCTCGCGCAGCTTCTCCGACTTCACGAAGCTCGACACGATCGAATAGACCGAGCGCCACGCCTGATATTTCGCCAGCGCGGGCGCCGCCTTGATCATCGACGCGAAGTCGAGGAACGCGACATGGCCGAGCTTTTCATATCCCTCGTGAAAGACCCCGGCGGAATAGGCGAGGAACTTCTGATATCCTTCCCAGTCGCCCGGATGCAGTTTCTCGATCTCCGACCGCAGCAACTGGTCGTCGTTGGTATAGTCGAAATTGGTCCCGTCCGCCCAGTTGAGGCGATAGAAGGGGAGGACCGGATCGAGCACGATGTCGTCGCGCATCTCACGCCCCGTCAGCGCCCAGAGTTCCTCCAGACAGGCAGGGTCGGTGATGACGGTGGGACCGGCATCGAAGGTGAAGCCGTCGCGTTCCCAATAATAGGCGCGGCCACCGGGCTTGTCCCGCGCCTCGACGATGGTGGTGTCGATCCCCGCCGATTGCAGCCGGATCGCCAGCGCCAGTCCGCCGAACCCGGCGCCGATCACGATCGCGCGCTTCATGCCTGAACTCCTGCCAGTGCCCGCACCGCGCGGAGAAAGGGAACCGGCGGCTTGCCTATCAGCACCCGCGCCTTGTCGGTCATCGTCGATTGTCCAGCATAGAAGCGGCCGATCAGCCGCGGGGAGAGGCGATAGAAGCGTTCCAGCACCCGGTAGCGTTCCGCCGGGTCGGCCGCCTTGAACAGCATCGTGTCGAGCATCCGGTAGAAACCACGGTCGTTCCATGTCGCCTTCGCCGCGGCATGGGTCGCATCGTGAAGCGCGTTGCCGCCGAAATCGCGGCGGGCGGCGATCGTCGACGCGGTACGCACCGCATCGGGCAACGAATAGCCGGTGGTGGGATGGAACAGGCCGGCGCGCATCCCCGCCTTCGCCACCGGCCCGGTCGACCGCCAATATGCCTCGAAATCGCCCCCCATCGCGACCGGCAGCACGCCCTGCTCCTCGCTGGCGGTCTGCTCCACCTGCCAGCCGCGGGCGGCGACATAGGCATGGATGCGATCGGCCAGCACCTCGCGGTCGAGGTCGGGCGTGTCGCTGTAATAGGTGTCCTCGACGAACATCCGCGTCGCGCCCAGCGGCAGGCAATAGACGAAGCGATAGCCGTCGATCTGCGCCACCGTGGCGTCCATGATCGCCGGCACCGGCGCCTGATGGGGGGCGGACAGGCGTAGTTCCTGCCCGACGAACTTCTGCCAGCCCAGATCGAGCGTGGTCAGGTCGCCCGGCCCGCGCGCGTCGATCACGCCGGTCGCCTCGATCCGGTCGCCGTCCGCCAGTTCGACGGTGGTGGCGGACACGGCGGCGACATACCGCCCCAGCATCAGCGCATCGGCGGGCAGGGCGGCGCGTACCACCGTGTCCAGCCGCTCGCTCTCGATCGAATAATAGGGCTCGGGGATCGTGCGGGCATGGCCGGGAAAGCGAACCGCATGGTCGGGCCAGCTTTGCGTCACCAGCGGCTTCACCAGCCAGAGATCGTCGGGAGCGATGTCGCTGCCGAAGAACGACCAGCGATGATGCCCGCCCACCACCGCCCCGGCATCGACCAGCCGGATCGTCAGGCCCGGATGCCGCGCGCGCAGGGCCAGCGCGATCAGCCCGCCCGCCAGGCCGGCACCGATGATCGCGACATCGCAGGTGATCGTGGTCGCCATGACGGTCGCCTAGCGCAGTTCGACAGCCAGCGGAAATCTTTCGCCCGTCACGGTGTCATGGATCATCATCGTCCGTGGCGACGGGCGGTCCCGGCCGGAACGGAAAATATCTGGGGGAGCAGTGTCCCAAAATGTGTCAGTTTCTACAGAGGTCGGACTTGCAAGGTCTGGGTAAATGTCTTCCCCTGTCATACCGCCCTGGGCCGTCGCGTCCCATGTCTATCGGTGCGTAGATATCCATGAATCCTCGATCGTTACTTCCCGACAGTGAATCAGAGCCCGGCGGGATGTCGTCCGGTCGCTTCGACTGGTCGGCCACGCCGCTGGGGCCGGCCGAACGATGGTCGGATGAACTGCGGTCTGCGGTCGCGACGGCGCTGGGCCGGCCGCCCACGCCCCCACCAACGCCCACATCCACACCGTCGGACACGGGCAATCGGGACAGTGCCGATCCCCTGACGCCGTCGGTGATCCTTGACGCGTTGTTCGGTGCCGCGCCGCTGGGTATCGGGGTGTGGGACCGCGACATGCGCTTCGTTCGCGTCAATGCCACGCTGGCGGCGATGAATGGCCTGACCGAGGATGAGCATGCCGGGCGGCGTCCCGCGGATGTCCTGCCCGATATCGAATGCCTGGACCAGGTGCTGGAGCGCTGGCGCCACATTCTGGCGACGGGGGAGCCGTCGCTCGATGTGGAAGTGCGCGGCCGTACGCCGGCGGTACCCGACGACGAGCGGGTCTGGGTCGAACAGTTCTTTCCGATCCGGGCCGGTGCCGACATCGTCGGGATCGGCGGCGTGGTGGCGGACGTAACCGAAGGCCGCCGCGTGGAAGAAGCGCTGCGGGCGAGCGAGGCGCTGTTCCGGCAGTTCGCGGCGGCGTCGTCCGATATCATTTGGATTCGCAATACCGCCACGTCTGAATTCGAGTTTCTAAGTCCCGCGGTCGCCAGGCTGTTCGGCGGGGCCGCCGGTGACGTGAACGGGGCCTACGAATGGTTGAAAGCGGTCGTCCCCGAGGATCGCGAGATGGCGGCGGCAGCGATGTCGCAGGTGCGCGCAGGCCATTCGGTCGTTCATGACTACCGTGTCCGGATTCCGGGCAGCGGCAAGATTCGCTGGTTGCGCAATACCGCCTTTCCGTTGCGTGATGACCAGGGCATGATCCGACGGATCGGCGGTATCGTGCAGGACGTGACCGACGAACGCGACGCGGCCCAGCGGTTGACGGTGCTGATTGGCGAATTGCAGCACCGTTCCCGCAACGTGATGGGCGTGGTGCAGGCGATGGTCGAGACCACGCTGGCGACCAGCACCGGGCTGGATGATTTCGCCGACACGTTCGGTGCGCGGATGGTGACGCTGGCGCGCGTGCAGAACCTGCTGTCACGCCTCGACGGGCTGGAGCGCATCGCGTTCGACGAACTGCTGCGCTGCGAATTGAGCACGATCGGCGCCCGGCCGGAAGACGATCCGCGCGTCACGCTGGACGGGCCGGAGCGGGTGCCGCTGCGGTCCGGCGGTATCCAGACGCTGGCGCTCGCGATCCACGAACTGATGACGAACTCGCTGAAATATGGCGCCCTCAGCCAGCCGGACGCCCGGCTGCATATCCATTGGGGGCTGACGCTGCCGACCGGGGGTGGTCGCGCACGCCTCCATATCGATTGGCGCGAGACGGGGGTGACGATGCGCGCCGCCGCGTCGGAACGGATCGGGCAGGGGCGCGAATTGATCGAACATGCGCTGCCGTATCAGTTGCACGCCCGCACCACCTTCGCCCTGACCGACGACGGGGTTCACTGCCACATCGATCTGCCCGTGTCGCATGTCGCCAGCCGGGCGACCGGGTCATGATGGTATCGGGCTCGCTGACCGATCGGCGCATTCTGGTGGTGGAGGATGAATATATCCTCGCCCGCCAGCTGGTACGGGCATTGACGCAGGAGGGGGCGGTCGTGCTGGGTCCGGTACCCGATGTCGCACGGGCGCTGGCGCTGATCGACGAGGGATCCGAGAAGATCGATGCCGCGATCCTCGACGTCAATCTGGTCGGCGAAAAGGTCTATCCGGTCGCCGATGCCCTGCTGGATCGGGGCGTACCGTTCCTGTTCGCCAGCGGGTATGACGCGGACGAGGGCGATCCGCGGTTTGCCGCGATCCCCCACCTCGTGAAGCCGCTGATGATGAAATCGCTGGTCGCGGCGCTCATTGCTATACTGGCGGCGCCGGGCGACGGCTGACCTGATTACTGGACCAGCGACGGAAAACCGGTCCGGAACGCCGCCACCTTGGGCTTGTCCCATGCGACGATATAGGGGTGGGACGGGTTCCGATCGAAAAAGTCCTGATGATGGGCTTCGGCCGGAAAGAAACGTCCCTGCTCCACCCGCGTTGCGATCGGGCGGGACCAAGCACGGGCGGCGGCAAGCTGCGCGATATAGGCGCGTGCCACCGTGGCCTGCGCCGGCGTCTGCGGGAAGATCGCCGATCGATAGCTGGGGCCGCTGTCGGGACCCTGCCGGTTCACCTGCGTCGGATCGTGCGCGACCGAGAAATAGACCCGTAGCAGCGTCGCGTAGCTGACCTGTCGGGGGTCGTAGCGGACGCGGATCGCCTCGGCATGGCCGGTCGTCTCGGTCGATACCTGATCGTAGGTCGCCGTGGCGGCGGTGCCGCCCGCATAGCCGGCGGTCACGGCGCGCACGCCCTTCACATGCTCGAACACCGCCTCCATTCCCCAGAAGCAGCCGCCGGCGAAGACCGCCGTCTGCAGGCCGGGGGCGGCGGGCACGTCCGTCCGCGCGGCCGGGATCGGGACCGCGCGCTCGGCATCGGCGCGACCGACCATCAGCGCGGTGGCCACCAGCCCGGCGGCGGCAAGCGCCAGACCCGCCCCGTTCATGTCAGCGCCCCTGCTGCGTGGGGGCGAAGCGGCTGACGAGTTCGTGCGTCGCTTCGGCCGGCTGCAATGCGACCAGCCCGACCGCACCGAGCACAAAGCCGCCCGCGAACTGCCACACAAAGCTGGATTTTAGGAAGCTGGTCATGATCCTGTACCTGTTGTTCGTCCATCGATGCGATCGATGCGCGATGGAATTACGTTGCCCGTCATGTCGTGGATGCCCCACGCCACGACAAGGTGACTGTCCCGAAACATATAGATGACGGAAATGAACCACCGCTGGGCGGTGTGTTCATCAGGGTGTCAGTTATCAGCGCCCGCGATGGCGGCGGGTGATCGTCAGCGCAGCGCGGCGCACGCCTCCGCGATGCGCGCGCATGCCTCGGTCAGCAGCGCGTCCGAGGTGGCATAGCTGATCCGCATCGCTGGGGAGAGACCGAAGGCCGCACCCTGCACCGCGGCGACGCGCGCCTCGTCGAGCAGATAGGTGACGAAGGCGGTGTCGTCGGCGATCGTCACGCCCTTGGGCGTGGTCCGTCCGATCAGCGGCGCGAACGCCGGGTAGACGTAGAACGCGCCCTCCGGCGTCGGGCAGGTCATGCCGGGGATCGCGTTCAGTGCGTTCACCACCAGATCGCGGCGCACCTTGAACGCATCGTTGCGGCCGGCCAGGAACGACTGGTCGCCCGTCAGCGCGGCCACCGCCGCCGCCTGCGCCACCGAACAGGGGTTGGAAGTCGATTGCGACTGGAGCTTGGCGATCGCCTTGATCAGCCAGCGGGCGCCGCCGGCATAGCCGATCCGCCAGCCGGTCATCGAATAGGCCTTGGAACAGCCGTTCACCGTCAGCGTGCGCTCGTACAGTTCGGGCACTACTTCGGCGATCGTGGCGAAGCGAAAGCCGTCATAGACGATATGCTCGTACATATCGTCCGCGAAGATCCAGACATGCGGGTGGCGCAGCAGCACCTCGCCCAGCGCCTTCAGTTCGTCCGCGCTGTAGGCCGCGCCGGTCGGGTTGGAGGGCGAATTCAGGATCACCCACTTGGTGCGCGGGGTGATCGCCGCCTCCAGCGCCTCGGGCGACAGCTTGTAGTTCTGGTCCGGGCCGGCCGGCGCTATCACCGGGGTGCCGCCCGCGAACTGGACGACATCGGGATAGCTGACCCAGTAGGGCGCGGGGATCACCACCTCGTCGCCCGCCTCGACCGTCGCGACCATCGCGTTGAACAGCGTGTGCTTGCCGCCGACGTTCACGGTGATCTGGTCGGGCGCATAGGTTAGATGGTTGTCGCGCGCGAACTTGGCGGCGATCGCCTCCTTCAGCTCGGCGGTGCCGTCGACCACGGTGTATTTGGTCTTGCCGTCGCGGATCGCCTTGATCGCGGCGTCCTTGATGAAATCGGGCGTGTCGAAATCCGGCTCGCCCGCGCCCAGCCCGATCACGTCGATGCCGGCCCGCTTCAGTTCCATCACCCGTGCGGTGACGCCGAGCGTCGGCGACGGGCTGATACGATCGAGCGCGGCGGAAGTGTGCATGGATGGGTCTTTCAGCGGAGGCCGGCGGCGCTATAGCCTATTTCGCTGGCGCAACAAGAGTGGCGGGGCACAGGCCGCGCACCGCATTGCCGATGAAGAAGCCGCCGGCCAGATCGGCCCGCCGCACCGGCCCCTCCACCGCCCGGCCGGTGGCGATCAATTCGCCGCGCAGCACCCCCGGCAGCAATCCATGCTGCAACGGCGGCGTCACGAGCATCCCGTCGTTCCGCGCGACGAACAGCGAGGTGAAGCTGCCCTCCGTCAACAACCCGGCATGTTCGAACAGCACCTCGTCCGCCGCCGCGGCATGGCGGGCCCGTTCGTAGAAACCGCGGGCGCTGGTCTTGTGGCACAGGCGGATATCGCGGGGCGACACCGGCAGTGGCACGATCGCCACCCTTGCCGGGCCGGCGAACGGCACCGGCAGCGGCGACGTTTCCACCGCCAGCGTGCCCGACGGGGACAGTAGCAGCCGTACCCGCCGCGCCTCGCGCAGGCGGAAGGTGGCGGCCTGCAACTCGTTGCGCGCACCATGCCGGTCGAACGCGAAGCCGAGGCGGGCGGCGCTTTCCTGCATCCGGGTGACGTGGCGGTCGAGCAGGACGATGCCGTCCTCGGGGTCGAACGTCATCGTCTCGATCAGGGCGAATCCTTGTTCGCCCTCGCCGATGAAACGCGCCTTGGCGAGGCATTCGGCCCACTCGGCGGCGGGGTCGGAATCGGCGACGATACCGGCACCCAGGCCCAGCGTCGCCATATCTCCCCGGATCGCCAGCGTGCGGATCGCGACGTTGAACGCGGCATCCCCATTCGCATCGATATGGCCGATCGAGCCGGTGTAGATGCCGCGCGGCTGCCCCTCGATCGTGGCGATCGCCTGCATCGCCCGCCGCTTGGGCGCCCCGGTGATCGATCCGCAGGGAAACGCCGCCGTCAGCACGGCGACCGCATCGCGACCGGGGGCCAGCGCCGCGGTGACGGTGGAGGTCAGTTGGTGGACGGTCGGATAGGTCTCGACCGCGAACAGCGCGGGCACCGCGACGCTGCCCGGCATCGCGACCCGCGACAGGTCGTTACGCATCAGGTCGACGATCATCAGGTTCTCGGCACGCTGCTTGGCATCGGTGGCGAGCGCGGCGGCGAAATAGCCATCGACCACCGCAGTGCCGCCGCGCGGGGCGGTCCCCTTCATCGGGCGGCAGGTCAGCCGGTCGCCGGTCAGTTCGAAGAACATCTCCGGCGACAGGCTGACGATCGTGGTGTCGCCCGTCGCGACGACCGCGCCGTGACCCGCGCCGGCACGGGTGCGCAACCGGGCATGGATCGCCAGCGGATCGCCGGCGACCGCGACATTGGCCTGAAAACTGAGATTGGCCTGATACAGGTCGCCTGCCGCGATCAGCGCCAGCACGGCCCGGACCTGCTCCTCATACGCCGCCTGCCCGATCTGCGGTACCGGCGCGCCGATCCAGGCACCGGCCGGGTCGGGCAGAAAGACCGCCGGATCGACCGCCTCCCATCGCTCGAACAGCCCGAACCACAGGATCGGCTCCCCGGCGGGACCGGCCGGTGACGCATCGGCCGGCAGCGACGTAAGGGCCGAGCCCGCCTCGTAGGCGAGGAATCCCGCCGCGTGCAGCCCGCGAGCCCTGGCGGCGCGGACCCGGTCGAGCGCGGCGGGAACCGCGGCGGGATCGGTGGCGGTCACCACCTCCACCGCGTCGCGGTACAGGCGCATTCCGCCCCCCGGCCGCGCATCGTCGAGCAAGACGAACGGTGGCGACGGCATCATGGCGTATGGCCGCCATCGTTCACGGGGCATCCGCCCGCCATCGCCTGCGTCGATATCCGCCCCGTCGCGACGACGGCGTCGGCATGGCGCGAAAGCGTGGCGTCGGTGGCCGGAATGGTGCGACCCGTCGGTGACATGATCGTGAGCCTAGGCGCGTGATCGACGATTGTCTCGTATCGGGGCAGACAAATTTTATTATGTGGTTGTGGGGGTGAATGTAGCGGGGCATCACGCCGCGCTGTCGATCCCCAATTCGCCCAGCTTGCGATAAAGCGTCGACCGGCCGATGCCGAGCCGGCGCGCGACCTCGGTCATCCGTCCGCGATAATGGCCGATCGCGAGTCGGATCACATCCGCCTCGATATCCTCCAGCGGGCGCATGTTGCCGTCCGGATAGAACAGGGTGACGCCGCCACCCTCCACCGGGCCGCCGCCGCGACGATGGCCCATCGCCGCGATCTGCGGGAAATCGCAGCGGGTCAGCGCGTCGCCCTCGCACAGCACCGCCGCGCGGAACAACGCGTTCTGGAGCTGGCGGACATTGCCCGGCCATTCATAGCCGGCCAGCAGGTCGAGCGCATCGTCGGTGATGCCCAGCGGTCGCAGCCCCGGCTGCCGCGCGATCCGGGCAAGCAGATGGCGCGACAGTGCGGGGATATCGCCGATCCGCTCACGCAGCGGGGGGATGGTGACCTGTACGCCGGCGAGCCGGTAGAGCAGATCTTCGCGGAACCGGGCCGCCTCCACATCCTCGGACAGGCGGCGGTTGCTGGCGGCGATCACGCGCACGTCGACCTGATGCGGGTGGCGGGCGCCCAGCGGATGCATTTCCCCGGTCTGGAGCAGGCGCAGCAGCTTCACCTGCGCATCGAGCGGCATCTCGCCGATCTCGTCGAGGAACAGCGTGCCGCCTTCCGCCTCGCGCACCCGGCCGATCTTGCGCTCGAACGCGCCGGTGAACGCGCCCTTTTCGTGTCCGAACAATTCGCTGTCGACCAGATTGGCGGGGATCGCGCCACAATTCACCGACACGATCGGGCGCCGGGCGCGGGGCGAGGCGGCGTGGATGGCCCGGGCCACCACCTCCTTGCCGACGCCGCTTTCGCCCTCCAGCAGCACCGGCACGCGCGCCCGCGCCGCCTTCGCCGCGATCGCCAGCGCGGTGCGGAATTCGGGCGCGGAGCCGACGATCTCGTCGAAGGCGAGCAGCGCCGGGATTTTCTCCGTCAGCGGGCGTAGCTCGCCCGTATTGCTGCCCGCCGCCGCCGCCTCCAGCGCGGCGAGCAGGCGTTCGGGCGCCAGCGGCTTGACCAGAAAATCGCTGGCGCCGCTGCGCATCGCGGCCACCGCCTGATCGGCGGAACCATTGGCGGTCAGCATCAGGATCGGGAGTGCCGGGCGGCGTACCCGCAATTCGGCGATCAGGCTGGTGGCATCGGCGTCGGCCGCCCAGTGATCGATCAGGATCGCATCCAGCTGCATGCCGTCCTGCGTGCCGAGCGTGGCGATCGCCTGTTCGGTGCCGCTGGCGAAGATCGACCGCCAGCCACCCCGCGCCGCGAGGGCCGCCACCAGCCGTCGCTGCGCAGGCTCGTCGTCAATCAGGAGGAGAAGCCGCTGGCCGTTACGCGTCATGATCTGTCGATTCCGTCCCAGTTCGGCACGTTCAATAGCCGCGCCGAAGTAAAGGCGAGTTTAAGCGCGATCCGATTCGCACCGCCGACGGGGGTTGAGGCTGAGGGCATCGCTGTCTAGGATCGGTCCATAACGGACGGAGGATGCACCAGATGGCAGGCAATGGCGACATCAAGGCGCATGTCGGGACTTATGATCGCATGATCGGACTGATGAAATACGGTGCGATCGCCGTGGGTCTCGTCACCGCCATGGTGATCTGGCTGATCGCGGGCTGATCCGGGATGCGGATCGCCGTCCTTCGCGAACAGGCGGAAGGGGAGCGGCGGGTCGCGGCCACGCCTGAAACCGTCCGCAAGTTCGTCGCGCTGGGCGCGACGCTGGCGGTGGAGGCAGGTGCGGGCGCCGCGGCGGGCCATGCCGACGGCGCCTATGCCGATGCCGGGGCGACGATCGCCGATCGTGCGGGCGTGCTGGCGGGCGCGGCGGTGATCCTGGGCGTGCAGGGTCCCGACCCGGCCGGTCTGGCGGGGGTGGAGCCGGGGGCTTGGGTGGTCGCCGCGCTGCAACCGACGCGGACACGGGCGGAGGGTTATGCCGCCGCCGGGGTCGAGGCACTGGCGATGGAATGGATGCCGCGCATCACCCGCGCGCAGTCGATGGACATCCTGTCGTCGCAGTCGAACCTTGCGGGGTACAAGGCGGTGCTCGACGCGGCGGCCGAATATGACCGGGCCTTTCCGATGATGATGACCGCGGCCGGCACGGTGGCGGCGGCGCGGGTGTTCGTGATGGGCGTCGGCGTGGCGGGGTTGCAGGCGATCGCCACCGCGCGGCGGCTGGGCGCGCAGGTATCCGCGACCGACGTGCGGTCCGCGACGCGCGAGCAGATCCAGTCGCTAGGCGCCAAGCCGGTGTTCGTCGAGAATGTGGCGGGGATCGAGGGCGAGGGGACCGGCGGCTATGCCGGCGAAACCAGCGACGCCTACAAGGCCGCGCAGGCCGAACTCGTCTCCGGCCACATCGCCAAACAGGATATCGTCATCACCACCGCGCTGATCCCCGGCCGCGCCGCGCCGCGCCTCGTCAGCGATGCGCAGGTCGCCAGCATGAAGCCGGGATCGGTGATCGTCGACCTCGCGGTGGAGCAGGGCGGCAATGTCGAGGGCGCGGTCGCGGGCGAGGTGATGGTGCGCCACGGCGTCCGCATCGTCGGCCACCGCAACGTCCCCAGCCGCCTCGCCACCGACGCCTCCGCGCTGTTCTCGCGCAACCTCTATAATTTCCTCAGCGCCTTCTGGGACAAGGAGGCGGGGCGCCCGCTGCTGCCCGATGGCGACGAGATCGGCGACGCGATCCGGCTGACCAGGGGCGGGCAGGTCGTGAACCCGAGGCTGTCGGCGTGAACCCGCCGGCGATCGCCAGCCCGCAACTTGTCGAGGATGCCGTTCGCGGCATCGCCATCCCGGAGACGATCGACCCATGAGCTTCATCGCGATCCTGTCGATCTTCGTGATGGCCTGTTTCGTCGGCTATTACGTCGTCTGGTCGGTCACGCCGGCGCTGCACACGCCGCTGATGGCGGTGACCAACGCCATATCCTCGGTCATCATCGTCGGCGCATTGGTCGCGTCGGCGGCGGCGGGATCGCTGGTGGCCAAATGGCTGGGGCTGGGCGCGGTGGTGCTGGCGAGCATCAACATCTTCGGCGGCTTCGCGGTCACCGCGCGGATGCTGGCGATGTATAAGAAGAAGGATCGGCCGGTCGCATGACCGGGCACCGGTCAGGGGGAGCGCAGGATGCTTGAGAACGGACCGGCGGTCGCGCACCAGGTGGCGGCGAACCCGTGGGTGGCGCTGGCCTATCTGATCGCGGGGGTCTGCTTCATCCTGGCGTTGCGTGGCCTATCCAGCCCCGCGACCAGCCAGCGCGGCAACCGGTTCGGCATGGCGGGCATGGCGATCGCGATCGCCACCACATTGGTCACGCACGAAATCGCGAGCCTGCCGGAAATCGTGGCGGCGATCGCGGTCGGCGGTGCGATCGGCTTCGTCATCGCCCGTCGCATCGCGATGACGGCGATGCCGCAACTGGTCGCCGCGTTCCATTCGCTGGTCGGACTGGCGGCGGTGATGGTCGGCATCGCCGCCTATCTCAACCCGCAGGCGTTCGGCATCGCGACGCTGATGATCCCGATGATCGGCGATCCGGTCGCGATCATCCATCCCGCCAGCCGGATCGAACTGGGGCTGGGCGTGGCGATCGGCGCAATCACCTTTTCCGGGTCGATCATCGCGTTCCTGAAACTGAACGGCAACATGGGCGGCAAGCCGATCCTGCTGCCGGGCCGCCATGTCATCAACCTCGCGATCCTGGCGGCGATCGTCGGGCTGGTGGCGTGGTTCGTGCGGGATCAGAGCCCGCACATCTTCTGGGCGATCACCACCTTGTCGTTCGCGATCGGGTTCCTGCTGATCGTGCCGATCGGCGGCGCGGACATGCCGGTCGTGGTGTCGATGCTGAACAGCTATTCGGGCTGGGCGGCGGCGGCGATGGGCTTCACGCTCGGCAACACCGCGATGATCATCACCGGCGCGCTGGTCGGATCGTCGGGCGCGATCCTCAGCTACATCATGTGCCGCGCCATGAACCGCAGCTTCATCAGTGTGATCGCGGGCGGTTTCGGCACCACCGGCGGCGGCGACGGCCCCGCGGGGGCGAGCGACCGGCCATGGAAACGCGGCAGCGCGGAGGACGCGGCCTTCCTGATGGGACAGGCCAGTCAGGTCATCATCGTCCCCGGTTACGGCATGGCGGTGGCGCAGGCGCAGCACGCCCTGCGCGAGATGGCGGACAAGCTGAAGGAAGAAGGGGTGCGCGTGAAATACGCGATCCACCCCGTCGCCGGGCGGATGCCGGGGCATATGAACGTGCTGCTCGCCGAGGCGAACGTACCCTATGACGACGTGTTCGAGTTGGAGGACATCAATTCCGAATTCGCCCAGACCGACGTGGCGTTCGTGATCGGCGCCAACGACGTGACCAACCCGGCGGCGAAGACCGACAAGACCTCGCCGATCTACGGTATGCCGGTGCTGGATGTGGAGAAGGCGGGAACGGTGCTGTTCATCAAGCGGTCGATGGGCGGGGTCGGTTACGCCGGGGTGGATAACGAGCTGTTCTATCGCGACAACACGATGATGCTGCTTGCCGATGCCAAGAAGATGGTGGAGGAAATCGTCAAATCGCTGTGATGACGGGGCATCGTGCCGGTCGGTGAGCGACGGGTGGGAGCCGGGGATTGCGAGAGACGTTCGATACGGTGCTGGTGGCCGATCCCGGCGGCCGGGCCGCGATGGAAGAGGCGATCATCCTGGCCGGGGGGCGGATCGTCGACCGGCTCGGCTGGCACGAACTGGCGACGCTGGATGACCGGCAGGGCATCGCGCCGGTGCTGGCGGTACTGGCGGAAGGCGTGCGGGACGATGTGATCGAGGCGGGATTGCCGTTGATCGCCGACGTCGCGGCCCGGCTGGCACCACAGATCGTCGTCACGCTCCACCATCGCCAGATCGATTCGATCGCCGCCGCCCTGCTCGGGCCGACCGTGCATCTGCTGTGCGACGAGGGCACCGCGCGGCTGGTCGCCGCGCTGACGGTGGCCGGACTCGTGGCGCCCGCCGGGCTGCACGACCGGGTCGGTGAGGCCGGGGAGGATGAGCTCCGCCGCCTGAGGGACGAGATCGGCCGCATCGCCGAACTGCTGGTGCGGCTGGCCGAACGCGGGGAACCCCGCCCGGGGGGTGACGAGGGCAACGTCGCCGATCGGCGGATGAGCTTCGGCTTCGAGCCGCCCGCCGCCGCGATCGATCCGCAGCTGGTCCGTCAGGCGATCCGCACCCGCCGGTTGCGCGACAGTTTCCTTGGCGATGGCCTGTTCGAGGACCCGGCCTGGGACATGCTGCTCGATCTGTACGCCGCGCAGCTGGAGGGGCAGCGCGTGTCGGTATCCAGCCTGTGCATCGCCGCTGCGGTGGCGCCGACCACCGCGCTCCGCTGGATCACGCGGCTGACCGAGGCGGGGCTGTTCCAGCGCCAACCCGATGCCACCGATCGCCGCCGCGCCTTCATGGCGCTGTCGTCCCGCGGGCTGGCCGGAATGGATGCCTATATGGCGGCGGTGCGCCGCGCCGGTCTGCCGATCGCCTGATCCACGCTTCCCGGTTGCCAGCAGCGGGGCCGCGGCGTTAAGGGGAGGCAACATGGGTGCTTAGCTCAGCGGTAGAGCTACTCGTTTACACCGAGTCGGTCGGCGGTTCGATCCCGTCAGCACCCACCATCATTCCCCGTTATAAATCGCGTACCAACGTGGTCGCCATCGCCAGCCATGCCGGTGCCGCGATGGTCAGGCGTGCCCCACCTGAAGGGTGCACTTGGACGCCGCCTGCGTCGACCGCGACGCAGCGACCGAAGCCGAAACGTCCTGCGGGGATCGGTACCAATATGTCGCGGTCGAGTGCGGTGGCGAAATCGGCCGGGGCGAGCATCGCGCACCACAGGGTGTCGCCGGCCCGATAGTCGCCGACCGTGCCGGTCACGCTGACCGCGATCATGCCGGGCGCGGGGGCAGGGGGCACCACCATGGTCGGATGACGCGGCGCGTGCGCGCCATCGCCGGCCAGCAGCGCGGCCACGGGCAGGTCGTGCCGGTCGGGCAGGCGGACGAGATCCGCGGCGGTCACCCCCAGCGCGGCGGCGATGCGGTTGAGCCAGTCGACCGAAACGGTGCGCGTGCCCGTTTCCAGCCGGCCGATCGTCTGCGCGGTGGTGGGCGGGACGCAGGCCTGTGCGACCTGATCGAGCGTCAGCCCCTTTGCCCGGCGGACTTCGCGGATGGCGGTAATCATGACGACCTCATCGTAACCGGAGCGGTTCGTCGCTATCAGCGAAACGTTCCGCACTGACAAGTCGTCGCTATTTGCCGCGCCCCCCAGGCCAGCGAACTGGCGCATCCCGCCGCGCATGACCATGATGGGGACTGACGTCTCTTGCCGGAACCATCGCCCATGCGCCTGTCGATCATCAAATGCCACGGATCGGGAAACGACTTCCCGTTGATCGATGCCCGCGGACTGACCATGTCCGATGCGGCATGGGCCGGCGTGGCACGGGCGCTGGCCGACCGGGCGGGGCCGGTGGGGGGCGATGGGCTGCTGCTGTTCCTGAACGGCGATGCGACCCATCCAATCGGGTTCCGCATGTTCAATGCCGATGGTTCCGAGGCGGAGACGTGCCTGAACGGTGTGCGCTGCGTGGCGCGGGCCGGTTTCGCGGCGCTGGGCGTGGCGGCGGCGGGCGTGCGGCTGGCCGGATCGCTGGCCGATGCCGCGCATGACGCGCCGCTGGCCCCCGGTGTCTATACGGTGCGGGAGACGGCGGGGCCGGTAACGCTGGATGTCGCCCGCTGGCCGCTCGATATCGGGGTGGAGCGGATCGTCGAGGCCGCGGTGCCGCCGCTCGGCGACCGGCTGTTCACCGCGCTCGCCATCCCGAATCCGCATCTCGTCCACTTCACCGATACGGTCGACGAGGACGAACTGGTGCGGATCGGCCGGCTGTGCGAGGCGGCGCCGGACTGGTTGCCGAACCGTGCGAACGTCAGCTTCGTCGTGGTGCGCCCGGACTCGCTGTTCGTCCGCACGTTCGAACGCGGTGTCGGGCTGACCGACAGTTGCGGCAGCGCGATGGCGGCCTCCACCTATGCCGCCTGCCTGACCGGACGCTGGGCCTATGACCGGCCGGTGACCGTGCTGAACCGTGGCGGGCTGGTCCGCGCGGTCGCCACCGCCGATGCGATGGTGACGCTGTCGGGCAACGCGACGTTCGAATGGCAGGGCGAGGTGACGGTCGATCCCGCGACGGGCACCGCATCCGATCTGGTCGTCACCGCCCGGTTCGACGACGAGGTCGCGGCATGGGCCGGGGTCGTCGCGCAGGCCGCCGCCTTTCGCTGAGCGTCGGCACTCCCCATCTTCGGTCCATGGATATGCGACAGGCGATCGGCGGACGCGTCCGCGGACTGGTGGGCTCGGGCGAACTGGATCTGACACGGCCGGCGGGCGATCCTGGCCTGTTCGGGCCGGGATCGGCGACGTGGGCGGTGCATGGCGATTTCACCAGCATGATGATCGGCGGGGTCTGTTCGCTGATGGTGCAGATGCTGCACCCCGCCGCGCTGGCGGGGGTATGGGACCACAGCGATTTTCGTCGCGACGTGACCGGGCGCCTGAAACGCACCGCGCAGTTCATCTCCATCACCACCTATGGTTCGACCGAGGCGGCGGAGCGGATTATCGCCCGGGTGCGGGCGATCCACGACCGGGTGACGGGAACGCTGCCCGACGGCACGCCCTATACCGCCGGCGATCCGGCGCTGCTCGCCTGGGTCCATGCCGCCGAGGTCGACAGTTTCCTGCGTGCGCATCTCCGGTACCGCAATTCCACCATGCCGGTGGCGCGGCAGGACGCCTATGTCGCGGAGATGGCGACGATCGCGGAACGGCTGGGTGCGCCCGACGTGCCTCGCACCCGGGCCGCGCTCACCGCGTACATCACCGCGATGCGGCCGGCGTTGCGTGCGGACGATCGGACACGGGCGGTGGCGGGCCGGCTGATCCGGCAACCCTCCCCCAGTCTGCTCAACGCGCCGGTCAACGCGGTGATGATGCAGGCGGGGATCGAGTTGATGCCCCGCTGGGCCACGGACATGCACGGTTTCGGCGTGCCGGCGGCGGGGCGACCGGCGATCCGGCTCGGCGCACTGGGCGTCGGGCGGCTGATGCGCTGGGCCCTGCGGTAACGACCGGGGTCAGGCCAGCGCTGGCAACCACCCCAGGTCGATCGCGGCATGGCGGTCGATATAGTTGGCGGTGCGGACCAGTCGCGCTTCGTTGAGCAGGGTCACGCGACCACTTTCGCGTGCGATCATTCCCTCCTCCTCCAACTGGCGGAGCATCCGGTTGACGTGGACCGCGGTCAGCCCGGTGGCGTCGCCGATCTCCTCCTGCGTGATGCCGAGGATGAAGCAGTTGCCGATCCGCCGGTCGCCGGTGCGCAGCCGGTCGCGAATCTCCAGCAGCAGCGCCGCGACCCGCGCCTTGGCGGAGGTGCGGCCGATCGCGGCCAGCCGGTCGGTCATCGCCACCCGCTCGGTCTGGTCCAGCGCCATGATCGCCGCCGCCAGTCGTGGCGTCGACACGAACAGCGCCGCCATCATGCCGCGATCGAACGGGCAGACCACCACGTCGGTCAGCGCCATCAGCGTTTCGGGCGACTTGGCATAGGCCAGCGCCGGGGTCGCCAGGACGTCGCCGGGAAAGATGAAGCGCAGTATCTGCCGCCGACCATCGTCCAGCAGCACATAGCTCATCATCATGCCCTCCTTGAGCACGAACAGCTCGCTCAGCCGGTCGTTCTCGCTGAGCAGCACGGTGTTGCGGCGCAGCCGGCGCTGGCGCTCGCACAATCTGGTGAGCGCACCTTGCTCGTCCGGCGTCAACACGATCAGATCGCCGATGCGGGCGGCGAAGCTACTTTCCAGCACGTAGATGAAGATCCCCCGATGAAATGCCGTTATGCCGCGGGTGCGAAATCACGCATTAACGTCGATCAACCAATGACTTCCACCGTTACGGCAACCGTAATTTCCGGCAGCGCTTGCGCATGGCCGTGCGCGCGATAGGAGGGGCGGCATGGATCGCATCATCATCCGCGGCGGCAACCGCCTGACCGGGCGGCTGCCCATCTCCGGCGCGAAGAACGCGGCACTCACATTGATGCCCTGCGCACTGTTGACCGACGAACCGCTGACGCTGCGCAACCTGCCGCGCCTCGCCGATGTCGACGGGTTCGGCCATCTGCTCAACCAGCTCGGCGCGTCGACCGCGATCCAGGGCACCCGGCCGGAGGATTTCGGCCGGGTGATGACGATCCGCGCGGGCACGCTGACCTCGACCGAGGCGCCCTACGATATCGTGCGCAAGATGCGCGCGTCGATCCTGGTGCTCGGTCCCGTGCTGGCGCGGGCGGGGGAGGCGCGGGTGTCGCTGCCCGGCGGCTGCGCGATCGGCAACCGCCCGATCGACCTGCACCTGAAGGCGCTGGAGGCGATCGGCGCGGAACTGGAGATGGCGGCGGGCTATGTCCGCGCCACCGCGCCGGGCGGCAAGCTGACCGGCGGGCGCTATCGCTTTCCGGTCGTGTCGGTCGGCGCGACGGAGAACGTCGTGATGGCGGCGGTGCTCGCTACCGGCCGCAGCCGGATCGAGAATGCCGCGCGCGAGCCGGAGATCGTCGACCTGTGCCGTTGCCTCGTCGCGATGGGCGCAAAGATCGAGGGCATCGGCACCGAGACGCTGGAGATCGAGGGCGTGCCCCGGCTGCACGGCGCGACCTATGCGGTGATGCCCGACCGGATCGAGGCGGGCAGCTATGCCTGCGCCGCCGCGATCACCGGCGGGTCGCTGGAACTGACCGGCGTGTCGGCGGACGACATGGGCGCGACGCTGGCGGCGCTGGTCGAGGCAGGGGTGACGGTGGAGCCGGCCGGCGATGCTGTGCGGGTCAGCGCCGATGGGCCGCTGAAGCCGCTGACGCTGACGACCGCGCCGTTCCCCGGCTTCGCCACCGACATGCAGGCCCAGTTCATGGCGATGCTGTGCAAGGCGGCGGGCACGAGCGTGCTGACCGAGACGATCTTCGAGAACCGTTACATGCACGTGCCCGAACTGGCGCGGATGGGCGCGGACGTGACCGTGTCGGGCCGTACCGCGGTGGTGAAGGGCGTCGACCGGCTGGTCGGCGCACCGGTGATGGCGACCGATCTGCGTGCCTCGATGAGCCTGATCCTGGCCGGGCTGGCGGCGGAAGGCGAGACGCAGGTCAGCCGCATCTATCACCTCGATCGGGGATATGAGCGGCTGGAAGAGAAACTGTCCGCCGTGGGCGCGGATATCGAACGGGTCGGAGACGGCTGATGCGCAGGATTGCGGTGCTGGCGGCGGCGCTGGTGCTGGCGGGCTGCGCGGGGCGGATGCCGCCGTCCGCCGGCGTCGCGGCAGGGTCGATTTCGGGACCGATCGACGTTCATGTCATCGCGTTCAATGATTTTCACGGCAATCTGGAGCCGCCCGGCCTGTCGATCGACGTGGCCGACGCGGACGGCAGGACGGTGTCCGCACCGGCGGGCGGCGTGGCCTATCTGGCCGCCGCGATCGCCGATCTTCGGGCGAAGGCGCCACGCTCGATCATCGTGGCGGCCGGCGACATGACGGGGGCGAGCCCGATCGAGTCGTCGCTGTTCCTCGACGAGCCGACCGTGGCGGCGATGAACCTGATCGGCGTCGACCTGAACGCGGCGGGCAATCACGAATTCGATCGTGGCATCGCCGAACTGCATCGGCTGCAGGATGGCGGCTGCGCGAAGACCGGCAATGGCGTGCCGTGCCGGCTCGATCGGTTCGCGGGCGCGGGCTTCGCCTATCTGGCGGGCAACACCATCACGGCGGATGGCCGCAGCGCCTTTCCAGCCACCGCGATCCGCGAATTCCGCGATGGCGCGCGAGCGGTAAAAATCGGTTTCATCGGCCTGACCACACGCGCGACGCAGACCTATGTCAGTCCTGCCGGCATCCCCGGCATCCGCTTCGCCGACGAGGCGGACACCGCCAATGCGCAGGTTGCCGGCCTGCGCGCGGCAGGGGCGGATGCGATCGTGCTGCTGATCCACGAAGGTGGCGCGGTCAAAGGCGGACCGAACGACTGCACCGCCCTGTCCGGTGCGATCCGCCCGATCCTCGATCGGTTGGATACCAGAGTCGATCTGGTCGTGTCGGGGCATACGCATCGAGCATATATCTGCGATTATGCCGCCTACGATTCCGCGCGGCCGTTCCTGCTGACCAGCGCCGGTCGCTATGGCACGCTGGTGACCGATGCGGTGCTGTCGATCGATCCGGCGACCCACCATGTAGTGGCGAAGCGCGCGAGCAACATCGTTGTGCAGAACGACGGCTATGTCGGGGCGGACGGGCGTCGTGTCACCCCGTCCGATGCCGTGCCGCGCTACGCGCCCGAACCTAGGGTCGGTGCGCTGGTGGCCCGCTACGCCGCCGCCGCCGCGCCGCTCGCTTCGCGTCCGGTCGGCCGGCTCACCGCACCGCTCGCCAAGGCGTCCGAGGGCGGGGGGATGACCGAAACCCCGCTCGGTAATCTGATCGCCGATTCGCAACTGGCCGCGACGCGGGCCAGCGGCGCACAGATCGCTCTGATGAACCCGTTCGGCATCCGGACCAGCCTGAACCCCGATGCCGACGGTCGCGTGACCTATGGCGATCTCTATGCGGTACAGCCGTTCGGCAACACGCTGATGGTGCGGGACTATACGGGTACGCAGCTGCGCGCGGTGCTGGAACAGCAACTGGATCGCAAGATCGTGCTGGCGGCGGCGGGCCTCACCTACGCATATGATCGCTCGCGCCCGGCGGGGTCGCGAATCCTGAACCCGCGCGTCGGTGGTCTGCCATTGAACGATGCGGCGACCTACCGGGTGGCGATGAACAATTTCCTCGCCTTTGGTGGCGACGGGTTCACCACCTTGACTGCCGGACGCGACGTGGCTGGCGGGCCAAGTGACCTGGATGCGCTGGCCGCCTATCTGACCACCGACCGTCCCGTCGCCCCGCCCGCGATCGGCCGCACCGTCGATCGCACGCCGGCCGGCTGATCGCCTCAGCGCAGCCGGAGGCTCGCCAGCGCCCGATCCATCGCCGCCGCGCCGCGGCTTTGCGGCGGCAGACCGCGCGGCGTCGCCATCGCCTTCACCGCATAGGCGATCCGGGCGATCGCATAGCAGCGGCCACGATGGACGGTACGCAGGTCGATCGCTTGCACCTGCTGGCTCATCCCGGCGTCGCTGTTGCTCCAGACCGTCCAGCGCCGCCCGCCGATGATCCGGTCGGGCAACGCCCGTCCGCCGCCGCGCAATCCCCGCGTCAGGCAATCCCGCTCGCTGCCGGCGCGACCGACACCGACCTGCACCATCTCGTCGACCACGCCAACCCCGTCCGCCGGGCGGGTACGGATCGTGAAACGGACGACGTCGTCACCCGGCCCGGCGTTCTTGCCATCCCACATCAGCCGCCAGCCCGATGCCATCAGCGACCGTCCCGTCAGGGTGCGCGATATCGTAGCGCCCACCGGCCGATCGATCGTCAGGTGCTGGGGCGCGGCGGTGAACGCCGCCAGCGCCAGCAGGATCATGCGATCCGCCCAGGCACGTCGGCGGCATCGGCGGCGATCGCGGCGGCGGGGGCGACCGCCTCCCATGGGAAGACGAACCAGTCCTTCGTCTCACGACGGTCGATCGTGCGGTGACGATAATCCACCCGTTCCGCCGAACTGATATTGTCGATCAGCGTCGCGAACCGCACCGAGCCCGGCACCGCTCCGGCGGCGGCCAGCGCCCGGCGCAGATGCGCGATCGTTCGCCCCGAATCGTTGATGTCGTCGAGGAACAGCAGCCGTTCGCCGCCGCGCGTCCGCATCGCCAGCTTGACCAGCGGTTCGTCGGAGAAATCCTCGACCTGGCTGGAGAAATCCACCGACAGCATTGGCAGCCCGCTGGCATGGCTGAGGAACACCGCCGGCACCAGCCCGCCGCGCCCGACGCCGATGATGAAGTCCGGCGCCCAGTCGTCGGCGGCCAGTTGTGCCGCCAGCGCCCGGATCGCCGCGACGAAATCGGCCTGCGGGATATCGGTGAAGACCGGCATCAGATCGCGTCCAGCGCCTGGGTGAAATCGGCGATCAAGTCGTCGGCATCCTCGACGCCGATCGAGATGCGGACCAGATTGTCTGTGATCCCCAGCGCCGCCTTGCGATCGTCCGCGACCGACAGGTGCGTCATCCCGGCCGGGTGGCTCGCCAGCGTTTCGGTGCCGCCCAGCGACACCGCCAGCTTGGCGATGCGGAGTGCGTCGAGGAACGCGAACGCCTCCGCCTCGCCGCCCTTCAGATAGAGCGAGAAGGTGGAGCCGGCACCTGAGCAATGCCGCCGATAGATATCGGCCTGCCGCTCCTTGCCCGCCGCGCCTTCCAGAAAGCCGAGATAGCCGACATGCTCGACCTTGGGGTGATCCTTCAGATAGGCGCAGACCTTGGCCGCGTTCTCGCCCGCCCGGCTCATCCGCAATTCCAGCGTCTCCAGCGAGCGAAGCAGCATCCACGCGGTGTGCGGGTCGCAGATCGTGCCGATCGTGTTGCGCATCGAACGGATGACGTTGATGTGCGCCTTCGTCCCCAGCAGGCCACCGGCAACCAGATCGGAATGGCCACCGGCATATTTGGTCAGCGAATAGACGACCAGATCGGCGCCATGCCGCAATGGCTGGTGCCACAACGGCCCCAGGAACGTGTTGTCGATCGCGATCGGCGGCTTTTCGTCCGCGTCGGCGAAGATCGCGTCGCGGCTGGCGGCGACCGCCTCGATATCGACCAGCGCGTTGGTGGGGTTGGCGGGGCTTTCCAGATAGATCAGCGCGACGCGACCCGTGGCGGCCCTGGTCAGCACCGCGTCGATCTCCTCGCGCGTCGCACCGGCGGGGAAATCGAGCCAGGTCACGCCGAACTTGCCCAGCACCCGCGCGATCAGCGTTTCGGTCGCCGCATAGAGCGGGCCGGAATGGACGATGGTGTCGCCCGGCTTCACCATCGACAGGAACAGGGTCGCGATCGCCGACATGCCGCTGGAAAAGGCGAGCGCGTCCTCCGCCTCCTCCCATACCGCCAGCCGGTCTTCCAGAATCTCCTGATTGGGGCCGTTGAAGCGCGAATAGACCAGGCCGTCGCTGCCGCCCGGCCGCTTGCCGGTCACGCCCTCGAAATGGCGCTTGCCCGCGGCCGCGCTGGGGAAGACGAAGGTGGAGGTCAGGAAGATCGGCGGCTTCAGCGATCCTTCGGACAAGGCGGGGTCGAAACCGTGGCCCATCATCATCGTCGCGGGTTTCAGCTTGCGTCCGCCGATCCGGTCCACCGACGCCTTGGGCGAAGGGGTGGCGGGAACGCCGGTGATGTCGGCTTCGGTCTTGTCGGCCATGATCGTTATCTCCTGACGATGGAGACTAAACGACCGACGCGGGATTGGGGAGCCCGATGATCGCGATCTGCCGGCCATAGGACGGCTCGCCGCGATGGGTGGAGCGGCGGTAGCTGAAGAAGCGATCCTCGTCGGCATAGGTGTCGAGGCCCAGCGCCTCGATCCGTCCGACCCCGGCGGCGGCGAGCCGCGCAGCGACGAAGGCTTCCAGATCGAAGCGGTGATGGCCCTGCCGCCCGTCCGCGAAGAAGCGCTCGTTGGCGGGATCGATCGCGGCGACGCGGTCGCGGAAACCGTCGTCCACCTCGTAACTGGCGCGGGCGATGCAAGGGCCGATCGCCGCGGCGATGCGATCGGCCCGCGCGCCCGATGCCACCATCGCGGCGACCGTCGCCTCCGCGATGCCCGCCACCGCGCCCTTCCACCCGGCATGGGCCGCGCCGATCACGCCGGCGGCGGCATCGACCAGCAGCACCGGCGCGCAGTCGGCGGTCAGGATACCGAGCGCGAGGCCGGGGCGGTTCGTGACCAGCGCATCCGCCTGTGGTCGTTCCCCCGGAACCGTGTCGAGGGTAACGACGGTGGCGGAATGGACTTGGTAAAGGGTGGCGAGATTGCCGCCGGGCAGTACGGCCGCGAGTGCGCGACGGCGGTTCTCCGCCACCGCCTGCGCCTCGTCGTCCGAACCGATCCCGACGTTCAGCCCGGCATGGATGCCCGTCGACACCCCGCCGCGCCGCCCGAGGAAGCCGTGCGGGATATTGCCCAGCGCGGTGGCGCGGATCGCCTCGACGGTCACCCCATCGCTCATAACGCCAGCCTCATCACGTCGTCCTCGTCCGCCTGTTCGCCGACCATGAAGGTGTAGCTGCCGACCCGCTCGAATCCGTGGCGCTCGTAGAAGCGGCGCGCGCGGGGATTGTCGATGAAGACCGACAGGTACAGGTCGGCCGCCCCGCGTTCGCGCGCCGCATCGATCGTCCATGCCATCAGCGCATCGGCGAGGCCGGTGCCGTGCCACGGCGCCAGCACATAGAGTTGCCGCAGTTCCGCCGACGCGCCGCGCGGGGTGAACGGCGCGGCGGGCGGGCCGAGCTTGGCAAAGCCGGCAGGGGCGCCGTCATCCTCGGCAAGGCGGATCGCCAGCGTCGGGTCGGCCAGTTGCCCGGCCCATGCCGCCTCGTCCAGCCCGGTCAGGAACGCGGCAAGATCGGCGGGGGTATAGAGATGCCCGAACGTCTCGGTGAAGGCACGGGTACTCAGCGCCGCCAGCAGCGCCGCATCGTCCGGGCCCGCCATCCGGTATGCGATCATGCGAACCCCGCCGGGGTCGGCCAGCCGGGGGCGGTGACGGCCAGCACCTTGAACAGCGCGCCCATCTCGCGCACCAGCCGCGATCGTTCGGCGACGATCGCGTCGGCCCGGTCGGGCGTGGTGCGGGCAAGGGCGGCGGCGCGCGCGTCGATGCCCAGCTTCGCCAGCCATTCGCCCTGTTCGACCGGCCCCCACGCCACTGCGCCCGCCGACTGCGCGGCGGCGGCCAGCGTGGTGAAATCGACATGCGCGGTCAGGTCGTGTTCGCCCGGCGCCTCGAACGGGTTGGCATAGGCATGGGCCTTCACCGCCTGCAACGTGTCGCCCGTCGCCGGCCCCTCGTAACCGTAATCGATCGCGATCAGTGCGCCGCCCTGCGCCGCGATCCGCGCGGCAAGCGTCCGCATGACCGATACCGTCGCGGACGCCACCTCCAGCACCGATCCCGGCGGCGCATCGCGCAGGGGGGCGGGGATCACCTCGTCCGGCACCGGTTTGCCCGCGATCGGCAGGAACAGCGTATCCTGACAGGCGACCAGCCGCTCGCGCCATTCGCCGCCGCGCACCAGCTGGCGGATCGGCAGGGCATCGAAGAACTCGTTCGCGACGACGATCAGCGGCGCGTCGGCCGGCAGCGTCTCGACCGAATCATGGAATTGCGCGGCCGGCACCCGTGCCGCCTGCGCCGCGCGCAGCACCGGACTGGTCTCGACGAAATGGACCGGCGGCGTGAACCCCGCCTTGCCCATCGCCCGCAGCGCATCCACCGCCAGCGTACCGCGCCCCGGCCCCAGCTCCACCCAATGCGCCGCCGGTCGCCCGGCGCGGTCCCACAGGTCGGCACAGGCGAGACCGGCCAGTTCGCCGAACATCTGGCTGATCTCGGGCGCGGTGGTGAAGTCGCCGGCCACACCCAGCGGATCGCGCGTCGCATAGTAATGCGCGTTGGCGGCCGCCATGTACTGCGACACGGGAATCGGCCCCGCCAGCGCGATGGCGCGGGCGAGGCGTTCGGCGAGGGCAGGCTCGGCCGGATCGGTATCCTCGGTCAGGCGACGCTCTCCATGCCCGCGATCGATTCGATCCGCTGGCGGCGGCCGGCGGACGAGGCGATCAGATACGCGCCGCCCGCGATCATCGGCACGCACAGCCACTGCCCCATGTGCAGCCCGGTCGCCTCCGCGAAGGCGCGCAGCTGGCTATCGGGTTCGCGGAAGAATTCGACGGTGAAGCGGGCGAGGCCGTATCCGACCAGGAACAACCCGACGAGCCGGCCGGGATAATAGCGCGCCCTGGTCCGCCAGAATGCGAACCACAGGATCGCGAACAGCAACAGCCCCTCCAGCCCCGCCTCGTACAGCTGGCTGGGATGGCGGGCGGGATCGGCCAGCGGAAAGGCGACGGTGCGCGGGAACACGATCGCCCAGGGCACGTCGCTGGGCTTGCCCCAGAGTTCGCCGTTCACGAAGTTGGCGAGCCGGCCGAAGAACAGCCCGAACGGCACGCAGCACGCGACATAGTCGTGGATACGCAGCCAGTTAAGGCCGTGCTTGCGCGCGAACAGGATGATGCCGAGCGAGGTGCCGATCACCCCGCCGTGGAACGACATCCCGCCATCCCACAGCCGCAGGATCATTAGCGGATGCAGCAGCATTTCCGGCGCATAGAACAGGACGTACCCGATCCGCCCGCCCAGAATGATGCCCAGCGTGGCGTAGAAGACGAGGTCGTCGCCGTGCCGCTTCGCCATCGGGGCACCCGGCTGCGCCAGCAGCTTCAGCAGGTACCACCAGCCGATCAGGATGCCCGAGATATAGGCGAGGCTGTACCAGCGCAGCGTGAAGAAGCCGACCGAGAACACGTCCGGGTGCAGGCCCAGATCGGTGAAATTCACATGGCCGGCGGCGGCCGCAGTCAGATAGATCAAGGCTTTCCCCTCGGCAGTCTCGCCTCCATAGTGGCGTCAAACAACAAGACCAAGCGGAGAGAACAATGCGGAGCGAGCTCGACCGGCGTATGGACGAGACCATGGCGGCGGTAACGGCGCCGGGCGGGCTGTTACCGGTGGGGTCGATCGAGCGATGGGGCGCCAGCCTGCCGACGATCACCGTCGCGCCGCCTTCGCTCACGCAGTATTTCCAGCATTATTGTGCGCAGCATGGCGAGCTTACCTTTCTGGTCGCCGGTGACGAGCGGCTCAGCTTCGCGCAGGCGTGGGAAGCCGCCGAACGCGTCGCCCACGCCCTGCTCGCCCGCGGGGTGGCACCGGGCGACCGGATCGGCATCGCCGGTCGCAATTCGCCGTCATGGGTCGTCGCCTATATGGGCATCGTGATGGCGGGCGGGATCGCGACGCTGCTGAACGGCTGGTGGCAGCCGGAGGAACTGGCCGCCGCGATCGCCGATGTCGATTGCTCGCTGATCGTCGCCGATGGTCCGCGTGCCCGCCGGCTCGCCCGGATCGACGGTCTGGCCGCCACCGTGATCGAGATCGACGACACGATGCCGCTGGCGCAGGCGATCGCCCCGCTGGTCGCGGGGGCCGCCGTGCGCGACCTGCCCGCGCTGGGGCCGGACGATCCGGCGACGATCCTGTTCACCTCCGGCTCCACCGGCAAATCGAAGGGGGCGCTGTCCGATCATCGCGCGGTGCTGGGCGGCACGCTCAACTTCCTGTCGCAGGCGGTGATGATGCTCGGCATCGCGACGCAGGACGGCAATGCGCCGCAGGGGCAGCCGGTGACGATGCTGACCATCCCGCTGTTCCACGTCACCGCCGAGATCACCGTGCTGCTGCAAAGCTTCGCGCTTGGCCGGCGAATCGTGCTGATGTCCAAATGGGACGCGGCCGAGGCGATGCGCCTGATCGAGGCGGAGCGGGTCAGCTATTTCGTCGGCGTGCCGCTGATGAGCTTCGAGATTCTCAATCACCCCGATCGCGACCGCTACGACCTGTCCTCCGTCACCGATTTCGCCGCCGGCGGTGCGCCCCGCCCGGTCGAGCATGTCCGCCGGATCGAGGCGGAGATGGGCGGATCGTTTCCCCTGATCGGCTATGGCCTGACCGAGACGAACGCGGTCGGCACCGGCAACTGGCGCAGCAATTATCTCGCCAAGCCCGATTCCGCCGGCCGCCCCTCGGTGCCGCTGGTCCAGTTGGCGATCGTCGACGATGCCGGCCGCCACCTGCCGCAGGGGGAGCGGGGCGAGGTGGCGATCCGCTCGATCTGCAATTTCCGCGAATACTGGAACAACCCGGCCGCGACCGCCGCCGCCTTCACCGCCGACGGATATTTCCGCACCGGCGACATCGGCTATCTCGACGAGGACAATTACCTGTTCATCGTCGATCGCAAGAAGGACATCATCATCCGCGGCGGCGAGAACATCAGCTGTCAGGAGGTGGAGGCCGCACTCTACGCGCATCCCGCCGTGCTGGAGGCGGCGGTGTTCGGGCTGGCCGACGAGAAGTTCGGCGAGGTGCCGGTCGCGGTCGTCCACAGCGACGGGGGCGTAGGCGAGGAGGCGCTGGCGCTGTTCCTGGCGGAGCATATCGCCGCGTTCAAGATACCCGCCCGCATCTGGTTCGCACCCGCGCCGCTGCCCCGGCTGGGGACCGAGAAGATCGACAAGGTCGGCCTGCGCGCGACCTATGGCGATGCGGTGCGCGCGGCGGCGATGACCGCCTGCGCGTGACTTTACCCGGCCGCCGCCGGTAAGGGCACGCCATGGCAGGGATCACCAGACGCGGCGTGCTGATCGGCGGCGGGGCCGGCATCGGCCTGGTCGCCGCCTGGGGGCTGTGGCCGCGCGATTATCCGGCGACGCTGGTGGCGGGGCCGGGCGAGCATCCGGTCGGCGCGTGGCTGAAGATCGCGGAGGACGGCCGCATCGTCGTCGCGGTGCCGCAGGCCGAATCGGGGCAGGGCGGCTGGACCGGCCTTGCCCAGATCGCCGCCGACGAACTGGGAGCGGACTGGCGGACGGTGGCGGTGGAGCCCGCACCGCTCAACCCGCGCTACGCCAACCCGCTGGGGCTGGCCGATTTGCTGGAGGGGATGCCCGTCGCCCTGCCGGCACGCTGGCGCACCGGCGGCGGGGCATGGCCCGCGCCGATGCTGACCGCCGCGTCCAGCACGATCCGCATGTTCGAGGAACCGGTGCGCGCCGCCGCCGCCGCCGCCCGCGCGGTGCTGTGCATGGCCGCCGCCGATCGCTGGGACGTGGCATGGACGGCGTGCCGCACTGAGGCGGGGTTCGTCGTCACCGGCAATCGTCGCCTCCGTTTCGGTGACCTCGCCGCTGCGGCCGCTGCGCTGTCACCACCCGATCCGCCGCCGGTCGGGGTCGCGGGCGCGGGTGCGTTGATCGGCCGGCCGCTGCCGCGTCTTGATGCACCGGCCAAGGTTGACGGATCGGTCGACCATGCCGGTGACATCCGCTTGCCCGACATGGTCCATGCCGCGATCCGGCAGGGGCCGCCGGGTGATTCGCGCTTGCTGCGGATCGATCGGGCGGCGGCGCAGAAGGTGCCGGGGCTGGTCGGCATCGTCGAACGGCCCGGCTGGGTCGCGACCGCCGCCGCCACCGGCTGGTCGGCGCAGCGCGCGCTCGATGCGCTCGCCCCCCGCTTTGCCACCGATGGGCCGGTGCTGGACGATGCCGCGATCGAGGCATCGCTGATCCGCGCACTGGCGACGGACGGCGACACGATCGCCGCGCAGGGCGACGTCGACGGCCTGTTGACGGGGGCCGGGGTGATCCGCGCCGAGTATCGCGCCGCCGCCGCCGTCCATGCCGCGATCGAGACGCCCTCCGCGACCGCCGTGTGGATCGACGACCGCCTGACGGTATGGATGCAGACCGAGGCACCGGGTATCCACCGCGCCGAGATCGCGGCGGCGGCGGGCATCGATGCGGACGCGGTGACGGTCCACCCGATGCAGATCGGCGGCTCGTTCGGCGCGGCGCTCGACGCGACGGTCGCGATGCAGGCGGCGGTGATCGCGATCGAACTCAAGCGGCTGGTCTGCCTCGTCTGGTCGCGGGGCGAGGCGCTGCGCCATGATCGCTATCGCCCGCCCGCATTGGCGCGGCTGGCGGCGCGGCTGGGGCCGGGCGGGGCGATCCTCGGCTGGCGGGCGCAACTGGCGACGCCGCCGGTCGGCGTGCCGCTGGCAGGGCGCCTGCTGCCCGCGCCGGCCGCCATGGCGCTGCGCCTCGATCCCACCGACCATTATGCCGCCGCCGGGCTGGTTCCGCCCTATCGCCTGCCCGCGTTCGCGATCACCCACCATCCTGCCGACATCGCGGTGCCGACCGGGCATCTGCGGGGCGGCGCGCATGGCTATGCGTGTTTCTTCGGCGAATGCTTCCTCGACGAACTGGCGCTGGCGGCGGGGGCGGAGCCGGTGTCGTTCCGGATCGGGATGCTGGGTGGCGAGCCCCGGCTGGCGCGCTGCCTGTCCACCGTCGCCTCGCTCGGCGGCTGGGAGGGCGGAGTGGCCGGCAGCGGGCAGGGGATCGCCGCCCACCGCTTCCGCGGCAGCCATATCGCGGTGATGGCGGAGGCACATGGCGAGGGCGGGCGCATCGTCGTCGACCGGCTGGTCGCGGCGGTCGATGTCGGCCGCGTCATCAATCCCGATCTCGTCCGGCAACAGGTGGAGGGTGGGCTGATCTTCGGCCTGGCCCATGCGCTGGGTGGCGCCACCGGCTTTGTGCGCGGGCTGGCGGTGGCGCGGGGGTTCGACACGCTGTGGCTGCCACGACTGGCGGACACGCCCGACATCACCGTCGAACTGATCCGGTCGGACGAGGCACCGGGCGGGGTCGCCGAACTGGCGGTGCCGCCGGTCGCGCCCGCCATCGCCAACGCGGTGCGCGCCGCGACAGGCTATCGCATCCGCACGCTGCCGCTAAGGATGGCACCATGACCCTTGCCCCCGTGAAACTGCCTGACGGCCATCCCGCTGTTCCCGCGCCGAAAATCGGCGTGCTGCTGATGAACCTCGGCACCCCCGACGCGCCGGATGCCCGCTCGGTGAAACGCTATCTCGGCGAATTTCTGTCCGATCGTCGCGTCGTCGAACTGCCCGCGATCGCGTGGCAACCGATCTTGCGCGGCATCATCCTGAACACCCGGCCGAAGAAGTCCGCCCATGCCTATAGCCAGGTCTGGCGCGAGGACGGATCGCCCCTCGCCGCGATCACGAAGGCTCAGGCCGGGCGCCTGAAGGACGCTTTCGGTCCCGGCGTGCTGGTCGACTGGGCGATGCGCTACGGCCGCCCCGCCATCGCCGACCGGGTGCAGGCGATGAAGGATGCCGGGTGCGAGCGGATCCTGCTCGCGCCGCTCTATCCGCAATATTGCGCCGCGACGACCGCGACCGCCAACGACAAGGCGTTCGCGCATCTGGCGACGATGCGCTGGCAACCCGCGATCCGCACCCTGCCGCCCTATCACGACGATCCCCTCTACATCGGGGCGCTGAAGGAATCGGTCGAAACCTCGCTGGCGCAACTGTCGTTCGAGCCGGAGGCGATCATCGCCAGTTTCCACGGGATGCCGAAGCGGACGCTGCAACTGGGTGACCCCTATCACTGCCATTGCCAGAAGACCGCCCGGCTGTTGCAGGAGGCGCTGGGCCGGCCGCTGACGATCGCGTTCCAGTCACGCTTCGGCCCGGCGAAATGGCTGGGGCCGGCGACCGACGAGACGCTGGTGGCGATGGCGAAGGCGGGCACGCGCAAGGTCGCGATCCTCGCCCCTGGGTTCTCCGCCGACTGTCTGGAAACGCTGGAGGAACTGGCGATCCGGGGCCGCGAATCCTTCGTCGAGGCGGGGGGCACCGACTTCGCCTACCTTCCCTGCCTCAACGACGAGGATGGCGGTATCGCGATGCTGCGGCAAATATTGTCGCGCGAACTTGAAGGCTGGGTCCGCCTGCCGTAGCGTTAACGGAAACCGGGAAGAGGAGAGTTTGCATGGCACGAGTGGCGATCGTCACGGGTGGAACGCGTGGGATCGGTGAGGCGATCAGCCTCGCCCTGAAGGAAGCGGGGTTCACCGTCGCCGCCAATTATGCCGGCAACGACGAACGCGCCGCCGCCTTTACGGAGCGCACCGGGATCAAGGCGTACAAGTGGGACGTATCCGATTACGATGCGTGCCAAACGGGTTGCGCGCAGGTGGCCGAGGAGCTCGGGCCGATCGACATCGTCGTCAACAACGCGGGCATCACGCGTGACGGCACGATCCTGAAGATGTCGTATCAGGCGTGGAAAGAGGTGATCGACACCAATCTGGGCGGTTGCTTCAACATGGCGAAGGCAACCTTCGCCGGGATGCGCGACCGCAAATGGGGTCGGATCGTCAACATCGGGTCGATCAACGGGCAGGCCGGCCAGTACGGCCAGGTCAACTATGCCGCCGCCAAATCCGGCATCCATGGCTTCACCAAGGCGCTGGCGCAGGAAGGCGCGCGCGCCGGCGTGACGGTCAACGCGATCGCGCCCGGCTATATCGATACCGACATGGTCGCGGCGGTGCCGCCGGAAGTGCTGGAAAAGATCGTCGCCAAGATTCCGGTCGGCCGGCTGGGGCAGGCGCACGAGATCGCCCGCGGCGTCGCGTTCCTGTGTTCGGAAGACGGCGGCTTCGTGACGGGATCGACGCTCAGCATCAACGGCGGCCAGCACATGTATTGATCTATACGGTGGCGGACGGCATCGATCCTAACGGATCGGGCCGTTCGCCACCGGGGATCGCGCCGGTGGCGCGACCATCGTCGCCAGTACCTGCCGCTGCCCGGCCAGGCCGCGTTCCACCTTGGCGATCAGCGCCAGTGTTGCCGTCCGGAACCGGTCCCAGTCGCGATCGACGCTGCCGTCGCTCCACCCGGCGACGAAGGCACGGACCTCCGCCCCCAGTTCGGCGCATTCCGCCTTCAGGACCCGTGCCCGCGCGGCCATTCGCGCATCGCCCTGCCTGATGACGGGGTCGAAGATGTCGCGATGTTTGAAGATCTGGAACTCCACCAGCACGCGCAGTAATTCCCAGCGATGTCGTGCCTGTGCGGCCGGATCGGGCGCCGATCCCGGCGCCAGCAGCGCGCGCTGCGCGGTCATGATCGCGGTGGCGCGGCGATGATGGCCATCGAATATGTCCAAAAGCCGCTGCGTCAGCATATCCATCCCCCCGGAGCCTGTGTTCGCACGACGATCAAAAGCCGGGAAAGGCTTAACGATATCCTACGCAACCGTTCCGGCCGTCGATGCGGTCGTATCGAACCGGATCGGGGCGAGCAGAACGTCGTGCACGAACAAGGGGGCCGGTACCTTTCGGCACCGACCCCCCGCCCTCGTTACGCTACGCGAGGGAACTCGTGGACGGATGGCGCGGGCCGGATGGCCCGGCGGCCCTTACCGTCGGCAATAGTTGGGACGGTCGGACCGATCGATCGCACGCCCGGCCAGCGCACCCGCACCGGCACCCAGCAACGTGCCCATCGTGCGGTCGCCGCGGGTATCGACGGTCCGGCCGAGCAGGCCGCCGGCGATCGCGCCGACGATCGTGCCGGTGCCGCCGTCCTTGCACCGCTGGGCCGCGCGATAATCGTCGCGGCCACGATGATAGCCCTGCGAATAGCGGTCGCCGCGGTTGTAGCCGCGCTGGGCCTCGGCGGTGCTGATCGGCACCAGCGTCGAAGCACCCATCGCGAGGGCGGCGGCGGCAAGCGAGAAGTTCCTGAACATCGTCTTTCTCCCGTATCTGGTGTCCGGCGGGACAGTCTGTCCGTCGTCCATGGCGATGCTTTTCGTCGATTCGCATTGAGCCAACCCTGAATGCGGATGTTATCGCCCGTTCAGCCTTTTCCGGCGGCGTAACGGCCGTAAGGGGAGGGATGCCCCGTCTCCGTTCGCTGATCGCCGTCGTCGCATTGCCCCTGTTGCTCGGCACAGGCTGGTCGCGGGAGGCGCGCGTCGCGTTGCTGGGGCGGGACACGCGGGTGACGGTGCGGCCGGTGGCACTCGACCCGCATGACCCGGCGCGCCGGCATCTGGGGGCGCTGGTCTATCGCGGCGGTGTCGAACTGATCGGGCGCGATCCCGCGTTCGGCGGCTATTCGGCGCTGGCGGTGCGGGGGCGGCGGTTCACGCTGCTGAGCGACGACGCCAATATCCTGCGTTTCACGATGGCGCGGGACTGGACTGTCCACGACGTACGATTGGGTCAGCTACCCGCCGGGCCGGATACCGGCTGGACCAAGCGCGAACGCGATTCGGAATCGATGACGATCGATCCTGCGACCGGCACTGTCTGGGTGGGGTTCGAACAGTTCAACCAGATCTGGCGCTATGCGCCGGTGCTGGCCCGTGCGGAAGCGGGGGTGGCGCCTGCAGCCATGGCGCGCTGGCGCAGCAATGGCGGGATCGAGGCGATGGCGCGGCTGGCGGATGGCCGCTTCGTCGCGATCAGCGAATCGATTCCCTACGGCGGATCGATGCAGGAAGGACTGGTCTGGTCCGGCGATCCCGTTGCGGTGCCGGAGCCTGCCTTTCGCTTCGCCTATCGACCGACCCCGGGGTTCCGGCCGGTCGATATGGTCGAACTGCCTGATCGGCGGCTGCTGGTGCTGGAGCGGCGATTCGCGCTGCCGTTCCGCTGGTCGAACCGGCTGGTCGTGATCGATCGTGCCGCCCTCACGGCCGGCAACGTATTGCAGGGTCGCGAGATCGCCCGGCTGGAGGCACCGGTGATCCACGACAATATCGAAGGCGTGGCCGTGACGCGGCGGGGCGAAGGGATCACCCTGTGGCTGGTGTCCGACGATAATCGCCTGCCGATGCAGCGCACGCTGCTGCTGAACTTCGATCTGATCGGCTGACGACAAGGGGCGCGCCGGTCGGGGTGACCGGCGCGCCCTCTGATCCCGTCAGGGAAAGTCCGTCGTTACGCCGCGACGGTGGCGGCGGCGCGCTTCTTGACGATGTCGCGCTTCAGGCGGCGGCAACGCAGCGACAGCTTGTCGTCGCTGGTCTTCACCAGCCAGTTGTCCAGGCCGCCGTTATGCTCGACCGAGCGCAGGCCGTGCGTCGAGACGCGCAGGCGAACACCGGTTTCCAGCGAATCGGACAGCAGCGTCACATTCTGCAAATTCGGCAGAAAGGTACGCTTGGTCTTGTTGTTGGCGTGGGAGACATTGTTACCCACCTGCCGGCCCTTGCCGGTCAGCTCGCAAATGCGCGACATGATCGAATATCCTGGTTTCGGGGGCTTCCCGGAAAGGTCGCGGCCGTAGCCGAGCATGGCGGGGGCGTCAACCTTCATGGCTGGATCGGCGACGATGCAACGCCTCCGCGCGGTCGGCGTTGTTACGGCAACGAACCGTTAGGAGACGATGGATGCGTACGCTTTTGGTCCTGCTTGCCATCGCCGTGCTGGTGCTGGCCGGATTGATGTATTTCGGAATCGTATCGATCGACCAGACCCGTCCGGGCATGGTGCAGGCACCCAAATTCGAGGCGGACGTCGCGCGCGTGTCGGTCGGTACCGAGAACAAGACGGTGGCGGTGCCGACGATCGAGGTGGAGCGGCCGGCCAACGCGCAAAGCGCGAACTGATCCCTTTACCCCGGCAAGGGTGCGGGGCAGGGCAGGGGGGTGATTCCCCTGCCCGATCCCATGCGCCGTGCCCTGACCGTCGCCGCCGAGGCGGCGGCGATGGGGGAAGTGCCGGTCGGGGCGGTGATCGTCCATGACGGCCGCGTGATCGCTGCGGCGGGCAATGCCCCGCGCGGCCTGCGCGATCCCACCGCCCATGCCGAGATGCTGGCCATCCGGGGGGCGGCCGCGTTGCTGGGTCGCGAACGACTGGACGATTGCGACCTGTGGGTCACGCTGGAGCCATGCGCGATGTGCGCCGGGGCGATCGCCCATGCCCGGATCGCCCGCCTCTATTACGGGGCACCCGATGCGAAGGGCGGCGCGGTCGATCACGGCCCCCGTCTGTTCGGTCAACCGACCTGCCATCATCGCCCGGAAGTCTATGCCGGGATCGGCGAGCGCAAGGCGGCGGCGCTGTTGCGCGATTTCTTCGTGGCCCGGCGCTGACGGCCTCTCCTGCCCGAGGGAGAGGCCGTCACCGCTCGGGAGTCGATTACCCCCGCAGGTCGTTCTGCGAGATCGGCACGATCTTGATCTCCACCCGCCGATTCGCGGCGCGGCCGGCGTCGGTGTCGTTGGAGGCGATCGGCTGCGTCTTGCCATAGCCGCGGGTGCCGATGCGGGCGGCCTGCACGCCGCGGCCTGCCAGATAATCCGCCACTGCCGTCGCGCGGCGTTCGGACAGGCCCTGGTTATAGGCATCGCTGCCGGTGGCGTCGGTGTGCCCGTACACGTCGATATAGGTCTGGTTGTATTCCGCCAGCGTCTGCGCGACCTGATCCAGCGTGCGCTGGAACTGCGGCTGCACCGACGCCGAATCATAGGCGAAGGTGATGCCCGACGGGATGTTGAGCACCAGATCGTCGCCACGGCGGATCACCTGCACATCGGTGCCCGCGGTGCGGGCGCGCAACTCGCGTTCCTGCTTGTCCATATAGACGCCGATGCCCGCCCCGGCGAGGCCGCCGATGCCCGCGCCCAGCAGCTTTTCGGTCCGGTCGCGCCGCCCGCCGACCAGGTCGCCGAGCAGATAGCCGCCCAATGCACCGCCGATGCCGCCGATCGCGGCCTTCGAGATGCGGCGCTCGCCGGTATCGGGGTCGGTGGTGCAGCCGCCGACCGCGAGCGAGGCGGCAAGGCCGGCGAGAAGGAACGGATTGGTCTTCATGATGGCATCCCCTGCGATGATGCCGGGTTGAACCCGGACGATGCGACCATTGTTCCGGTTGCGCACTGAACGGCGGCTGACGCGGATGTCGACAGGGGGCTTCGTGCGATCACCGGTTGTGCGATGAGCATTTATCGGCGAAGAGCGTTCCCACCGGCGATGGCACCACCGCTCCCCCCCTTTCCCTGGCTCGACGTCGTCATCATCCTGGCGCTCGTCGCGTTGAATGGCGTCTTCGCGATGAGCGAGCTCGCGGTCGTATCGTCGCGCAAGGCGCGGCTGGAGGCGATGGCGCGCGGTGGCCGGTCCGGCGCGCGTGCCGCGCTGCTGCTGGCGGCGGATCCCGGCAAGTTCCTGTCCTGCGTGCAGATCGGCATCACCCTGATCGGTATTCTGGCCGGTGCCTATTCGGGCGCCAGCCTCGGCACCCCCACGGCGGCGCGATTGCAGGCGCTGGGCGTGCCGGCGGATACGGCGGCGACGCTCGGCTTCGTGCTGGTCATCACGCTCACCACCTATGCCTCGCTCATCATCGGCGAACTGGTGCCCAAGCAGTTCGCGCTGCGTGCGCCCGAAACGGTGGCGGCGCTGGTCGCGATTCCGATGCGCTGGCTGGCGTGGATCACCGCCCCGCTGGTGTGGCTGCTCGATTCGACCAGCGCGCTGATCTTCCGCCTGCTGCGGCTCGACCGCAACAACGAGGAGCAGGTGACGGCGGAGGAGCTTCACCTGATCGTCGCCGAGGCGTCGAAGTCGGGCGTGATCGAGGAGCATGAACGCTCGATCATCTCCGGCGTCGTCCGCCTCGCCGACCGGCCGGTGCGGGAGATCATGACGCCGCGGACCGAGGTCGACTGGCTGGATTGCCGCGCCGACGAGGCGACGATCCGCGAAAAGCTCATCACCACCCAGCATACCCGCCTGCCGGTCGGCGACGGTTCGATCGATACCGTCGCGGGCGTGGTGCAGGCGCGCGACATCGTCGCCGCCCTGCTGCGTGGCGAGGCGATCGACCTCAATGCGCTGATGCGCAAGGTGCCGGTGGTGATCGACCGGATCGACGCGCCCGACGCGTTGCTGGCCCTTCGTCAGGCCGAGGTGCCGATGGCGCTGATCCATGACGAATACGGCCATTTCGAAGGGATCGTGACCCCCGCCGACCTGCTTGCGGCGATCGGCGGCGCGTTCTTCTCCGATGCCGATCCCGACGAGGCACCCGATATCGTCGAGCGTGACGACGGATCGCTGCTGGTCGCCGGCACCGCCCCGGCGGACGGGCTGGCGGAGCGGATCGGCATCGACCTGCCCGAGGACCGCGACTACGCCACCGTCGCCGGGCTCGCCCTCGCCGCCTTCCGCCATCTGCCCGCCGAGGGTGAAAGCTTCATCGAACAGGGCTGGCGGTTCGAGGTGGTCGACCTCGACGGCCGCCGGATCGACAAGCTGCTGGTCAGCGCGGTCTGATCGCCCGCCGCTGTCCTACACGGCCCCGCCGCGCTATCGATCGGCCATGGCCAGGCTATTCGTCCTAACGTCACACACTACCCCTGTAGGATGCGACTTTAGTGTGACTTTACCGTTCGCGACCACGCCCGCAGCCTGTGTGCCCGCACGCGGACATGCGCGTTTCCCTCGCTATCGGGCCGTCCGCGGATTTGCCGGTGGCCCGCCCCGCCCACACCCGCTAACAGCGCGCGGATGACGAAGCCCGGCCTGCTCCCCGAAGGATTTCACGATCGCCTGCCGCCCCATGCCGATGCCGCCGCCGGTATCGAGGCTCGGGTGCTGGAGGCGGCACGGCTGCACGGGTACGAACGCGTCGATCCGCCGCTCGCCGAGTTCGCCGACGAACTGGCGGCCCGGCTGAAGCCTGTCCTCAGCGGTCGGCAGGGTTGGCCGGACGAAGGCGCCGGCGCGCTGACCGGCGCGGTGCGCTTCGTTGATCCGGTCGGGCAGGCGACACTGGCGATCCGCCCCGATCTGACCGCGCAGGTCGCCCGGATCGCGGCGACGCGGATGGGGCATCACCCGCGCCCGGTGCGGCTGTCCTATGCCGGATCGGTGCTGACGCTGCGTGCCTCACAACTCGCCCCCGCGCGCGAGCGGCGGCAACTGGGGGCGGAGCTGGTCGGTCTCGATTCGGTCGCCGCCGCGCGCGAGGTCGTGGGCGTCGCGGTCGATGCGCTGGCGGCGGCGGGGATCACCGACGCGTCGATCGATTTCACGTTGCCCGATCTGGTCGATACGCTGGCGGCCGGGCCGTTGCCGGTCGCCGCCGACGCGATCGGTGCCTTGCGTGACCGGCTGGATGCCAAGGATGCCGGCGGCGTCGCGGCGATCGCCCCCGCCTATCTGCCGCTGGTCGAGGCGGCGGGGCCGTTCGACACCGCGATGACGCGGCTGCGTGCCTTCGATCGTAACGGTGTGCTGGCCACCCGCCTCGACGGGCTGGCCGCGATCGCCGCGTCGCTGGCGGGCCGGGTGGCGATGACGCTGGACCCGACCGAACGGCACGGCTTCGAATATCAGTCATGGCTGGGCTTCTCGCTGTTTGCGGGCGGCGCCGCGCGCGAACTGGGGCGTGGCGGCACCTATGTCATCGTCCATCCCGACGGCACCGAGGAGCCGGCCACCGGTTTCTCGCTCTATGCCGATGCGCTGGGCGGGGCAGGGGTGCGGCATGACCGGCGGCGGCTGTTCCTGCCCTATGGCACCCCGCCGGCGGACGGTGCGGCGATGCGCGCGGCCGGCTGGGTGACGGTGGCGGCGCTGGAGCCGGGCGATACGCCCGAGGCGCAGCTCTGCACGCATCGTTGGATGGCGGGCGAGGCGCAGGCGGTGACCGCCTCCGGCTGATCGCCCCGCCATGGTGGCGCGCCGCCGCTTGGCGGTTGACCCCGGCGGCACGGCGCTTTAGGCGCGCCCTCGCATCTCTGAACCATTCGTGTGCCGAGTCCTGTCGAAGGGCGCACGGATCGACCCCGGCAGGGGGAAACCTGTACATGGCGAACGTAGCGGTCATCGGCGCGCAATGGGGCGACGAGGGCAAGGGCAAGATCGTCGACTGGCTGGCGGAGCGCGCCGATATGGTCGTGCGCTTCCAGGGCGGGCACAATGCCGGCCACACGCTGGTGGTGGGCGACAAGGTCTACAAGCTGTCGCTGCTGCCCTCCGGCATCGTGCGCGGCACGCCCTCGGTGATCGGCAACGGCGTGGTCCTCGATCCCTGGGCGCTCAAGGCGGAGATCGCGCGGCTCGGCGAACAGGGCGTCCATGCCACCCCCGATACGCTGCGCATCGCCGACAATTGCGCGCTGATCCTGCCGTTCCACCGGGATCTCGACAGCCTGCGCGAGGATGCGTCGGGCGCGGGCAAGATCGGCACCACCCGTCGCGGCATCGGCCCGGCGTACGAAGACAAGGTCGGCCGCCGCGCGATCCGGGTGTGCGACCTCGCCCATCTGGACGATCTCGGGCCGCAGCTCGACCGGCTGACCGCGCACCACGACGCGCTGCGCGCCGGCTTCGGCGAACCGCCGATCGACCGCGAGCGGTTGCTGGCCGAACTGCGCGAGATCGCCGGCTTCGTCCTGCCCTTCGCCAAGCCGGTATGGCGGGACCTGAACGAGGCACGCAGCGCCGGCAAGCGCATCCTGTTCGAAGGTGCGCAGGGCGTGCTGCTCGATGTCGATCACGGCACCTATCCCTTCGTCACCTCGTCCAACACCATCGCGGGCGCGGCGGCTGGCGGCTCCGGCCTGGGGCCATCGGGTGTCGGCTTCGTGCTCGGCATCGCCAAGGCATACACCACCCGCGTCGGCTCTGGCCCGTTCCCGACCGAACTCGAAGACGAAACCGGCGAGCAACTGGGCGTGCGCGGCCATGAATTCGGCACCGTCACGGGCCGCAAGCGTCGCTGTGGCTGGTTCGATGCGGTGCTGGTGCGCCAATCGGCGGCGGTCGGCGGCATCACCGGCATCGCGCTCACCAAGATCGACGTGCTCGACGGGATGGACGAGGTGAAGATCTGCACCGGCTATCGCCTGCGCGGCGAAACGCTGGATTACTTCCCCGCCCACGCCGCCGATCAGGCGGCGGTCGAGCCGGTGTACGAGACGATGGAGGGCTGGCACGGCACCACCGCCGGCGCCCGCAGCTGGGCCGACCTGCCCGCCCAGGCGATCAAGTACATCCGCCGCATCGAGGAACTGATCCGCTGCCCCGTCGCGCTGGTGTCGACCAGCCCGGAACGCGCCGACACGATCCTGGTCCGCGATCCCTTCTCGGACTGAGGGACACCGCGCCGGACGCGGATACCATCGGAACGTTGTCCGGCCGAACGCCTCTTCGTATGGATCGAAGAGGCGCTCGGGCGGTGGCGTTTGTGCGACGATGGCGCATCCGATGCCTCGATGATGTGGCCAAGCGGCACGGTTCGCGCTTGGTATCGCCGCTTTGTCCTCCGGCTAGAGTCAGATGACATCAGATCGATCCGTCATGGCGAGCGCAGCGAAGCAATCCGGTGCCGGACCAAGACGCCCTGGGTTGCTTCGCTGCGCTCGCCATGACGAACATCTGGATCAACCTCATGTCATCCCGCTCTAAACGGCATCATCCGGCGCTGGTCGCATCATCCCGTCACATGCCTTAACGACCAAGTCGATCAATCCCCGCCCCGCTGCTTCGATAGCTGGCCATGGGGCGGCAGATCGAGCCCGCCCAACTCCTATCCCCGCCGCTTCGCTCAATAACGTAGATTGCCATAAAGCATTGATAGTAAGAAATATTCTTCAGACTATCCGGGCAACGAACAACGCTTTTATTCGTCGAGCCTTTGCCATTCGGCATAGGAGAAATATCATGGCTGACAGTAATGGCGGCGGCGGCCGCGACAACAATCCGGGAAACTTCGCCAACGATCGTGAAAAAGCCTCCGAAGCAGGCCGGAAGGGCGGTCAGGAAAGCGGCGGCAACTTCAGGAACGATCCGGAGCGCGCATCCGAGGCTGGTGCCAAGGGTGGGCAAAACAGCCACGGCGGCCGGTAATATCCGCAAATGGGGCGGCGGCGGGCGCTAAGGATCGCTTGCCACCCTTTGCCGGCCCACCCATTCAGACCCTGATGGCGGTGGAAAAGGCGGGATCCGGAAGCGCCCGCGCGGCAAGCCCGCTAACACGGATCGGGCCTTTCCCCGACGAAACCGGCGCGTTCCGACGTCGCTGGCGACAACGCCGGAACAGCCGGATCAGAGCGCCAGATCGGGGCTGCGATCCACCTTCACACGGGTAGCCGCCGGGCGGGGCGTGGTGGAAACGTGGACGGCGGGTGACGGCACGGTCAGTTCCAGCGTCTCCGCGGTCGAGGCCCAGTGATGGGCCAGCCGTTCGGGATGGTCGTTCAGCGCCACGCCGTAGCTGGGCACGATTTCCCGGATGCGCGACTGCCATTGCGGCGTCGCCAACCGGTTGGCGAACACCTTCTTCAGCAGGTCGAGCATGATCGACGGCGCGGTCGAGGCACCCGGCGATGCCCCCAGCAGTGCGGCGATCGAGCCGTCCTTGGAGGCGACGATCTCCGTTCCCAGCTTCAGCACGCCGCCCTTGTCGGGATCGCGCTTGATGATCTGCACCCGCTGGCCGGCCTGCCACAGACGCCAGTCGCTTCCCTGCGCGCCGGGAAAATATTCTTGCAACGCCTCGATCCGGTCGTCCTGCGACATGATGAGCTGGCCGGCGAGATATTCGACCAGATCGAAATCGTCCCAGCCGACCGCGATCATCGGCCGGAAATTGTCGAGCGTGACCGATTTGGGCAGATCGAAATACGACCCTTCCTTCAGGAACTTGGTCGAAAAGGTCGCGAACGGGCCGAACAGCAGCACCTGCTTGCCATCCAGATAACGCGTATCGAGATGCGGTACCGACATCGGCGGCGATCCGGTCGCCGCCTTGCCGTATACCTTGGCGAGATGCCGGTGCGTGATCGCGGGCTTTTCCGCGACGAGGAACGACCCGCCGACCGGGAAGCCGGCATAATCGGCCGCTTCCGGAATCCCCGATTTCTGCAGGATCGGCAGCGCGCCGCCGCCGGCACCCGCGAAGACGAAACGTGCGCGGATGACCTGCTTGTCATCGGTCTTCATGTCGCGCGCCGTGACCCGCCAGCCGGCACCGTCCCGCTCCAGCGAGCGGACCTCGTGCCCGGTGTTGAGCGTGAAGCCGGGCCGCTTGGTCAGCGACGCGATATATTGCCGCGTCACCTCGCCCCATTCGCAGTCGGTGCCGAGCGGCGAGCGCGTCGCCGCCACCTTCATCTTCGGATCGCGTCCCTCCATCATCAGCGGCGCCCAGCGGGCGATCTGCGCGGGGTCGGTGGAGAATTCCATGCCGGAAAACAGCGGACTGGCGCCCAGTGCCTCGTACCGCTTGCGCAGGAAGGCGACGTTCTCGTCACCCCAGACCAGATTCATGTGCGGGGTGGAATTGATGAAGGACCGGGGATTGGCCAGGATGCCGGCATTGACCTGATGGCTCAGGAACTGGCGCGTCACCTGGAACTGTTCGTTGATCTCGATCGCCTTCTTGATCTCGACCTTGCCGTCCGCGACGTTGACCGGCGTGTAGTTCAACTCGCACAGCGCGGAATGGCCGGTACCGGCATTGTTCCAGCCGTTGGAGCTTTCGTCCGCCACCTTGTCCAGCCGCTCGACCATCTCGATCGTCCAGTTCGGCTCCAGTTCGCGCAGTAGCACCGCCAGCGTCGCGCTCATGATGCCGCCGCCGATCAACAGCACGTCGACCGACCGCTCGGGGGCCTGGCCATCCGCCGAACCCGGCAGCATCGCCGTGCCGCCCGCCGCGATCGCCGCGCCGATCACGCCGCGCCGGGTGACGCCCTGATCCACCGGGGACGGCCCGTCCGCGATGGGATGATCGCGGTGATCGTTGTTCTGGTGCTGCACCGATATGCCCTCATTGTCGTGGCCCGATCCGTTACCTTTCCCGCCGGTCGATCGGGGCACGGAGGGAGCATTGCTGAATAACCGCTTCGGCCAGACAAATGAAACGCGTCGACCCGCATGATTGCGGGTCGGGCGCCATCGCTGCCCGAAACCCTCACCCAGAAACTCCGATGATCTTGTCGCGATCATGACGCGATATTGGGACCATGGCCCGATCCGGACCTGTCCATCGTTGGGTCCCAACATATGGTCTTTATCGGGGGCGTTCAAGGTCGCGTGCCGATCCTTGCCACCCCATCGCCCGTGTCGCATAGCGGGCTGATGGATACGCCCACCGAAACCGCCGTCGCGGACCTCTCGTTCGAGGATGCGCTGAAGGAACTGGAACGGATCGTCGGCCGGCTGGAAAGCGGCGATGCGACGCTCGACGAATCGATCCGCCTGTACGAACGCGGCGACCGGCTGCGCGCCCGCTGCGCCGAACGGCTCGACGCCGCGCAGGCCCGGATCGAGGCGATCCGGCTGGATGCCGAGGGCAAGCCGCAGGGCACGCGCCCCTTTGCCGCCGGCTGAGCCGATGACGATCCTGCCCGCCACGCTGCCCCCCACCTTGGCCGAGGCGATCGCCGAGGTCGCGATCGAGGTCGACCGCCGGTTCGACACGCTGCTGGCGGTGCCGGACGATCCCCGCGCCGATCTGTACGCCTGCATGCGCCATGCCGCGATCGGCGGCGGCAAGCGCCTGCGCCCGTTGCTTACCATGGCGACCGCCGGGCTGCTGGGGGTGGACCGCGATTGCGCCGCGCTGGTCGGCACCGCGATCGAGGCGATCCACGTCTATTCGCTGATCCATGACGATCTGCCCGCGATGGACGACGACGATCTGCGCCGCGGCAAGCCGACCGCGCACAAGGTGTATGGCGAAGCGACCGCGATCCTGGCGGGCGACTGCCTCCATGCGCTGGCGTTCGAGGTGCTGGCCGATCCCGCGACGCATCCCGATCCCTTCGTCCGCGCCGAATTGGTGCTAGACCTCGCCCGCGCGTCCGGCCCTTCGGGCATGGCGGGCGGGCAGATGATGGATCTGGCCGCCGAGGACGCACGGTTCGATCTGGCGACGGTCACCCGGCTGCAACAGATGAAGACCGGGGCGCTGATCTGCGCCGCGGTGGAGGCGGGGGCGATCCTCGGTCGCCTGCCCCCGGAGGGGCGTACCGGACTGCGCGGCTATGCGCATGATCTGGGGCTGGCGTTCCAGATCGCCGACGACCTGCTCGATGCCGAGGGGGACGAGGCGGTCGCCGGCAAGCGGCTGCGCAAGGATGAGGGCGCGGGCAAGGAGACCTTCCTTACGCTGATGGGCGTCGACCGCGCCCGGGCACAATGCACGATGCTGGTCGATCAGGCGGTACGGCATCTGCACGGCTTCGGGGCGGAGGCGGACCTGCTGCGCGCGGTCGCCACCTATGTCGTGGAGCGTGACCGGTGAGCCGGATCGGCGTCTATCCGGGCACGTTTGATCCCGTCACGCTGGGGCATATGGACATCATCCGGCGCGGCGCGACGCTGGTCGACCGGCTGGTGATCGGGGTCACCACCAATCCGTCCAAATCGCCGATGTTCACCCTCGACGAGCGGATGGAGACGGTGCGGCGCGAGGTGGCGGGTGTGCCCGGCGACATCACCGTCGTCGCGTTCGATTCGTTGCTGATGGATTTCGCGGTGCGTGAGGGCGCGAAGGTGATCGTCCGCGGCCTGCGCGCGGTCGCCGATTTCGAATATGAATATCAGATGGCGGGGATGAACCAGCAGATCAACCGCAGCGTCGAGACGGTGTTCCTGATGGCCGACGTCGCGTTGCAGCCGATCGCCTCGCGCCTGGTGAAGGAAATCGCCCTGTACGGCGGCGACGTCTCGAAATTCGTCACGCCGGCGGTGTGCGCCGATCTGGTCGCGCGGGTGGCCATGATCGGTCGCAAGGGTAGCTGATCCGCCGGCCCCCCTCTCTCGACGGGCGGGGCCGGTGCGCCTAAGGCGCGGCCGGTGATCGACATTCCCGCCCCCTGCCGCCTGCGCCTCGACGGCGCGGCCCTCGTCGCCAACTGGCAGACCCTGAACCGGATGAGCGGTCGCGCCGCGTGCGGCGCGGCGGTGAAGGCGGATGGCTACGGCCTCGGCGCGACGGGCGTGGCGACGCGGCTGGCGACGGCCGGCTGCCGCGACTTCTTCGTCGCCACCTGGGCGGAGGCGCAGGCACTCGCCCCCCTTGGCCTGTCGGTATCGGTGCTGCACGGCGTCCGCGCCGAAGACATGCCCGCCGCGCTTGCCGGCTTCGCGCGCCCGGTCCTCAACACGCCCGCACAGATCGCGCGCTGGCGGGAGGCGGGTGGGGGCATGTGCGACGTGATGGTCGACACCGGCATGAACCGGCTCGGCATCTCGGCCGACGACATCGCCGCCGGCCTGATCGATGGTCTGGCCATCGATACGCTGATGAGCCACCTCGCCTGCGCGGACGAGGACAGCCCGATGAACGAGATGCAGCGCACCCGCTTCGCCGCGCTGACGGGCAGGACGGCGGCACGGCGGATGAGCCTCGCCAACTCGGCCGGCATCGGATTGGGGGAGGGCTATGCGTTCGACCTGACCCGGCCGGGCCTAGCGCTGTACGGCGGTGTGCCGCGGGACGACATGGCGGGGGCGATCCGGCAGGTGGTATTCCCCGAGGCGCAGGTCCTGCAACGGCGGATGGTGCGGGCGGGAGAGAGCGTCGGGTACAACGCGACATGGGTGGCGACTGAGGACACCGAGGTGGCGATCGTCAATCTTGGGTATGCGGATGGGTATTTCCGGGCGTTCTCAAACCAGGGGGTTGTATACTTTGATGATGCCATTCTGCCGGTGATCGGTCGCGTGTCGATGGACTTGATCGCATTGGATGTTGGTGCCGCACCGAACCTGGCGGAAGAAGAATGGCTCGTTATCGACTATCACCTGCCGAGCCAGTCTCGATTGACCGGTATGTCGCAATATGAGCTGCTGACATCGCTTGGGACCCGTTTTGGGCGTCCAGTGCCCTGACATGATGAAGGTGGCCACCAACTAAATGGTGGCCACCCTGATGTCAGAATTTTGCGGTTGCGGCCACAGAGAAGCGACGCCCGATCTGATCAATATAGTCTTGGAATTGATAGCCCAGATCTCCAACCGTATTGCGATCGGTCAGGTTGTTCGCAACGAACTGAATCCGGAAGCGATCGTTTACATCGCCCCCAATCGCTAGGTCAAACTGGCTGACTGCCGAATAGGTAATGTAGGGATACAGTTCGTTGGTCGCCGGCAGGCCGCTGGAGAAAATGCGGGTCTTGTTGCGCCAGTTCCAAGTAACTTGGCCAAAGAAACCGCTCTTTTCGTACCGTGCCTGAAGCTGCGTTTTCCACTTGGGACGGCCCAGCGACCCGGCAGTCTGCTGGGTATCAGAAAAGTCGCCTGCTGCAGAGGTGTTGTAGCGTATCAGATGATAGGCGCTACCGCGCAGCGTCAGTTGCCCGATGCTGCCCAACTCAATCGGGTAGTTCAACGACATGTTCAATGCCCGCACGTCGATAGAGCCAAGATTCAGGAAGCCGATCGAATACCCGTTGGCAACCTGAAACGCAGAATCCCGCGAGAAGGAATTGCAGGTGTTGACCCCAATCTGCGCCGATGAGTCCGGAAAAGTCGGACTATCGTAACAGGTCTGAATCGCTTGGGCCAAGGTCGTGGGCACGATCTGGTTGCGCAGTTGCAGGTCGATATAGTCAGCCGAAATGGTCAAGCCTGGGACCCAACGCGGCGTAAGGGCACCGCCTACCGTCCAGCTCTCGCCCTTTTCCGGCTGCAGCGTCGGCGTACCATCATAGGTGCCCTGCAAACCGACGCCCAATGGTACGAAGGTCGAAAGAAAGGCATCTGCAGTGCCGGCATCGGTCGCATTTCCGCTGGCGATTACAGCAGCCCGGCAATTATTACGCCGGTTTGTGCGCTGCGTCCCCTGATCGATGTTGCCTTGGCTGCAATAGTCGGTCGGGGTCGAAAAGCTCGGCTGACCTCCTAGGAAGAGTTCCGTGACCGAGGGCTGGCGAACCGACCGAGTATAATTGCCCCGGAACGAAATGTCGCGGATCGGCCGCCAATTGCCAGCCAGTGAATAGATCGTCTGCGGATCGCCGACGGCACGGGGCGAAATGATGGTTCCGAAGCGGTTACGATATGAATCCGCACGTCCGCTCTGCTGAACGACACGAACGGCAGGATCAAATTCCAGAGTGCCAAGGAACGGTAGGAATTCGTCACTGGTAAGGGGAATGCGTGCTTCCGCGCCGATTTCATAGGTTTCCGTATATCCACCGAAATTGGAGGATGGGGCCGATCGGCCACGTCCAAGCTGATTGAGCTGGCTGCTACGGAAGTCGATCTGCTCCTTGCGATACTGGGCCGACAAGGCAACGGAAAATTCACCCGCAGGTAAATCGAAGACGCCGCCACCGACCGTACCTTCCAAGAATGTCTGTTGAGACTTGTTCCGCAACAATACGTCTTGGCGGACATAGTTCTTCGAAGCATCAGACATGTTATTGAAGCCGAAGGGGTTCAACGGACGGCAATCGTTGATCTGCTGCTGCGTGATGGTCGGGGTCAGGAAGCTCTCGGTCGGTATCCCACCCGCGCCTGGCTGCCGAACGACGTTGAACGTAGTGCCGATCGGGGTGCGGCCAAGATACTGACTTGGGAAAAGCTGTGCGCGGCATATGACGTTGCCATTGGCCACCCCTGTCGTTGCCAAGCCCTGATCAACGGCATCGAGCGCGAGCTGGTATTCAATGTCGTTTATCTGGGTGTTGCGCGTGCGCTGCACCGATCGGCCATAGGTGCCCGATACTTCTGCACGCCAACCTTTGCCCAGCAAGTCGAAGTTCGACCGGGCCCCGCCTAGGATGCGGAACGTCTCGCTGTTGTTGATGAATGCGTTATCTCCAAAGATGTCCTGGTTCTGACGCGTGACGATGAAGTTGCCGCCATTTGTTGCGCTTGCCGTTACGCCTACCGATGCCAGGACCGAACGCGCTTGGGCTGTCAGGAACGGATTGTTGATGTTGAGCAGCAGCGGGGCGTTTTCAGCGGAATTCGACAGGAAATTCTGGCTTGAAGAGTTGCGTACCGCCACGTTGCGCACCCGTGCGTAGGTGTTCTCGGTGAAAAGGGTTACCTGATCGGTCAGATCGAATTTACCGTTCAGGTTGGCGATATACCGGTCCTGCTGGGTGCGAAGTACGGTGTTTTCGATCGATCGGGAAAAACCGCCGTTCGATCCCTTCGCCTGGCCCACCGTCAGCGGCGTGGTCGGCGTGATGCCGCTGGCGAAAGTATAGGCCCGCAGACTGCCATCGGCGTTGAATTCGATCGGCACGGATACGAACGGCAGCACCTGATTGACCGGCACCTGCACGGTGCCCCCGGTCGCGTTGGAGCGGATCGATACCAGGGTGGTGTCTGTATTTGCGACGCGTGGCACGCCCGGCACGAACGAGCCGACGAAATAATTGATGTTAAGGTTCGGATTGGCGGCGAAGAATTCACGCGCGGTCGAACGGTTCGCTTGCAGGACGTTGATTGCCAGCGTGCTGAGTTGTGTTGGCGTTGCGCCAGTGGGCGCGGTGATGCCGAATTGAGTAAAGACCTGAGCCGGAGTGATCCCGGTCGGCAATGCTGTGGGCGCAAATGTGGTGATCGGCAGATTTGCTAGAGGATTGGTCCGGCCATTCAGACCATTGCCGGAAATATAACCGGCGCCCGGGGTGCCTTGAATGATTTGCGCCGTGGTACCGAAGAACCCCGCATTTGGCGTGGCGATCGTCGTTGCCGCACCGGTTGCCGTGGTCGCATCAACCCGGACGCCGACCGGGGCCATGCCATTGGCGAAGGTGATATAGTTGCTGCGCGCCGTAGTCGAAGCGATAGGCTGATACGGTGTGGGCAACGCTGAGGCGGCCACCAGCGTGCTCAGCACTGTACCGTTGAAGCTCAACGACTGGTTGATGAAGCCTGCGTCGAAGGCATTGGCCGGTTGGCCATCGTCGGAGTTGCGCAGGAAAGCGCCGTTATTGCTGCCCGTAACGTCAATGATACCGGGTGTGAAGTTCGGATTGCGAACCGAACCATTGAACGGGTTGGTATACGAGTTGGTGCGTGCCAGACGGAACGCACGCGAGTCTGCCTGTAGGCCATCATTTCGCGTGTATTCTGCGGCCAGTGTGATGTTCCCGCGCCCTTCGGCGAAATTACGGCCGATCAAACCGCTGATCTGATACTGGGCGGCATCGCCACGTGACGTCAGGCCGCCTTGCGCACGAATTTGCGCACCGTCATAATCGTCCCTGAGAATATAGTTTACGACACCGGCCACGGCGTCGGCACCATAAGCAGCCGCACCACCAACCGTTACCACGTCGACCCGTTGGATCAGGCTGGACGGGATGACGTTAACGTCGACTTGGGCACCGGTCGCGTTACCCTCGACGAACAACGATGCAGCATTCCCGGATACGAAACGGCGACCGTTGACCAGGGTCAGCGTACGCTGGGTTCCCAGATCAAGCAGATCAACAAATGCCGAACCGAGGCTCGATGGCTGACCACCGTTATTGCCTGTAAGGGGGCTTGCTCCGGTGCCGACCAAAGGCTGATCATTCAGGGCCTCAAGCGCGTTGGTGAAGCCACGGCTTTGAATCTGCGCCGCGTTGATTTGAACGCCTGGCAGAACGCCGTCGGTTTCCGGTCGAGGAATACGCGACCCTGTGACAACGATCGTGCCGTCACCACGCGCCTCGCCATCGGCACTCACAATCTCTGCCTGCTGCGCCTCGGCCCCTGGCGAGGTTTGTGGTGTGCCAGCCACTACCCCGCTGGGTACCGAAACTTGCGCCGTAACCGTACTGGCCGAGAACATGGACCCAACCAACGCGGTTGCACCAAAAAATGCGTAAATCTTCACCTTAACCCCCGATGAATGACATCTGTCGTTCATCAGTCAGAAAGATTTCAGCAATGATGGCAATATAGCATGAGTAGGGACATGTTGTTTACAAACGTTTTTAACACGTCATGTTGCAAAATTGCAACAAACCTTTGTTTCAATACAACATTTGTAAATCCTCACCGCTCCAGGCACATCGCGATCCCCATGCCGCCGCCGATGCACAGCGTCGCCAGCCCCTTCTTGGCGTCGCGCTTGCCCATTTCGTAGATCAGCGTGGTCAGCACGCGGGCGCCGCTGGCGCCGATCGGGTGGCCGATCGCGATCGCGCCGCCGTTGACGTTCACCTTGTCGGCATCCCAGCCCAGTTCCTTGCCGACCGACAGCGCCTGCGCGGCAAAGGCTTCGTTGGCCTCGATCAGGTCGAGGTCGGCGATCGTCCAGCCCGCCTTTTCCAAGGCACGGCGGGTGGCGGGGACGGGGCCGATGCCCATCACCGACGGGTCGACCCCGGCGGAGGCCCAGCTGCGGATCGTGGCGAGCACGGGCAGGCCGCGCTTCTCCGCCTCGGTACGGCTGGTCACGACGATCGCGGCGGCGCCGTCGTTCAGGCCCGATGCGTTGGCGGCGGTGACGGTGCCGTCCTTCTTGAACGCGGGGCGCACGCCCGACACGCCGTCGATGGTCGCGCCGGCACGGATATATTCGTCATCGGCGACTACGGTGTCGCCCTTGCGGCCCTTGATGGTCACCGGCGCGATCTCGTCCCTGAACCGGCCCGATCCACGCGCGGCCTCCGCCTTGTTCTGCGAGCCGACCGAGAAGGCGTCCTGCTCGGCGCGGGTCACCTGATATTGCTCGGCCAAGTTCTCGGCGGTGATGCCCATGTGATAACCGTTGAACACGTCGGTCAGCCCGTCATGCACCATCGTGTCGACCAGGCTGACCGCGCCCATCTTGGTGCCCCCGCGCATGTTCTGCGCGTGCGCGGACAGCGACATCGATTCCTGCCCGCCCGCGACGACGATGGTGGCATCGCCCGTCGCCACGGCCTGCGCCGCCAGCGCCACCGCGCGCAGGCCCGAGCCGCACACCTGGTTGACGCCCCATGCCGGCACTTCCTTGGGCACGCCGGCCGCCATCGACGCCTGACGTGCCGGGTTCTGGCCCTGCGCCGCGGTCAGCACCTGGCCCATGATGACCTCCGACACGTCGGCGGCGGGGATGTTGGCCTGTTCCAGCGCCGCGGCGATCGCGATCCGGCCCAGCTCGTGCGCAGGCGTCGCGGCGAAGGCGCCGAGGAAACTGCCGACGGGGGTGCGCTTGGCGGCGACGATGACGATGTCGGTGGGATGGGCGTTCATGGACGATCCTCTCAGACGGTTGCTCGGGGCGTTTCGGGTTATGTAGAGCGGGGCAGCCGCGCAATCCAGTCGGCAAGCGGTGTCCACAATCCGGCTTTCGCCTTGCTGCCGACGATCATGCCGACATGGCCCGCCGCCACGTCGCGCCGGTCGGGCAGGTCGGCGGCGGTGGCGGCGGGGACGATGCGGTCGGTGAGCGAGACGAACTCGACCATGGGGCAGGTCAGGCGGTGCGGGTCGATGGTGCGGCCGGCCACCCGCCATTCCCCGCGCCCGGGGCGGTCGGCGGCGATCATCGTCTCGAACAGGTCGCGCCCGGCGGCCAGCGTCAGCGGCGGCCCGGCATTGGCCCAGTCCTCCAGCCGAAGGAAGGCCGGCACCGCCGCGTCCGCCATCGTCGCAAAGGCTTCGTACTTGGCGATGGTGCGGGCGGGATCGAGCATCCAGAACCCGGTCTGGAGCAGCTCCATCGGAACCAGCCCCATCGCCTCGCATCCCGCCCGAGCGCCCGCCCAGTGCCGTGCGATGTCGGCCCGCGCCTCGCCATAGCCGGCGAAGTTCCACGGCGCGGCGATCGTCGCCAGCCCGGCGACCGGCATCAGCGTCGCCGCCGCGGCGGCGATCGTGCCGCCCAGACAGTAACCGACCAGCACCGGCGGCGCGTCCAGCGTGCGGAGCAGCGGCAGCAGCAGCCGTTCGATATGGCCGGCGATGTCCATCTCGCGCTCGCCCGCATCCGGCGTGCCCCAGTCGAGCAGCCAGGCGGCATGGCCCTGCGCGCCCAGCCAGCGCAGCAGCGATGCTTCCGCCGACAGGTCGAGGATGGTCGGCGGATTGATGAGCGAGGGGATCAGCACCACCGGACGCCCGCCCCCGGTCCCACCGCCACCGGTACCCGTCAGGCGGGCACGACCATGCCGGCGCTCGTGCGGCAGTGGCGGGGGCGGTGGTGGCCGCGTCGCCGCCTGATACCGGGCCAGTCCCGCCAGCGCCGCCGCCTGCCGGTCCGGCGATGCTGCGGTTTCGCTGCGCAGCATCGACAGGAACAGCGGTAAGGGCCGCGGTGCGTGTTGCGGCGCATCATCGCGAGGTGTAGGCTGTTCAAAGGACATGGAAGGGGAGAGCCATGAAGAAGCAGAACACCACGGGCAGCGTCATCATCAAGAAGTACGCGAACCGCCGGCTCTATAATACCGAAACATCGTCCTACATCACGCTGGACCATCTGGCGGCGATGACCCGCGAGGGACGCGACTTCAAGGTGGTCGACGCTAAGACCGACGAGGACATCACCCACAGCGTCCTGACCCAGATCATCATGGACGAGGAAAGCCGGGGTCAGGCGATGCTGCCGGTCAGCTTCCTGCGCCAGCTGATCTCGATGTACGGCGATTCGATGCAGGCGATGGTGCCGGGCTATCTGGAAGACTCGATGAACAGCTTCCGCCGCAATCAGGAGGAGTTCCGATCGGCGGTGGCGGGCGCCTTCGCGCAGACCCCGTTCGCGCAGACCCCGTTCGCGGAGATGGCGAAGCGCAATCTGGAGATGCTGGGCGCGGCGGCCAGCGCGTTTCCGCCGGTCGGGGGCGCCGTGCCCAATCCCTTCGCACCCGCGGCAGCGGCCGCCACGACCGCCAGCAAGGATGACGAGATCGCCGCGCTGAAGGCGGAACTGGCGCAGTTGCAGTCGAAGGTCGACCGGCTGGGCTGATCGCGCGGCATCGGCGGCGGCCTCGTCCCCTCGTTGACGCCGCCCGCCGACCCCCCATATGCGCGGCCATGAGCAGCGACAGAAATTCCATGCCGGCCTGGCATGGCACGACGATCCTTTCGGTCCGGCGCGGCGGCAAGGTCGTCGTGATCGGCGATGGCCAGGTCTCGATGGGCCAGACGGTGATGAAGCCCAATGCGCGCAAGGTGCGCCGGCTGGGGGCGGAGGGAAAAGTGATCGGCGGTTTCGCCGGCGCGACCGCCGATGCCTTCACCCTGTTCGAGCGGCTGGAGCGCAAGCTCGAACAGCATCAGGGCCAGCTGCTCCGCGCGGCGGTCGAACTGGCCAAGGACTGGCGCACCGACAAGTATCTCCGCAACCTGGAAGCGATGATGATCGTCGCGGACAAGGACGTGACGTTGATCCTGACCGGCAACGGCGACGTGCTGGAACCGGAAAACGGCGTCGCCGCGATCGGATCGGGCGGCAATTATGCGCTCGCCGCCGCCCGCGCGCTGGTCGATTATGAAACCGATGCGGAGACGTTGTGCCGCAAGGCGATGGGCATCGCGGCCGACCTGTGCGTCTACACCAACGACCGGCTGACCATCGAGACGCTCGACAGCGCCGCCTAGGCCACCGTTCCGCCTCCGACTTTTCCCCCGACCCCTCCGGCATATCGAAGGGGAGAGAGATCACATCATGACCCAGTCCCTTACTCCCAAGGCGATCGTCGCCGCGCTCGACGCGCACATAATCGGCCAGGCCGACGCCAAGCGCGCGGTCGCCGTCGCGCTGCGCAACCGCTGGCGTCGCCGGCAACTGTCCGCCGATCTGCGCGACGAGGTGACGCCCAAGAACATCCTGATGATCGGGCCCACTGGCTGCGGTAAGACCGAGATCAGCCGCCGGCTGGCGAAGCTGGCCGATGCGCCCTTCGTCAAGGTAGAGGCGACCAAGTTCACCGAGGTCGGCTATGTCGGCCGCGATGTCGAGCAGATCGCCCGCGATCTGGTCGAGGAGGCGATCCGATTGGAAAAGGAGCGCCGCCGTCTCGCGGTGAAGGACAAGGCGGAGGAGGCGGCGATGGGTCGCCTGCTCGATGCGCTGGTCGGCAAGGATTCGAGCGCGGCGACGCGGGAGAGTTTCCGCCAGCGGTTCCGCGACGGCCATCTCGACCAGACCGAGATCGAGATCGAGTTGGAACAGGCGCCCGCGACGCCGTTCGAGGTGCCGGGCGCCGGCCCGCAGATGATCAACCTGTCGGAGATGATGAAGTCGTTCGGCGGCGGACAGCAACTCAAGCGCCGCAAGCTGCTGGTCCCGGCGGCATGGGAAAAGCTGGTCGAGGAGGAGGCGGACAAGCGCCTCGATCAGGACGAGGTCAGCCGTGCCGCGCTGGCCGACGCGGAGGCGAACGGCATCGTCTTCCTCGACGAGATCGACAAGATCGCGATGTCCGAACATCGCGGCGGCGGCTCGGTCAGCCGTGAAGGCGTGCAGCGCGACCTGTTGCCGCTGATCGAGGGCACCACCGTCGCGACCAAATACGGGCCGATGAAGACGGACCATATCCTGTTCATCGCATCGGGTGCGTTCCACGTCGCCAAGCCATCGGACCTGCTGCCCGAGCTTCAGGGCCGCCTGCCGATCCGGGTGGAGCTGAGGGGCCTGACCGAGGCGGATTTTGTCGCCATCCTGTCGGACACCAAGGCGTCGCTGCCCGCGCAATACCGCGCGCTGCTGGCGACCGAGGGCGTCACGATCGACTTCACCGACGACGGCATCGCCGCCGTCGCGCGGATCGCGGCGGAAGTGAACGGCGAGATCGAGAATATCGGCGCGCGCCGGTTGCAGACGGTGATGGAGAAGCTGCTGGAGGAAGTCAGCTTCGACGCCGAACATCGGCAGGGCGAAACCCTGACGATCGACGCCGCCTATGTCGACCGCCAGCTTGCCAGCATCGCCCGCAACACCGATCTCAGCCGGTTCGTGCTGTAGAGGGGAGATAGTACTCTCCGCCTTACTTCCCCGGCGAAGGCCAAGGAAGTAAGGATTACTGCGAGTAGCTACCCTTTAGAGCCAGATGACATCAGATTGATCCGTCATTGCGAGCGCAGCGAAGCAATCCAGTGTCGGACCAGGACGACCTGGATTGCTTCGCTGCGCTCGCAATGACGAACATCTGGATCAACCCCCTCATGTCATCCCGCTTTAGGCCGGTCGTACGGGACGAACGGCTGGAACCGGCAATAGGCGGACGCGATCGTGGTGCCGGGCTGCAGCACCCGGAACATATCGTTCTGGCACAATTGCCCCGACCGGATCTCCACGATCAGCGTCGTCAGGGGGCGCAGCGACGGACACGCGCCGACCGGCCCGGTACGGTACACGCGGCGTCCGGTGACGTTGTAGAGGATCGTCTTGTCGTCGATGACCGTCGGCCCCTGATTGGAACGCGGGTCGATGCAGCGTACCGGCTTGCCCGGCACGCGTCCGGCCAGAAAGTCGCGTTCCTTCTCTTTGGCTTTCTCCTTGGCCGGCGGTGCCGCCGCCACGGCGGGGATCGCGATCGCCAGCAGGGCGAGGGGGAACAACGCGCGCATCATTTCGCCTTTCGATAGGGGATGAAGTCGCCGAACGCGCAACTGCCGGTCGGGAAGCGCGAGGTCCGGTCGACCAGTTGCACGATGTCGCCCCGGCAGAACTGGCCGATCGGCGTGCTGGCGATCATGATGTCGCCACGCCCCAGCCCCTCGCACCCCGGCCCCATGTCGTTGCGGTAAAGCATGTTGCGACCGAACCGATACACCACCGTCTGGCCATAGCTGTCGCTTTGCGGCGTGCGGGTCTGCGGCAGGCAGTTCACCTTGTCGCCCGCGACATATCCCGCCAGCGCCTGATCGAGCGAGCGGCCGTTATTGTAGGAGGTCCGCTCGCCCGCAGGTGGATCGGCGGGGCCGGTGCCGGTCGCGGCGCACCCGGCGGTGGTCGCGGCAAGGGCCAGGATCATGAGGCAACGCATCGGTCGGTCTCCTGTCGACGGCTGGGGTCGGCGGCTGGCGGTCAGCTGCGGAAATTGTCCTTCTGCGTCCGCAACTCGCCCAGCCGTTCGGCGGAGCCGGCACGCATGAAGGGGTTGGTTTCGCGTTCCTGGGCGATAGTGGTCGGCAGCGTCGGCTGGCCGAGCGCGCGCACCCGGTCGATCACCACGCGGCGGTCGGCGATCAGCGCATTGTCCGGTTCGACATGCGCGGCGAAGCGGGCGTTCGACTGGGTATATTCGTGCCCGCCATACACCTTCGTCTCGTCCGGCATCGCGGCATAGGCCTGCATGTTCGCCCACATCTCCGCCGGCGTGCCCTCGAACAGCCGGCCGCATCCCATCGCGAACAGCGTGTCGCCGGTGAAGACCAGCGCATCGTCGGCGAAATGGAACGCGACATGGCCGGCGGTATGGCCGGGTACCGCCAGCACCTTCGCGGTATGGCTGCCCAGCCGCACCACGTCGCCCGCCCCCACGAAGGTGTCGAGCGTCGGAATGCGCTCCCGTTCCGCCGTCGGGCCGGTGATCGTCGCGCCCGCCGCCTTCATGTCGGCATTGCCGCCGGTATGGTCGGGGTGCCAGTGCGTGGTCCACACCTGCGAGATGTGCCAGCCCCGCACCTTGGCGGCGGCGAGCACCGGGGCCGCCTCGCCCGGATCGACCACGGCGGCATCCGCCGTCTTCGGATCGAAGATCAGCCACGCGTAATTGTCGGCAAGTACCGGGACCGCGACGATCTCCAGCGGCGGGACGGGCGTCGTCATCCTACCAACTGCCGGTGTTGGGCATCGAGGTCCAGGGTTCCGCCGGCTCCAGCGTGCCGTCCTGCAACAGTTCGATCGAGATGCCGTCCGGGGTCTTCACGAACGCCATGTGCCCGTCGCGCGGGGGGCGGTGGACGATGTGGCCGGCGTCTAGGATACGCTGGCACGTCGCGTAGATGTCGTCGACGCGGTAGGCGAGGTGGCCGAAATTGCGGCCGCCGTCATACTCCTGCGGGTCCCAGTTATAGGTCAGTTCGACTTCGGCCTTGGCACGCTCGCCCGGCGCGTTCATGTCGTCGGGACAGGCGAGGAAGATCAGCGTGAACCGTCCCGCCTCGTTCTCCAGCCGGCGGACCTCCTTCAGCCCGAGGAGTTCGAAGAAGGCGATCGTCGCGTCGGGATCGGTGACGCGGATCATGGTGTGCAGGTAATGCATGGAAGCTCCGTCTATCGGTCTTGCCGCATCAACCCTCCGACCGGCCCGACGTATCCGTCACCTCGGCCACCGTCGCGATCAGCAGCGCCAGATCGGCGTCGCGCGACAGGCGATGGTCGCCGTCCTTGATCAATATGGTGCGGACATCCGCCGACCCGAACAGCCCGGCGAGATGGACGGTGCGGTTCCATGGTACGTCCGGGTCCGCCTGCCCCTGCAACAGCCGCACCGGACCATCGAAGGCGATCGTGCCGAACATCAGCCGGCTCGCCTCGCCCGATGCCCAGAAGGGGCGGGTGTAGATCGTGGGTTCGGGGCCATAGGGATTGGCGCGTTCCAGCCGGCCGGTATTGAGGATCGTCATCTTCTCCGCCTGGGTGAAGCCCCAGTCGGTGAAGTCGGGCGCGGGTGCGATCCCCACCAGCGCGCGTACCCGGTTGGGCCGCATCCGCGCCGCCAGCAGCATCAGCCACCCGCCCATCGACGATCCCACCAGCACGACCGGGCCGGTGGCGACATCGTCGATCATCGCCAGCACGTCGTCGCGCCAGCCCGTCAGCGTCTGGTCGGCGAACGCGCCCTCGCTCTGGCCACAGCCGCCGTAATCGAAGCGCAGGAACGCGCGGCCGTTCGCCTTCGCCCATCCCTCCAGCGCCAGCGCCTTGCTGCCGTTCATGTCGGAAGCATAGCCGGGCAGGAAGATCACGACCGGGCCGGCGCCCTCGGTCAGATGGAAGGCGAGGCGGGGGCGTTCGGTGCTCATCCCCCGCCTTACCCGACGACGCGGCCGCGGCCAACCATATCGCCACCGTTCCACGTGGAACAAATGTGGAACATGGAACGGTGGCGACCAGCGTCGATCACGCGGCCTTCAGCGTCGCCATGTCGATGACGAAGCGGTACTTCACGTCGCTCTTCACCATCCGCTCGTAGGCGGTTTCGATCTCGTCCATCCGGATCGTCTCGATATCGGCGGTCAGGCCATGCTCGCGGCAGAAATCGAGCATCTCCTGCGTCTCGGCGATCCCGCCGATCAGCGAGCCAGCGAGCTGGCGGCGGCGGAACACGAGGTTGCCGACCGAGGGCGAGGGGTGCGGTTCGGCCGGCACGCCGACCAGCGTCATCGTGCCGTCGCGCTTCAGCAGCATCAGAAACTGGTCGAGATCGTGCGGCGCGGCGACGGTGTTCAGGATGAAGTCGAAGCTGTTGGCGTGTTCGGCCATCGCGTCGGCATCCTTCGACACGATCAGGTCGGTCGCGCCCAGCCGCTTCGCATCGTCGCGCTTGTTGGGCGAGGTGGAGAAGACATACACCTCCGCGCCCATCGCCGCGGCGATCTTCACGCCCATATGGCCGAGCCCGCCGAGTCCGACGATGCCGACCTTCTGCCCCGGCCCGACCTGCCAATGGCGAAGCGGCGAATAGGTGGTGATCCCCGCGCACAGCAGCGGTGCGACGGCGGCCAGATCGGCCTCGTCATGCGTCACCTTCAGCACGAAGCCCTCGTCGACGACGATGTGGTCGCTGTAGCCGCCGAAAGTATGGCCGCCCAGCACGGGATCGGGACCGTTATAGGTGCCGACCATGCCGGTCGTCTCGCAATATTGCTCCTCGCCATCGTCGCAGGACGGGCAATGGCCGCAGCTGCCGACCATGCAGCCGACGCCGGCGATATCGCCGACCGCGAACTTCGTCACGTCGCTGCCGACCGCGGTGACGCGGCCGACGATCTCGTGACCGGGAACGCAGGGGTAGAGCGTGCCTTCCCACTCGCCGCGCGCGGTGTGCAGGTCGGAATGGCAGACGCCGCAATACAGGATGTCGATCGCGACGTCGGTGGCACCGGGATCGCGCCGCTCGAAGCTGAACGGGGCGAGCGGGGCGGCGGCGGATGGCGCGGCATAGCCGCTGGCGGGGGTCGGCATGAATCAAGTACCTCGGGGGGGAAAGCGAGGCGGGGATATGGGAGCAGGTACAGGCGGTTAAAACCGCCAGTGAAATATTCTTACCCGGCGGCACCACGCTCCGCGATCGCCGCCAGCATGTCCGCCGCCAATACGCTCAACGTATCGTCGCGCGCGCCCATCACGACGATCCGGTCCCCCGGCCGGGACAGGGCGACGAGGCGGGCGGCGGCATCGGCACGGTCGGGATCGTGATGGGCGATGCGACCGCCCGCCGCGACGGCCGCGACGATATCCCCGCTGCCCACGTCGCGCGCCACGGTGCCGCCGAAATAGGCCGGGTCGAGCATCGTCAGCACATCGTCGGGGCCGAGCCGATCGACGAAGGTCTGCGCCAGTTCGCGCCCCATCACCTTCAGCGGGCCGTACCCATGCGGCTGGAACAGCACGAGCAGCCGGCCGGGCTGGTCGTGCAGCGTGTCGAGCGTCGCGGCGATCTTGTCGGGATTGTGCCCGAAATCGTCGATCACCGCGATGCCGCCCGCCTCGCCCACCAGATCGAAGCGGCGGCGCAGGCCGGTGAAGCCCGCCACCGCCTGTGCCGCCTGCGCCAGCGGCACCCCCGCCGCCACCGCCGCGCCGATCGCGGCGAGCGCGTTGGACACGTTGTGGCGGCCGGGCACCGCCAGCCGCACCGGGATGCGCGCCTCGCCCGCGATCAGGTCGAACCCGATCGCATGGGGTTCGGGGCGCAGCTTCTCCGCGACCAGATCGGCCCGGCCCTCCACCGCGAACGTCGTCAGCCGCTCGCGGGGCAGGGTGGCGAGCAGCGCGGCGGTTTCCGGATCGCCGGCATTGGCGACCACCCGGTCGGCCCCGCGCGCGAAATCGCCGAACAGGCCGCGCAGTTCGTCCAGCGATTTATGGTCGAGCGTCACGTTGTTCAGCACCGCGATACGCGGGCGATAGAGCGCGATCGACCCGTCGCTTTCGTCCACTTCGCTGACGAACGGATCGCCGCCGCCGACCAGCGCGCTGGCGAAGGGCGCATCGGGGCGGATGAAGTCCTTCATCACTGCCCCGTTCATCACCGTCGGATCGCGGCCGCAGGCATGGAGGATCAGGCCGATCATCCCGGTGACGGTGGATTTGCCGCTGGTGCCCGCGATCCCGATCGGCAGCACCGCGTCGTTGAACAGGGTCGCCAGCAGTGCCGGACGCTTCATCCGCGGCGCGCCGACCCGTGCGGCGGCGACCATGTCGGGCACGCTGTCCTCCACCGCGGCGGAGGCGACGACGAGGCGGTCGGGCGTCACGCCGCTGCCGTCCTGCGGGAACAGGTGGATGCCCAGCGCGGCGAGCGCCTGAAACTTCGGGGCGGTGCGGCCCTGATCCAACCCACGGTCGGAGCCGGCGACGTCACCGCCGCGCGCGCGGACGATCATCGCCAGCGGCATCATCCCCGATCCCCCGATGCCGACGAAGAAGAATTTGCGATGCTCCATGGCGGCGGGCTATCGGCATCGCCAGCATAGGGCAAGCCGGGGACATATCGTGAAGATCGCAGTGGTGGCCCCGGCGCGGGCGATAGACCCGGTGGTCGCCGCCCGCGCGGGTGCGTTCGCGGCGATCGCCTATCCCGAGGTCGATCTGGTGTTCCACCCGCAATGCTTCGCCAGCGAAGGGCATTTCGCCGGATCGGACGCGGTGCGCGCGGCGGCGTTCCTGGAAGTGGCGAACGATCCGGGCGTCGGCGCGGTGTGGTTCGCGCGCGGCGGTTACGGCTCCAACCGCATTCTCGCGCAGGTGATGCCGGCACTGGGGCCGGCGGCGCTGGCCAAGAGCTATGTCGGCTATTCGGACATGGGGTTCCTGCTCGCCGCGCTCTACGCACGCCGGATCGGCCGGCCGGTGCATGGCCCGATGGCGACCGACATCAACCGCGGACACGGGGACGAGACGGTGGCGCGGACGCTGGGCTGGCTGCTGCGCGGCGACCGGCAAGGGCTGGAGCCGACTCTGACCGGGCCAGACGCCGGGCAACCCGCCGCCGCCTTCAACCTCGCGATCCTGAATGCGCTGGTCGGCACCCAGTGGATGCCCGATCTGACCGATCACGTGCTGATGATCGAGGAGGTGTCGGAACCGCTCTATAACGTCGACCGGATGCTGTTCACGATCGCGAACGCGACGCAGCTGAAGGGGCTGGCCGGCGTGCGGCTGGGCATCGTCAGCAATATCCAGGCGAACGATCCCCCCTGGGGCGAGACGCTGGAGGCGATGATGGATCGCTGGTGCCGCGACATGGGCGTACCGTATCTGGGCCGCGCGGCGATCGGCCATGCGCAGACCAACATGGTCGTGCCGTTCGGGATCGCGTGATGGACCGCCGCATGGTGCTGGCCGGCATCGGGGCAAGCGTCGTCGGAACCGGTGCCGCCGCTGCCGCTCCCCCGGTGATCGCCGCCTGGGCGACGCTCGACAAGGCGACCGGGCGAATGACGGGGGCGCAGGCGGACGTGCGGGTGCCGATGTGCTCCACGTTCAAATGGCTGCTGGCTGCCTGCCTGTTGTGGCACGTCGATCGCGGGCATGAGGGGCTGGACCGGACCGTGGCGTTCGGGCCAGGCGATCTGCTCGATTATGCGCCGGCCGTCCGCGCCGCGCTTGCCGACGGACGCCGTTTGACTGTCGGCGAATTGTGCCGGGCGGCGGTGGCGCAAAGCGACAACGCGGCGGCCAATCTGCTGCTGCCCCGGATCGGCGGCCCCGCCGGCCTTACCACCTGGCTGCGCGGGCAGGGCGACCGGATCACGCGGCTCGACCGGATCGAGCCGGCGTTGAACCGGGTGCCGCCGGGCGATCCACGCGACACGACGACCGCGACGGCGATGCTGCGTCTGCTCGACCGGCTACTCTACGGCCCGGTCCTGACCGCCGCGTCGCGCGCACACCTGATGGGGTGGCTGATCGCCTGCGAAACCGGGACGGCGCGGCTGAAGGCCGGGTTGCCGGCCGGCTGGCGGATCGGCCACAAGACCGGCACCTACACCACCGATCGCCCCACCGCGACCGATCGGAACGTGATGGGCGACGTCGGCGTGCTGTTGCCGCCGGCGGGGGCGCCCGTGCTGATCGCGGCATGGCGGGTGGGGGACCGTGACGTCACGGCGACCGATCGCTGGTTCGCCGGGCTGGCGCGGGCGGCGGCGATGCGTCGAAGCGGGTGAATTCCGTACCGCTTGCCTATATGGGTGGCGCAGCGGCATAAGCCGCCACATCCCTGACCGAGTGAGTTCTTCCCATGTCTGCCATGTTCCGCATCACGCTGCCCGACGGTTCCGTCCGCGAGGTTGCGCCCGGAACTACCCCCGCGGACGTGGCCGCCGCGATCGGCCCCGGCCTCGCCAAGGCGGCGATCGCCGCGCGGATCGACGGCGAGGTGCGCGATCTGTCGCGCCCGTTCGACGGCGACACGCACCTCGCGCTGGTGACCGCGAAGGACGAGAAGGACGCGCTGGAACTGGCGCGCCACGATTTCGCGCATGTGATGGCGGAAGCGGTGCAGCACCTGTTCCCCGGCACGCAGATCACCTTCGGCCCCGCCACCGACGATGGCTTCTATTATGACTTCGCGCCGAAGGATCGGCCCTTCACCGACGAGGATCTGCCCGCGATCGAGGAGGAGATGCGCCGCATCATCGCCCGCAACGAGCCGTTCGTCCGCGAGGTGTGGAGCCGCGAGCAATTGATCGAGACGTGGCAGCGGCAGGGCGAGACGTTCAAGGCCGAATGGGCCGCCGAGCTGCCGGACGGCGAGGAGCTGACGATCTATCGGCAGGGCCGGTGGCTCGACATGTGCCGGGGGCCGCACATGGTATCGACCGGCAAGCTGGACCCGCAGGCGTTCAAGCTGACGCGCGTGTCGGGCGCCTACTGGCGCGGCGACCAGAAGAACGCGATGCTGAGCCGCGTCTATGGCACCGGCTGGCTCAACAAGAAGCAGCTCGACCAGCACCTGTTCCGGCTGGAGGAGGCCGCCAAGCGCGATCACCGCAAGATCGGGCAGGAGATGGACCTGTTCCACCTCCAGTCGGAGGCGCAGGGCTCGGTGTTCTGGCATCCCAAGGGCTTCATCCTGTGGCGGCAGCTGGAGGCGTATATGCGCCGCCGCCTCGACGCCGCCGATTACGAGGAGGTGAAGACCCCGCAGTTGATGGACGCGCGCCAGTGGGAACAGTCGGGCCACTGGGGCAAGTATCGCGAGAACATGTTCGTGGTGCCAGACGAGGTGCCCAATACCGAGGACGAGGGCGCGGTGTTGTCGGGCGAAGGCGACCTGATGGCGCTGAAGCCGATGAACTGTCCGGCGCACGTCCTGATCTTCAAGCAGGGGATCAAGTCGTATCGCGACCTGCCGATCCGCATGGCCGAATTCGGCTGCTGTCACCGCAACGAGCCGCACGGCGCGCTGCACGGCATCATGCGCGTCCGCCAGTTCACGCAGGACGACGCGCATATCTTCGTGCGCGAGGATCAGCTGGTCGAGGAGGTGCGCAAGTTCTGCGAGCTGCTCGATAGCGTGTACAAGGACCTCGGCTTCGAGGATTATGCGGTGAAGCTGGCGCTGCGCCCGGAGAAGCGGTTCGGCTCCGACGCGATGTGGGACGTGGCCGAGGCCGAATTGCGCGAGGCGGTGCAGCAGTCGACGCTGTCCGACGCGATCAAGGCGAAGTTCGAGGAACTGCCGGGCGAGGGTGCCTTCTATGCCCCCAAGCTGGAATTCCATCTGACCGACGCGATCGGCCGGACGTGGCAGGTCGGCACGATCCAGTCGGACCGGGTACTGCCCGACCGGCTCGACGCCAGCTACGTCGGTGAGGATGGCAACCGCCATCGCCCGGTGATGCTGCACCGTGCGATCCTGGGCACGTTCGAACGGTTCCTCGGCATCCTGATCGAGCATCATGCCGGCCGTTTCCCGCTGTGGCTGGCGCCGGTGCAGGCGGTGGTGGCGACGATCGTGTCGGACGCCGACGGCTATGCCGAGCAGGTGGTCGCGACGCTACGCAAGGCCGGGTTGCGGGTGGAGACCGACCTGCGCAACGAGAAGATCAACTACAAGGTGCGCGAACACTCGCTGGCCAAGGTGCCCAACCTGCTGGTGATCGGCAAGCGCGAGGCGGAGGAAGGCACGGTCGCGCTGCGCCGACTCGGCAGCCAGGGCCAGACCATGCTGTCGCTGGACGAGGTCGCCGCGATGCTGGCGGACGAGGCGAAGGCACCCGATCTGCGGTGAGGAAGCGCCTTCACGCAGCGTGAGGTCGATGAACCACTGATCGTCGGCGAGCGTACAAAGCAATCCAGCGCCCGGTGCGTGACGCCCTGGATTGCTTTGCTACGCTCGCAACGACGGGACTACGGCAGGATGGGTGAGGCCGATGTCATCGCATTCTAATCCCGCCGATACCGTGCCGCGAACTCGTCTTCCGACATGACGAGGTACCGAATCATGTCGATGAACGCCCATGGCCCGGTAATCAGCAGTCCGACGACGGTGCAGGTCAGCACCAGCATCGCAATGCCCGATCCGGTCCGCCCCAGATAGAAGCGATGGATGCCAAGCGAGCCCAGCAGGAAGGCGATGACGGCGGCAACATATTTGTTGCGGTCGTTCCGCACCGCTGGCGCGGGTTGCGCCGCGACCGGCGGCGTGGCGGCGGGAATCGGATAGATGCTGAGCGCGCGGCGGTCGTCGGCGTCGAAATCCACCTCGATCCCGATCGCCGGCTCGCCACGGCTGGCCCAGTCGGCGGGCTGGAAGGTGTAACGGCGGCCGTCGTCACCCGCGACCAGTCCGTCGCCGGTGCGCGCATCCACGCCAAGTACCCGTCCGCGCATCCATTCCTCCCGATCAGCGGCGTCTATCTTGCCGAAGGCGGGGGGCGATGCAACGGGCCAATGCGGGGGTGGAACGGCATCTTCCCAAAGCACCGGCGATGCCTTATATTATGCAGGCAGTTGCCACAGGAGTTTACCCCATACGTCCTCCCATGATGCGCCGACCCAACCAGGCGCCGCCGATGAACGGTCCTCGTTTCAACGAATGGATTGTCAGCCCCAAGGTCCGCGTGATCGACCATGAGGGTGAGAATCTCGGCGTGATGTACACGCGTGAGGCGCAGGCGCAGGCGCAGGAACTCGGCCTCGATCTGGTCGAGGTGTCCCCCAATGCCGATCCGCCCGTCGCCAAGTTCCTCGACGTCGGCAAGTACAAGTACGAGGCGCAGAAGAAGGCGAACCTCGCCCGCAAGTCGCAGAAGACGCAGGAGATCAAGGAGATCAAGATGCGTCCGAACATCGACGACCACGACTACGACACCAAGATGAAGAAGGTGCACGAGTTCATCGGCGAGGGCGACAAGGTCAAGCTGACGCTGCGCTTCCGCGGTCGCGAGTTGAGCCATGGCCAGCTCGGCATGGCGGTGCTCCAGCGCGTGGCGCAGGACACGGCCGAGGTCGCGAAGGTCGAAGCCTATCCGCGCATGGAAGGCCGGCAGATGCTGATGGTGCTCTCGCCCAAATAAGTCCGCCGATCCATTCGATCGATGCGTGAACAGGGGCGGCCGGCGACGGTCGCCCCGTTTCGTTCAAGTGCTTATGAACACGCCGCCATGCCGCCATGACGGGCTTTCCGGCCGCTTGCCGGCCGGCCAAATGACGTCATCGATTGCACCCCGATTGCTGCACCGCACGATGTTGCCCGGCAGCGACACCACCCGCCCGAAACGGGACGTCCAGCAGGGGCGACATTCAAAAACATTGACGCGCCCTCTTTTCCGTCCTTACAAAACGATCAAACCATAAGTTCGAAAAACCGACCCAGGAGAGAGATGCGATGAAGCGTGCGACCGCGTACCTGCTGTCTGCCGCCGTCACGGTGGCGATTGCCGCGCCGGCATGGGCGCAGGAGCCTGTTCCCACCAATGGCGCGGCGCGGCAGGTGCCCAGCGCCGCCACCGCCAATGGTGCGGTCCAGTCCGGCAACGCCAATGCCGGCCCCGACACCAGCGACGAGAATGCCGCCGCCAGTGTCGGCGACATCATCGTCACCGCCACGCGCCGCGCCAGCCCGTTGTCCGACGTGCCGATCGCGGTCAGCGCGGTGACGCAGGAATCACTCCAGAACACTGGCGCGAACGACATCCGCTCGCTCAACCAGCTCGCGCCCTCGCTGCTCATCTCGTCGACAGGATCGGAGGCCAACGCCTCCGCCCGTATCCGCGGCATCGGCACGGTCGGCGACAATCCCGGTCTGGAAAGCTCGGTCGCGGTGTTCATCGACGGCGTCTATCGCAGCCGCACCGGCGTCGGCCTGAACGAACTGGGCGAGATCGAACGCGTCGAGGTACTGCGCGGACCGCAGGGCACGCTGTTCGGGCGCAACGCCTCCGCCGGCCTCATCAACATCGTCACGCGCGCGCCCGAATTCAAATTCGGCGGTGTCGCGGAGGCGACCTATGGCAATTACGACAATTACCGTTTCGTCGGCGGGCTGACCGGGCCGCTGATCGGCGATACGCTCGCCTTCCGGGTCGACGGGGTCTATAACAAGCGCGACGGTTTCTACCGCAACGTCACCGCCGCGAACGGGACCGAATCGCGGGTCAACGATCGCGACCGCTATTTCGTCCGTGGCCAGCTACTGTTCAAACCCAGCGACGCGCTCAGCGTCCGCCTGATCGGCGACTATACCCACCGCAACGAAAGCTGCTGTGGCGCGGTCTATTACGGGCAGCAGGAAGCGCAGGTGCCCGCCGGCACCGTCGTCACCAGCAACACCAACGGGACCACGGTGAACACCACCGGCGCGATCCAGTACAACACCGGCAACCGCATCGTCGATATCCTGCGCCGGCAGGGCGCGGTCTTCCCGCTGGCCGGCACCTTCCCCGATCCGTTCAGCCGGCAGGTGGCGGTGACGCCGGGCCAGAGCTATCGCAACAAGACCGAGGATTATGGCGGTTCGGGCCAGATCGACTGGGATCTGGGCGGTGCCACGCTGACCTCGATCACCGCCTATCGCCAGTACAAGGCGGGCAATGCCGGCGATGTCGATTACACCAATGTCGATCTCACCCACCGGGCGGCGAACGGCAACGCGTATCGCCAGTTCAAGACCTTCACGCAGGAAGTGCGGCTCAACGGCTCGCTGTTCGAGGGCAAGCTCGACTGGCTGGTCGGCGGTTTCTACTCGCGGGAGAAGCTGAGGCTGGTCGACAATGCCGTGTTCGGTGCCAATTACGGTGCGTTCGCGGCATGCCGGCTGGTCGCGACGGCCAACCCGGCCGCCTTCCTCCAGAACCAGAACAACCCCGGCTGTCTCGGCACCACGCCGATCGCCGCGCTGGGCGGTGCGACCGCACGCCAGGCGCTGGGATCGAATTTCGGCACGCTGGCGGGCACGGTGCTGGGCGGGCTGGACCGGTTGTCGCAGCTGAACAATCTGGGCGACCAGCGGTCGGTCTATCGGCAGGACAGCGAGAACTACGCCTTCTTCACGCACAACATCCTGAACATCACCGATACGCTCTCGGTGACGCTGGGCCTGCGCTACACGCATGAAAGCAAGGACTTCCGCGCCAATTTCAACAACAACAACACGATCTGTCCCCAGCAGCAGAACATATTGTCACCCCTGATCGCCAATCAGGCGGTGCCGGCGGCGGGGCGGCAGTATCTGGCCGCGATCGTGACCCTCAGCTGCACCGGCAATTCCTCGACCGGCCTCAACGCGCTGAACCTGGACGACGGGTTCGACGATGGCGAGTTCACCGGCACCGGCGTGATCTCGTGGAAGCCGACGCCGCGGCTGATGACCTACGCCTCCTATGCCAAGGGGTACAAGGCGGGCGGCTACAATCTCGACCGCTCCGATCTGGGCGGGCCGAACGGCGTGTTCGCGGCCCGTACCAATGCCGACGCGCCGGGGCTTCGCTTCGATGCCGAGAAGGTCAACGCCTACGAAATCGGCGCGAAATACAATATCCGCGGCCATTTCAGCCTGAATGTCGCGGCGTTCCGGCAGGAGTTCACCGATTTCCAGCTGAACACCTTCAACGGATCGGTGTTCGTCGTGCAGAACATCCAGTCGTGCAAAGACAATCTGGGTGGCGCGGATCGTGACAACGCCCCCGCGGTGCCCGGCACCGGCGCCTGCCCCGGCCGGGCCGATCGCGCCGGCGTGATCTCGCAGGGCGTCGAGCTGGAAGCGACGATGAACCCCATCCGCGACCTGACCTTCAGTGCCGGCTACACCTATGCCGACACGCATTTCCGCAACAATCTGGTCGGCAGTTCGTCGGGCGAGGCGCTTGATCCCGCCCTGTTCCTGCTGCCCGGCCGCCAGATGTCGAACGCGCCGAAGAACGTCGTCACCACCTCGCTGGCGTGGACGCCGGATATCGGCAGCAACGGCCTGTCGGCGCTGTTCTACGTCGATAGCCGGCTGAGTTCCGACTACAACACCGGGTCCGATCTGGCGCCGGAGAAGAAGCAGGACGGGTTCGCGCTGGTCAATGCGCGCATCGGTCTGCGCGGCCGGGACCAGCTATGGGCGATCGAGTTCTGGGCGCAGAACCTGCTCAACCAGGATTACATCCAGGTCGCGTTCAACACCCCGTTCCAGGGGGCCGGGTCGGTTGCGAACACCCAGGCGTTCGGCAGCACCTCCAACGCGCTCTATTCGGCGTTCCTCGCCGAACCGCGCACCTACGGTGTGACGCTGCGCTCGCGGTTCTGAGCATCGGTCAGGCGTTCGACTCTTCTTTCTGCTCATCCCCGGCGAAGGCCGGGGTCCAGTTGGAATGGCGGCAGTAATCGACAACTGTACGTCGCCCAACTGGACCCCGACCTCCGCCGGGGAAGCTGTTTGATCTCGATAGGCATCATCGTCGCAGGGCCAGACCCTGCCTACGCCGCCACGTCCACCGCATCGCCCGCCGCCGCCACCAGCAGCCGTTTTTCCAGCGCCTTGATCCGGGTCGCGCCGGTCAGCCGGTCGCCGGTCAGGTCGGTGACGTAGAAGGTGTCGACCGCGCGCTCGCCATACGTGGCGACATGGGCGGAATGGATCGTCACCTTTGACTGGAACAGCGCCTGCGCCAGCTGGTTGAGCAGCGCCGGCCGGTCGCGGGCGTTGACCTCGATCACGGTGAAGCGGTTCGACGCCTCGTTGTTGATGAGCGCGTTGGGCTGGATGGTGAAGGCATCCGCGCGCGTCCGCGCCGATGGCTTGGCGACCAGCCGGTCGTTCAGCTTGCCGCGATTGGCCAGCGCATCCTCGATCGCGACGCGCAGCCGGGCCAGTTGGGTGCTGTCGTCGAAGGGGCGGCCGAACGGGTCCTGCACCAGGAAATTGTCGATCGCCATGCCGTCGCGCGTGGTGTGGATGCGCGCATCGATGATGTTGCCGCCCGCGACGTGGATCGCCCCGGCGATGCGATAGAACAGGCCGGGATGGTCGGCGGCATAGATCGTCACCAGCGTCGCGCCGCGTTCCTCGTACACCTGCGCGTCGATCGACAGCGGCGCATCGCCCGCCGCCGCCATCAGCCGGGCATTGTGTTCCAGCACGTCGTCCGGCTCCGCGATCCAATAGGGTTCGGGCAGACGCCGGACGAAGGCGGCGAAGCGTTCCTCGTCCCAGCCGAGCGCGGTGGCGAGATTCTCCTGCCGCGCCGCGATCCGCTCCGCCCGGCCGCGCTGCTTGTGGCCGAGGCGCAGCACCTCCTCCGCCGATTCGAACAGCGTGGCGAGCAACTGGCGTTTCCAGCTGTTCCACGTCCCCGGCCCGACCGCGCGGATATCGACGATCGTCAGCACCAGCAGCAGGCGCAGCCGTTCCGGACTGGCGATGGTGCCGGCGAAATCGAGGATGGTCTTGAAGTCGGACAGGTCGCGCTTGAACGCGGTGTCCGACATCAGCAGGTGATGGCGGACCAGCCACGATACCGTCTCCGTCTCCGCCGGGGTCAGGCCGAACCGCGGGCACAGCCGCAATGCCACCTCCGCGCCGAGGATCGAATGGTCGCCGCCGCGCCCCTTGGCGATGTCGTGCAGCAGCACCGCGACGCGCAGCACCCGACGCGACACGATCTGGTCGAAGATCGCCGAGGCCAGCGGATGATCCTCCACCAGCGTCCCCGCCTCGATCCGGGCGAGCAGGCCGATCGCCTGGATGGTATGCTCGTCGACGGTGAAGTGGTGGTACATGTCGAACTGCATCATCGCCACGACCCGGCCGAAATCGGGGATGAAGCGGCCCATCACCCCCGCCTCGTTCATCCAGCGCAGCACCAGTTCGGGATCGCCGGGGCTGGTCAGCACCTCCAGGAACAGCGCGTTGGCGCGGGGGTGCTGGCGATATTCGTCGATCAGCTTGGCGTCGCGCGACGCCGCGCGCATCGCCAGCGGATGGATTTCCAGCCGGTGCGCATCGGCAAGCGCGAAGATTTCGAGCAGCCGGATCGGATCGTCGCGAAAGAAACCGTCGTCGGGCAGGGCGAGGCGGCCGCGATCCAGCACGAAGCCGTTCAGTCGCTTCGGCGAACGACGCAGATGCGGCAGCCCGAACCGCCGCCCGCGCGAGGCGAAGCGTTCGTCCAGATGCGCCAGGAACACGCCCGTCAGCGTGCCGACGGTACGCGCCTGCAGGAAGTAGAATTGCATGAAGCGTTCCACCGCCGGCTTGTCGTTGCGGTCGTGGAACCGCATCCGCGCCGCCACCTCGCGCTGCACGTCGAAGGTCAGCCGGTCCTCGGCCCGGCCGGTGATGACGTGGAGGTGGCACCGGACCGCCCACAGGAAATCGTCGGCGCGGTGGAAACCGCGATATTCCTGCGGCGTGAACAGCCCGACATCGACCAGCTGGCGCGCGCGCTGCACATCGAAGATGTACTTGCCGATCCAGAACAGCGCGTGGAGATCGCGCAACGACCCCTTGCCCTCCTTGACGTTAGGTTCGACGACGTAGCGGGTGTCGCCCATTCGGCGGTGGCGGGCGTCGCGCTCGGCCAGCTTGTCGGCGATGAATTGCCGCTCGGTGCCGCGCTGGATCTCCGCCTTGAAGCGGCGGGCGGCATCGTCGTACAGCGTGGCGTCGCCCGTCACGAAGCGTGCCTCCAGCAAGGCGGTGCGGACGGTGACGTCGGCCTTGGCCTGGCGGATCATCTCGTCCAGCGACCGGCTGCTGTGCCCCACCTTCAGGCCCAGGTCCCACAGCGCGTACAGCATCGTCTCGATCACCTGCGCGGTGGCGGGGGCAGGGGCGTTACGGGTCAGGAAACCGATGTCGATGTCGGAATGCGCCGCCATCTCGCCCCGGCCGTAACCACCGACCGCCAGCAGCGTGATCGGCTCGCCCTCCGGATGCAGGCGGGTGGTGGCGAGGTCGAACAGGATCACGACCAGCCGGTCGATCAGATAGGCCTGCGCCGCCGCGATCTCCAGCCCGCGCGTCGGCCGTTCCGCCAGTCGCCGGGCGATCTCCGCCCGCCCGGCGGCCAGCGCCTCCTTCAGCAGCGCGACCGCACGGTTGCGCAGACCGTCCCCGGGCAACGCCGCGATCGTTTCCGCCAGCGCCCGCCGGTCGACGATCGCGCGGCGATGGGGAAGGTGTTCGAAACGGGATGCCATGGCGATGGGCCTTGCCTGATGCGGGTGGTCGTCAATCCGGCTGGCGTTGCGCACGCAGCCAGCCGGTGATGGCATAACGCCGGGATGGTGCAGCCCGCGTTACCATCGATACGCTGTGCGCCTGCGGCACCGACAACAGGTCCAGCGTGTTGAACGCGGGCACCATGCCCGTCACCCGGTCCGCCCCGTCATGGAACAGCAGCAGCCCGCCCCATTCCGCCCGCCATTCCGGATTGAGCCCGAGGACATAGGCGGCACGGCGATCCTTGCCCGCCACGGCGTCGTCATGCGCGGTCAGCAGGTCGCCGGGGGCATAGGCGGTCGCCTGCGCGTCGGTGAAGACGCTGTCGGCGTGGCCGGTCACCTCGCGCAGGAAATCCAGCGCCTCCGCGCCCGACAGCCAGGCGGCGAAGGCCGACAGGGGATCATCCGCGGCCAGGCGGGCGGCGATGCCATCGGGAACGCGGATCGATTCATAGCGATACTGGAACCCGGCGCGCACCCCGGCCATGACCGCCTCGTCTAGCGTCCGGCGTTGCGCCTCGCTCAGCCCGTCGCGGGTGGCGCGGTCCAGTTCGTACACCTTGTCGCCGCTGTTCAGTATCTGCCGCCATTCCTCGCGCCGCTTCAGCCAGTTGCGCAGGGTCAGAGCACCCTCGTCGGCCAACAGGTCGTGAATCCGCACCCGGCCGTCCCGGCGATAGGCATCGCGGATGGCATGGCGATCGAGGTCGGGATGGAGGCGGAAAGGGGCGGTGGGCATGAACGGCGCGCTCGTGCGGAAAGGGGCGATGGCGGGTGTGCCGCACTCACCCCTCGCGCGCCAGTGCCTTCAGCCGGTACAGCGTGTCCAGCGCCTCGCGCGGGGTGAGTGCGTCGACGTCGATCGCCTCCACCTCGGCGCGGATCGCGTCGCATTGCTGTTCGTCGGCGGCCTGTGCGGCGGCGAACAGGGGCAGGTCGTCCAGCCCCGCCGCCAGCCCGCCGGTCTTCGCGCGTCCCGCCTCCAGCTTGGCCAGCACCGCCTTGGCACGCGCCACCGTCTGCGGCGCCATCCCGGCGAGGCGGGCGACGGCAAGGCCGTAGCTGCGGTCGGCGGGGCCGTCGGCCAGTTCGTGGAGCAGCACCAGATCGCCCTTCCACTCGCGCGCGCGGACATGGTGGAGCGTCAGCGCGTCGCAGCGTTCGGCCAGCCGCGTCAGTTCGTGGTAATGCGTCGCGAACAGGCAGCGGCAGCGATTGTCCTCGTGGATCGCCTCCACCACCGCCCAGGCGATCGCCAGCCCGTCATAGGTGCTGGTGCCGCGCCCGACCTCGTCGAGGATCACGAAGCTGCGCGCCGTCGCCTGCGCCAGGATCGCGGCGGTCTCCACCATCTCGACCATGAAGGTGGAGCGGCCCCGCGCCAGATTGTCCGACGCGCCGACGCGGCTGAACAACCGGTCGACCAGCCCCAGCGTGGCGGTGGTGGCGGGCACATAGCTGCCCGCCTGCGCCAGCACCGCGATGCACGCGTTCTGGCGCAGGAAGGTGGATTTGCCGCCCATGTTCGGCCCCGTCACCAGCCACAGTCGCGAGCTTTCCGACAGCCGGCAGTCGTTGGCGACGAAGCGGCCGCCGCTGCGCGCCACCGCCGCCTCGACCACCGGATGGCGGCCGCCCTCGATCGCGAAGCAGCGATCCTCGACCAGCACCGGCCGCGCCCAGCCGCCCTCCGCCGCGCGTTCGGCGAGGCCCGCCGCCACGTCCAGCCGGGCGAGCGCGTCGGCGGTGGCGGCCACGCCCTCGCGCACCGCCAGCGCCTGCGCGGTCAGGTCCTCCAGATGCGCCGCCTCCGCCGCCAGCGCGTGCGCGCCCGACTGCGCCACCTTCGCCGCCACTTCGTGCAGCGCGGGGGTGTTGAAGCGGACGACGCCGGCCAGCGTTTGGCGATGGGTGAAGCCGCTGTCGGGCTTCATCAGCGCATCGGCGGCGCGGGCCGGCACCTCGACATGATAGCCGAGCACGTTGTTGTGGCGGATCTTCAGCGCGGTGACGCCGGTCTGCTGGCGGAACTCCGCCTCCAGCGCGGCGATCGTGCGGCGCCCGCCGGCACCGGCATCGCGCAGGTCGTCGAGCGCGACGTCATATCCCGCCGCGATATAGCCGCCATCGCCCGCCTCGATCGGGGGCGAGGGGACGAGCGCGCGGCGCAACAGGTCGATCAACGCGCCGTGCCCGCGCAATTGCGGCGCCAGCTGATCCAGCAGCGGCGGCGCGCCCGGTACCGCGATCCGCTCGCCCAGCGCCCATGCCGCGTCCAGCCCGTCGCGCAACTGACCCAGATCGCGCGGGCCGCCGCGCCCCGCGACCAGTCGCCCCAGCGCCCGGCCGATATCGGGCAGCGCGCGCAGCGCCGCGCGCACCCGTTCGCGCAACGCGGCATCGTCGTGGAACCAGCCGACCAGATCGAGCCGCGCGTCGATCGTCGCCCGGTCCATCAGCGGCGCGCCGATATCCGCCGCCAGCGCCCGCGCGCCCGCGCCCGTCACCGTCCGGTCGACGGCATCGAGCAGACTGCCGCGCCGCTGCCCCTGCGTGGTCTGCGTCAGCTCCAGGCTTTCGCGGGTCGCGGCGTCGATCGCCATCGTGGTCGCGGCGCGGTGCAACACCGGCGGGCGCAGGAACGGCAGCGCGCCCCGCGCGGTATGATCGAGATAGGCGACCAGCCCGCCCGCCGCCGCCAGTTCCGCCCGCCCGAACTGGCCGAACCCGTCCAGCGTCGCGACCCCGAACAGGCGTTTCAGCCGCGCCTCGCCCGCGCCGCTGTCGAATTCCGCCTTCGGCCGGGTGGTGGTGGCGAGATCGGCGGTATCGCCCGCCTCCGACGCCACGACTTCCGCCGGGGCCAGCCGCGCCAGTTCGGCGGGCAGCGCGGCGGGGTCGAGCAGGATCACCTGGAACCGCCCGGTCGATACGTCGGCGGCGGCCAGCGCCACGTCGCGCCCCGCCCCTTGGCCGACCTCGCCGATCGCGACGCACCAGTTGTCGGTGCGCGCATCCAGCAGCGCCTCCTCGGTCAGCGTGCCCGCGGTGACGACGCGGACGATCGCGCGGTTGACCAGCGCCTTGCTGCCGCGCGCCTTGCGCGCCGCCTCCGGGCTTTCGGTCTGTTCGGCGATCGCGACGCGGTGCCCCGCCTTGATCAGGCGTTGCAGATAGGCGGTGGCGGCATGGACGGGGACGCCGCACATCGGGATCCGCTCGCCCTCATGCTCGCCGCGCGCGGTCAGCGCGATGTCGAGCACGGCGGCGGCGACGCGCGCATCCTCGAAGAACAACTCGAAGAAATCGCCCATGCGATAGAATAGCAGGCAATCCTGCGCCTCCGCCTTCAGCGCGAGGTACTGGGCCATCATCGGGGTGGGGGGTGACATCACCATGATCCGTCATTGCGAGGAGCGGCGCGACGCGGCAACCCGGTGGCCGCGCATCTGACGCTCCCGGTTGCTTCGCTACGCTCGCAAAGACGATGAATAGCTGATGGTCGTCGTCTGGACCTCGCCATGCCGCGCTGCAAGCCATTCGCCGACGATCGCCCGATCGTGGACCCGGCCGGCGGCGATATCGACGCGGGCGCGGCCCGGCGATACCGCCTCGTTGTCGCGTTCGTCGAAGATGCCCGGTTCATGCCTCATCGCGACGACTATATGCCTTCGTCTGCCGGGTTGGAAACCCCGGCCCTGATCGTCGCGCGTGATCCGGGGGCCGATCGGCCACGGGATCAACCCGCTCACGCGATGTGCCGATTCCTGCACATGTTGGGGCCTGCCAGCGGCAGGAAAGCGACGGGCGGCTGGAATTCCGCCATATATCGGTTGAATTCCGGCGTTCCCTTGGGCGGACGCTGGGCCTAGTACGGTCGCAAAATCTGCGGGAGAGCCCTTCATGTCCGAAGCCGTCAACGTCCAGTTCTCCGAGCGCGAGGCGCTGCTGTTCCATTCGGAGGGGCGGCCCGGCAAGATCGAGATCATCGCATCCAAGCCGATGGCGACGCAGCGCGATCTGGCGCTCGCCTATTCCCCCGGCGTCGCGGTGCCGGTGCAGGCGATCGCCGACGATCCCACGACCGCCTATGATTACACCGCCAAGGGCAATCTGGTCGCGGTGATCTCCAACGGCACCGCGATCCTCGGCATGGGCAATCTCGGCGCGCTGGCCGCGAAGCCCGTGATGGAAGGCAAGGCGGTGCTGTTCAAGCGCTTCGCCGATGTCGATTCGATCGATATCGAACTGAAGACGGAGGACGTGAACCGCTTCATCGACGCGGTCGAGCTGATGGAGCCGACGTTCGGCGGCATCAACCTTGAGGACATCAAGGCCCCCGAATGCTTCATCATCGAGCAGACGCTGCGCGAGCGGATGAACATCCCGGTCTTCCATGACGACCAGCACGGCACCGCGATCATCTGCGCCGCCGGCCTCATCAACGCGTGCATGCTGACCGGCCGTCACCTGAAGGACGTGAAGGTGGTGGTGAACGGTGCGGGCGCGGCGGCGATCGCCTGCACCGAACTCATCAAGGCGATGGGCGTGCGCCACGACAACGTGCTGATGTGCGACCGTACCGGCGTTATCTATCAGGGCCGCGACGACGTGAACCAGTGGCAGTCCGCGCACGCCGCCGTCACCGAGCGCCGCACCCTGACCGAGGCGCTGGTGGGGGCGGACATGTTCCTCGGCCTGTCGGCGGCGGGCGCGCTGAAGCCGGAGATGGTGAAGGACATGGCGCCGTCGCCGATCATCTTCGCGATGGCCAATCCGGAACCGGAAATCCGCCCCGAACTGGCCAAGGCGGCACGCCCCGATGCGATCGTCGCCACCGGCCGGTCGGATTATCCCAACCAGGTCAACAACGTGATCTGCTTCCCCTTCATCTTCCGCGGCGCGCTCGACGTGCGCGCCACCGGCATCAACGACCAGATGAAGATCGCCGCCGCCAACGCCATCGCCGAACTGGCGCGGCAGCGCGTGCCCGACGAGGTCGCGGTCGCCTATGGCGTGCAGCACAGCTTCGGCCCGGAATACATCATCCCGTCGCCGTTCGACCCGCGGCTGATGGAGATCGTGCCCTCCGCCGTCGCCAAGGCGGCGATGGATTCGGGCGTCGCGACCAAGCCGATCATCGACATGGCCGCCTATCGCCAGTCGCTGCGCGAGCGGCTGAACCCCACCACCTCGGTCCTGACGCTCGCCTATGAGGGTGCGAAGGCGCATCCCAAGCGCGTGCTGTTCGCCGAGGGCGAGGAGGAAGTGGTGCTGCGCGCCGCGATCGCGTTCAAGGAGGGCGGCTACGGCGTGCCCGTGCTGGTCGGTCGCGACGACGTGCACGATCGGCTGCGTGCGCTGGGCGTGACCAATCCCGACGAATACGAGGTCCACAACAGCCGCACCTCGACGCTGGTGCCGCAGATGGTGGAGTTCCTGTACCAGCGGCTGCAACGCCGCGGTTATCTGCGCCGCGATATCGAGCGGATGGTCAATCAGGACCGCAACACCTTCGGCTCGATCCTGCTCCAGCTCGGCCATGCCGATGCGATGATCACGGGCATCACCCGCACCTATGCCAAGACGTTCAAGGACGTGCGGCGCGTGATCGATCCGATGGCGGGCAAGGTGCCGTTCGGCATCCATCTGCTCGTCGGGCAGAGCCACACCGTGTTCATGGCCGACACCACGATCAATGAGCGCCCGACCGGCGAGGAACTGGCCGACATCGCCGAACAGACCGCGCAGGTCGCGCGGCGGATGGGGCATGAGCCGCGCGTCGCGTTCCTCAGCTATTCCACCTTCGGCAACCCGGACGGCCAGTGGCTCGACAATATCCGTGACGGCGTGAAGGTGCTCGACGGCCGGCAGGTCAGCTTCGAATATGAAGGCGAGATGGCACCCGACGTGGCGCTGAACCCGAAGCAGCTGAAGAACTTCCCGTTCGCGCGGCTGTCCGGCCCGGCCAACATCCTCATCATGCCCGGCCTGCAATCCGCCAACATCTCCGCCAAGCTGCTGCGCGAACTGGGCGGCGACGACATGATCGGCCCGATGCTGATCGGCATGGAGAAGCCGGTGCAGATCGCCCCGATGACCTCGACCGCGAGCGAACTGGTGACGCTGGCGGTGCTGGCGGCGGGCGGGATCGCGCGCTGAGGGGACGGGGTAGGGCGCCCGTATCGGTGACGATAAGCCGGTTGTCCCTGCCGCCGACCATCGCTACCCCCCCGGCAAAGGCCGGGGTCCGGTTGGGCGGACGTCCGTGACGGACCACGGCCGCCATTCCAGCTGGACCCCGGCCTTTGCCGGGGAGGTAGAAAAATGATGAACGGACTTCCTCTTCGCGCGGCTCTCGCGATCGTTGCCATCGCCGCGCTCACGCCGGCCGCCGCGCAGGCCCCGGGCGGGCGGCCCGGGATCGTGCGGGTACGGCTGGATACCTCGCGCGGGGCGATCATGCTGGCGCTCGACGCGCGGCGGGCGCCGAAGACGACCGCGAACTTCATGGCCTATGTCGACGATGGCCGGTTCGACGACACCAGCTTCTACCGCGCCGCGCGCGGCAAGGCCGATCCGACCAGGGGGTTCGTGCAGGCCGGCATCCGCACCGATGCCAAGCGCATCCTGCCCTCCTTCCCGTTCGAGTCGACCAGCAAGACCGGTATCCGCCATCTCGACGCCACGATCTCGATGGCGCGCGGCGACGATCCCGCCTCCGCCGGCGGTAATTTCGTGTTGACGGTCGGGCCGACGCCCCAGATGGACGCCCGCCCCGGCTACAAGGGCTATGCCGCGTTCGGCCATGTCGTGGGCGGCATGGAGGTGGTGAAACGCATCCTCGCCGAGCCATCGGGCGGCGGCTTCGATTCGATGAAGGGCCAGATGATCCTCCGCCCCGTCCGCCTGATCCGCGCGGTGCGGATCGACGGCACCGCAAAGCCGACCGGCGGCCCGAAGGTGTGGCTGCTGACCCCGCGCCGGGGCTAGGGCGAGGCGGCGGGCACCAGATCGCGGTGCAGCCGGTCGCCGCCGGTCCAGCCGACAACGTAGCGGGAATAGGTCGCTGACCACCGCCGGATAGAACTACCCTCCACCGGCTTTTCGCGTCAGGACGTATGCGATGTCTACGCCCCGCTTCTTGTCGGGCGTGGCCCTGACTCCTGCTCGACGGTGTTCGGCGCGATCGACCAGCGATCTCCTGTCGGTCATCCGTTTGCATGGCGTTTCTGGCCGCCACGAAAGCGGTTCTCGCGCATCAGTCCTGCGGTGCTTCGACGTCCGATGGCGAAGCCGTCATTTCACGTTCAAGATTCATTTTTTGCTTCTTGTCGTATTAGTATTAATATTGCGATCGATGCGAAAGGCCGGGGGGGAGCTTTTGGATGAACAGGGCCAGAATCGACTCCCACTGGGTGCAGGATCGATACGAGCAAATGCTCGCCAATTCTGCGACAGCTGCGATCTGTGCGGGACAGGATAATCTTATCATCTCGTGGAATAGCGCTGCAGTGACGCTGTTCGGGTACAGCGTCGACCAGGCCGTAGGGATGCCACTTTCGATCATTATGCCGGAGCGGCATCGGGCAGCGCACGATGCCGGGCTGGCCAGAGCGGTAAGGACGGGTAAGGCGCGTCTCGCCGGACAAGCGGTTGAGATGCTTGCCTGGCACGCCGATGGCTATGAATTTCCCGTCGACCTTTCCCTGTCGATGTGGTTCGAGGCGGGCCGGCCGATGTTCGGCGCGCTCATCCGTGACGTGACCGACAGGCAGCGCGCGCGACGGCGTCTTGAACATCTGGCCCATTGCGACATGTTGACGTCGCTTCCGAACCGGAATGCCTTGCAGGCGCGCCTGTCGGACGCGATCAAGGCGGGTGCCTGCGTGTTGCTGATGCTGGACCTGGACGGTTTCAAGCACGTCAACGACAGCCTTGGCCACTCCGTTGGTGATGAACTTCTGGCCAGCGTGGCGCGGCGCCTGAACGATGCGGCAGGAGATGTCGGTTTCGTGGCACGTTTCGGTGGCGACGAGTTTGCGATCCTTTTGCCGGATTGTGCCGACCCGTGTCTGATCGAGCAGACAGCCGATTGGGTTTTCGCGAGCCTGCAATCCCCCATCGAACTGGCTGGGCAATCCGTGTTCGTGAACACGAGCATCGGCATAGCGATATCACCGAAGGACGGCACCAGCGCCGATCAGCTTCTGTCGAGCGCTGACCTTGCCCTTTATAGCGCCAAGAGTGAGGGTGGCGGTGCCCGGACGTTCTTCGTCAGAGCGATGCAGAGCCGCTCGGAACACGATCTTCGCTTGAGTATGGAGCTTCGCTCGGCTTTGGCGAACGGGGAGTTCGAGCTCTGGTATCAGCCACAGGTTTCGCTCGCCGATCGCAGCCTCGTAGGTGTCGAGGCCCTGTTGCGTTGGCGCCATCCCCGCCATGGCTTGCTGCAGCCTCACGCCTTCATCGATATCCTCGAACGCAGCGTGGTTGCCGAGATCGTGGGCGACTGGATCATAAACGAAGCATGTTCGACCGCAGCCGCTTGGCGACTTGAGGGATTGGGCAGGATCAGGATGGGCGTAAATCTGTTCCCCGTTCAGCTTCGTTCCGCCCGCCTCTTCGAGGTCGTACTCGACGCGCTGGCACGTCACGGCCTTGGTGCGGATCAGCTGGAACTCGAGATAACGGAAAATACGGTGCTGCGGCACAGCAGCCATTCGGCCAAGGCGCTCCGCAAGTTGAAGACGCTAGGTGTCGGGGTGGCCTTCGATGATTTCGGTACGGGCTTTGCGTCATTGGGCCTTCTCCAGAAATACCCGTTAACACGCCTGAAAATCGACAGAAGCTTTGTGGCTTGTATCGATCAGGGAGCGGGCGATGCGGCAATCGTCGGCGCCGTTGTCTGTATGGCCAAGAGTCTAGGGCTTGTCGTCATTGCCGAGGGCGTGGAGTGCGTGGGACAGGAGGAGGCGCTCATCGCGCTCGGATGCGAGGAGGCGCAGGGATATTTGTACGGACGCCCGGTACAGGCTCCGGATATAGTTCGGCAGTACCGGCCTGTTGCAAAGCTGGCCGTCTCTTAAAACAGGTACAGGATTGCGCCAACGACTGGCCAGCCAAGCCGCGTTGCGCGAATTTACATCTCAGCTGACCGGATGGCAGGTCCTCCTGCCGCAAGCGACTAAAGCTCATCCAAGCGATCTGACTGCGGTGCCGCCATCACGGACGAGCGCCTGCGGATGGCGCATTTCCGAAACAGCCACTGATGACGGGAAAACGGGAAAGATGCGGGCGGTGACCCCGCATCTTCCACGCCCGCCATCCCTCACCCGTCGATGCTGGCCCCCAATGAAGCGTGGACCAGTCCGCCGTCGACGGTGATCGTCTCCCCCACCACATAATCGCCAGCGCGCGCCGCGAGGTAGATCGCCGCGCCCGCCATGTCCTCTGCCACGCCGATCCGGCGGGCGGGGATGTTCTTCGCCACCGCGTCGCCGTGATCGCGCGCGGCCTTGTTCATGCTGCTGGGGAAAGCGCCGGGCGCGATCGAGGTCACGTTGATGCCGTCCTGCACCAGCCGCGCCGCCATCCGCCGGGTCAGGTGGATCAGCGCCGCCTTCGACGCCTGATAGCTGTACGTCTCCCATGCGTTGAGCCGCTGGCCGTCGATCGAGGTGATGTTGATGACCTTGGCCGGCCGCGCGTCGCTGCCCGATGCCTTCAGCAGCGGGTGCAGCGCCTGCGTCAGGAAGAAGGGTGATTTCACGTTCAGGTCCATCACCTTGTCCCAGCCCGCCTCCTGGAAATCCTCGAACGGCACGCCCCACGCCGCGCCGGCATTGTTGACGAGGATGTCGAGCTGCCCCTCCCGTTCCGCCAGGGCGGCGGCCAGTGCGCGGCAACCGTCGACGGTGGCGATGTCGGCGGGCAGGGGGATGCAGTTCGGCCCCAGTTCGGCGGCGGTTTCCTCGCACGCCTCGGCCTTGCGCGACGAGACATAGACCTTCGCCCCCTGCGCGACGAAGCCCGCCGCGATCATCCGGCCGATCCCGCGACTGCCGCCGGTGACGAGCGCGACGCGTCCGTCGAGTCGAAACAGGGTGCCGGTGTCCATCGCGCGCTCTCCTATGATTTTGGCGATGGGGTAAGACAGGCGGGGGCGGGCGGCAAGCACGCTTGGCGTTCCGCCGGATTGTGGCGGAAATGCGGACTGTCGCCGCCGAAACACCGTTCACCCGATAAAGTTCCGATCGTTATTTTCAATTAACCGATCCGCCCGTAGCCAGCCTGCACAGCAATCGAACGAGCGGGTATCCGGTCATGATGAAGGCGTTGGCAGTGCGTTTCGCGCTGGTGGTTTCGTGCGGCCTGATGATGGCCACCCCGGCGGCGGCGCAGTTCTGGCAGTGCGCGCCCTTTGCCCGCTCGGTGTCCGGCATCGCGCTGCACGGCAACGCGAACACCTGGTGGGGGCAGGCGGCGGGGCGCTATGCGCGCGGCGACGCGCCGCAACCGGGCGCGGTGCTGGCGTTCAAGGCGACGGCGCGGATGCGCGTCGGCCATGTCGCGATGGTGTCGCGCATCGTGTCCCCTCGCGAAGTACTGCTGACCCACGCTAACTGGTCCCGCCGGGGCGCCGTCGAGACGGACGTCCGCGCGGTGGATGTGTCGCCCGAGGGCGACTGGAGCCAGGTGCGGGTGTGGTATGGCCCGACCGGCGGTCTCGGCACCTCGACCTACCCGACCAGCGGCTTCATCTATGCCGATCAGGCACCGACGCCGACGGCGGAGCCGATGCAGGCGCCGCTGCTGATCGCGGGTGCGCCGACGGTGCAAGCGGCAGGCTGACCGCCCGATCACGCCTCAGGCGACTGTGAACGCCATCGCCACGCCGTTCATGCAGTAACGCTTGCCGGTCGGCTTGGGGCCGTCGTCGAAGACATGGCCGAGATGCCCGCCACAGCCGGCGCAATGCACCTCGGTCCGCGCCATCATCATCGATCCGTCGGTGCGGGCACCGACCGCACGGGGCAGCGCCGCCCAGAAGCTGGGCCAGCCGGTGCCACTGTCGAACTTGGTCTTCGAGGCGAACAGCGGTCGCGCACACCCCCTGCATCGGAAGGTGCCGGCGCGATGCTCGTCATTCAGCGGGCTGCTGAACGGCCGTTCGGTGTCCTCGTGGCGCAGCACCCGGTATGCGGCGGGGGGCAGCTTCTGCCGCCACTGCGCATCGGTCATCGTCACCGGAAACCGCTCCGCCGCCACCGCCTCGTCGCGGCACCCGAACAGCGCGATGGCGGCGGCGCCCAGCCCGGAGGCGGCGAGGAAGGAACGGCGATCGGTGGTCATCGCAACCATATAGGAGGCGGGGGCGCCGCCGCCAGATCATCGCAGCGCGGGAAAGATTCGGGGCGAAGCTGCGGAGAAGAATGGTTTCGCGCGGAGGCGCGGAGGACGCGGAGATGGTGTGATCGGTATGCCGGTTGCGCGCCACATCCTCTATCCCCTCATTCTGACCTGCGCGAGAAGATGGCGACAAGCCGGCAGGCGATCCATCTCTCTTCTTCTCTCCGCGTCCTCCGCGCCTCCGTGCGAACCATCACTTCCTTTTTCGCGTCGCCCCTACCGCGCCCGCCGCCGCCAGAACGGCCGCCCGCTCCCGGATTTGAGAACGCCGCGCCGGAACAGCCGGGCGCCCGCCATGATGAACAGCGCCACCCACATCGCCTGCCACAGCAGCGCCAGCGCGTGCGGCCACAATTCGGGCGAGTTCGCCGCGCGCCCCGCCATCGCGAACGGGGAGGACAGCGGGAATATCTCCGCCAGCATCGCCACCCCGCTGCCCGGCATCCGCGCGGCGGCGGAGGCGAGCGCGAACATCCCCACCTGCACCAGCGTGATCGGCAGCGACAGCATCTGGATTTCGCGCATCGTCGATGCCTGCGCACCGATGCCGAGGAAGACCGAGCCGAGCAGCAGATACGCCATCGAGAAATAGGCCGCGAACAGCAGCGCGAACATCGGCCCGCCGACCGCCGGCGTCAGATCGCCGATCGCCGCCGCCGCGCCCGGCGGCAACAGGCTGGCGATCTGACCGACCACCGTGCCCCAGAAACCGACGAACAGCACCGCGACCCCGAACATGCCGATCAGCTTGCCGAAGAACACCGCCTCCAGCGGCACCGCCGCCGCCAGGATCTCGACCACCTTGTTGTTGCGTTCCTCCGCCATCGTGCCGACGACCTGCCCGGCGAGGAACAGCGTCAGGAAGAAGATGCCGAACACCGCGAAGAAGCCCGACTGGTGCTGGCCGCCGATCGACGTGCCGGTGCGGGCCGCCCGTTCGCGCGTCGCCGCCACCGTCACCGCGCCCGGAGCCTGCGCGGACAAGGTCGCCTGCGCCACCGCCTCCAGATAGGGTCCGGCGCGGCGGGTGCCGGGGGCGGTCAGGATCGTGGGCGTCGCCAGCGGGCCGTACAGCACCGCATCGACATCGTGGTCGCGGTCCGCCATCGCCGCCGTTGCCTGCGCGCGCGCATCGCGGCCGGGGGTCTGGAAGGCGAGGGGGGCGGGGCGTTCGTCGCGGCGGAACAGCGCGCGCAGGCGGCTGTCCTGTTCCTGCATCACCCCGGCGGTGGCGGCCGGCACGATCGCGACCAGCCGCGACCGGTCGGCCGCGCCGTCGTTCATGCTGGCCGCGCCCATCCCGCCGATCGCGCCGAACGATCCCATCAGGATCGGCGCGAACAGGAACAGCAGGAAGATCGGGGTGAACACCGTCGCGATGAAATCACGGCGCGCGATCGTCAGCGTCTGGCGCAACGTGCGGCGGAAACGGGTCATGCGCCAGCCTCTCCGGTCGCGGCGCGGCCGCCGACGATCCGCACGAACGCCTCGTGCAGGCCGGGGCGCTCGATCGTCAGCCCGGCGATGCCGTGATCGGCGGCGATCAGGCGGACCAGCACCGGCTCGATCCCGCCGGGCGGCAGCGTGAAGCGCCAGCCTTCGCCTTCGCCCCGGGCATCGGCCGGCAACAGCGCGGCGAGCGCGGGGTCGGGGCGCTGTGGCTGGTAGTGGACCTGCGCGGGCAGGGTGCCGCGCGCCTCGTCCACCGTTCCCTCGAACCGGCGCTTGCCGCCGGCGATGATCGCCAGCCGGTCGCACAGCCGTTCGGCATGGGCCATGACGTGGGTGGAGAACAGGATGGTCGCGCCCCGGTCGCGTTCTGCGACGATCAGCGCCTCCAGCTTCTCCTGATTGACCGGATCGAGGCCGGAGAACGGTTCGTCCAGCACGATCAGGTCGGGACGGTGGACGACGGAGCCGAGCAGCTGGACGATCTGCGCCATGCCCTTGGACAGTTTGCGCACCTTCTCGTCGATCGCATGGCCCAGGCCGGCTTCCTCCAGCATCGTCGCGGCGCGGCGGCGGCCCTCGCTCCACGACAGGCCACGCAGCGCGCCCATGAACGCGATCGCCTCGCGCGCCTTCATCGCCGGGTACAGCCCACGTTCCTCGGGCAGATAGCCGACCCGGTCGCTGGCATCGCGCGGGCTCGCCTCGCCCAGCAGGGTGCGGGCGCCCTCGTCCGGCTCGATGATGCCCAGCAACATGCGCAGCGTCGTGGTCTTGCCCGCGCCGTTGGGGCCGAGCACGCCGTAGATCGCGCCACGCGGCACCATCAGGTCGACCCCGTCGACGACGCGGCGGTCCTCGAACCGTTTTACCAGTCCTGCGGCGGTGACCGCCCATTCCTGATTGCCGGCCGTCATCCCCTGTATCGTCAACATCTTCCTCCGGCGCGTGCCGCCGTGGTAGCGGGGGGGCGTGGCGGATGACAAGCTAGAACACCGGCTGAAGGCGAAGGCGGCCGAACTGGGCTTCGCCGCCTGCGGCATCGCGCGCGCCAACGCCGCGCCGCTCGCGGCAGAACGCCTGCACCAGTGGCTGGCCGAGGGGCGGCACGGCGACATGATCTGGATGGCCGAACGCGCGCATCAGCGCGAAAGCCCGGCCGGATTGTGGCCGGCGGTGCGCAGCGTCGTGTCGCTGGGCATGAGCTACGCGCCCGCCACCGATCCGCTGGCGCTGGCCGGCGAGGGCGGGATCGGCCGCATCTCCGTCTATGCGCAAGGGCAGGATTACCACGATGTCGTCAAGCGCCAGCTAAAGGCGCTGGGCCGCTGGCTGGCGCAGGAAAGTGCGCACGACCTGAAGGTGTTCGTCGATACCGCGCCGGTGATGGAGAAGCCGCTGGCGGAGGCGGCGGGGATCGGCTGGCAGGGCAAGCACACCAATCTGGTCAGCCGGACGGCGGGCAGCTGGCTGTTTCTGGGCGCGATCTACACCACGCTCGACATGGTGCCGGACGGCCCCGGCGGCGGCGCGTGCGGCCGGTGCGACGCCTGCCAGACCGCGTGCCCGACCGACGCGTTCCCCGCGCCCTATCGCCTCGATGCGCGGCGCTGCATCTCGTACCTGACGATCGAACATGCCGGGCCGATCCCGGAGGAGTTCCGCACCGCGATCGGCAACCGCATCTATGGCTGCGACGATTGCCTAGCGGTATGCCCGTGGAACAAGTTCGCCAGGGCCGCCGCCGCCAACATGGCGTTCGCTCCGCGCGCCGAACTGGTCGCGCCCGAACTGGCCGACCTGCTCAGCCTCGACGATGCCGGGTTCCGGCAGGTGTTCGCCGGCTCTCCGATCAAGCGGATCGGCCGCGACCGCATGGTCCGCAACGCCTGCATCGCGGCGGGCAACAGCGGCGATGTCGAACTGCTCGCATCGCTTGAACCACTGCTGACGGACGACGCCTTTGTGGTCCGCGACGCCGCGGCCTGGGCAGTTACGGAACTTGCCGCAAAGAGGGTGTGATGGGCAATCCACGCGGTGGAAAACAAGGTTCACGCGGAGACGCGGAGGGGTAGCGTCTGCCACGAGTGTGGCCCTCTATCCTCAAGCCTATGATGAGTGGATGCGCTGCCGCGCACGAGCCCGCTCTGCGCCCTCCGCGCCTCTGCGCGAACAATCCCTTCTTCAATCCTCCGCGTCTCCGCGTCTCCGCGAGAATCAAACTCCTTCGCGCCTCCGCGGGAACCGATCCTTTTACCGCCCCCCGTCGCGCCGCGTCAGCGCCGCCACGCAGCTTGCCCGGTCGATCGCGCTGCCATCGGGTTCGCGTGCGTCGAGATACGTCACGCGCGCCGCGCCGCCGCTGGTCTGGGGATAGAGATAGGTGTCGAGCACGCAAATCGCGCTGCCGAACTGCAGCTTGCGCGCCGCGCCTTCGCGGACATCGGCGTCGGGGGTGCCGAACAGCTTGACGAGGCCGTCGGCATCCTGCCCGATCACCCGTTCCAGCCCGACCGTGGGATAGGCGATCGCCATCGGTGGCGCCTTGGCCGGGCGGGCGGTGGGGGCGGCGGCGCACCCCGCGACCAGCAGGGTCGCCAGCAGGATCGTCGCGCGGGTCATCGGCGTCTCGTGTGGAAAAGATGCGTCGCCATCGCCGCACCCAGCACGGGGGCGGCAAGATTGACGACCGGGATCAGAAACAAGGCGGCATCGGCCAGCCCCAGCAGGAAACGCCGCCCCCGCGTCTCGCCCCGCCACGCCGCCATGCGGCCCGCATCCATGTGCCGCGCCGCGACCATGTCGCCCAGATCGCGGCCCAGCAGCCAGCCGTTGACGATCAGGAACGCGGCGGCGGTGCCGATCCCCGTCGCCAGCAGCACGACATAGAGCGGCAGCAGGATCAGGTTGACCGCGATCACCCGTGCCGCCGATCGCAACCCCATTGCCAGTCCGCGCGCGAAGGGCACCGGCCGCGCGGTCGCCAGCGCCTCCGGGTAATGCCGGCGCTCGACCGCCGCGACCACCTCGTCCGCGAACAGCCCGACCACCGCCACCGCCACCGCGCGGAACAGCAACCACAGCGCCAGCACGGTGACGACCGCCGCGAACGCCGTCGCCAGCCCGGTCGCGCCCCAGCCGATCCAGTGCGCCAGCACCGCCTGCATCGCATACCACAGCGCGAACCCGGCGACCGCGAAGATCGCCAGCGTCACCGCCAGCGATTTGGCGAACACGCCCAGCACCGCCCGGTCGCCCAGCTGGCCCAGCGACAGGAGGAAGGCGCGCGTCATCGCAACGGGATGGCGCGGCACCCCGGCGGCGTCAACATTGCTTGCGCCGGCCCGCGCATCTAGGGCGACCGTCTACCTTCTTTGCGGAGTCCGCCACCTTGACCACCCCTACCTACGATGTCGTCGCGATCGGCAATGCGATCGTCGACATCCTCGCGCAGACCGACGACGCCTTCCTCGCGACCGAGGGGATGACCAAGGGCGCGATGCAGCTGATCTTCTCGGCGGAGGAGGCGGACGCGCTTTATGGCCGGATGGGGCCGGGGCGCGAGATTTCGGGCGGCTCGGCGGCGAACACGCTGGCCGGCATCGCCGCGCTGGGCGGGCGCACCGCCTTTATCGGTCAGGTCGCCGACGACCAGCTGGGGCAGGTGTTCGCGCACGACATCCGCGCCGCCGGCATCCGCTACGACACGTCGGTCCGCGCCGGCGGGCCGACCACCGGCCGCTGCCTGATCTTCGTGACCCCCGATGGCCAGCGGACGATGAACACCTTCCTCGGCGCGTCGCACTATCTGCCGGAGGTCGCGCTGGACCGCGCGCTGATCGCGGATGCCGCGTACCTCTATATCGAAGGTTATCTGTGGGACCCGGAGGAGCCGCGCGCCGCGATGCGCGCCGCGATCGAGGTGGCGCGCGAGGCAGGGCGCAAGATCGCCTTCACCCTGTCGGCCGAGTTCGTCATCGACCGTCACCGCACTGATTTCCACACGCTGATCGATCAGGGCCTGATCGACGTGCTGTTCGCCAACGAGGCGGAGATCATGGCGCTGACCGAGACGACCGACGTCGATACCGCGATCGCCGCAGTGCAGGACAAGGTGCCGACACTGGTGGTGACGCTGGCGGAGCGCGGTGCCTGTGCGGTGCGTGGCGGCCAGCGCGTCACGGTGCCGGCACAGCCGATCGAGCGCGTGGTCGACACCACCGGCGCGGGCGACCTGTTCGCCGCCGGCTTCCTCCATGCACAGACCCGCGGCCATGATCTGGAGCGCTCGCTGACGCTCGGCGCACTGTGCGCGGCGGAGATCATCAGCCACTTCGGCGCCCGTCCGCAGGTCGACCTGAAGGCACTGGCCGATACGCTGCGCTAAGAAAAAGGCCCCTCCCCGACAAGGGGAGGGGCCATCAAGCTGAATGCCATTGTCTTCAGGGCCATTGTCTCAGGGCAGGTCGTCGTCGACCAGCACCTCGATCCGGCCCTGCGCGACGTTGCTCGTGCGGTAACCGTACAGGTAATACACCACCAGCCCGATCGCGCCCCACACCACCAGCACCAGCATCGCCGCCGAGGGCAGGTTGAAGAACAGGAAGATGCAGCCGACGATCGTCGCCGGTGCGACGAACCACACGGCGGGCGTGCGGAACGAGCGGGGGCGGTCCGCCTCCGTCCGGCGCAGGATCAGCACCGCGAACGCGACCATCATGAACGCATAGAGCGTGCCGGCATTGGCGATGTCCGCCAAGGCGCCGACCGGCAGGAAGGCGGCGGCGAACGCCACCGCCGCGCCGGTGATCGCGGTCACCACATGCGGGGTCTTCCACTTGGGATGGACCTTGCTCAGCATCGGCGGCAACAGGCCGTCACGGCTCATCACGAAGAAGATGCGGGTCTGCCCGAACAGCAGCACCAGGATCACCGACGGTAGCGCGACGAAGGCGGCGATGCCCAGCATGTTGCCGACGGTGCCGAAGCCGATCGCGCGCAGCACATGCGCCAGCGCCTCGTTCGAGCAGACCAGCCGCCCGGCATATTCTGCCATCGCGCACTGGCGCGCCAGTTCTTCCGATCCGGCGGGGAAGGGGATGCCGTTCGGCCCCATGATCGGCTGGCCGCCGATCGTGCCGATCGCGCCCGCCGCGACCAGGATGTAGAAGATGGTGCAGAACAGCAGCGATCCGATCAGGCCGATCGGCACGTTGCGCTGCGGATTCTTGGTCTCTTCCGCCGCGGTCGACACCGCGTCGAACCCGACATAGGCGAAGAAGATCGTCGCCGCCGCGCCGACCGCGCCGACCCCGGTGCCGAAGCCGCCGAACACGCCCGCCGGCAGGAAGGGGCTGAACTGCGAGGTATCGATCTTGCCGGCGGTCAGCGCGATGAACGCGGTCAGCGCCACTACCTTGATGCCGACGAGGATCGCGTTGACCTTCGCGCTTTCCGACGTGCCGATGATCAGCAGCCACGTGACCAGCAGGGCGATCACCACCGCCGGCAGGTTGATGAACCCGCCCGCAGCACCACCCAGCGCCAGCGGCCCGGCGCTCAGCCACATCGGCAACTGGATGCCGAGGAACTGTTGCAGGATCGTGCCGGAGAAATAGCCGGACCAGCCGACCGCCACCGCCGACGCGGCCACCGCATATTCCAGCACCAGCGCCCAGCCGACCGTCCAGGCCAGCAGTTCGCCCATCGTCGAATAGGTATAGGTATAGGCCGATCCCGCGACCGGGATCATCGCCGCGATCTCCGCATAGCAGAGTGCGGCGACGATGCAGATCGCGCCGGCGATGGCGAAGGCCAGCATCAGCCCCGGCCCCGCCTTCTGCGCGCCGGCGGCGGTCAGCACGAAGATGCCGGTGCCGATCACCGATCCGATCCCGAACAGGGTGAGCTGGAAGGCTCCCAATGTCCGGTGGAGCGACTTTCGCTCCGCCGCCGCCAGAATCGCGTCCAATGGCTTTACGCGCCCGAACAACATGAACTCGCGTCCCCCCAGGGATGAAGGGGCGTCGATGCGCCCCGTTGGTCGTGAAAGGATGCGAGCCTAGAGGCAATTTTATTACGCGCAATCCCTAACGCGGCGAGCCGCGTCGGGCGGTGCTATCCAACCCCCGCCGCACCCCTTACAGCGCGCGCCGTGCAACCTGTCGTCGCCCCGCCCCCCGCGCTCACCGCCGCGCCTGCCACGACGCGGGCCGAATTGCGCGCCACGATCGCGCTGGCATCGCCGCTGGTCGCCGCCAACCTGCTCCAGATGGGCGTCTATTCGATCGACGTGATCTTCGTCGCGCGGCTCGGCACCACCGAACTCGCCGCCGCGACGCTGGGCGTCTATCTCTACAGCGTCCTCGCCTTCGCGATGATCGGGCTGGTCGGGGCGGCGGCGCCGCTGATCGCCGCCGAACTCGGTCGCCGTCGCCATGCGGTGCGGCAGGTGCGCCGCTCGTTCCGGATGGCGATGTGGCTGGCGATCGGCGCCGGCCTCGCGACGATGGCGGTCCTCGCCAATGGCGAGCGGCTGTTGCTGCTCGCGCGGCAGGACCCGCACGTCGCGGCACGGACCGGGGCGTTCCTCGACATCCTGTTGTGGGCGACGATCCCGGCGGTGGCGACCGGGGTGATGCGTGTCACCGCCTCCGCGCTGGGGCGGCCGGGCTGGGCGATGGTGGTCATGGCGCTGGGCCTCGCCACCGGCATCCTCGGCAACTGGCTGCTCGTCTTCGGGCAGGCGGGTTTCCCCGCGCTGGGGCTGGAGGGGTCGGCGATCGCCAGCGTCGTCACCAGCAGCGCGATGATGCTCGCCTTCGTGGCGATCCTGCTGCTTGATCCCCGGCTGCGCCGCTATCGCCTGTTCGGCAACTGGTGGCGGACCGAATGGTCGCGGCTGGCCGATCTGCTGCGCCTCGGCCTGCCGATCGCGCTGACGATGACGTTCGAGGGCGCGCTGTTCTCCGCCGCCGGGTTCCTGATGGGGCTGATCGGGGTGACCGAGGTCGCCGCCCACGCCATCGCGCTCCAGATCGCGGCGATCGCGTTCCAAGTGCCGTTCGGCGTCGCGCAGGCGGCGACGATCCGGGTCGGCATGGCGTATGGCGCGGGCGACCGGGTGTGGATCGGCCGGGCGGGGGCGGTGTCGCTGGCGGTCGGAATCGGCTTCATGGTGTTCACCGCGTCGCTGCTGCTGATCGCGCCGCGTCTGTTCGTCGGCGTCTATGTCGATCCGGACGACGCCGCCAACGCCGCGCTGGTCGCGCTGGCGGTACAGTATCTGGGGGTCGCCGCCGCGTTCCAGCTGTTCGACGGGGCGCAGGCGGTGGCGGCCGGCGTGCTGCGCGGGTTGCAGGATACGCGGGTGCCGATGCTGGTCGCGCTGTTCGGCTATTGGGTGGTCGGGGCGGGATGCGCGGTGCTGCTCGGCTTCGGGTTCGACTGGCAGGGACTGGGCATCTGGTGGGGTCTTGCCGCCGGTCTCGCCGCCGTGTCGGTGCTGCTGCTGTGGCGGTGGAGCGCGCGGGCGCGGCTGGGCCTGCTGCCCGCCACGGTCCATCGAATTTAGTTCCCTTGCCCCGTTGACGGTCCCGCGCGCGCTTCACATATAAGCCGCGTTGGCACTCGGGACCCCTGAGTGCCAGAAATCTGTCATAGTCTCAGAAAGGGCACAGCAATGAACTTTCGTCCGTTGCACGACCGCGTTCTCGTCCGCCGCGTAGAGGCGGAGGAGAAGACGGCCGGTGGGATCATCATCCCCGACACCGCCAAGGAAAAGCCGCAGGAAGGCGAAGTCGTCGCCGCCGGCACCGGCGCCCGCAGCGAGAGCGGCGAGGTCCACCCGCTGGAGGTGAAGGCCGGCGACCGCGTGCTGTTCGGCAAGTGGTCCGGCACCGAGGTCAAGGTCGACGGCGAAGACCTGCTCATCATGAAGGAAAGCGACATCCTCGGGATCGTCGGCTGACCTGATACGTCGCATCCGGGGCGCATAACCCCTGTAGGATGCGACTTTCGAGACTTTCCAACCTCAACTGAAAGGGTAGCCACATGGCAGCCAAGGACGTGAAATTCAGCCGCGACGCGCGCGAGCGCATCCTGCGCGGCGTCGACATCCTCGCCGACGCGGTCAAGGTCACGCTGGGGCCGAAGGGCCGCAACGTCGTGATCGACAAGAGCTTCGGCGCACCGCGCATCACCAAGGACGGCGTCACCGTCGCCAAGGAGATCGAGCTCAAGGACAAGTTCGAGAACATGGGCGCGCAGATGCTGCGCGAAGTGGCATCGAAGACCAACGACATCGCCGGCGACGGCACGACCACCGCGACCGTGCTGGCGCAGGCGATCGTGCGCGAAGGCATGAAGTCGGTCGCGGCCGGCATGAACCCGATGGACCTGAAGCGCGGCATCGATCTCGCCGTGGTGAAGGTCGTCGAGGACGTGAAGGCGCGTTCGAAGCCGGTGTCCGGTTCGAAGGAAGTGGCGCAGGTCGGCATCATCTCCGCCAATGGCGACCGTGAAGTCGGCGAGAAGATCGCCGAAGCCATGGAGAAGGTCGGCAAGGAAGGCGTCATCACCGTCGAGGAAGCGAAGGGTCTCGAATTCGAGCTCGACGTCGTCGAGGGTATGCAGTTCGACCGCGGCTATCTGTCGCCGTACTTCATCACCAACCCGGAGAAGATGACGGTCGAACTCAACGATCCGTTCATCCTGATCCACGAGAAGAAGCTGTCGAACCTGCAGGCGATGCTCCCGATCCTGGAAGCGGTCGTGCAGTCGGGTCGCCCGCTCCTGATCATCGCCGAGGACATCGAGGGCGAGGCGCTCGCCACGCTCGTCGTCAACAAGCTGCGCGGCGGCCTGAAGGTCGCAGCGGTCAAGGCCCCCGGTTTCGGCGATCGTCGCAAGGCGATGCTGGAAGACATCGCGATCCTGACCAAGGGCGAGATGATCTCCGAGGACCTCGGCATCAAGCTGGAGACCGTGACCACCGCGATGCTCGGCACCGCCAAGCGCGTCACGATCGACAAGGACAACACCGTCATCGTCGACGGTGCCGGTGATGCCGACGCGATCAAGGGCCGCACCGAGGCGATCCGCCAGCAGATCGAGAACACCACCAGCGACTATGACAAGGAGAAGCTCCAGGAGCGTCTTGCCAAGCTCGCCGGCGGCGTCGCGGTCATCAAGGTCGGTGGCTCGTCCGAGGTAGAGGTCAAGGAGCGCAAGGACCGCGTCGACGACGCGCTGCACGCGACCCGCGCGGCCGTCGAAGAAGGCATCGTCCCCGGTGGCGGCACCGCGCTGCTGTACGCGACCAAGGCACTCGAAGGGCTCACGGGCGCCAACGAGGACCAGACGCGCGGCATCGATATCGTCCGCAAGTCGCTGACCGCGCTGGTTCGCCAGATCGCCAGCAATGCGGGCCATGACGGCGCGGTGGTGTCGGGCAAGCTGCTCGACGGCAACGATTCGAACATCGGCTTCAATGCCGCGACCGACACCTACGAGAACCTGGTGGAAGCCGGCGTGATCGACCCGACCAAGGTCGTCCGCACCGCGCTGCAGAACGCGGCCTCGGTCGCCGGCCTGCTCATCACGACCGAAGCGGCCGTGAGCGAGATGCCGGAAGACAAGCCCGCCATGCCCGCAATGGGCGGCGGCGGCATGGGCGGCATGGGCGGCATGGACTTCTGATCCGAATGCGGGTCCTGCGCCGGTGATGCCGGCGCAGGACCCGCATCGGATCGGACGGCCGGTCGGCAACGCCGAACCGGTCCGACGTCCAGCGGCGGCTTTGCCGTCGCCAGCCAACCAGAACGACCTGACCAAAGACGAAGGGCCGGTGGATCACTCCACCGGCCCTTTGTTAATTCCCGTTGGAATGATAGTATCTGGCTATGCGCCATGATCCCCTTTACCAGCCGATTACGGTAAAGCAGTTTCTCGAAATCGATTTTCCGGGTGACCGGAAATACGAACTGGTCGACGGTATAATTCGGATGATGACCGGCGGTACGCCGGCCCATGCGCGTGTCGCCGCCAACATTCTCGCCTTCCTGCACGTCAATCTTCGTGGCACGGGTTGTCGACCCTATGGTTCCGACATGGGCGTGGAGGTGACGGACACCGATGCCCGTTATCCGGATGTCAGCGTATATTGCGGCAACCCGGCAACACAAGAGCGGGAGGAACAGCGTCTCTTCACGGACCCTGTCGTCATATTCGAGGTGTTGTCTGCCTCGACGGCCCGGGTCGACGAGGGCGAGAAACTGTCGCAGTATCGCTCCCTGGCTTCAATCGACACGATCGTCTTCGTCGATCCGCACAACGAAACGAGCCGGGTGATCCAGCGTCTCGGCCCAACCTCATGGCGCGACGATCTGTTTGCACAGCCGCATGATGTCAGCCTTCCGGCATTGGGCCTCGTCGTACCCCATACCGAAATCTTCGCCCGCGACTGACCCCGCCGCCGGGGCCGGTCGCGGACGGTGACAATCATCCCTTCTTCATCGCCTCGATCAGCTTCTTGATCTCCTGGCTGCGGCCGCGCGGCATGATGAGCACGTCGTTGCCGCTCGCCACTACGATCAGGTCGGACACGCCGACCATCGCGATCCGCACCCCGTCCGACCGGACGAGACAGTCGCTGGTGTCGACCGCGATCACCGCGCCGCCATGCGCGTTGCCGGTGGCGTCGACCTCGCTGATCGCATGGAGCGCATCCCAGCTGCCCAGATCGTTCCAGCCCATCGCGACGGGCACCACGGCAACCCGCTCCGCCTTCTCCATCACCGCATAGTCGATCGAGTCCGCCGGCGAGGCGGCGAAGGCGGCGGCATCGGGGAACAGGCGGATACCTTCATGCCGGGCGGCGCGCATCGAATCCTGCACGGCGTTCAGCATCGCCGGGGCGTGCGCGGCCAGTTCGCCCAGATAGATGTCGGCGCGGAACAGGAAGATGCCACCGTTCCAGGCATGGCCACCCGCCGCCAGCATCGCCTCCGCGCGGTCCAGCGGCGGTTTCTCGACGAAGCGGGCGACGCGGTGGACGCCGGGCGCGATCGCCTCGCCGGTCTGGATCCAGCCATAGCCGGTTTCGGGCGCATCGGGTTCGATCCCGAACGTGACCAGCCAGCCATCGTTGACCAGCGGCAGGGCGGCGGCGATCGCGGCATGAAAGGCGGGGATGTCGGCGATGACATGGTCGGACGGCATCACCAGCAGCGCCGCCTCCGGATCGGGGGCCGCCAGCGCCGCCAGCGCGATCGCGGGGGCGGTGTTGCGACCCGCCGGTTCCAGGATGATCGCCGCCGCCTCGACGCCGACGGCGGCCAGTTGCGTCTCCACCTCGTCCACGTGCTGTGCGTTGGCGACGATCACGGGGGCACCGAAGCCATCGCCCACCGCGCGGCGCAGCGTCAGTTGCAGCATCGTCTCGTCGGCGGTCAGCGGCAGAAACTGCTTGGGGCGTTCGGGCCGTGACATCGGCCACAGCCGGGTGCCCGAGCCGCCGGAAAGAATGACGGGAACGATGGTGCTTGCGGTCATGAATCCTCCTGAGCGCCGGCCTTATCGCGGAACGCCGGAATTCCCAACGATCTGCCGCCACCAACGGGCATGTTCAGCCTTTATTGGCGTTTTTCGGGCATCCTTGCGGGAAAGGCCGGGTCACGGCCCTTGCAGCGGGTGATGACGAGACGATGACGGCAGTCCTGATCCTGTGGGGCCATGCACTCGCCGCGATCCTGTTCGGCACGCTGGCGCTGGCGCGCTGGCGACGGCGATGGGACGTGACGGCCGGTCCCGCGTTGGCGGTGGTCGCCGCGGCGGCGCTGACCGCGTTGTGGGCGCTGGCCGTGGCCGGGGTCGAACCATGGGACATCAGCGTGCATCTGGCGGAGGGCGCGCGCAACTTGGCGTGGACGGGGGTGATGGCGGCGTTCGTGCTGCGTGCCCGCGCCGATGGTGGAGCGCTGGCGGCGCTGTACGGGGTGGTGATGTTCGTCATCCTGACCGCGACGGCGCTGGCGCCGATCGCCCGGATGCCGATGGACCAGGACATGGTCTTGGCGGTGGAGATCACCCGTCACGTCCTGCGGATGATGGCGATGGCGGGCGCGTTGCTGCTGCTGTGTCATCTGGCGCAGGCGGCGACCGGGCCGCAGGCCGGCGGGGTACGGCTGTTCGCGCTGGCGCTGGGGGCGATGTGGGGGCTCGATCTGGCGATCGCGTTGCTCGCCTTTGCCGGTCCGCGCTGGACGATGATGCCGGTGGTGGCGCGCGGGCCGGTGATGATGGGGGTCGCGATCCTGCTCGCCGTCGCCGCGACGCATCGTGGCGAGGGATCGGTGGCGGTGTCGCGTACCGTCGCCACCCGGGCGCTGATCGCCCTGGCGCTGCTGCTGTACGTCGCGGCGACCGCGCTGGCGGTCGATCTGGCATCGATGCTGTCGCCGCCCGTCGCCCGCGCGGTGCAGACCGCGATCGTCTGTGGCGCGGCGGCGGCGCTGCTGGCCTTCACCGCGACGCCGTGGCTGCGCGTGTGGCTGCGGGTGAAGGCGGCCAAGCACCTGTTCGATCATCGCTACGACTATCGGATCGAATGGCAGCGTTTCACCACGACGCTGGGCCTGCCGGGGAAGGGGGCAGCCCCGCTGGGCGAGCGGATCGCCAAGGCGGTCGCGGACCTGACCGATGCGCCCGCCGCGCTGCTGCTGGTCGCGACGGACGGGGTGTTGACGCCATGGGCCGGCTGGCGCTGGGCGGATGGCGGCGCGGCACTGCCCGCATCGCTGGCCGGGCATCTGGGCGCGACCGGGCGGATCGTGTCGCTCGACACGCTGCGGGCCGGCGACGGCACGGGGGAAGCGGCGCTGGTGCCGGCATGGCTGCTGGACGATGACGCCGCGTGGGCGATCGTGCCGCTGCTCCATGGCGGGGAACTGGCGGGGGCGATCCTGCTGGCGCGGCCACCGGTCGACCGGGCGCTCGACTGGGAGGATTTCGATCTGTTGCGCATCGCCGGGCGGCAGGCGGCCAGCTATCTGGCGGAGGATCGCAGCCAGGCCGCGCTGGTCGATGCGCAGGAATTCGACGCCTTCAACCGCCGCTTCGCCTTCCTGCTCCACGATATCAAGAACGTCGCGAGCCAGTTGACCCTGGTGGCGCGCAATGCCGAACGCCATGCCGACAATCCCGCCTTTCGCGCCGACATGGTGGTGACGCTGCGTGAATCGGCAGGGCGGATGGCGACGTTGCTCGCCCGGCTGGGCCAGCATGACGGCACGCGGGCGGAGCCGCTGCAGCCGGTCGACCTGCCGGCACTTGCCGCGCGCGTGGCGGCGGCGCGCCGGGCGCAGCATCCGGTCATGGTCGAGGGCGAGGCGACACCGCTCGCATGGGGCCATCCGGCGCGGCTGGAACAGGCGTTGTCGCATCTCGTCCAGAACGCGATCGAGGCGAGTCCGCCGGGCACACCGGTGCGCCTGCGTCTCGATCGGGTGGATGGCCGGCTGATGCTGGCGGTGATCGATCGTGGCGTGGGCATGACGCCCGGCTTCGTCCGCGACCGCCTGTTCCGCCCGTTCGTCTCTTCCAAGCCCGATGGCTTCGGAATCGGTGCCTGCGAGGCGCGGCAGCTGGTGCGCACGATGGGGGGTGAATTGCAGGTCGAAAGCCGCGAAGGGGAGGGCAGCGTCTTCCGCATCCTGTTGCCGCCCGCGCAGGTGATCGCGGCCAAGATGGCACCTGGGATGGCGGTGGCGGCATGACCCGGCCCGTCTTGCTGGTGGTCGAGGACGATGCCGGGCTCGCCCGCCAACTCCGCTGGGCGTATGGGGATTACGAGGTCGTGATCGCCGCCGACCGGGCCGCCGCGATCGATGCGGTGCGGCTGCACGAGCCGGCGGTGGTGACACTCGACCTGGGCCTGCCCCCCGATCCGGACGGCACCGCGGAGGGATTCGCGACGCTGCACGCGATCCGGGCGATCGCGCCCGCCACCAAGGTGATCGTCGCCAGCGGACACGGCGCGCGGGACAGCGCACGGGCCGCGATCGCGGACGGGGCGTGGGATTTCTATCAGAAGCCGATCGATATCGATGCGCTGGGGCTGATCGTGGCGCGTGCGTTCCACGTCCACGCGCTGGAGGCGGAGAACCGGCGGCTGGCGGCCGGGGCAGGCGGGGCGGGGTTCGGCGGTCTGCTCTATGCCTCGCCCGAAATGGCGGCGGTGGCGCGGACGCTGGAACGGGTCGCCCCCGCCGATGTGTCGGTGATGCTGCTGGGCGCGAGCGGGACGGGCAAGGAATTGCTGGCGCGCGGGCTGCACGACGCCTCGCCGCGTGCGCGTGGCCGGTTCGTCGCGATCAACTGCGCCGCGATCCCCGAGACGCTGCTGGAATCCGAACTGTTCGGGCATGAGAAGGGCGCGTTCACCGGCGCGGTGAAGACGACCGAGGGCAAGATCGAACAGGCGGCGGGCGGCACGCTGTTCCTCGACGAGATCGGCGATGTGCCGCTGGCGTTGCAGGTCAAGCTGCTGCGGTTCCTGCAGGAACGGGTGATCGAGCGGATCGGCGGGCGGCGCGGCATCGCGGTGGATACCCGGATCGTCTGCGCGACGCATCAGGATGTCGATGCGATGGTCGCTGACGGGCGGTTCCGCGAGGACCTGTATTACCGGCTGGCGGAGATCGTCGTGCGCATCCCGGCGCTGGGCGACCGCACCGGCGATGCCGGTCTGCTCGCCCGGCATTTCGTCGCGCGCTATGCCGCGACGCTCAACCCGGCCGTCACCGGGCTGGCGGCGGATGCGCGCGCGGCGGTGGAGGCGTGGCGCTGGCCCGGCAATGTCCGCGAGCTGGAGAATCGGGTGAAGCGCGCGGTCATCATGGCCGATGGCAAGCTGGTGACCGCCGCCGATCTCGATCTGGCCACGCCGGCCGATCCCGCCGACCTGAACCTGCGCGCGGCGCGCGAAGGGGCGGACCGGCGCGCGATCGGCCGCGCGCTGGCGCGGGCGGACGGCAATATCTCGGGCGCGGCGCGGCTGCTGGGGATCAGCCGGCCGACGCTGTACGATCTGCTGAAGGCGTACGACCTGTCGCCGTGACGGGTTGCGTCCGCGCGCGCGGCCCCGCAAGGGCGAACGCCATGGACCCGCTCGACCGTATCGCCGCGGCGCTGGAACGCCTGTCGCCTCCACCCGCCCCCGCCGCCGATCCCCGCGCGCACCCCGCCTATCGCTGGACCGGCGAGGCGCTGGTGCCGACGCGCGGCTTCGCGCCGCTGCCGCTCGACCGGCTGATCGGGATCGATCGGCAAAAGGCGGCGCTGGTGGCGAACCTGACGCGGCTGGCGGCGGGCCATGCCGCGCAGGACGTGCTGTTGTGGGGCGCGCGCGGCACCGGCAAGTCGGCATTGGTGAAAAGCGCGGTGGCGGCGGTACAGGCCGCCAGCGACCAAGGTGGCGGTGGTGATCTCGCGCTGGTCGAGGTGACGGCGCTCGACCGGCTGCCCGCGCTGTTCGCCGCGCTGGCGCCCGTGCCGCGCGGATTCGCGCTGTTCGTCGACGATCTGGGCGTAGATGCGCCGGCGGAGGCGCGGGCGCTGCGATCGATGCTGGAGGGCGGGGCGGAACCGCGCCCGGCCAATGCCCGCCTGCTCGTCACCGCCAATCGCCGCCACCTGATGCCGCGCGACATCGCCGAACAGGACAGCGCGATCAACCCGCGCGATTCGGTCGACGATCATCTGGCGCTGGCCGACCGGTTCGGGTTGAGCCTGGGGTTCCATACGGTCGATCAGGATCATTATCTCCGCATCGTGCGCGGCTATACGCAGGCGCACGACCTGCCGTTCGATGCCGACGAGGCGGTCCGCTGGGCGACGCAACGCGGCAGCCGGTCGGGCCGGGTGGCGTGGCAATATGTCGTCGATGTCGCGGGACGCGAGGGGCGGGGGGTTTAATCGAGGCCGGTCATGATCGGGACGTCACGGGCACCGTGCAGGACCCGGACGATTTCGATCCGGTCGGCCGATACACGATAGAAGACGATATAGGGAGATGCGGGGACGCTCCGCAGGCCCGGTTGCCAATCGTCGTGATCCCTGCCGGAACGGGGGAACAGGCGCAGCCGCTCCGTCGCGTGAACGATACGGTCGACCACCCGATCGGCCGCGGCGATGTCATGACGCGCGGTGTACGACCATAGCGCATCGATATCGTCCTGCGCCGCCGGCCTCCTGACGATGCGCACGGCGGGTCAGGCGCGACGGAGTTGTTCGGCCAGCCGTGCCCTGCCCCGACGCTTGATGTCGTCGGCATCGAAATTGCCTTCGATCGGATCACCGCTGGCGAAGCCTTCGTCGATCAACTGGCGTACGCGACCCACTTCATTGTTCCAGAAGGTCAGCGCATGGCGGATCACCGCATCGCGATCGGCGAAGCGGCCGGTTTCGACCGCATCGTCCGCCGCCGCGAGCATCGCGGCGTCGATCTCGATCTCGATCCGTCGCATCTCACCCATCGCGCACCTCCGTTGCGGCAGCGTATCACGCCTGTCCCAGCGTCTCCACCCGTTCGGCCAGTTCCAGCCAGCGCATCTCGGCGGCGTCCTTTTCGGCGCGGGCCTTGTCGATCGCCTGGGTCAGGCGGGTGAAGCGGGCATGGTCCTTCCGGTAGAGGTCGGGGTCGGCCAGCAGCGCCTCGTCACGGATGATCGCGGCCTCGATCTCCTCGATGCGGGCGGGCAGCAGATCGTAATCGCGCTGGTCCTTGTAGGACAGCTTGCGCGTCGCGGCGGGGGCGGGCGGGGCGGTGACGGCCTTCGTCGATTTCTTCGCATCCGCCTGCGGACGGCGGCGGCGCTGCCAGTCCTCGTACCCGCCGGCGACCACGTCGATCTGGCCGCTGCCGTCGAGGCCCAGCGTGATCGTGACGGTGCGGTCGAGGAAATCGCGGTCGTGGCTGACGATCAGGACGGTGCCGTCGTAATCGGAGATCACCTCCTGCAACAGGTCGAGCGTTTCCAGATCGAGGTCGTTGGTCGGCTCGTCCAGCACGATCAGGTTCGATGGCCGCGCGAATTCGCGCGCCAGCAGCAGCCGTGATCGCTCGCCGCCCGACAGCGTGCCGACCTTCGCCTCGGTCAGCGAAGGATCGAACAGGAACTCCTTCAGATAGCCGTGGATATGCTTGCGCACCCCCAGCACGTCGATCCATTCGCCGCCATCGGCCAGCACGTCGCGCACCGTCTTGTCTGGCGCCATCAGCCGGCGCTGCTGGTCGATGACGATGCCGTCCAGCGTCTTGGCCAGCTTGATCGTGCCGGTGTCGGGTTCCAGTTCACCGGTCAGCAGGCGGAGCAGCGTCGTCTTGCCCGCGCCGTTCGCGCCGACGATACCGATCCGGTCGCCGCGGGTGACGCGCAACGAGAAGTCGCGGATGATCGGGCGGTCGCCATAGCTCTTGGAGACGTGGTCGACATCCATCACCACCTTCGACCGGCCGTCCTCATGCCCCAGCCCGATCGCGGCGGTGCCCTGCGGTCCCATCATCGCGGCGCGTTCGGCGCGCATCTCGTGCAGTTTCGCCAGGCGGCCCTGGTTGCGGCGGCGGCGGCCGGTGACGCCGCGGTGCAGCCAGTGTTCCTCGATCTTCAGCTTGGCATCGAGCCGCTCGGCATTGCGCTGTTCCTCGGCATGGACCTGCTCGGTCCATGCCTCGAACCCGCCGAACCCGATCTCGGCGCGGCGCACATTGCCGCGATCGAGCCACAGCGTCTGTCTGGTCAGCCGGGTCAGGAAGGTGCGGTCGTGACTGATCGCGATGAACGCGCCGTTGTAGCGGGACAGCCATTGTTCGAGCCAGTCGATCGCGAAGATGTCGAGATGGTTGGTCGGCTCGTCGAGCAGCAGCACGTCCGGCTCCTGCGCCAGCGCGCGGACGATCGCGGCGCGGCGCCGTTCGCCGCCCGAGGCCGACGCCGCTTCCCGGTCGAGATCGATGCCGAGCTGGTCGGCGATCGCGTTCGCCTCATGCCCCAACGGCGCGTCGTCGCCCGATTCCACATAATCGCGCAAGGTCGCGAAGCGCGACACGTCGGGGTCCTGTTCCAGCATGATGACGCGGGTGCCGGGCACCACGGTGCGCCGCCCCTCGTCCGGATCGACCTGTCCGGCGAGCAGGCGGAGCAGCGTCGACTTGCCCGCGCCGTTGCGGCCGATCAGCGCAAGCCGGTCGCGCTGGCCGACATGGATGTCGAGCTTGCGGAACAACCAGCCCGATCCTTGGATCAGGCCGAGATTTTCGTACGAGAGGATGGGTGCGGCCATATCCTTGGGGCACCTAGGGGGCATGGACGCCCGCGACAACCTGTCGTGGGGTCGAGATAGGGCTGTTGCCCGTATGCCGCACTGCACAAGCTTCGTGGCGGGAGGCATTCACAGCGCGTTCAATGCGCTTTAGCTATCCCGTCATCCATGAAGACCCTCCTCGTTCTCGCGATCATCGCCGTCACGGTTCCCGCCGTCGCGGAACCGCAGAAGCGGGGCGATCAGATGCAGGCCTATAAAGCGCGCAAGCAGGGCAAGCTGCTGCCGATGCCGGAGATCGAGCGGCGGGTGGTGCCGACGATGAACGGCGCGGAATATCTGGGCTTCGAGTTCGACGGCGGCAGCGGCATCTACACGCTGAAGTTCCTGCGCGACGGCAACGTCATCTGGGTCGATGTGGACGGCCGGTCGGGGCAGGTGATCGGCCGCACCGGTCGCTGACGATCGCGGGGGCGATCCGTTAAGGCAGGCGACAGCGACGTTTCCGTAACCGGTCCGTCATGCTAGCGGATGCCGGCACAACGGGGACTGGAGAGAAGATGCGCGTCTTGATCGTCGAGGACGAACCCAATCTGGGCCAGCAGCTGAAGAACACGCTGGAAGGCGCCGGCTATGCGATCGATCTCGCCACCGATGGCGAGGAGGGGCATTATCTGGGCTCCACCGAGAATTACGATGCGATCGTGCTCGATCTCGGCCTGCCCGAGGTCGACGGGCTGACCGTGCTCGACCGCTGGCGCAAGGAAGGGCGGACCGCGCCGGTGCTGGTGCTGACCGCGCGCGACAGCTGGTCGGACAAGGTCGCCGGGCTGGACGCGGGTGCGGACGATTACGTCGCCAAGCCGTTCCAGACCGAGGAACTGATCGCCCGCCTGCGCGCGCTGATCCGGCGTGCCTCCGGTAACGCCTCGTCCGAACTGACCGCCGGCGACGTGCGGCTCGACACCCGCTCGGGCAAGGTGACCAAGGCGGGCGAGCCGGTGAAGCTGACCGCGCAGGAATACAAGCTGCTCAGCTATCTGCTCCATCACAAGGGCAAGGTCGTCAGCCGCACCGAACTGATCGAACATATCTACGATCAGGATTTCGATCGCGATTCGAACACGATCGAGGTGTTCGTGACACGTATCCGCAAGAAGCTGGGGCAGGAGGTGATCACCACGATCCGCGGCCTCGGCTACAGTCTGGAAGACCCGGACGCCTGATCCGGCCATGACCGAGCCCGAACCCCGGTCGCCGCGACCCCGCGCGACGGGGTCGCTGTCGCGGCGGATGATCCTGATCGCGGCGGTGTGGATCACCGTGCTGCTGGCGGGCGGCGGCTTTGCGCTCGACCGGGTGCTGGCCTCGGCCGTGACGCAGAATTTCGACGACCAGCTCGAATATGTCATGACCGCGCTGATCGTGTCCGCCGAGATCGATCCCGATGGCGAGGTGATGTTCACGCGCGAGGCGGCGGACCAGCGGTTCCTGGAGCCCGGTTCCGGACTGTACTGGCAGGTTTCGGCACCGGGGCGCGAGCCGTTCCCGTCGCGGTCGCTGTGGGACCGGCGGCTGGCTTACGGCGTCCCGCACACCGACCGCAGCGTCCACAGCTATGACAGCCCGCAGTTCGGGCTGGAGAAACTGCGTGTCGTCGAACGTGATGTGCGACTGCCCGGCTCGCCGGTCAGCTGGCGGTTTCAGGTAGCGCAGAGCCGGGAAGGGCTGGATTCGCAGATCACCATCCTGCGGCGGACGCTGGTGCGGTCGTTCGCGCTGTTGGCCCTTGGCTTGTTGGCGCTGGTCGCGCTCCAGACCTTCTACGGCCTGTGGCCGCTGCGGCGGGTGCGGGCGGAGATCGCCCGGATGCGTGCCGGGCAGTCGTCGCGCGTGTCGGAGGCGATGCCGCTGGAAGTGCAGCCGATGGTCGAGGAACTGAACGCGCTGATCGAGCATAACGAGCGGCAGGCGGAGGAGGCGCGGCGCCATGCCGGCAACCTCGCCCATGCGCTGAAGACGCCGCTGACCGTCATCATGAACGCCGCCACCGCCCATGCCGACGATCTGGCCGAGACGGTGGTGCGCGAGGCGCGGACGATGCGGCGGCAGGTCGACCATCACCTCGCCCGCGCCCGCGCGGTCGGCCGGCGCGGTTCCGCGCACAGCCGGGCGGAGGTGTGGCCCAGCGTCGAATCGGTCGAGCGCGCGGTCGCCCGCCTCTATCGCCACGTCCGCATCGACGTGGCGGGGCGCAAGGACGTGGCGGTACATGTCGAGCGGCAGGACCTGGACGAAATGCTCGGCAACCTGATCGAGAACGCCGCGAAATATGGCGGCGGCAGCGTGTTCGTGACGGTGGCGGCGGAGGCGGGGTTCGTCGAGCTACTGGTGGAGGACGACGGCACCGGCATCCCCGAGGAAGACCGTATCCGTATCTTCGATCGCGGCGTTCGCCTCGACACCGGCAAGCCGGGCACGGGACTCGGCCTCGCGATCGTGCGCGACGTGGCGGAAATCTACGAAGGCACCGTCACGCTGGAGGAAAGCGAGGATCTGGGCGGGTTGCTGGTGCGGTTGCGCCTGCCGGTGGCCGGATAGGAACGGCCTCTACGCGGCGGCGGCGACCTCGCGCACCGCCTCTGCCGTGATCATCAGGCTGCGCTTGCGGGCGGCATGGTCGTAGATCGCGCTGGTCACCATCACCTCGTCGACGCCGGTGCGGCGCACGAACGCGGCCAGATCGTTCGCCACCGTGTCGCGGGTGCCGATCGACGAGCAGGACAGCACCGAATCGAGCATGGCGGCACCCTGCGCCCCCAGCGATGCGCGATACCCCGCGACCGGCGGCGGCAACTGGCGCGGGTCGCCGGTGCGCAAGGCGATGAACGACTGTTGCAGCGACGAGGCGAGCAGTTCGGCCTCCGCCGCGGTGTCGGCGGCGAAGACGTTGAACCCCGCCATCGCATAGGGCTTGCCGAGTTGCGCGGAGGGGCGGAAATCGCGGCGGTACACCGCCAGCGCCTGATCAAGCGCGTCGGGCGCGAAGTGCGACGCGAAGGCATAGGGAAGGCCGAACGCGGCGGCGACCTGCGCCCCGAACAGGCTGGACCCCAATATCCACAATTCCGGCTTTGCGCCCGCGCCGGGGGTCGCGGAGATGCCGGTCTGGCCGTCATCCGCGAAATAGCTTTGCAGTTCCAGCACGTCCTGCGGGAAGGCGTTGGCGTCGCTGGTCAGCGTCCGCCGCATCGCCCGCGCGACCCGCTGGTCCGATCCCGGTGCCCGGCCCAGTCCCAGGTCGATACGGCCGGGATGCAGCGCGTCAAGCGTGCCGAACTGTTCGGCGATCACCAGCGGCGCGTGGTTGGGCAGCATGATCCCGCCCGCCCCGACGCGGATCGTCCGCGTCGCGGCGGCGATGTGCGCGATCACGACGGCGGTCGCGGCGGAGGCGATGCCGGTCATGCCGTGATGCTCCGCCACCCAGAACCGGCCGAAGCCCAGGCTTTCGGCGTGGGCGGCGAGATCGGCACTGCGGTCGAGCGCCTCACGCACGGTGCCGCCTTCGACGACGGGGACGAGATCGAGGAACGAGAGCTGGGTCATCACGTCTATATGGGGTAATCCGTCACGATCGCCACGGCGACGGCTTCGATGATTTTCCCGTCACCGGCCAAGCAAAACTTTGTCCGGTACCCGATCAGAACCCGAAGCCGTAGCGCACCGCCATTCCGTAATCCGCGGGGAGGGCGGCGATGTTGCCGGGGTCGCGGCGCCAGAAGACGTTGGTCTGGATCGTACCGGGGCCGAACGGCCGGGCATAGCGGGCCTCCACATCGACCTCGCGGCCGTCGGGGGCGAGGTTCAGGCGCTGCGTCGACCAAGTCGCGACGCTGGTGGTGGCATAGTCCCACAGCGTCGGCAGGCGGAAATCGATCCCGCCCGTTGTGACGCGCAGCGGCTGCGCGATGCGCAGGCCGATGCTGTCGTCACCGAACACGCCGTCCTTGCCCAGATCGGCGGCGAAGGCGGCGGTGCGGACCTGACCGGTGCCGTCGATGCCGTGGCGGACGCGCGCCTCGCTCCAGCCCCGGCGCAGCGACCCGCCCAGCGTCCAGCCGTCGCCCGCCTCCACCCGCGCATCGACATCGGCGAACCAGGTCGTCGCGCGCGTCGCGCCCAGACCGGTGCCGAACCGCGCGCCGAGCAGGGTGTCGCGCTCGTCCAGCCGCGATCCGGTCAGATGCAGCGACAACGGCCCCCAGCGCCGGTCGAGCGACAGCGCCGCCCGGTCGAAGCCGCCGCGAAGATAGGGATCGGTGCCGGGTGCCCCATCAGGGCGGCGCGTCGCCATCCGCCCGCTCTCCACCGCGGCGGTGAGGCCGAAGGACCCGAATTCCTGGCGGATCGCACCGCTGGCGCGCGCGGTGCCGTCGATGCCGAAACCGGGCGTCGTCGCGACCAGGAAGGCGGGTTCGCGTCGCCCGGCGAGTTGCGCGGTCAGCGTGCCCGCGCCTTGCGCGATGCCGAATCCGAACGACAGGGTCGACCCCAGCGCCTGCGTCACCGTCCCGGCGATCGCGCGGGCCATGCCGGCCTCCCGCCCGGTCAGCCGGGTCGGCTCCACCGCGATGCTGCCGCCGATCCGGGGGGCGAGCGTCATCGACACGCTGGTGCCGCCGATCGCGGCGGCCACCTGGCGCCCGCGGAACTGCAGCGCGCCGAGCAGCGCGCGGGGCGGGGCGGCGCGATCGATCGTCTGCGCCAGATCGATCGCGAAGGCGCGGTCGTAGCCGTCGAGGATCACCGCGCCCAGCCCGCCCTGGCGCGCATCGCCCATCGGGGCGGACAGCGTCGCGTTGACCGCCATCGATACCGCCGCCGTGCTGCCCGCGACATTGCTGGTGCCCAGCGGCTGGAACGCGCGGCTCAGGTCCAGCACGCCGTTGCCATAGACGGGGTCGACGCCGCCGGCGCCGACGTCGCGCGCGCTGGCATAGAGGATCTGGACGATCTGTGCGCCGGACAGGTTGGGAAATGCCTGCGCCAGCAAGGCCACCGCGCCCGCGATCTGCGGCGCGGCGAAGGAGGTGCCCGACCACAGGAACACGCTGCCCGTCTCGTCGGGTGCCCGTACCCGTTCCCCCACCGCGGTCAGGTAATGCGCGGCGCCCGTGCCGGCGCGGTCGCTGAACGACGAGATCGCGTCGCCGCTGCCGATCGATCCGGCGACGATGACCTGCCCGCGTGCGATCGCCGCGTTGTTGGCGACCTCGGTGAAGGCATCGGGATTCTCGGTGCCGTCATTGCCGGCGGAGATGACGATCACGATCCCCGCCGCCGTGGCGCGGGCGATCGCGTTCTGGAGCGACGCGGGCATGTTGGTGCCGCCCAGCGACATGTTGATGACCTTCGCCCCGGCTGCCCGCGCCGCATCGACGCCGCGTGCGATCGCGTCCGATCCGAACTTGCAGCCGGTGCTGTCGTCCCCCTCGACCGCGGTCGCGCAAGTGCCGGGGCGATCGGCACGGAGCGCGACGACGGTCGCCTCGAACGCGACCCCGTGCGTGCCGGCGCCGTTGCGGCGGCCGGCGGCGGTGAAGGCGACGGCGGTACCGTGGCCGTCCTCGTCGTCGAACCCGGTATTGCCCGCGACATCGGCGGAGGCGCTGGACAGGCGGCCGGAAAACTCCTCGCCTTGCAGGTCGATGCCGCTGTCGATGATGCCGATCGATACCCCCGCACCGGTCGCGCCGCGGCTATAGGCGGCCAGTGCGTTCATCGATACCGCACCCACGGTCGCGCGATATTCGGTGGTGTCGTAGTTCGTGGCACTAGGCGTCGGGGCGGGCGTCGGCGTGGCGGGGAGGGTGGGTGCGGGCGTCGCGGTGGGCGTCGGAATCTCCGCGCTGGGCGGTGCCGGCGTGCTGCCGACCCCGCTGCCGCCGCCGCCACAGCCGGCGAGCAGCATCGCGAGCGTCAGGGTGCCCGCGCCGCGCCTTGCGGCCTTCCCCGTCCCGGCATGATGGACGCGGGGTTCCGATGACGATCGATCCACGTTGCCATGCCCCCCCTGTGATCGTTCCGTCCTGGTCATATCGCGGTCATGGCACCGAAATGTTGCAAAACCGTAGGCATGGGTCCGGCATCGCGCATCAACCCCCGCCTTGCCGCTGCCGCCGCACCTGCCTACAGGCCGACGCGATGATCGCGCGCCTCTCCCATGTCCGCAACTGGATCTTCGATCTCGACAACACGCTGTATCCGGCCAGTGCTGATCTGTTCGCGCATATCGACCGGCGGATGACCGCGTTCATCGCCGATCTGACCGGCGCCGATCCGGTGGAGGCGCGGCGTATCCAGAAGGCGTATTTCCACGGTCATGGCACCACGCTGGCCGGGCTGATGGCGGAACACGACATCGATCCGCACGCCTTCCTCGCTTATGTCCATGATATCGAGATGGACGTGCTGGAGGAGGATGCGCCCCTCGCCGCCGCGCTGGCGCGACTGCCGGGGCGCAAGCTGGTCTTCACCAATGGCGACAAGCCCTATGCATTGAAAGTGCTCGACCGGTTGGGGCTGGGCGGCAGTTTCGAGGCGATCCACGACATCGTCGCAATGGACCTGCGCCCCAAGCCGCAGGCATCCGCCTATGCCGGGCTGTGCGCCGCGCTGGATATCGATCCGCATGCCAGCCTGTTCGTCGAGGACATGGCCCGCAACCTGAAACCGGCCAAGGCGATCGGCATGACCACCGTCTGGATCGACAACGGATCGGAACAGGGGCCGGAAGAGGATCGCAGCTTCATCGATTTCCACCTCCACGCGCTGACGCCGTGGCTCGAATCCATCCTGGAGACCCCATGACCGACCTGTCCGCCATCATCGACGCCGCCTGGGACGATCGCGCCAGTCTGGGCTTTTCCACCGGTGGCGACGTTCGCCATGCCGTGGAGCAGGCGCTGACCCTGCTCGACCGGGGCGAGGCGCGCGTGGCCGAGCCGGACGGGCAGGGCGGCTGGCGGGTCAACCAGTGGCTGAAGAAGGCGGTGCTGCTGTCGTTCCGCCTCAACGACAATGTCGTGATGGAGGGACCGGGGAGCGCCCACTGGTTCGACAAGGTACCCTCCAAGTTTGCCGGCTGGGACGAGGCAGCGTTCCGCACCGCCGGCTTCCGCGCGGTGCCGGGCAGCATCGTCCGTCGCGGCGCGTTCGTGGGCAAGGGCGCGGTACTGCTGCCCAGCTTCGTCAACATCGGTGCCTATGTCGGCGAGGGGTCGATGATCGATGCCTGGGCGACGGTCGGCAGCTGTGCGCAGATCGGCAAGGGCGTCCATGTCTCGGGCGGCGCGGGCATCGGCGGCGTGCTGGAGCCGTTGCAGGCCGATCCCGTCATCATCGGCGACGGCGCCTTCATCGGCGCGCGGGCCGAAGTGGCCGAGGGCGTGCGCGTGGGCGAGGGGGCGGTGCTGTCGATGGGCGTGTACCTTGGCGCCTCGACCAAGATCATCGACCGCGCGACCGGCGAGACGTTCCGTGGCGAGGTGCCGCCCTATGCGGTGGTCGTCCCCGGCACGATTGGCGGCGGCGGCGACAAGCCGGCTTTGTATTGCGCGGTGATCGTGAAGCGGGTCGACGCGCAGACCCGGTCGAAGACCAGCATCAACGAATTGCTGCGGGACTGATCGCAGGGGTGGCCCGGGGCAGGGCGGCTTGGCCTTGCCCCCACCGGCCGGCCGGCGTATCGCATTGTTTAACGTGTTCAACGCATCGGCCGGGTGCCGAGGGAGATACCATGACCGCGACTGCCAGCTCCGTCCTCGATCGTGTCCTCGTCCTCGAAATGGTGCGCGTCACCGAAGCGGCGGCGATCGCCTGCCTGCCGATGGTCGGGCGCGGTGACGAAAAGGCGGCGGATGCCGCCGCGGTGGAGGCGATGCGCGCCGCGCTCAACGAACTCGACATGGACGGCACCGTCGTGATCGGCGAGGGCGAGCGCGACGAGGCGCCGATGCTGTTCATCGGCGAGAAGGTCGGTACCGGTACCGGCCCCGCCATCGATATCGCGCTCGATCCGCTGGAGGGCACCACGATCTGCGCGACCGCCGGTCCCAACAGTCTGGCGGTGCTGGCGATCGCGGAAAAGGGCGGTCTGCTGAACGCCCCCGACGTATATATGGACAAGATCGCGGTCGGCCCCGGCTATCCCGAGGGTATCATCGACCTCGATCGCTCGCCCAGCGAGAACGTGCGCGCGGTGGCGGAAGCCAAGGGCGTGTCCCCGCGCGACATCATCGTCTGCGTGCTCGACCGGCCCCGGCATGAGGCGATGATCGCCGAACTGCGCGAACTGGGCTGCGGCGTGATGCTGATCGGCGATGGCGACGTGGCGGGCGTGATCGCGACGACCAATCCGGATACGACGATCGACGTGTACATGGGATCGGGCGGCGCGCCGGAGGGCGTGCTGGCCTGCGCGGCGCTGCGCTGCGTCGGCGGCCAGTTCAAGGGCCGGCTGCTGTTCCGCAACGACGACGAGCGCGGCCGTGCCGCCAAGTGGGGCGTCACCGACCTGAACCGTCAATACGACCTGACCGACCTCGCCAAGGGCGACTGCATCTTCGCCGCGACCGGCGTCACCGACGGATCGCTGCTGGCCGGCGTGAAGCGCAAGGGCAAGATCATGACGACCGAGAGCGTCGTGATGCGGGCGTCGTCGGGCACGGTGCGCTGGGTGAAGGGCGAACACCGGCTGGGCTGATGCCGGCGTCGCTGCTCGCGTCCCTGTTGTTGACGGGTGTGCTGGCGGCGGCGTTCTGGTTCCCGCGGCCGCGTATCCCGGCCGCGACGCGGGCCGGTCGGTACCGGGCATGGATGCGGCGGGCCGGCATGGCGTTCGCGCTGCCGACGCTGGTGGCGCTGGCGCTGCTCGGGCGACTGGATGCGTTGTGGCGGTTGCCGGTCGAGTTCGCTGCCGCCCGGCAACGGTTGCCGGATATGGCGGCGGGCGATGTCATCGTCGGGGCGCTGGCAGGCACGCTGATCGGGCTGGCGGCGGCGGCATGGCGGGCGAAACGGGGCGGGCGACCGATCGGGCGGCCCGGCTCCTTGATGCCGCGATCGCGTGCCGAACTGCCCTGGGGCGCCGCGGTGGCGATCGTCGCGGGCACCACGGAAGAACCATTCTTCCGCCTGCTGCTGCCACTGCTGGTCGCGATCGTTACCGGCAGCGCGATGGCGGGGTTCGTGCTGGCACTGATCCTGTTCGGGGCGATGCACCGCTATCAGGGCTGGCGCGGCATGATCGCCAGCACATCGTTCGGCGGGGTGATGACCGCGGTTTATCTGGTCAGCGGCGCGCTGTGGCTGGTGATCGCTTTGCACATACTGATCGACCTGAACGGGCTGGTGGTGTGGCCGGCGCTCAGTTCTTCAGCCGCCAGCCGGTCCGGAAGATCAGCGTGATCGCGCCGAGGCACAGCAGCAGGAACGCCACCGTGACCGCCAGGCTCGGCCCGACGCCCACGTCGCTGGTGCCGAAAAAGGTCCAGCGGAACCCGTCGATCAGATAGACGACCGGGTTGAACAGCGTCACCGTCCGCCACGGCTCCGGCAGGATCGTGACCGAATAGAAGGCCCCGCCAAGGAAGGTGAGGGGGGTGACGACCAGCAACGGCACGACCTGCAATTGCTCGAACCCCTTCGCCCAGATGCCGATCGCGAAGCCGAACAGGCAGAAGGCGGCGGCGACCAGCACCAGATAGGCGATCATCGCCACCGGATGCGCGACCGGCAGGTCGACGAACAGATGCGCGGTGGCGAAGATGACGAGGCCGATCACCACCGATTTGGTCGTGGCGGCACCGACATAGCCCAGCACGGTTTCCAGCGGCGACAGCGGCGCGGACAGGAGTTCGTAGATCGTGCCGGTGAATTTGGGCATGTAGATGCCGAGCGAGGCGTTGAGGATGCTTTCGGAGAAGATCGCGAGCAGCATCAGCCCCGGCACGATGAACGCCCCATACGGCACGCCCGACACCTCCTGCATCTGCGATCCGATCGCCGAGCCGAAGACGATGAAATACAGCGAGGTGGTGATGACCGGGACCATCAGGCTGGTCCAGATCGTCCGCCCGAACCGGGCCATCTCGAACCGGTAGATCGCCCAGATACCATGAAGGTTCATGCGCCGGCCGTTCCCGATGTGATCGTGTTTTCTACCCCGGCGGAGACCGGGGCCCGGTCGGGAAGACCGGAGTCCGTCATTACCACCGTTCGCCCGACTGGACCCCGGCCTTCGCCGGGGAGGGGCAGGCCGACAGGTAGCGGAGAATAGCCGCGGATCGTCATGCCTTTTCCCCCACCAGATCGACGAAGATGTCCTCAAGGCTGGATTTCGCCGTATCCAGATCGCGGAACTGGATGCCGGCGTCGGCCACCGCGCGCAGGAACGACGGGATGCCGGTGCTCTCTCCGGTCACGTCGAAGACGTAGCGGAGCGTATGCCCGTCATGCTCCAGCGTCGGTGCCCACGCGGCCAGCGCCGCAGGCACCGTCGCCAGCGGTTCGGCCAGCGTCAGGTCGAGCGTGCGTTTGCCCAGCTTGGTCATCAGCGCCGCCTTGTCGTCGACCAGCAACAGTTTGCCGCCCGCGATCACGCCGACGCGGTCGGCCATCTCCTCGGCCTCCTCGATGTAATGCGTGGTCAGGATGATCGTGACGCCGCGGTCGCGCAGGGATCGCACCATCACCCACATATCGCGGCGCAGGGCCACGTCGACCCCGGCGGACGGCTCGTCGAGGAACAGGATATCGGGTTCGTGGCTCAACGCCTTGGCGATCAGCACGCGGCGCTTCATGCCGCCGGACAGCTCCATGATCTTGGCATGGCGCTTGTCCCACAGCGACAGGTCGCGCAGCAACTGCTCGATATAGGCGGGGTTGGCCGAGCGCCCGAACAACCGGCGCGAGAAGGTGACGGTGGCCAGCACGCTTTCGAACGCGTCGGTCGACAGTTCCTGCGGCACCAGGCCGATGCGGCGGCGCGCCTGTCGATAGTCGGCGATCGCATTCAGCCCGTCGACGGTGATCGTGCCGGTGGAGGGGACGACGATACCGCAGACGATGGAGATCAGCGTCGTCTTGCCCGCGCCGTTCGGCCCCAGCAGCGCGAAGATCTCGCCGCGCCGGATATCGAGATCGACGCTGTGCAGCGCGGTGACGGCGGCGGCATTGCCGCGGGCGGCATAGGTCTTGGATACCCCCGCGATCGACAGGATCGGGTCGGTCATCGGCCGGCCCGCGTCGCCGCGATCGCCCGCTTCAGTTCCTCGACCGGCAACGCGCCCGACAATACGCGGTCGCCGATCACCCAGCTTGGCGTACCGGTGACACCGAGGCGCGCGGCGGTTTCCATGTTGCGCGCGATCTCCGCATCGACCCGGGGCGCCAGCGCGGCGAGCTTGCCCACATCGACGCCCGCCGTCTTCGCGGCGGCGGCGATGCTGGCATCGCTGACCCGGCCACCGGCATAAAGCGCGTCGTGGAAGGCGTTGAACCGGCCCTGCGCCGCCGCGACCAGACTGATCCGTGCCGCGCTGCGGCTCGATTCGGCGAGGATCGGCAGTTCGCGGAAGATGACGCGCAGCTTGGGGTCCTCGGCAATCAACTGGCGGATCGCGGGCAGGCTGGCGCGACAGTAGCCGCAATTATAGTCGTAATATTCGACCAGCGTCACGTCGCCCCGGGGATTGCCGGCATAGGCGCTGCCGAACGGGGTGGTGATCGCGGTGCGGTTGGCGGACACCGATCGGCCCGCCTCGCGCTCCTGCAGTTTCTGCATCGCCTCCGGGATCACTTCGGGATGGGCGAGCAGATAGTCGCGCACCTCGTCACCGGGACGATCCAGCGCGGCGACCGCGCCAGCGCCGACCAGCCCGCCGGCCAGCGCCATCAGGGGATAGAGCCAGCGGTTCATCGCTTGCGGCGCTTCTTGTCGGCGGCGGCGGCGTCTCCGGAGGTCATGGCGATATCCTGTGCCCGGATCCAGTCCGGCGTGTTGGCGGGAATGCCGGCCATCGCGAACTTCGCGGCGACCACGGCGGTGCGGGGATCGCCGGTCATGCTGGCCCGTTCGGCGGTGGCGAGCGCGGCGCGCGGTTCGTCCCCGGTCAGTTCGTAGGCGGTGCCCAGCTGCATCCACGCCCAGGGATTGTCGTCGTCGCGCTGCGTGGCGACGCGCAGCACGCGGATCGCCTCGGGCACGTTCGCCTTGTCCTCGGTCGCGATCAGCGCATGGCCGAAGGTGGTGGCGATCAGCGGGTTCTGCCGTGATCCCTCGGTCGCCAAGCGCAGCGGCACCAGCGCCTCGCGCGGGCGACCCGCCTCCAGCAGGATCTGGCCCTTGATCTCCTGGAAATACGGGTCGTCGGGTCTGGCCGCGACCAGCGCCTCCGCCTCGGCATCGGCTTTGTCGGGGTATCCGGCCTTGTGATAGGCATAGGCGCGGGCATAATGCGCCGGCAGCGAGCGATCGGCCAGCGGATATTGGCGCAATGTCTGTTCGGCGGGCAGCACATATCCGGCCAGCTTCGCCTTCACGCGGGCGAAACGTTCTTCCAGCGCGGGATCGGGCTTCGCGTTGTAGGAAGGCGATGCCTCCACGTCGCCGGTCAGGTGGGCGATACGCTCCCCCGACAGCGGATGGCTTTGCATGAACGGGTCGATCTGGCCGCGATAGCGCATCTCCTGCTTCTGCAGCTTGCGGAAGAAGGTGAGCATCCCGCGCCCCGACAGGCCGGCGGTGGCGAGATAGCGGATCGCCGAGGCGTCGGCGGTCGCCTCCTGCGTGCGGTTGAAGGCGAGGTAATTGCCCATCGCCGCGCTCTGGCCCAGCCCCATGATGCCCGCGCCCGCCATGCCCGCGCCGGTCGCCATCGCGCCCAGCCCCAGCACCATCGACAGGATTGTCATCGCCATCGCCGGCTTCTGCGCCGCCTCCCCCGAGATGACATGGCCATCGGCGATGTGCCCGACCTCGTGCGCGATCACGCCCTGCACCTCGCCGGCATTGTCCGCCGCCTGGATCAGGCCGGAATGGATGTAGACGACCTGCCCGCCGACGACGAACGCGTTGATCGAATCGTCGTTGACCAGCACGACCTTCATGTCGCGGGGGTTGAGCCCGGCCGCCTTGACGACCCCGGCGGACATGTCCGCGAACATCGCCTCCGTCTCGGCATCGCGCAGGATCGATTGCGCGGTGGCGGGTTGCGCCCAGACGAGCGCGCCGATCAACAGGGCGGCGAGGCGGCTACGGGTCATGCGGGGCGTCATATGGTCGCGCAGCCGATCGAGGAGAAGGGCATGGTGTCATCAGCCCGCGGCCGGGGGACGTTGCGAGGTGATCGAAGCGGGCGGCGGCAATGGGGCATGACGGCTCCGCAGGGGGCAGGATGGCGGGGCGCCGTCATCGCGTGGTCGGTGTGAACCACGGCTGACGTCGCCCCGCCGACGTGCATCAGGCCCCGAAGGTCCGCTGCCACCAGCCGCGGCGCGGCGTGCCGCCGGCCTGCTCGGTGTCGTCGCCGGTCGATGCTCCGTCCGCCGCTTCCGCCACGTCCGAAGCCTCGGGCGCCGGGGCGGGGGCCGGCGGTGCTACCGCCGCCGGTGCCTCCGCGACCGCGTCGGCGGCCGGCTTGCGGCGGGCGCGCTTCGGCTTGGGCGCAGGCTCCGCGACCGGGGCTTCCGGCACGGGCACGGGCGCGACCTCGGCCGCCTCGCTCGCCACCGCCTTGCGACGGGTGCGCTTCGGCTTCGGCGCAGGCTCTTCCGCTGCTTCGACCGGCGCCGGTGCCTCGACTGGCGGGGTGTCGGCAACCGGTGCGGCCGGACGCGCGCGCGGGCGACGGCGGGTCTTCGGGGCGGGCGCCGCCTCGACCGCGTCGACCTCGACCGGTGCCGCCTCGGCGACCGGCTCTGCCGCGACGATCGTCGCGTCGGGCTGGACCGCCACGGCGACCGGCTCCGGCACGGGCAGCGCCAGTGGATCGGTGACGGGGCCGGAGTCGCCCGCATCGGCGGCTTCCTCGACCGTGACCGCCGCATCCTCACCGTTCAGCGGGGCATCGCCACGACGGCCGCCACGACGACCACGGCGACCACGGCGGCGGCGTCCGCCTTCGCCTTCGGCCTGCTCGTCACTCACCTCGGCCTGCGGCGTCTCGACCACATCGTCGTCGCCCGCATCGATCTCGTCGGCGTCGACGGCAACGATCTCGTCGCCGGCTTCGTCCTCGTGATCCTCGCCCTCGGCCATCTCGCTCTCGGCCGTCTCTCCTTCGGCCTGCTCACCGTCGGTCAGCGGACGACCGCGACGACCACGGCGGCGACGGCGGCGCTTGCCGCGGCCCTCGCCCTCGTCGTCGGCCCGTGCCTCACGCGGCGGACGCGGCGCACGGGGAGCGGGCTGGGCGGCCTCCTCCTCGATCTCCTCTTCCTCCTCGATCTCGGGCTCCTCGACGTAATCGTCCTCCTCCTCTTCGAGGACCAGTTCGTCGATCTTGGGCGCATAGGCGGGCGGCGGGCCGCTGGCCTCCACCGACATGCGCGCGCCCTCTTCCTCGCGATCGGGAATGACCTCGATCGTCACGCCGTAGCGATCCTCGACCTCGGCGATGTCCGCGCGCTTGCGGTTGAGGACGTAGATCGTCGCCTCCTGCGACGCGCGCAGCGTCAGCAGCGAACCGCGGCCCCGCGCGGCCTCCTCCTCCAGCAGGCGCAGTGCGGACAGGCCGGCGGACGAGGCGGTGCGGACCAGGCCGGTGCCCTCGCAATGCGGGCAGGCGCGGGTCGATGCCTCCAGCACGCCGGTGCGCAGGCGCTGGCGGCTCATCTCCATCAGCCCGAACGACGAGATGCGGCCCACCTGGATGCGGGCGCGATCGTTCTTCAACGCCTCCTTCATCGCCTTCTCGACCTTACGGACGTTGGACGAGTGATCCATGTCGATGAAGTCGATCACGACGAGGCCGGCCATGTCGCGCAGGCGCAACTGGCGCGCGATTTCCTGCGCGGCTTCCAGGTTGGTCGCGGTCGCGGTCTGTTCGATATTGTGTTCGCGGGTCGACCGGCCCGAGTTGATGTCGATCGACACCAGTGCCTCGGTCGGGTTGATGACCAGATAGCCGCCCGATTTCAGCTGGACGACGGGGTTGTACATCGCCGCCAGCTGATCCTCGACATGCGCGCGCTGGAACAGCGGCACCGGATCGGCATATTGCTTCACCTTCTTGGCGTGGCCGGGCATCAGCAGGCGCATGAAGTCCTTGGCCTGGCGATAGCCTTCCTCGCCCTCGACCACGACCTCGTCGATGTCCTTGTTGTAGATGTCGCGGATCGCGCGCTTCATCAGGTCGCTGTCGCCATAGACGAGCGCCGGCGCGGCGGAGGTCAGCGTCTTCTCGCGGATCTCGTCCCACAGGCGGGCGAGATAGTCGAAGTCGCGCTTGATCTCGACCTTGGTGCGCTGAAGGCCCGCGGTGCGGACGATGCAGCCCATCGACTGCGGCAGCGCCAGATCGGCCATGATCGTCTTCAGGCGCTTGCGATCCGCCGCGTTGCTGATCTTGCGGCTGATGCCGCCGCCATGCGACGTGTTGGGCATCAGCACGCAGTAACGGCCCGCCAGCGACAGGTACGTCGTCAGCGCCGCGCCCTTGTTGCCGCGCTCCTCCTTGACGACCTGCACCAGCAACACCTGACGGCGGCGGATGACGTCCTGGATCTTGTAGCGGCGACGCAAGTTCTGGCGGCGCTGGCGCAGTGCCTCGACCTGATCGTCATTGGCGCCGCCCTTGCGCGGACGCGGCGGGGCATCCTCGCCGTCATGCTCGTGATCGGTATCGTCGTCGTCATGCTCGCCGTCGAAGTCGCCTTCCTCGTCGTCATGATCGTCGTCGTCCTGCTCGGCGCGCAGCGCGGCTTCCTCGGCGGCATGCGCGGCCTCTTCGGCCAGCAACGCCTCGCGATCCTCCTTGGGGATCTGGTAGTAATCCGGGTGGATTTCCGAAAAGGCGAGGAAGCCGTGGCGATTGCCGCCATATTCGACGAACGCCGCCTGCAGCGACGGTTCGACGCGGGTTACCTTGGCAAGGTAGATATTGCCCTTGAGCTGCTTGCGCTCGGCGGATTCGAAGTCGAACTCCTCGATCCGGTTACCATGGACGACGGCGACCCGGGTTTCTTCCCGGTGGCGTGCGTCGATCAGCATACGCGTGGTCATTGAATGGTCTCCGCGCGCGCGTCGGGCGGTTCCTGCGAAGCAGCCCTCGCGCGCGATGATAAATGGCGGCCGGCCGCGATCGGGCCGGGGTGCCGGGTTCATGGAAAATCGCGTCTGCGCGCATGCCGTGCCGGGGCGTCTGGCCCTGCGGCTTCCCCACGCCCGCGGCACCGCCGGCCAAGGCCTGGCGGTGCAGCAGCGGGAGAGAATACGTCATGCGAGCGTCAACCTGGATTGGCCCGCCAGATGGCGGGCAAGCGGCCCGGCGGCGGCGAACGATGAACGCAGGCGACGCACGGGTGCCGACACTGGCTAGCATCGCCGGCGGTTCGTCGCAACGGCTGTGATCGACGTTAAGGCCCCGGCAAGCGCGATTTCGCCAAACCGCTCTGCTATGCGGGATATACAGACGGACGGTGGAGGGGTGCGGAAGGCGATCGTGATGAACGCGACGGGACGAACGGCGGGTCATGCCCGGCCACTCGGCGCCTCCGGTCCGGGCTGGACGGGGAGGGGCCGCACACGGCATGGATGGCGGATGTCGCTCGTCCTCGCGCTCCTGATGCTGTTCGCATCGCTGCCGGCCGGTGCGTGGGCGTTCATGGAGGTCGCGGTCGAGGCGACGCGGATCGCGATCCATTTCGACGGACAGGCCAGTTCCGCCCAGGCGACGCTGATGGAATCGCCCCGCCGGATCGCGGTCGATGTGCGCGGCACCGGGCTGGGTGATGCGTCGGGGGCCGGCGTCCCGGCGGTTCCGGCCGACGGTCCGGTCCGGGCGATCCGGCGGCAGCGGATACCCGGCGGCGCGCGCTTCGTGTTCGACCTGCGCAGCCCCGCGGTGGTCGCCGATGGCGGGCTGGATGCGGAGGGGCGCGAACTGGTGCTGTCGCTGCAACCCGTCGACGCCGCCCGGTTCGCGCAGGTCAGCGCGGCGGGGCCGCTCGACTTCCTGCCACTGTCGCTCCGCTTCACCCGGCGCTCGCCCTACAAGGTCTCGATCCCGGTGCCGCCGCCCAAGAAGGGGCCGCCGCTGCCACGCGTGCGCGGCGGCGACCGGCGGCCGCTGGTGGTGATCGATGCCGGGCATGGCGGCGTCGATCCCGGCGCGATCAACCCGGTCAGCCATCTGCGCGAAAAGGACGTGACGCTGCGCATCGCCCGCGCGATCCGCGACGAACTGCTCGATGGTGGCCGGGTGCGGGTGGCCCTGACCCGCGACAGCGACAAGTATCTGGTGCTGCGCGAGCGGTACGGCATCGCCCGCCGCCTGAAGGCCGACCTGTTCATCTCGATCCATTGCGACAGCGTCGGCCAGGCGGCGGCGACCGGCGCCTCGGTCTACACCCTCTCCGATGTCGCCTCCGACCGGGAAGCGGCACGGCTGGCGACGCGCGAGAACAAGGCGGATGTGATCGCCGGCGTCAATCTGGGCGAGGCGGGCGACGACGTGTCATCGATCCTGATCGACCTGACCCGGCGCGAGACGATGAACAATTCCGCCGACTTCGCCCGGCTGCTGGGGCGGGAAGCCAGGGACCTCGTGCCGATGAAGCCGGGCTTCCACCGCATGGCGTCGCTGATGGTCCTGAAGGCGCCCGACATGCCCTCGATCCTGTTCGAGACGGGCTATATCTCGAACCCGCAGGATGCCGCCTTCCTCGATTCGTCGAAGGGCCGCGAGCGGATCGCCGAGAGTGTCCGCCGGGCGGTGGAGGTGCATTTCGCGCGGCGGATGGGGGCGGGGTAGGATATTGCGTTCAGCGTGCCTCAGCGTGATGCCGCCGCCGGGAACGTGAACAGGGCGATCACGCCGACCACCCCGAACAGGGCACGGGCGATCCACGGCACGACCGGCCCGGCGGTCGATGCGATCCCTATGACACCAGCTCGTCCGATCCGGCCACGCCCTGCCGTCGTCGTCGTCGTCGTCGTCGTCGTCGTGGTAGTCGCACGGGACCCTGCCGGCTGGCTAGGCGCCGCCAAACTGGTATAGCGTCGCCGGACATGGCGTGCGTATTCCCCTTTCATTGCTGTTCCCTGATCCCCCGGATGATGGGTGGCGTCGCATGATCCGGCGCTGGTGGGGACGCTGGTGGGTGAAGGGGTTGGCCGGCATCGTCGCCATGGCCGCCGTCGGGCTGATGCTGCTGTGGGTGCTGGTGATCCGCGACCTGCCCTCGGTCGATCAGCTGCGCACCTACGAGCCGCCCTTGCCCACCAATGTCCGGGGTGGCGACGGGGTGCCGATCCGTACCTATGCGCGCGAGCGGCGCGTGCAGCTGGCCTATGCCGAATATCCGCCGATGCTGGTGAACGCGTTCCTGGCGGCGGAGGATCGCACCTTCTTCGAGCATCACGGCGTCGACTATCCGGGGCTGGCGGGCGCGGTGATCGATTACGTGACCAAGATCGGCACCGGCCGCCGCGCCAAGGGCGGATCGACGATCACGCAGCAGGTGGTGAAGAACCTGCTGATCGACAACGAATATTCACCGACCCGCAAGTTGCGGGAGGCGATCTTGGCGTGGCGGATCGAAGATACGCTGACCAAGGAGCAGATCCTCGAACTGTACCTCAACCAGATCGCGCTGGGCCGCAACGCGTTCGGGGTGGAGGCGGCGAGCCATGCCTATTTCGACAAGGAACTGAAGGACCTGACGCTGGCGCAGATCGCCTATCTCGCGATCCTGCCCAAGGGGCCGTCCAATTACGATCCGATCCGCCATACCGAACGCGCGCTGGAACGCCGCGACTATGTGCTGCGCGAGATGGTGAGGAACGGCTTCGTCGGTGCGCGGCAAGCGGCGGCGGCGCGGGCCGAACCGCTGGGCACGGTGCTGCGCCGGACGCCGACCTTCGTCGCGATGGGCGGTTATTTCGTGGAGGAGGTGCGCCGGCATCTGCTCGCGAAGTTCGGAGAGACCGCGAAGGCCAGTCCCAACAGCGTCTATCAGGGCGGCCTGTGGGTGCGCACGTCGCTCGACACGCGGCTGCAGGCGCTGGCGACGCAGGCGTTGCGGGACGGGTTGATCCGCTATGCCGGGCAACGCAGCTGGAACGGACCGTTGCGCCATGTCGAGATCGCGGGCGACGACTGGCAGCAGGCGCTGCTCAACACCAACATCGCGCTCGACTACAACGACTGGCGCGCCGCGATCGTGATCGAGCGCGATGGCGATACGTGGCTGCTGGGCTTCGCCAATGGCCGCACCGGCGCGCTGCCGCGCCGCGCCGCGCAACTGCCGCGACAGGGCAGCGCCGGTGCCGCGTTCGCCGCGATCAAGCCGGGGGATATCATCGCGGTGGCCCCGCTGGGCGGCGACTGGGCGCTGCGTTCCATCCCGCGCATCTCGGGCGGCTTCGTGGTCGAGGAACCGGCGACCGGCCGTATCCTCGCGATGCAGGGCGGGTTCGACGACCGGTTGCAGGCGTTCAACCGCGCGACGCAGGCGATGCGCCAGCCGGGATCGACGATCAAGCCGATCGTCTATGCCGCCGCGCTGGAAAACGGGATGACGCCCGCCTCGATCATCGTCGACGGGCCGTTCTGCGTCTATCAGGGTGCGCGGCTGGGCCAGAAATGCTTCCGCAACTTCGCCAACATGCGCGCCGCCGGGCCGCAGACGATGCGCTGGGGGATCGAACAGTCGCGCAACCTGATGACGGTGCGCACCGCCGCGCAGACCGGGATGCCGCGCGTGGTCGACGTGATGAAGCGGATGGGGGTGGGGACGTATCCCCCCTATCTCTCGTTCGCGCTGGGCGCGGGCGAGACGACGGTGGCGCGGATGGTCAACGCCTATGCCATGCTGGCGAACTGGGGGCGCGGCGACGATCCGACGCTGATCGATTTCGTGCAGGACCGCCATGGCAAGGTGATCTGGCCGGAGAACTGGCGCGCCTGCGACGGCTGCAACGCGCGCGACTGGAACGGCGGCGCGATGCCGCGTCCCGCCAGCCGGATGCGCCAGGCGATCGACGCGCAGACCGCATATCAGATGGTGCATATTACCGAAGGCGTGATCCAGCGCGGCACCGCCACCGTGCTGCGCGATCTGGACCGGCCGATGTTCGGCAAGACCGGCACGACGACCGGGCCGACCGACGTCTGGTTCATCGGCGGTACGCCGCAGTTCATCGCCGGGCTCTATATGGGCTACGACAATCCCCGCAAGCTGGGCGCGGCGGAGGGCGGCACGGTCGCCGCGCCGATCTTCAAGCAGTTCGCGACGAAGGCGTATGAGGGGATGGAGAAGCTGCCGTTCCGGGCGCCGCCGGGGATGCGGATGGTCAGGATCGATCGTCGCAGCGGCCGGCCGGTGTTCGGTGCATGGCCCGATACGTCCGATCCGAAGGCGGCGGTGATCTGGGAGGCGTTCAAGGCGGAAACCGAACCACGCCGCGCCAGCCGCCGCAGCACCCGCGCCGCCACGACCGGTGCCCCCGTCGCCGCGGCGACGCAGGCACCCCGCGACAGCGATTTCTTGCAAAGGGAAGGCGGAATCTACTAGCCGCATCCCTACATAATCGGATCGTCCCCGATCCGTTGGAGAATTACCATGCGCGCCGAAGCGCAGGCTCATGTCGATACGATCAACGATGCCCTCGCGCTGCTGCGCCGGTTCCTCGATTGGGACCGCGCGCTGCGCCGGCTGGACGAACTCAACGCGCGCGTCGAGGACCAGGCGCTGTGGAACGATCCGAAGGCCGCACAGGAGGTGATGCGCGAGCGTCGCCGCCTGGACGAGGCGATCGCCGCGACGCGCGCGATCGAATCGGAACTGGAAGGCACGGTCGAACTGATCGAACTGGCCGATGCCGAGGGCGATACCGAATTGGCGGACGAAGGGGCCAGGAGCCTCGCCGAACTGGCCGCGCGTGCCGACCGCGACAAGGTGAAGGCGCTGCTGGCCGGCGAGGCGGATGGCAACGACACCTATATCGAGGTCAATGCCGGTGCCGGCGGCACCGAATCGCAGGACTGGGCCGGGATGCTCAGCCGGATGTATTCGCGCTGGGGCGAACGCCACGGCCTGAAGGTCGAGGTGATCGACAGCCATTCGGGCGAGCAGGCGGGGATCAAATCCGCCACGCTGCTGCTGAAGGGCGAGAACGCCTATGGCTATGCCAAGACCGAATCGGGCGTTCACCGGCTGGTGCGGATCAGCCCGTATGATTCGGCGGCGCGGCGGCACACCAGCTTCGCGTCCGTCTGGGTCTACCCGGTCGTCGATGACAATATCGAGGTCGAATACAACGAAAGCGACCTGCGCATCGATACCTATCGCGCATCGGGCGCGGGCGGGCAGCACATCAACACCACCGATTCGGCGGTGCGGATCACTCATATCCCGACCGGGATCGTCGTGCAGTGCCAGAACCAGCGGTCGCAGCACAAGAACAAGGCGGAGGCGTACAACCAGCTGCGCGCCCGCCTGTACGAACGCGAACTGGCGATCCGCGAACAGGCGGCGAACGCGGAGAATGCCAGCAAGACCGATATCGGCTGGGGCCACCAGATCCGCTCCTACGTTCTCCAGCCCTATCAGCTGGTGAAGGACCTGCGCACCGGCGTCACCTCCACCAGCCCGTCCGACGTGCTGGACGGCGATCTCGACCCCTTCATGGCGGCGGCCCTGTCGCAGCGGGTGACGGGTGAGGTGGCCGAGGTGGAGGACGTCGATTGAGACGGATGACGATGGGGGGGACGGGGCTGGCGATGCTCCTGCTGCTGGCGGCGGGTTGCGACGGCTCCAAGCCGCTCATCAAGCGCGAGGCCGAAAAGCCCGGCCCGTTCCCCGCCGCGGATCGCCCGGTCGCGACGATCGTCTCGGCCCGGTGGTCGAACGAGGAGGCGCGCGACCGGCTGCGTGAGGCCGCACAGGTGATGGACAAGGCCGAAATCCGCCGTGGCATGACCGTCGCCGATATCGGCGCGGGCGAGGGTTATTACACGATCCGCCTCGCCGCGCGGGTCGGCGAGGACGGGCGCGTGCTGGCCGAGGATATCGTCGCCGCCACCCGCGACCAGCTGGCCGAACGGGTATCGCGCGAACGGCTCGATAATGTCAGCGTCCGGCTGGGCGAGGCTGCCGACCCCAAGCTGCCCGATGCCAGTTTCGACCGGGTGCTGATGGTCCATATGTATCACGAGATCGCCCAGCCCTATGAATTCCTGTGGCGGCTGCGGCCCTCGCTGAAGCCGAACGGTCTGGTCGTAGTGGTCGACGCCAACCGTCCCACCCAGGCGCACGGCACGCCGCCGCCGCTGCTGGCGTGCGAGTTCGCCGCGGTCGGCTATGTGCAGGTATCGCAGGTGCCGATGCGCAGCGCGGGCGGCTATATGGCGACGTTCCGGGCGGAGGGGCCACGGCCCGAACCCGCCGCGATCAAGCCGTGCCGGCTGCAATCGCCCGCCCCCGCTCCTGCCCGGACGATGCATCCATGAAACAATATCTCGATCTGATGCGTCGCGTGCTGGACGACGGCGCGGTGCAGATGGACCGCACCGGCACCGGCACCCGTTCCGTCTTCGGGCATCAGATGCGGTTCGACCTGTCCGCCGGTTTCCCGGTGCTGACGACCAAGAAGCTTCACCTGCGCTCGATCATCGTCGAGCTGCTGTGGTTCCTGCGCGGCGACACCAACGTCAAATGGTTGCAGGACCGCCGGGTCAGCATCTGGAACGAGTGGGCGGACGAGGCGGGCGATCTCGGCCCGGTCTATGGCAAGCAGTGGCGCGACTGGGAAACGGCGGACGGCCGCCATCTCGATCAGATCGCCGACTTGGTCACGACGATCCGCGACAACCCGTCATCCCGCCGCCAGATCGTGACCGCGTGGAATCCGGGCGAACTGCACGCGATGGCGCTGTCGCCCTGCCACTGCCTGTTCCAGACCCATGTCGCGAACGGCCGGCTGTCGTTGCAGCTCTACCAGCGGTCGGCGGATATCTTCCTCGGCGTGCCGTTCAACATCGCCAGCTATGCGCTGCTGACGCACATGCTGGCGCAGCAATGCGGGCTGGAGGTGGGCGACTTCATCTGGACCGGCGGTGATTGCCACCTGTACCTCAACCATCTGGAGCAGGCGGAACTGCAATTGACGCGCCCGCCCGGGCCGTTGCCCCGGCTGGAGATACTGCGCCGGCCCGATGCGATCGACGGCTATGACGAAGGCGATTTCGTGCTGCACGATTACGTCGCGCAGCCGCATATCAAGGCGCCGGTCGCGGTCTGACGGCGCCGTCGTCAGACCGCGTTACGCGTATCAGGCGAACGCCACGCGCCGCCGCCGGACCCGCATCGCCGTACCGACCATGGTAAAACCGGCCAGCATCAGCGCCCAGCTTGCCGGCTCGGGCACCGCCGCGATCGCAGCGGGAATGATGTCGACGCGCGTCGCGTCCAAAAAGATTTCCGAACCATCGGCATAGGTGAACGTCCCACCGTTTTCGAAGAACCGGAAGTCCCGCCGGTACTCGATCGTCTGCGTCGGCGACAGGCCGTCTACGAAATCCAGTTCGTCGATCACGAACAGGGAAAGTCGCGATCCGGTATCGCCGGGCACGACCTGGGTGCCGTGTCCGACCAGATCATGAGTTATCGGGGCGCCGTTCCGGGCGGGGCGCTCGTCGCCCAGCCGGATGGTCAACTGGGATACGTCGCCGACCGTCGTCCCGTCGATGGTCAGGCTGTACCGTCCGGTAACGACATGTTTGGTTTCGTAGGAACTCCCGTCGATGTCGCCCGAGAAATCATCGGTGTTATAGGTGTACATCGCCTCATACGCCTTGCCGGCCAGCGAGCCGCCACCGAACAACCCCGCCGTATCCACACCGGCCGCCACCGTGCCCCGGTATGTCGCGACCATCACCACTGCCGCGGCCGGTGAGGCGGCGATAAAGGCTGCACAGGCCATGCCGGCCATCGTTGCAAAGCGGCGTATCGATATTGTCTTCATGGTAAAACCCCCCGGTTACCCCCTTGGCAATGAAGCCGAATTGGCCATGGGCGCTGTCATCACCAGCACGCAATACGCCATTTGGATGAGACCGACGGCGTCGGTCCCGGAACGGGACAGGATGCCCGCGCGGCAGGATGCTACCGGTCGGGCTGTCTCAATCTGTCGGGTGTCGCCATAAGGCACCGATGATCAGCTTCCACCTCGCGCGGGCCGACAACGGCGTCATCGGTATCGATGGTCGCCTGCCCTGGCATATCCCGGCCGACCTGAAACGGTTCAAGGCGCAGACGCTGGGTCGGGCGATGGTGATGGGTCGCCGCACCTTCGACAGTTTTCCCGCGCCCTTGCCCGGTCGTCGGCATATCGTGATGACCCGCGATCCGGCGTGGCGGGCCACCGGTGCGGAGGTGGTGCATTCCCCCAAAGATGCGCTGGTGCTGGCGGGGAACGATGCCGCGGTGATCGGCGGCGCGGAGATCTTCGCGCTGTTCACCCCGGACCGCATCGAACTGACCGAAGTCCATGCCACGCCGACCGGTGACGTGGTCGTCCCGGCCTTCACCGGCTGGCGCGAGATTTTCCGCGAGGATCACGCGGCGGACGGCGACCGGCCGGCCTACAGCTTCGTGACACTGGTCCGATAGCGGACCCACTCGCCATCCGCCTTCGACGCCGCTAGAGCGCGGCGATGCAGCGGCTTGACGGCGGCTCGGCCATTCCGCGCGATCTTGCCGGCGGGATCGTCGCGCTCGGTAATTTCGACGGGTTCCATCTGGGACATCAGGCGGTGGTGGGGGCCGCCATCGCGCGCGCCCGCGCGGAGGGGCGGCCGGCGCTGGTCGCGACGTTCGATCCGCATCCGGTGCGCCATTTCCGCCCCGATACGCCGCCGTTCCGGCTGACCACACTCGACCAGCGCGAACGGCTGTTCGCCCTAGCGGGGGCGGATGCGATGGTGGTGTTCCGCTTCGATGGCGATCTCGCCGCGCTGACCGCGGCCGATTTCGTCGAACGGCGGCTGGTCGCGGCGCTGGGCGTCGGCGGGGTGGTGACGGGGGAGGATTTCACCTTCGGCCGGCACAAGGGCGGCGATGTCGCCCTGCTGCGCGACGCGGGACTGCGCCACGGTTTTCACGCCACCGCGATCGGCCCGGTCACGCTGGACGGCGAGCCGGTGTCCTCCACCCGCATCCGCGACGCGCTGCGCGCCGGCGACCCGGTCGCCGCTGCCCGGTTGCTGACCCGGCCGTTCGCGATCCGGGGCGTGGTGGAACATGGCGACAAGGTTGGCCGCACGATCGGTTACCCTACCGCCAACCTGAACATGGGCAAGTATCTGCGCCCCGCCTACGGCATCTATGCGGTGCGCGGCCGGCTGGCGGACGGGCGGGTGCTGAACGGCGCGGCGAATCTGGGCATCCGGCCGCAGTTCGAGCCGCCCAAGGAACTGCTCGAACCCTATTTCTTCGACTTCGCCGGCGAACTGTACGGGCAGACGATCGAGGTCGAACTGATCGAGTATCTGCGACCCGAGGCGAAGTTCGATGGCCTCGATGCGCTGATGGCGCAGATGGAGGCCGATTGTGCGCGGGCGCGGGAGGTTCTAAGCGGCGGGCACCCATGACCGACGCAACCAAACCCACCCCCGAACCCGCTGGCGCCCCCCAACGGGATTACCGCGACACCGTCTTCCTGCCGAAGACCGACTTTCCGATGAAGGCGGGTCTCGCCGCCAAGGAGCCGGCGATCCTCGATCGCTGGGCGCGGATCGGGCTGTACGACCGGCTGCGCGCGGCGCGCGCCGGGCGCGAACGCTTCATCCTCCACGACGGCCCGCCCTACGCCAATGGCGACATCCATATGGGCCATGCGATGAACAAGGTGCTGAAGGACATCATCGTCCGCAGCCAGTCGCTGATGGGCAAGGACGCGCCCTATGTCCCAGGCTGGGACTGTCACGGCCTGCCGATCGAATGGAAGGTCGAGGAGGCGTATCGCGCGAAGAAGCTGAACAAGGACGACGTGCCGGTCGAGCAGTTCCGCGCCGAATGTCGCGCCTATGCCGAGAAATGGGTCGCGGTGCAGCGTGAGCAGTTCCAGCGTCTGGGCATCATGGGCGACTGGGCCGACCCGTATCTGACGATGAAGTACGACGCCGAGGCGGCGATCGTCGGCGAACTGTTGAAATTCGCCGAGAGCGGCCAGCTCTATCGCGGCGCCAAGCCGGTGATGTGGTCGCCGGTCGAAAAGACCGCGCTGGCCGAGGCGGAGGTCGAATATGAGGACGTGGTGTCGACCCAGATCGACGTCGCGTTCGAGATCGTCGACGCGCCCAACGCGCCCGAACTGGTCGGCGCCCATGCGGTGATCTGGACGACGACGCCGTGGACGATCCCGGTCAATCAGGCGCTGAGTTACGGACCTGAGATCGAGTATGGTGCCTATTGGATGGCTTCGGATGATCGTCTGATCCAAGTTCTGGTTGCCATGGATTTGGTCGGAGATTTTGAAAAGCGTACCGGTCTTCGAAATGAAGACATCAATAGCGCGCCACACTGGACGATCAAAGGCTCGCAACTAGAAGGCGCCACCGCGCGCCACCCGATGCACGCCCTCGGCGGCTTCTTCGCCAAGCCGCGCCCGTTCCTGCCGGGCGATTTCGTCACGACCGATGCGGGCACCGGCCTCGTGCATATGGCGCCCGATCACGGCGAGGACGATTTCCTGCTGTGCAAGCAATACGGCATCGATCCCGTCTTCGCGGTCGACGGCGCGGGCATGTACCGCGCGGACTGGGCGTGGCTGGGCGGGCAGGGCTCGGTTATCAACAAGAAATTCGTCGGTGCGGACGGGCCGATCTGCACCGACCTGCGTGGCGTCGGCGCCTTGCTGGCGGCCAGCGACGACTTCTCGCACAGCTATCCGCATTCGTGGCGGTCGAAGGCGAAGGTGATCTTCCGCGCGACGCCGCAATGGTTCATTCCGATGGACCGGGCGCAGGGTGCTTCGACTTCGCTCAGCACGAACGGGGGTGGAGATGAAGATGCCCCTACGCCGTTCGCCCTGAGCGAAGTCGAAGGGCCTGGGTCCAGCAACGGCGCCACGTTGCGCGAGATCGCGCTAGACGCCATCGCCGCCACGAAGTGGGTGCCCGCGCGGGCCGAGAACCGCATCACCTCGATGGTGCAGGGCCGTCCCGACTGGGTCATCAGCCGCCAGCGGGCATGGGGCGTGCCGATCGCGCTCTACGTCCATCGCCAGACCGGCGAGTATCTGAACGATCCGGCCGTCAACGCCCGCATCGTCGCCGCCTTCCGCGATGGCGGGGCGGATGCGTGGTTCACCGCGGATCATCAGGCGCTGCTGGGTAGCGACCACGATCTGGCCGCGTACGAGCCGCAGCGCGACATCCTCGACGTGTGGTTCGATTCGGGTTGCACCCACGTCTTCACCGTCGAGGCGCGCTACGGGGAGGGCACCCGCGCGAACCTGTATCTGGAGGGGTCCGACCAGCATCGCGGCTGGTTCCAGTCGTCGTTGCTGGAAAGCTGCGGCACGCGGGGCCGTGCGCCCTATGACGCGGTGCTGACCCACGGCTTCGCGCTCGACGGGCAGGGGCGCAAGATGTCGAAATCGCTCGGCAACGTCGTCGATCCGCTGAAGGTGATCGGCGAGAGCGGTGCGGATATCCTGCGCATGTGGGTCGCCTCCACCGATTATTTCGACGACGTGAAGATCGGCAAGGAGGTGCTGGCCACCGCGTCCGACGCCTATCGCAAGCTGCGCAACACGTTCCGCTATCTGCTGGGCGCGCTCGACGGCTTCACCGACGCGGAGAAGATCGAGCCGGCGGCGATGCCGGAGCTGGAACGCTATGTCCTGCATCGGCTGGCGATGCTCGACATCGAGCTGCGCGAGGCGGCGACGGGCTATGAGTTCAATCGCTATATCCGGCTGCTGACCGATTTCGCCAACGAGGACCTGTCGGCGTTCTTCTTCGACGTGCGCAAGGACAGCCTGTACTGCGACGCCGCCGACAGCCCGGTGCGCCGTGCCTACCGGACGGTACTCGACACGCTGTTCCACGCGCTGGTCCGCTATGCCGCGCCGGTGCTGTGCTTCACCGCCGAGGAAGTGTGGCAGACGCGCTTCCCGGACGAGGAGGCGTCGGTCCATCTGCTCGAATGGCCGGTGCTGCCCGATCTGGCGGTGGATGCCGGGCTGGTCGAGCGGTGGCGGACGCTGCGGCTGGTGCGCGGCGATATCAACGTCGCGCTGGAAAGCGCCCGGCGCGAAAAGCGCGTGCGGACCGGGCTGGAGGCCGATCTGGGTGTCCGCATCCCGCTCGCCCCGCCGCTGCGCGCGATCGAGGAGGTCGGGCTGGATGTGTTCACCGAACTCTGCATCGCCGCCTCGGTCGAGGTCGCACCGGGCGACACGCCGGCCGCCGGGGTCGAGGTGACGGTGACGCCGACGGACAAGCACAAGTGCGGCCGTTGCTGGCGGCATCTGCCCGAAGTGACGGTGGACGGCGCGCTGTGCGATCGTTGCGCGACGGTGGTGGCATGATGCTGCCGGTGCGCGGGATCGTCGCGGCGGTCGCGCTGTTCGCGGCCGACCAGTTGAGCAAATGGGCGATCACCGGGCCGCTGGGAATCGATCATCTCGGCGCCGCGCGCGAGATCACCGGGTTCTTCGCGCTGCGCTTCGTGCCCAATGTCGGCGTCTCGCTGGGGCTGCTCTCGGCGGACAGCGACGCCAGCCGCTGGGCGCTGGTCGCGATGACCGCGCTGATCGCGGCGGGCGTCGCGGTGTGGATGACGCGCGAGAAGCACCCGACCGACCAGATCGCGCTGGGGCTGGTGCTGGGCGGGGCGCTCGGCAATATCCTCGATCGCATCCGGTTCGGTTTCGTGGTCGATTTCGCCGATCTGCATATCGGCGACTGGCGTCCGTTTTTGGTCTTCAATGTCGCGGATGCGGCGATTACGGTGGGAGTGCTGGTGCTGCTCGTCCGTGCGCTGCTGACCCGCGACAAGCCTCAGCCTATTGTGGAGAGTCCCCATGCGTAACGTCGTTGTTCTGGCCGCGGGGCTTGCGCTCCTGTCGGGGTGCGCGGGCAAGTCGCTCGATCGGGCCCGGCCCGACGAGTTCGCGGTCGCGCGGCAGGCACCGCTGGTGATCCCGCCCGATTACGCGCTGGTCCCGCCGCAGCCGGGCGCCGCCCGTCCGCAGGACGCGCAGGGACAGACGCAGACGCTGGATGCGCTGTTTGGGGGCCGCGCGCCGCGCAGCGCCGCCGAAACCGCGACGCTGAGCGAGGCGGGCGTCGACGCCGCCGATCCGGGCATCCGCTCGTCGGTCGGCGATCCCGGCACCAACGTGGTCGACAAGGGGGCGGCCACCCGCGCGATCGTCGCCGCCCCGGCGAGCGACGGGCAGGACGCGCGCGCCACCGCCGGCGGTACGACCGCAGCCCCCGCGCCGACGGCAAGCCCGACGCCGCGTCCGTGATTACGGACGCGCTACCCGCGCGACCGGTAGTGAAAAAGCCCCGCCTGCGATGGTCGCAGACGGGGCTTTTTCATGGTCTATGGCAGGATGACATTGGCCTGACCCAATCCGTCATGGCGAGCGCGGCGAAGCAATTCAGTGCCGGATCAGGACACGTTGGATTGCTTCGCCGCGCCCGCCATGACGGATATCTGGTTCGACCTGATGTTATCACGCGCTAACGGGCGGCGCATCCCGGTCCCCCGAACGGGACGCGCCGCCCGTCCGCTCAGAACGCGGCGGTGAGCGAAAACACCACCGTCGCGCCGGCGATCGTGCCCGCCCCGTCCTGACCCTTGCTGAAGCTGGGCTGGAGATAGGCGGAATCGGCCTTGCTGATGTCGGTATCGGTATAGGCGACACCCAGCGTCAGCGGCGTACCCTTGATCGCGTAGTCCGCCCCGATCAGCCAGTCGAAATACTCGCCGGTCGGCGCGACGCTGGTCGCGAACGGTCCCAGGCCCTTGTTGCCGTTCGAATAACCGATATGCGCCTTGGCGGTCAGGCCGGTGTTCGGGATGGCGGCGGCGGCGTCGCCCCACAGGTACAGATTGTCGTTCTTGTCGCCGGGATTGTCGTAACCGATGCCGTTGTCGTAATCGACATTGGCGGCGATCGCGCCGGTCGACGACCAGGCGCCCAGCGCCTCCTGCTTGGGGGCATAGGCGACACCGGCGGTCAGGCTGGCGGGGCCGAGCGTGCCGGACAGCTTCACATAGGGTTCGATGAAGTCGGTGTTGTCGAAGCCGGAGGGGTACATGTACCACGTCGCCCCGACATCCAGCGTACCGCCGCCGACCGGCAGCTTGTAGCCAGCGATCAGGTCGAGTTCCATGTTGGCGCCGCCGAACGTGCCCCAGCCCGCCAGGTTTGATGCCCATGTGCCGATGTAGAGCCCGCTTTCATGGGCGATCGTCACGCCGCCCTGCACCGCCAGGTTGCGATCCGATTGCGACACGCCGCGAAAGCGATAGTCCGAGACGAGGCCGACCGAGCCGGTGACGGTGACGGGCGGGGGAGGAGCGGTTTCCTCCTGCGCGAGAGCGGGAGTAGCGGCCATCAGGCAAAGCCCGCCGGCCAGAAGGTGCGAGAAGCGCATCGTTGTCCCCTTCATGGGATGAATCCGATGTTCACGCCTGCATATCGGGGATGCCGCATCTGTACCGGGTCAAACCCGTGCGCGATCTTTCCGCCGACGGGGGCGACATGCCAGCGGCTTTGCACCCGCACAAGGGATTCGTTGCGCGATCCAGCCGGTTCGGGACCGGTTGTTGCGCAGGCGACACAGCGGTCGCTGCCTTACCCCCGCGCGGCGGCGAAGCGGGCAAGGCCGCGGTCGAGGTCGGCGATCAGGTCGGCGGGGTCCTCCAGCCCGATCTGCAGGCGGATCATCGGCCCGGCGCGATCGGTGCGGGTGACGGTGCGATGGCGATGCGGGTCGACGGGCAGCGCCAGGCTTTCGTAACCGCCCCAGCTATAGCCGATGCCGAAATGGGTCAGCCCGTCGATCAGCGCGGCCCGCGCGGCATCGTCGCCGCCGTTCAGCACGAACGAGAACAGCCCCGATGCCCCGTGGAAATCGCGGGCGAACACATCATGGCCGGGACAGTCGGGCAGGGCGGGGTGGAGCACGGCGGCGACCTCCGGCCGGTCCGCCAGCCAGCGGGTGATCGCCAGCGCGCTTTCTCCATGCTGGCGCAGGCGCACCGCCATGGTGCGCAGACCCCGGCTGGCGAGCCATGCGTCATCGGGCGCGACGTGCTGGCCAAGCTGGAAACTGGTGTCGCGCAGGGCGGCGAAGCGGCCCGGCCCGGCGGTGACGGACCCGAGCATCACGTCGGAATGGCCGACGATGTATTTGGTGCAGGCGAGGATCGCATAGTCCACGCCGTGGGCGATCGCCGGGAACAGCAACGGCGTCGCCCAAGTGTTGTCCAGCAGCGTCACCAGCCCGCGTTCCCGGGCGACCGCGACGATCGCGGGCACGTCCTGCACCTCGAACGTCAGGCTGCCGGGGCTTTCCATGAAGATCGCCCGCGTCGCCGGGCCGATCAGGTCGGCGATCCCGGCGCCGACCAGCGGATCGTAGAAGCGGGTGGCGATGCCGAACCGCGCCAGCATCCCCGTCGCGAAGCCGCGCGTCGGATCATAGGCGCTGTCGGGCACCAGCAGTTCGTCGCCCGGCGACAGGGTGGCGAGCAGCGCGGCGGCGATCGCCGCGACGCCGGACGGGTAGAGGAACGTCCCCTCCGCCCCCGGCTCCAGTTCCGTCAGCGCCTCCGCCAGCGACCACTGGGTCGGCGTGCCGCGCCGGCCGTAGAACAGGCGATGATGCGTGTCGACGCCCGCCGCCGACCGCAGATCGGCGACCGAATCGTACAGGATGGTCGAGGCGCGCCACACCGGCGGGTTGACGATGCCGCCGGTCCATTCCGGGCGGCGGCCGGCCTGCACCACCTGCGTGGCCGGCCGGGTATCGGGATCATGCTTCATCGGAACCGGTCGCCTTGGGAGTGGAGGGATCGCGGCCCCATTCGGACCAGCTGCCGTCATAGATCGCCGCCTCGCGCCCGGTCAGGTGCAGGCCGAACGCGATCACCGCGGCGGTGATGCCCGACCCGCAGGTCGCGATCACCGGTGCATCGGGATCGAGGCCGGCCAGCGTCGCGGCGAGATCGTCGCCGCGCTTCCACCGGCCGTCGGCGTCGAAGAACCGCGCATAGGGGATGTTGCGCGATCCGGGGATGTGGCCGGGGGCGGCACCGTGCGGATCGCCCTCCGCGCCCGTGAAGCGGGCAGCCGAGCGGGCATCGACCAGTTGCTCCGCCCCGCTCGCCAGATTGGCGCGGACCTGCGCCAGGTCGCGCCAGCGAGCGGTATCGAGTCGCGGCGTGAGCGTGCGCGCCACCGGAATGACGGTGTCGGTTTCCAGCGGATGCCCCGCCGCGCGCCACGCCGCCAGCCCGCCGTCGAGGATCGCGACATCGCCGATGCCGTAGCTGCGCAACAACCACCACGCGCGCGCCGCGCTTCGCCACGGCGAATCGTCGTACAGCACGATCCGCATCCCGTCGCCGATCCCCAGCGCGCCGCAATGCGCGGCGACCTGCGCGGCATCCGGCAGCATGTTGGGCAGAGGCGACGCGGTATCGCGCAACGCGGCCAGATCGAGGAACACCGCGCCGGGAATATGCCCCGCACGATGTTCGTCCCGTGCATCGCGCCCCAGGGCCGGGTCGAGCAACGTCGCATCGACGACGATCAGATCGGGGCCACCGAGCGCATCGGCAAGCCAGTCGGCGGATACCAGCGGGTCCATCGCCGATCAGTAACCGGCGTCGCCCCCCGCGTCGAGACTGTCGAGGAATGCCGCCGCCTGTGCCCGGGTGGCCGCCTGTGCTTTTGGCGACTGTTTGGCCCAGGTGCGGTACGGCATCGCCATGCGGTGGTTGTCGGCCAGCCTGTCCTCGTGCCGCGCGATGAAGTCCCAGTACAGCGCGTTGAAGGGGCAGGCATCCGGCCCGATCCGCTGCTTCACGTCGTAGCGGCAATGGCGGCAATAATCCGACATCCGGTCGATATAGGCGCCCGACGAGATATAGGGTTTCGACCCCACCAGCCCGCCATCGCCGAACTGGCTCATCCCCAGCGTGTTGGGCAACTCGACCCATTCATAGGCGTCGACATAGACTTCCAGATACCAGCGATGCACCGCCGCCGGATCCGCGCCGATCAGCAGCGCGAAATTGCCCGTCACCATCAGCCGCTGGATGTGGTGCGCGTGCGCGGTCTCCATCGTCTGGCCGATCGCCTCCGCCAGACAGTGCATGTCGGTATCGCCGGTCCAGTACCAGCCGGGCAGGGGGCGGTGATGATCCAGGAAGTTGCGGTCGACATAATCCGGCCCCTCGCGCCAGTAGATGCCGCGCATGAACTCGCGCCAGCCGATGATCTGGCGGATATAGCCCTCCACCGAATTGAGCGGCGCGCGACCGGCGCGATATTCCGCCTCCGCCCGGCGGCACAGGTCGAGCGGGTCGAGCAGCCCCGAATTGATGTAGGGGCTGAGGATCGAATGCCACAGGAACCGCTCGCCGGTCAGCATCGCATCCTCGTAATCGCCGAAATGCGGCAGCGCATGGGCGAAGAAGGCGGCGGCCTGTCGTTCGGCATCCCCGGCGGTCACGGCGTAATCGAACCCGTCGAGCGCGCCGGGGTGATCCGCGAAACGGGCCTGCACCAGATCGATCACTTCCTGCGTGATTGCATCGGGAGGGAATATGTGGGGCCGGGGCATCAGCAGGTCGCGTGCCGCCGGTTTGCGGTTCTCCTTGTCGAAGTTCCAGCGCCCGCCGACCGGCTTGTCCCCCTCCATCAACAGGTCGGTGCGCCGGCGCATCAGGCGATAGAAATACTCCATCGTCAGGGTGGCACGATCGTCGGCCCAGTCGGCGAAGTCGGCATGGCTCGCCACGAACCGGGTGTCGGCACGGATGTCGACCGGCAGGCCGAACAGCGTTTCCCAGCTGTCGAGCATCGCCGCCACGCGCCACTCGCCCGCCTCCGTCACGACGATGCGGTCGGGCGCGTGGCGGGCGATGGCGCGGGCGATCTCCCCGGTGAAGCTGTCGGCGGCATCGGGATCGTCCAGCCTGACGTAATCGACGGTCCAGCCGGCCGCGGTCAGCGCGGCGGCGTGATGCCGCATCGCCGACAGGATATAGACGATCTTCTTGCGGTGATGGCGCACATACCCGGTTTCGTCCGCCACCTCCATCATCAGCAGCACGCTGTCGGCGGGATCGGCGCCCGCCAGTGCCGACAGGTCGAGCGACAGCTGGTCGCCCAATATCGGGATCAGCGTTTTCATCGCGGTCCGTACCTCCTACATGGTCGGGGATGACCCCTATGCACCTCGGCCAGACCAGCGCACTGCCCGCCTCCCCCGAAGCGGCGGTGCTGGATTATGTTCCCAACCCGCGCCCCGGCCGCACCTATATGGTGCGCTTCGCCGCGCCCGAGTTCACCTCGCTGTGCCCGGTGACGGGGCAGCCGGACTTCGCGCATCTCGTGATCGACTACGTACCCGGCAAGACCATCGTCGAATCGAAGTCGCTCAAGCTGTTCCTCGGCAGCTTCCGTAACCATGCCGCGTTCCACGAGGACTGCACCGTCGGCATCGGCGAGCGCCTGTTCGAGGAGATGCAGCCGCGCTGGCTGCGGATCGGCGGCTACTGGTATCCGCGCGGCGGCATCCCGATCGACGTGTTCTGGCAGTCCGGGACTCCCCCCGCCAGTTGCTGGCTGCCGGATCAGGGCGTCGCGCCCTATCGCGGGCGGGGCTGAGCGCCTCCGAAACTCGCCCTTTCGCGAGTTTCGAAACAGACTCCGGGGGTTCGGACGCGTCATCGGCGACACATCGTGCTGCACCGCGTCACGGAGGTGAAACTTTCTGATCGCTGAACGGTTTATCGCGGTGATAGGGCGGTGGTGTATCCATGCGCCCACACCCGACAAGAGGAACGGCGATGGCGGTATCGGTGGAGGCGGCGGCAATCAGGCATCTGGCGTTGATCGGCAATTTCCTGCCACGCCAGTGCGGGCTCGCGACCTTCACGACCGATGTCTACACCGCGGTGCGCGATCGCTTTCCCGACGTGCAGGTCGATGTCTACGCGATGGACGACCATGTCGGCCGCTACGACTATCCCGATGCGGTGGTCGGCACGATACCCGAACAGGATCTGTCGGCCTATCTCGACACCGCCCGGACGATCGAGGCGAGCGGCGCGCAGGCGATCTGGATTCAGCACGAATACGGCATCTATGGCGGCCCCGCCGGTGAGCATATCCTCGCGCTGCTCGACCGCACGACCTTGCCGGTCATCGTGACGCTGCATACCGTGCTGGAGAAGCCCAGCGCGGACGAACGCCGCGTGCTGGAAGGGCTGCTGCGCCGCGCCGCCAAGATCATCGTGATGGCGGAGCGGGGACGCGATATCCTCCAGCGCGTCTATGGCGCCAATCTCCGTCAGGTCGTGATGATCCCGCACGGCGTCCCCGACCGGGCGCTGGTCGATCCCGCCACGGTCAAGGACCGGTTCGGTTGGCAGGGGCGGCAGGTGGTGCTGACCTTCGGTCTGCTCGCGCCCAACAAGGGGATCGAGACGATGATCGCGGCCTTGCCGGCCGCCGTCGAGCGCCATCCCGACTTGTTGTACGTGGTGTTGGGCGCCACCCACCCGAACCTCGTCGCGCACGAGGGCGAGAAATATCGCGATCGCCTGAAGGCGCTGGCGGCGCAGCATGGCGTGGCGGACAATGTCCAGTTCATCGATGCCTTTGTCGAGCATGACGAACTGATCGGCTATCTCGAAGCCGCCGACATCTATGCGACGCCCTATACCAACCCTGCCCAGATCACGAGCGGAACGTTGTCCTATGCGGTCGGCATCGGCAAGCCGGTGGTGTCGACCCCTTACGTCCACGCTACCGAAATCCTGGCCGATGGGCACGGCGTGCTGGTCGATTTCGGGGACGTCGCCGCCTTCGCGCGCGAGATCGACTCCCTCCTGTCCAACGATCGCGACCGGCACCGGCTGGCGGCGCGGGCCTATGCCCGTGGCCGCACGATGATCTGGCCGCGTCTGGCCGAAGCGACGATGCGGGAGACCGAGGCAGCGGTAGCCGGCCGCCCGCGACGCATCGCCAAGCCCGCTCCCGGGCTGAAGGCGCTGGCCCCCGACTTCGCCGCGGTCGAACGCATGAGCGACTCGACCGGCATGTTGCAGCATTCGATCTATTCGGTGCCCGATCGCCGCCATGGCTATTGCATCGACGACAATGCCCGCGCGCTGATGCTGGTCAGTGCGATCGCCGACATGGACGCGGTGGCGCGGGACAAGTGGACCACGATCTACGCCTCGTTCGTGCAATATGCCTGGAATCCGGACAAGCGCCGTTTCCGCAATTTCATGAACTTCGACCGGACATGGTGCGAGGACGAGGGGTCCGAGGATTCCAACGGCCGCACGCTCTGGGCACTGGGTGTCACGGCCCGCGACGCGCGCGATCCCAAGCATCGCGACTGGGCGAGCGCGATGTTCGATACCACCGGCAGCATCGCGTTCGATCTGGGATCGCCGCGCGCGCAATCCTTCGCGATGCTGGGGGCGGCGGCGATGTTGCAGGCGAAGCCGGGCCACGAACTGTCGCGATCGATCCTGCAACGCTTTCCCGACATGCACCTCCAGTTGCTCGAAGAGACGCGACGGCCCGAGTGGCAGTGGTTCGAGATCGTTCTCGCCTATGACAATGCCCGTCTGCCGGAAGCGCTGATCCGCGCCGGACAGGCACTGGACCGCCGCGACCTGATCGAATGCGCCCTGTCGACGCTGGACTGGATCTGTGCGCGCCAGACCTCGCCCGAGGGTCGGTTCCGCGCGGTCGGTACGGAAAGCTTCAACCGCCCCGCCTATTCGCCGCCCCTGCAGTTCGACCAGCAGCCGCTGGAAGCGCAGGCGACGGTCGATGCCTGCATCGCCGCCTATGAGGCGACCGGCGACACGCGTTGGGTGCAGGAGGCGGAGCGTGCCTATGGCTGGTTCATCGGCCTCAACGACCTCGACCTGCCGCTCGCTAGCCCGGCCGATGGCGGCTGTTTCGACGGGCTGATGCCGACCGGACTCAACCGAAACCAGGGCGCAGAGTCGATCCTGGCGCTGCAACTGGCGAATTGTGCGATTTCGGGGCTTTCGCAACGCCCCGTCTCCGTGGCAGGGACATCCCGCGTCGTCGCATAGCCTCGCTTGCGATGGCCATGACGGCCGCTCACGGACGAGGCGATGTTCCTGCGATGAATCTGGTCAATCACGAACTACGGTTGCATGCCGATCCGTCACGGGTGGTGGTGCGGCCCTTCCATATCGCGTGGGGCGGCAGCGGCGGTATGCCCAGCCGTACCGAGCGGCTGGTCGCCGAGGTGTTGAAGATGACCCCGGCCGAGGCACGCGAGCAGCTGGAAGTGGTGCTGAAGGATTTCGAGGCGCGCCATTGGCAGACGCGTCGTGTCTTCATGACCCGTTACGACGAGATCGAGGAACTGCTGAACCTGAACGGCACCGAGATCGGCGACGAGAAACGGCAGTTGATCGGCGCCTATTTCTGCCACGAATACAGCTATGCCGCCGCCGCGCTGATGAACCCCAGCGCGGTGCCGCATTTCGACCAGTCCGGGATGCCGCCGGGGTCGCTGCGCATCCTGATGTCGATGCGCGCGGTGGGGGAGGGGCATATCTCGTCCGTCGCCTTCCGCGAGGGGATCATTACCGACGGCAACCAGATGAAGCTGGCGCCCGAACCGCCCTTCGCGACCGCCACCGACGCGGTCGGCACCGATTACGAGACGATGCCCGAAGGCCCGATCACCGTCTATCGCCACCGCGATTCGACGCTGTCGGGCACGGTGATCTTCCCGATGACCGGCGCCCAGTCCAAGGGGCTGGAGGATCTGCGCATCGTCCATTTCCAGCATGACGACGGCAGCTGGGAATGGATCGGTACCTACACCGCCTATAACGGTTCGCAGATCCAGTCCGAACTGATGCGCACGCGCGATTTCCGGGCGTTCGATCTGGTGCCGATGACGGGCAATGCCAGCCGCAACAAGGGCATGGCGCTGTTCCCGCGCATGGTCGACGGCCGGTATATGATGATCGGCCGGTCGGACGGGGAGAACCTGTTCCTGCTGAAGTCCGACGATCTGACCCATTGGGATGACGGCGTTAAGATTCTGACGCCGCAATATCCGTGGGAACTGGTGCAGATCGGCAATTGCGGTCCGCCGATCGAGCTGGACGAGGGCTGGCTGCTGCTGACGCACGGCGTCGGCGCGATGCGCAAATACTCGATCGGTGCGGTGCTGCTCGACAAGCGCGATCCCTCGAAGGTGATCGGCCGGATGCAGCAGCCCCTGCTGGCGGCGAAGGATCAGGACCGTGAGGGGTATGTCCCCAACGTCGTCTATTCCTGCGGCGCGATCCGCCACGGCGACCGGCTGTTCCTGCCTTACGGCATCGCCGACAGTTCGATCGGGTTCGCCTTCGTCCCGATCGCGGATCTGCTCGCCGCCATGTGACGGGTCATGGACCGGCCCGGGGTCGAGCCGGCCGGTCCATCACATGTCAGATCGACATCCGGCGGATTCTCTCGGCTTCGATGGTCTCGCCGGGCGGTTTGGCGATCACCGCATGATCGCCCAGCACCGCGACGATCTCGCGGGCCATGGCGGCAAGTATCGTGGTTTGTACGCGGGGCAATGCATCGCGGGGCGCCCCATCGAACACGCACAGGGTGCCGAGCGGCAGTCCCTGCGCATCCAGCAACGGCGCGCCGGCATAGAAACGCACTGCGGGATCATCCAGCACGCTGGGGTTTCCGGCAAAACGGACATCGCGCGCGGCGTCTTCCACCAGGAACACGTCGTCCGGGGTCATGATCGCATGGCCGCAGAAGGAGGTCGCACGCCGATAGACGCCCGGCTTCACTCCCTTCGTCGCGATCAAATACTGCCAGTCACGGAACACGATCGAGATCGCGGCCATGCTGGTATCGAACAGCGCGCTGGCCCGATCGACCACTGCCTGTAATTTCGCCACCCCGGTGGCGTTCAGCGCCTCGGACCGGATTACGGCGGCTTCGCGGATCGCCTCGTTCGCCGGTTCGGGTGCGACCTGATAAACGCTGAAAACCATTGTCGCGGCGTCCCATATGGCAAGCCAAACGCCTAATCGAAACTATAGGGCAAATCAATCGGGCCGCGTAATTGAAGCATTACGGATGTTATACCAAACAGATACGATGTTATCAGTATAGATTACTTTAACAACCGTTTGTTGAATGGTGTCGACAGGTCAGCTTGCTTGCTCAATGCCGGGTGGCGCGTGCCGATTGGCGATATAGTGTTGCGATCAGGGCAAGGAACAGGATCGTCCCGCCGATCGCACCGGGCACTTCCCAGCCGGCGCCGACCAGCGCCAGCGGTGCGTCGCTGCCCGTGGCATAGACGATCCCCGCGAACGCCACGCCCCACAGGCTTTCGCCGACGATCATGCCCGTCGCCGCCAGCACGCCCATCCGTTCCGCCGCCTCCGGATCGGCGCTCCGTCTGGCCCAGCGGTCGTACACCGCGCCGATCGCCGCGCCGACCACCACCGTCAGCGTGACCGACATCGGCAGATAGACGCCCAGCCCCACGCCCAGCGGCGGCAGGCGCAACCGCCCGGCCCGGCCCAGTCCCTCGTCCAGCGCCACCAGTCCCGCCCCCGCCAGTGCGCCCCAGCCGATCATCGCCCAGTTCAGGTCGCCGCCCAGCACCCCCTTCGCCAGCGCGGAGATCAGCGCTGCCTGCGGTGCCGCCAGCGCGTTCGGTCCCGCGCCCGGCGCCCCGACGAAGCCCAGCGTCGAGCCGAGCAGGTTGAGCACCGGCGGCACCACCAGCGATCCGAAGATCACCCCCAGCACCAGTGCCACCTGCTGCTTCCACGGCGTCGCGCCGACCAGTTGCCCGGTCTTCAGGTCCTGAAGATTGTCGTTCGAAATCGTCGCCACGCCGAACACGATGCCGGTGACGATCAGCGCATAGGCGACCAGCGCCTGCGTCGTATCCGGCGGAGTGCCGCGCCCGAAGAACCCGACCAGCAACAGGCTGGCGGCCAGGACGGACAGGATGCCGATCCCCGAAACCGGGCTGTTCGAGGCCCCGATCAGCCCGGCCATGTATCCGCACACCGCCGCGATCACCAGGCCAACGACGACGACGAACAGCAGCGCCCCGGCGATCAGCGCCACCGCCGATCCCGCCAGCGGCCCTCCGGCGATCACCGACCACAGCAGCACCGCGATCGGCACCAGCATCCCCAGCGACACGAGCGCGACCAGCCCGATCGGCAGGTCGCGCTCCGCGTCCGCGATGATCGCGCCCCCGGCCCGCGCCTGCGACGCCGCGATCGCGGACCGGACACCGCCGATGACGGGGCCGATGATGCGGAGCAGCGTCCAGATCGCCGCCACCCCGATCACGCCCGCGCCGAAGAAGCGCACGTCGCTGCGGAACACCCCGCCCGCCCATTCCGCCAGCGTGGCGGCGGGCATCGGCGCGGCGGCGGTCAGGATCGGCAGCACGATCCACCAGCCCAGCACGATACCGACCAGCATCGCGCACCCCACCGACAGGCCGACCAGATGACCCGCGCCGATCAGCGCGAACGACAGGCCGCCGGCGATCCCGGTCGCGCCCGCGCCGACCCGGAACCACATCGTCGCCTCCGCCGCGACCAGCCGGGTCTGGGTCAGGATCGCGAACCCGCCGGACGCCAGCGCGCTCCACACGATCGTCCACAGTCCGCGCGCGCTTTCCGCCGCGCCCTCGCGACTGCCGGCGCCCACTTTCAGCACTTCGGCGGCGGCGCGGCCCTCGGGGTAGGGCAGGGGGCTGTCGATCACCAGCGCGCGGCGCAGCGGCACGGAGAACATCACCCCCAGGATGCCGCCGGTGGCGGTGATCGCCGCGGTCGTCAGATAGGGAAAGCCCTGCCACCACCCGATCATGACGAGGCCGGGCAGCACGAAGATGATCGCCGCCAGCGTGCCGGCCGCCGACGCCACCGTCTGGACGATGTTGTTCTCCAGGATCGTGGCCCCGGGCAGATAACGCAGGATCGCCATCGAGATCACCGCCGCGGGGATCGAGGTGGCGAAGGTCAGCCCGACCTTCAGCCCCAGATAGACGTTGGCGGCGGTGAACAGCAGCGTGATGAGCCCGCCGAGCAGGACGCCGCGCAGCGTCAGTTCGGCGATCGGGCGGGATGTGGTCGTCGTCATCGAAACAGCATGGCGGCAACGCGGGCGCTTTGCAAAGCCGCCCCGCTCGCCTAGTCGCAACATTCTATCAAGGGAACGAGCGACGATGGCGGAAGCATTGCGGGTGGCATTGGCCGGGCTGGGCACGGTGGGCGGCGGCGTCGTCCGGTTGCTGGACGCCAATCGCGACCTGATTACCCGTCGCGCCGGCCGCGCGATCGAGATCGTCGCGATATCCGCGCGCGACCGGAGCCGGGATCGCGGGATCGACCTGTCGCGCTTCGCCTGGGTCGACGATACCTCGGCGCTGGCGACGCATCCCGACGTCGATGTCGTGGCGGAGATGATCGGCGGGTCGGACGGCCCGGCGCTGACGCTGGCCCGGGCCACGCTGGCGGCGGGGCGCGGCCTCGTCACCGCGAACAAGGCGATGCTGGCGCATCACGGCCTCGAACTGGCCGAGGCGGCCGAGCGCGCCGGGGCCGCGCTGAAGTTCGAGGCGGCGGTCGCCGGCGGCATCCCGGTCATCAAGGGCTTGCGCGACGGCGCGGCGGCGAACGAGATCGCCCGCGTCTACGGCATCCTCAACGGCACCTGCAATTTCATCCTGTCCAAGATGGAAGCGGAGGGCCGCGACTTCGCAGAGGTGCTGGCCGAAGCGCAGGCGCTGGGCTTCGCCGAGGTGGACCCCACCTTCGACATCGACGGTATCGATGCCGCGCACAAGCTGTCGATCCTCGCCAGCGTCGCGTTCGGCACCCGGCCCGCGTTCGGCGATGTCGTCGCGCAGGGCATCCGCCACGTGCTGGGCGCCGACATCGCCGAGGCGGCGGCGCTGGGACATCGCATCCGGCTGATCGGGCTGGCGGAATCCGGGCCGGACAACAGCGGGACGGGCGGGTTGTTCCAGCGCGTCCATCCGCATCTCGTCCCGCTCGATCATCCGCTGGCGCACGTCACGGGATCCACCAACGCAGTGGTCGCGGAGGGCAATTTCGTCGGTCGCCTGCTGTTCCAGGGCGCGGGCGCGGGCGAGGGGCCGACCGCCAGCGCCGTGGTCGCCGACCTGATCGATATCGCGCGCGGGGAATATGGTCCTCCCTTCGCGATGCCCGCCGCCTCGCTCACCGTCCCCCACCCGGCTGACAGCGGCGAGCGGCGCGGCCGCGCCTATGTCCGCTTCATGGTCGAGGACCGGGTCGGCGTGCTCGCCGAGATCGCGGCGGCGATGCGCGATGCGGGCGTGTCGATCGAAAGCCTGATCCAGCGTGGCGCGACGCAGGACGGGCGGGTGCTGGTCGCGATCGTGACGCATGACGGCCCGGAACGCTGCGTCGCGCAGGCGCTGGAACGGCTGCGCGGTTCGCAAAGCGTCGCCGGTCAGCCGCTATGGATGCCGATTTTGGGGTGAGGGGGCGGTCGCTTTCCCCTACGAATATCGAACTTCGACACAAATACCTATCGCCTCACCGGAACCGCCGGTGAGGCAGCCATGCTGGGACAGGCTTGCGGTGCTTCAGGGCAGCAGCCGGCCCTCGGTCGATACGCGGGGCGGCTCGTCCAGCGAGATGGCGACGCGGCCGGATTTGTCGGGCTTCTTGCCGAACGCCCGTTTCAGGCCACCGACGGCGTCGCTGATCAGCATGCCGGGATTGGTCGATTCGCCCTGCCGCTCGCAGCAACTGTCCGGATCGATCAGCTTGCCCACCAGCCGGATCGCGGCGGTGCCTGCACCGAATATGTCCACTCCCGCCTGACACCCGCCCTGCAGCGTTGCGCAGGGCGTTTCCGTCTGGGCCAGTGCGCCCATGCCCGTCACGCCCGGATTGGACGGGATCGGCCGATCGGGCGGGCCACGTTCGTCGGGCAGGGGCAGGCGTGGCTTGTCCGGCGTGCCGCAGACGACGATCTCCCCGTCGACCCCGTCGGGGCAATTGCTCAGGATGATCCGTTGCGGCGGCGTGCCGGGGGTGCGCGCGGCGGGCAGCGGCATCGCCGGGGTGGCGACCTGACCGGCGGCGAGCAGCAGGGCGAGGGCGATCATCGTCACGGTGCCAGCTTGCGCGCGCCGCCCACCGCGGTCTTGCCGCCGCCGCTGGTCATCGTCACGCCGACGAAGCCGCAGCTGACCATGATGGCGCGGCGTTCCTGGCAATTATCGGTCTTCGCCAGCAGCCGGTGACGTTCGGCCGCGACCCCCTCGTGCCGGGGATCGCCGGGTTCGTACACGATGAACGGCACCCGAAACCGGTCGGCGCGGCGTCGGCCGCAGACGGTGATGTCGGTGGTATCGGCGGCGACGACGCACCGCTGTTCGGCGGCGGTCAGCGTCCGCGCGGAACGGACCAGTGCATCCACGTCATCGATCAGGGCCAGCATCAATGGTAGCATGGGTACCTCCCGATTCGCAGTCTGGTCCACGATTGTGGCCGAAACGGGTCGGTCGATAAAGATGCAAAGATGCCGGCGGAGTCAGGCCACCGACGGTACGCCGAGCCGACGCAGTTCGATCGCGGGGCAGCGGTCCATCACCACCTTCAGTCCTGCGGCCTCGGCACGTTCGGCGGCGTCGTGGTTGATGACGCCGAGCTGCATCCACACCGCCTTCGCACCCGCCGCGATCGCCTGATCCACCACCTCGCCCGCGGCGGCGGAATTGCGGAAGATGTCGACGATGTCGATCGGATCGCCCAGTTGCGCCAGTTCGCGGAACACGAATTCGCCATGGACATGTTCGCCGGTGATCTGCGGATTGACCGGGATCACGCGGTAGCCATGGCGTTGCAGCGCCGCCATCACGCCATAGGAGGGGCGGTTTGGCCGGTCCGAGGCGCCGACCAGCGCGATGGTGCGCGCGCCGGCGAGCAGGTCGTGGATATCGGCATCGGTGGTCAACGGCATGGCGGCGCTTCCTTCGGTCCTCTGCGGTAATCGTTTTACCGGGCCGCAAGCCATTCCGCAACGCGGGTGGCCAGCCCGGCGAAGACCGTGTCGTCCGGCTCCCATGCCGGGGGTCGACCGGCATCGGAGGCGGTGCGGATCGCCAGTTCCAGCGGCACTCGCCCTAGGAACGGGATGCCGAGTTCCGCCGCCGCGGCCTCCGCCCCGCCCCGCCCGAACGGATCGGAATTCTCGCCGCAATGCGGGCAGCGATAACCGGCCATGTTCTCGATCAGCCCGATGATCGGCACGTTCGCCTTCACGAACAGGTCGATTGCGCGGGTGGCGTCGATCAGCGCCAGATCCTGCGGTGTCGAGACGATCACCGCGCCGGTCGGGCGATGCTTCTGCACCATGGTCAGCTGCACGTCGCCGGTGCCGGGCGGCATATCGACCACCAGCGTATCCGCGGCGCCCCACGCGCCCTCCACCAGCTGGCCTAGCGCGCCCGCCGTCATCGGCCCGCGCCATGCGATCGCCCGGCCCGGCTCGACCAGCTGGCCCATCGACAGCAGCGGCACGCCATAAGGCGTGGCGACCGGGATCAGTTGCTGGTCGAGCGCCTGTGGCCGCGTGCCCTCCGCGCCCAGCAGTCTCGGTTGCGAGGGGCCGTAGATGTCGGCATCCACCATCCCCACGCGCCGGCCGCGCCGGGCGAGGGCGATGGCCAGATTGGCGGCGATCGTCGACTTGCCGACCCCGCCCTTGCCGCTGGCCACCGCGATCAGCGCGCGGCCGGTGCGTTCCGCCGTCACGATCACCCGCGCGCCCGGCGCGGCGGCGCGCACCGCGGCCTCCAGCGCGTCGCGGGCGGCGGGGGACAGGCCGGTGGCGTCCAGCACCACCCCCATCCGCTCGCCATCCATCCGCACCGTCGCGCGGTCGCCCGCCACCGCCGCGATGGCGGTCGTCATCCTGTCTTTATCGGCCATGTCCGCGCAGATAGGCACACAGGTCCCGCTTGGCACTGTTTTTCGCGCGTCAGCCTTCCTATACAGGGTGCATGACGATCCTGCCGCGCTGGTGGAAGCGCCCGACTATCCTTGCCACCGACAATCCCAAGGGCCCATGGGGAGGCGCCGGCGACGACGGCGGCAATGGCGGCGGCCCGCGCAATCCATGGGCGCTGCCCCCCGGCGGCCGCAAGGGGGCCGCGCGTCCTACCGCGCTCGACGAGTTCCTGAAGAAGGCGCGCGGTCCCGGCGGCGGTGGCGGCGGCGGCTTTCCCGGCCTGCCCGGCGGGGCCAATCCACGGGCGCTGTGGGGCATCGGGATCGGGGCGATCGTGGTCGCATGGCTGCTGTTCACCTCCATCCATCAGATCGGGCCGCAGCAGCGCGGCGTCGTGACCTATTTCGGCCGCTATGCCGGCACCTTGCAGCCGGGCGTGCAGCTGACCCCGCCCGCGCCGATCGCACGCGTGCAGACGGTGGACGTGCAGCGGTTCCGCACCGAGAACTTCCCTCGTGGCGACGGCGTCAATCTGGCGCTGACCGGCGACCAGAACATCGTCGACCTCACCTACTCGGTCCGCTGGAACATCGGCGATCCGCGCGACTACGTGTTCCAGCTCGCCCAGCCGGAGGAAACGGTGCGCGCCGCCGCCGAGAGCGCGATGCGCGCGGTGATCGCCACCACCACGCTGGATCAGGCGTTGGGCGCCGGCCGCACCACGATCGAGCAGCGGGTGGCGGAATCGATGCAGTCGATCCTCAACAGCTACCGTTCCGGCGTGCGCATCCAGGGCGTCTCGATCAACCGCGCCGCCGCGCCGCAGCAGATCGTCGACGATTTCAACAAGGTGACGGCGGCCCAGCAGGAAGCGGTCGGCGCGGTCAACAAGGCGCGCTCCTATGCGCAACAGGTGATCGCCAACGCGCAGGGTGAGGCGGCGGCATTCGACCGCGTCTATGCCCAGTATCGCCTCGCGCCCGAAGTGACGCGTCGCCGCATGTATTACGAGACCATGGAGGCCGTGCTGGCCAAATCCGACAAGACGATCGTGGAGCCGTCCAGCGTGGTGCCCTATCTGCCGTTGCCGCAGGCGCGCCGCGCACCCGAGGCGCAGGCCGCGCCGCAACCCACCGTTCAGGCGGGAGCCGGCCAGTGAACGAGCTGAACTGGAAGAACCCCGTCTTCCTCGGGATCGCCGCGTTGCTGCTGGTGATCTTGGCGGCCGCGACCTTCGCGATCGTGCCGGAGACGAAGCAGGCGGTGGTCTATCGCCTCGCCCAGCCGATCCGGGTGGTCAATCGCTATCAGGCGAACGAACAGCCGGGCAATTCCGGCGCCGGGCTGATCGCGCGCGTGCCGTTCCTCGATCGCATCACCTGGGTCGACAAGCGCACGCTCGACCTCGATCTGGAAAACACGCCGGTGCTGTCGAGCGACCAGTTGCGGCTGAACGTCGACGCCTTTGCACGCTTTCGCGTCATCGATCCCCGGCTGATGCTGGCGACCGCCGGTGGCGAGGAAGGGGTGCAGAACCAGTTGCGTCCGTTGTTCGGCTCCACGCTGCGCAACGAACTGGGCAAGGTGCCGTTCGCGCGGTTGCTGACTGCCGAGCGCAATCAGGTGATGGACGATATCCAGACCGGGCTCGATCGTCGCGCGCGCCAGTACGGTGTCGAGATCGTCGATGTGCGGATCAAGCAGGCCGAACTGCCCGAGGGGACGCCGCTCGACAGCGCGCTCCGCCGGATGCAGACCGCGCGCCAGCAGGAGGCGATCACCATCACCGCCGAGGGGCAGCGTCGCGCCCGTGTGGTGCAGGCGGACGCCGATGCCGAAGCGTCGCGCATCTACGCGCAGAGCTTTGGCAAGGACGCCGATTTCTACGACTTCTACCGCGCCATGCAGTCCTATCGCCGTACCTTCGTGGGTGACGGCAACACCGAGGGGCGTGGTGCCACCTCGATCATCCTGTCGCCGAACAATTCATATCTTCGGGAGTTCGAGGGCCGGGGACGTTAAAGACGGAACGCGTCGGCCCCATTCGGGCCGATCCGTTCATATTCAACCATCGTTCAGCCGATTTCGGCGATAGATCGCCGGGTTCGAACGACGAACGAGAGGAAGTGACAAAAGTGCGCTACGCCTACGCCATTACCGGTGCCCTGTTGCTCGGCGGTGCGACCGCGACGGTCGCGCTGCAACCGAGCACCGCGCAGACTGCCCAGAACGAGCCCGGCACGATCCAGGCCGCGTCCCCCAAGGCCGGCGCGCCGATGAGCTTCGCCGACATGGTCGCGAAGCTGCAGCCCGCGGTGGTCAACATCTCCACCAAACAGTCGATCGCAGCACCCGCGCAGCAGGCGAACCCGTTCGCCGGCACGCCGTTCGAGCAGTTCTTCGGTCAGGGGCAGGGCGGTGGCGGCCAGCCGCAGAAGCGTGAAGGCCAGTCGCTCGGTTCCGGCTTCCTGATTTCGCCCGATGGCTATGTCGTGACCAACAGCCACGTCGTCGCGCCGGCGCGCGGGGCGACGGTGGAATCGATCACCGTCACGCTCAACGACCGCAAGGAATATACCGCCCGGCTGATCGGCCGCGACGAGGATTCCGATCTCGCGGTCCTGAAGATCGATGCCGCCAACCTGCCGTTCGTGAAGTTCGGCGATTCCGCGCGGGCGCGCGTCGGCGACTGGGTGGTCGCGATCGGCCAGCCGTTCGGCCTTGGCGGCACGGTGACGGCGGGGATCGTGTCCGCTGTCCACCGTGTGACCGGGCAGGGCGGTGCCTATGACCGGTTCATCCAGACCGACGCCTCGATCAACCAGGGCAACTCCGGCGGCCCGATGTTCAACCTGAACGGCGACGTGATCGGCATCAACAGCCAGATCTTCTCGCAGTCGGGCGGCAATATCGGCATCGGCTTCGCGATCCCCGCCGAGGAGGCCAAGCCCATCATCAGCACGCTGATGAAGGGCGGCAAGATCCAGCGCGGCTATCTGGGCGTGACGCTTCAGGGTGGTCCGGTCGATGACGAAACCGCCGCCGCCCTCGGCATCGCCAAGAACCAGGGCGAACTGCTCGCCGGCGTCTCGCCGGGCGGTCCGGCTGCCAAGGCGGGCCTGCGCGCGGGTGACGTGGTGACGAAGGTCAACGGTCAGGCGGTGACGCCGGATACGACGCTGTCCTACCTGGTGTCGAACGTGACGCCGGGGCAGACCGCGCGGCTCGATTACATCCGTGGCGGCCGGCCCGCCACCGCCAGCGTGACGGTCGCGGCGCGTCCGTCGACGCAGCAACTGGCGGCGCTGACCGGGCAGGGTGACGATTTCGGCAGCGAGGAAGAGGGTGCCACCACCGGACAGGTCGCCCCTGCCGGCAGCAACACGCTGGGCCTCACCGTGCAGACGCTGACCCCGGCGATCGCCCGGCAGGTGAATGTCGATTCCACCGTGCAGGGTGTGGTCGTTGCGCAGGTCGACGGGTCAAGCGATGCCGCCGGCAAGCTGCGCCGCGGCGACGTGATCTCGGCGATCAACGGCACGCCGGTGCGCAGCCCCGCGGAAATGACCGCGGCGATCGCACAGGCCCGCCAGCAGGGCCGGCCGCAGGTGCTGGTCCTCGCCCAGCGTGGCCGCACCCCGGCCCGGTTCCTGCCGATCAAGATCGACAAGAACTGATCGCTCGGATCGTCTGAAAGGGGCCGTCGTGGATCGCCACGGCGGCCCCTTTCGTTATCGCGCCGTTCGTGTCGCCACCGTTGGCCGCAGCGCCGCCTCTTTGTACCTCCCCTTGCACCCGCCGCGATCCGCCTTACGCTGCCGCCGATGGACAAGGGCTATGATTGCTGGGGCAGCGACGATCCGGCATCGCCGGTCATCGTCTCCGTCTCCCATGCCGGCAGGGAATATCCCGCCGCCCTGCTGGATGCGTTGCGCGTGCCCGTCACCGCGCTGGCGGCACTGGAAGACCGGTACGTCGATCGCGTCGCCGCCGCCGCGTGCCGCTCCGAAACCGTCCTGGTCCAGCGGCGTGGCCGCGCGTGGATCGATCTGAACCGCGCCGAGCGGGAACGCGATCCGCAGGTCGATGCCGGTGCGGTGCCACAGCGCCAGCCCTCGGCAAAGCTGCGCAGCGGACTGGGGCTGGTGCCGCGCCGCGTCTCGGGCGCGGGCGACCTGTGGCGGCGGCGGTTCACCGGCGAGGAAATCGATGCGCGCATCGCCGCCGATCACCATCCCTATCACCGGGCGCTCGACGCGCTGCTGGCGGCGGCGCGTGCCCGGTTCGGGATCGCGATACTGTTCGACCTCCATTCGATGCCGCCGCTGTCGCCCCGTGGACCCCATGTCGTGATCGGCGACCGGTTCGGGCGCAGTTGCGGCACCAGGTTCACGGCGCGGGTCGAGCGCGTGGCGGCGGATGCCGGCATCGCCTGCGCCGCCAACATGCCCTATGCCGGCGGGTATATCGTGGAGCGCCATGGCCGGCCCGGTCGCGGTATCCATGCCATCCAGCTCGAACTCGATCGCTCGCTGTATCTCGACGCCGCGCTCAATGGGACCGGCACCGGTCTGGCCGCTACCGCCACGCTGGTGCGCGAGATGATCGATGCATTGGCCGACGAGGCACGGGCGCTGCCGCTGGCACAGGCCGCCGAATAAAAAAACCACCTCGTGCGGTAATCCGCGCGAGGTGGCCGAGGTTCAGGGAGGAGACACGCTAAAAGCGTGTCGTACGGCCTTGCGAAAGGGGGGACACAAGAACCGTACGATTGATAAATGGGTGAGGGCCGATTTGGTTCAAGGGCCATGACGAAAAAGTCGTCGCCCTGGCGGGAATCATCGATCCAGCGCGGGTGCCATCCGTGCCAGCATCCCGTCGCGCAGGATCAGCCGGTGGCGCAGCGCCGCGGCGACATGCAGCGCGACCAGCGCCAGCATCAGCCAGCCGAGGATCGCATGGGCATTATGCCCGATCCCGCCCGCCTGCGGCCCGACCGGCAGATAGGGCAGGTCGAACAGCCCGAACCAGTCGAGCGGCCGCCGGGTGGCGGAACCGGACACCATCATCCACCCCGTCACCGGCATCGCCACCATCAGGATATAGAGCAGCCAGTGCGTCGCATGCGCCGCGCCGCGTTCCCAGCCGGGGGTGGTGGCGGGCAGGGGCGGGGGCCGGTGGCCCAGCCGCCACGCGATCCGGGCAAGGGTCAGTGCCAGCACGGTCAGCCCGATCGCCTTGTGCGCGGACATCGATCCGCCCGGCAACGCATCGTGGAACAGGCCGATGGTCAGGTTCGCGATCACCAGCGCCGCGATCGTCCAGTGGAACCACATCGCGACGGTGGAATAACGAAGCATCGGGGCGTCTCCGATGCTGCGGCCGATGGTCATGGGTGAAATGCTCCGCAGTCTGCCGGATGGTTCGCCCAGCAGACTGCGGATCACCCCGAAAGGCAAGAGGGCGGGATCAGCCCGCCGGCTGAAGCTGCGGCGCGGGCATCTGGCCGGTCGCCTGCTGGCGCGCGAAGATCTCGCGCATCAGCGACAGCGAGAACAGGTGCGCATAAAGCAGCGGCAGCATCCCCGACTGGCTCATCTTGCGCAGCTGGTCGCCGCGCAGGCCCGACAGCTTCTCCTCGTTCACCATCTGGAAACCGCGATAGATGAACGGCTGGGCGTTGCCGTCGATCTGGATCGTCACTTCGCCGTCCATCAGCAGGCCCTGTTCGCGCAGTTCGTTCATGAACTGCTGGGTACGCTGGCCGGCCTGTTCGAACGTCTCGTTGAAGGCGAGGATCTGCTTGGTCACCTCGCTCGGCTCGCCATTCTCGAACAGGCGGTCACCCTCGTCGAACACGCCGACCGACGGCGAGGTCGGGTCGAAGCACAGCGACAGTTCTTCCGCCTCGGGGCGCAGCCGCGCCAGCATGTACGGATAGCGGCGGACATAGGCGGGAACGTAGAAGTTCGTCTCGGTCAGCTTGCCTTCGCCATCGACGAACACGTTGCTGCCCTCGTTCAGGCCCATCAGCGCCAGCGGGATCGCATCGTCACCGCTGGAGAACACGATCGGCATGTGCCGCTGCACCAGCGGGAATTCGTCGACCGTCACCGGTACGGCGTGCTGGCCGATCAGGAACGGCGCGGTTTCCTGCGGCCGGATGCGGTGATCGGCATGGATCTGGCTGGAGAGCGGTTCCAGCGCCTGATAGAAGAGCGGCAGGTTTTGCGGCGCGCTGGCCATGCGGGAATCTCCGTTGTCATGTGCGGCGCGCAGACCCCCCGCTCGCCGGATGGGCTGTGGCTCTACGGTGCGGGATCGTGCGGGGCAAGCAACTTGCCCGGATTGAACAGTCCCTTGGGGTCGAGCGCGGCCTTGATCGCATGCATCGCCGCCAGCCGGCCCGGCGGGGCGAGGCGGGCCAGTTCGCCGCGCTTCATCTGGCCGATGCCATGCTCGGCTGAAATGGTGCCGCCCGCCGCCGTCACCAGATCATGGACGAAGGCGGTGATGCCCGGCGCGTCTTCGGCATACCAGCGGTCGCGATCGATCCCCTTAGGCGCACGGACGTGGAAATGGATGTTGCCGTCGCCCAGATGCCCGAAGCCGGAGGCGTGGGTGCCGGGAAAGCGCGCATCGCAGGCCGCCGCCGCGTCGATCATGAAGCCGGGCATCGCCGCCACCGGCACCGCGATGTCGTGCTGCACCGCCGGCCCCCGCGCGCGCTCCGCATCCGACAGCGAATCGCGCAGCCGCCAGAAGGCATCGGCCTGCGCCTCGCTGGCCGCGATCGTCGCGTCGCCGACCAGCCCGTCGCCGGTCGCCGCCGCCAGCACCCGCTCCAGCAGCGCGTCCGGCGCCTCCTCCTCCACCGATCCCGCCGTCGCCTCGATCAGCAGGTGCCAGCGATGCGGGCCGGCCAGCGGCGCGCGGGCGCCGGGCACATGCGCCACCGCCGCCGCCATCGTATCCGCGGGCATGATCTCGAAACTCTCCACCGCCCGCCCGGCGCGCTGGAACTGGCGCAGCAGCGTCAGCGCGTCGGCGGGGCTCGCCACCCCGGCCCAGGCGGTGCCGCGCGCCACTACCGCCGGCGCCAGCCGCAGCGTCGCGGCGGTCACGATCCCCAGCGTCCCCTCCGCCCCGATCAGCAGCTGGTCGAGGCTGTAGCCGCGATTGTCCTTGGCCAGCGCGGCCAGCCCGTCATGGACATGGCCGTCCGCCATCACCGCCTCCACCCCCGCGACCAGCCCGCGCATCGTGCCGAAGCGCAGCACCTGCGTGCCGCCGGCATTGGTCGACACCAGCCCGCCGATCGTCGCCGTTCCCCGCGCGCCCAGCGTCAGCGGGAATCGCCAGCCCTGCGTCAGCGCGGCGTCGTGCAGCGTCGACAGGATCACCCCCGCCTCGACCACGGCCAGCCCCGCCGCCGCATCGATGTTCCGAATCCGGTTCAGCCGCCGCAACGACAGCAGCAGCGCATCGCCCTCCGCCGGCGGGGTCGCGCCGCCGACCATCGAGCTGTTGCCCCCCTGCGGCACCAGCGGCACGTGGTGCCGTGCCGCCGCGCGCACGATCGTCGTCACCGCGGCGGTATCGCGCGGAGCCAGCAGGGCCGGCGCATGGCCGCGATAGCGCTGGCGCCAGTCCACTTCCCATGGCGCGATCAGGTCCCGGTCGGTGACGATCGCGGCCGGGTCGAGATCGCGGGCCAGATCGTCGAGCATCGCTTGCTGGGCAGGGGTCATCCGGCCTCGCTACGATCGCAGGCCGGGACTGGCAACCGGGGCTGGCAACCGCTTGGGCCGCTGGCAAAAGCGGCAAAATGACGGCAGGTTCATCGACCGTTCAATCACCGCGACCCACCGTCACCACCAGTCCATGTCCCATCCCGCGATCCCCGCCGCCCTGCTGGCCCTGTCCTTGCCCGTCCTGCTGGTCGCGCTGGCCGGCCCGTCGACGCCTGCGACGGCGCAACTGGTGATTCATGAACGCATCACCGTCCGGGTGCCGCGCATGCCCGCCGCGATCTCGCGCCCCGCGCCGGTGGCCAGCCGCTGGAAGGAGAAGAAGGGGCCGGCGTGCATCGATATCGGCGACGTCGCCGGTGCGGTGATCGCGGTCCCCGCCTCGGTCGACCTGTTGCTGGGGGACGGCCGCTGGATGCGCGCGCGGCTGGACGGGGATTGCCGGTCCGCCGATTTCTATGCCGGCCTCTATATCCGTCCCGGCCCCGATGGCCGCCTGTGCGCCGACCGCGACGTCATCCGCATCCGGTCCGGCGCGAAATGCGCGATCGACGCGTTCAAGCTGCTGGTGGCGCGGCGATAGCGCAGAATATTCGTCGCATCGGGCGGGATGGCCGGCGAATCGCGCTCTTTCCTTGACTTTAATGGCCGTTTCGGCGAGCGCCCGACAAGCACGGGTGCGGCAACCGCGCCTCCTATCCGGACAACTGCATGCCCTTCGCCGATCTCGGCCTATCCGACGAACTGCTGAACGCCGTCACCGATGCCGGCTACACGGAGCCGACACCGATTCAGGCGGCGGCGATCCCGTCGGTGCTGATGATGCGCGACATCATCGGCATCGCGCAGACGGGCACGGGCAAGACCGCCAGTTTCGTGCTGCCGATGATCGACATCCTCGCCCATGGCCGCAGCCGGGCGCGCATGCCGCGCAGCCTGATCCTGGAGCCTACCCGCGAACTCGCGGCGCAGGTGGCGGAGAATTTCGAGAAATACGGAGTCAACAGCAACCTGTCGATGGCGCTGCTGATCGGCGGCGTGTCGATGGGCGACCAGCTCGCCGCGCTGGAAAAGGGCGTCGACGTGCTGATCGCGACGCCGGGCCGGCTGATGGACCTGTTCAACCGCGGCAAGATCATGCTCAACGGCTGTTCGCTGCTGGTGATCGACGAGGCGGACCGGATGCTCGACATGGGGTTCATCCCCGATATCGAGGAAATCTGCACCAAGCTGCCCAAGCAGCGCCAGACCCTGCTGTTCTCCGCGACGATGCCGCCGCCGATCAAGAAGCTGGCGGACAAGTTCCTCGAAAACCCCAAGATGATCGAGGTCGCACGTCCCGCGTCGACCAACATCAACATCAAGCAGTGGGTGGTCCCCGTCGCCGGATCGACCGCCGCCAAGCGCGACCGGCTCCGCCAGATCCTGGCGCAGGAAGAGGTCACCAACGCGATAGTCTTCTGCAACCGCAAGACGACGGTGCGCGAACTCAACAAGACGCTGAAACAGGCCGGGTTCAAGTCCGGCGAAATCCATGGCGACATGGAACAGGCACAGCGGATCGCCGAACTCGACCTGTTCAAGGACGGGCACATCAACATCCTCGTCGCGTCCGACGTCGCGGCGCGCGGGCTGGATATCAAGGGTGTCAGCACCGTCTTCAATTTCGACGCGCCGTGGCATCCGGACGATTATGTCCACCGCATCGGCCGCACCGGTCGGGCGGGGGCCACCGGCACGGCCTATACCTTCGTCGCGCCCGACGACGACGAGAACATCGCCAACATCGAAAAGCTGACCGGGCAGCAGATTCCGCGGCTCGACGCACCCGTCGCGGTCGCCGCACCGGTGGCGGAAGCACCTGCCCCGCGTGAGGAGCGCCCCCGCCGCAACCGGCGTGAACGTCCGGCCCCGGAGGCGGTGCGCAACGAACCAGTGCGCGACGAATCGGCCTACGAGGCGGTTGCTCCCGTGGAGGCGCCCGCCGCGCCGCCGCGCGCCGCCGCGCCCTCGCCGGTGCGGGAAGATCGCCGGCCGGAGCGTCAGGAGCGCGAACCCCGCCGCGACTATCGCCGCCATCAGGTGGACGATGGTCCCGATGACGGCTGGAACGGCCCGATCCCGGCCTTCCTCAATGCCCGGCTGGTGATCCAGCCCTGACGGCATCTTCTTCCCGTCATTGCGAGCAAAGCGAAGCAATCCAGCGCGTCACACGGAACGCCGGGTTGCTTCGCCCCGCCCTTAATGACGGGATATCATCCGTCGATCGACCCTGTCGTCAGGTTCCCGTCGCGGCATTGGGATTGTCACCACCATCGCCGTTGCCGCCGGGGCCGGAGTAATCGATCTCGGTCTGGCCGCCATGGCCCATGATATCGCCGCTCTTCGGCTTCTTGCCCGTCTGCGGATTGGGATAGGCGCCGCCGCCGCTTTCGCCGCCGGCATCCTTGGCGGGGGTGTCGGACACGCCGTCGGGGCGGCCCGCATTGTTGCCGTCGCCCGCCGCCTGCATCGGTTGCTTGTCGCTCATGCTTTTTCTCCCACGTTCCATGTCGTCGCATGGCATAACGCACGGGTCCGCGATCGGGGGGCGGCAAGTGCGTTGCACTGTGCCGCGCGCTGCCCCACATAGCCGACCAACATAGCCGGGTAATACACCAAGGACGCGTGAATGGCCGATCCCTACAAGACCCTCGGCGTCGCCCGAACGGCGGCCGAGGCCGATATCAAGAAAGCCTATCGCAAGCTCGCCAAGGAGCTGCACCCCGACCGCAATCGCGACAATCCGAAGGCGGCGGAACGGTTCAGCCAGGTCACCAACGCCTATGACCTGCTGTCCGACAAGGACAAGCGCGCCCGTTTCGACCGGGGCGAGATCGACGGCGATGGCAATCCCGCCGCGCCGTTCGGCTTCGGCGGCGGTGGCCCGGCCGGCGGCCGCCCCGGCTATGGCCCGGGGCCCGGTGCCCGGCCGCAGGGCTTCGACTTCGGCGGCGACGGCGCCGATATGAGCGACATTTTCGAGGGGCTGTTCGGCGGCGGCGGTGGCGGCGCGCCGCGCGGTGGCTTCCAGGGCGGGTTCGGGCGACGCCAGCCCCTGCCCAAGGGCGCGGACGTCCAGTACCGGTTGCAGGTGTCGTTCACCGATGCCGCCACGCTCGCGCCGCAGCGGGTGACGCTGGGCGACGGCAAGGCGATCGAGGTCAAGCTGCCCGCCGGCGTCCAGTCCGGCACGCAGATGCGCCTGTCGGGCAAGGGCGATCCGGGGCCGGGCGGCGCGGGCGACGCGATCGTCACGATCGATATCCAGCCGCACCGCTTCTTCGAGCGGGACGGCGACGATATCCGCCTGAACCTGCCGATCTCGCTGGCGGAGGCGGTGCTGGGCGGCAAGGTGAAGGCGCCGACCGTGGATAATCCGGTGATGCTCACCATTCCCGCCGGCACCAGCTCGGGCCGGGTCCTGCGGTTGAAAGGCAAGGGTTTTCCCCGCAAGGGCGGCGAGCGCGGCGACCAGCTCGTCACGCTGATGGTCGAATTGCCCGCCGACGATGCGGCGCTGCGCGGCTTCGTCGAGGGGTGGCCGGGACGCGACAAGGGGAACCCGCGGGCGGCCATGGGCGTCTGAACGCCTCGTGGACGATGATGACCTTACCCCCGAATCGCGCAGCCGGCACGGCACGCGGGCGCGCTTCGACCGCCAGCTGGCCAAGGTGCGGCCGGGCAGCTACGCGTTCGAGGTGATGAAGCGCGCCGCGATCGGCGTGTTTAACGACGGTTTCACCCATGCCGGCAACCTCGCCTATCTGGCGTTGATGACGCTGTTCCCGTTCTTCATCACCGCGGCGGCGCTGCTGTCGCTGCTGGGGCAGAGCGAGGAGACGATCCGCGCCGTCAACGGCTTCCTGCATGTCCTGCCGCCCGATGTCGCCGCGCTGCTGCAAAAGCCGATCGCGGACGTGCTGGCGGCGCGGACCGGCAATCTGCTGTGGCTGGGGGGGCTGGTCGGCCTGTGGACGGTCAGCGGCTTCGTCGAGACGATCCGCGACATCTTCCACCGCGCCTATGGGCTGAAGGCGACCGCCGCCTTCTGGAAATCGCGGCTGTCGTCGGCCGGGGTCATCATCCTCTCGGTCGTCGTCGCGCTGTTCTCGTTCCTGGCGCAGGGGCTGCTGACCGCGGCGGAACAGTTCGTCTATCGCCTGCTGCCGTTCGCGCAGGACTGGGTCGGGCTGATCGGGCTGGCCCGCTTCATTCCCGGGCTCATCATGTTCGGCGCGCTGTACATGCTGTTCTATTCGGTGACCCCGTCCAAGTATCGCTACACCGACAGCCGCAAATGGCCGGGTGCCGCCTTCACGACGATCTGGTGGGTCAGCATGACCGCGCTGCTGCCGGTCGCGCTGGCGCAACTGGGCGGATACGATCTCACCTATGGCAGTCTGGCGGGCGTCATCGTGATGCTGCTGTTCTTCTATATCATCGGGTTGGGGCTGGTTTTCGGTGCGCATTTGAACGCGGCACTGGCGGAACCGCCCGAAGCGGCGCTACACGATGCCCCGATAACAACGGCACAAGTGACGGCATAGGGCGATGGATCGCGTGAACGGATTGATGGCAGGCAAACGGGGGCTCATCATGGGCCTCGCCAATGACAAGTCGCTGGCATGGGGGATCGCGAAGTCCCTGTCGGCGGCGGGGGCCGAACTCGCCTTCTCCTATCAGGGAGAGGCGATGGCCAAGCGGGTCCGCCCGTTGGCCGAACAACTGGGCACCGCGCGGCTGTTCGATTGCGACGTGTCGGACATGGCGGCGCTCGATGCCACGTTCGCCGCGCTGGCCGAGGAATGGCCGACGATCGACTTCGTCGTCCACGCGATCGGTTTTTCGGACAAGTCGCAGCTGCGCGGTCGCTATTACGACACCACGCTCGACAATTTCCTGATGACGATGAACATCTCCGCCTATTCGCTGGTCGCGGTCGCACAGCGCGCGCGCCGGATGATGCCGAACGGCGGCTCGATCCTGACGCTGACCTATTATGGCGCGGAAAAGGTCATTCCCCATTACAACGTCATGGGCGTGGCCAAGGCGGCGCTGGAAACCAGCGTGAAGTATCTCGCGGTCGATCTGGGGCCGGAGAACATCCGGATCAACGCGATCTCCGCCGGCCCGATCCAGACGCTGGCGGCGCGCGGCATCGGCGATTTCAACTACATCCTGAAATGGAACGAGCTGAACAGCCCGCTACGCCGCACCGTGACGATCGAGGATGTCGGCGGCGCTGGCCTCTACATGCTCTCCGATCTCGCCAGCGGCGTGACCGGCGAGATCCATCATGTCGATGCCGGCTACAACGTGATCGGCATGAAGGCCGAGGACGCGCCCGACATCGCACTGGCGTAATGCCGGTCGTCTTTCGGGAACGGGGATTCCGGTTCTACTTCTTCTCGAACGAAGGCGATCCGCGGGAGCCGCTGCACATCCATGTCCTGAAAGATGGCGTCGATGCGAAGCTATGGCTTTACCCCGAGGTGGCCTATGCCGATAACAATGGCTTCGATGTCCGCACCCGGCGGTGGATCGCCGCCATTGTCGAGGCACGCCGGAACGAAATTGAAGGAGCGTGGCATGACCATTTCGGCACGGGCGCTTAGCGTCGATTTCGATGACGACCAGATGTGGGTAAGGCTGGAGGATGGCCGCACCGTAGGTGTGCCCCTGGCGTGGTTTCCCCGCCTGCTCCATGGTTCGGCCGAGGCGCGGCGGCAGGTCGAGATCAGTGCTGGCGGGCTGCATTGGGAAGTGCTCGACGAGGATATCTCGATCGCCGGCATCCTGGCGGGGCGCGGCGACATGACCCGCGCGGCATCGCGCGCCGCATGAGCTGGAACAGCTTCGGCCGCGTCCTGCGCTTCACGACGTGGGGCGAAAGCCATGGCCCGGCGATCGGCGTGGTGGTCGACGGGTGTCCGCCGGGGATCGCGCTGACGGAAGGCGATATCCAGCCATGGCTGGACCGCCGCCGCCCCGGCACCTCGCGCTTCACCACGCAGCGGCGTGAACCGGATGCGGTGCGCATCCTGTCCGGCGTGTTCGAGGGGCGGACGACGGGTACGCCGATCAGCCTGATGATCGAGAATGTCGACCAGCGATCGAAGGATTATTCGGAGGTCGCCAAGGCCTATCGCCCCGGCCATGCTGATTACGCCTATGACGCGAAATACGGGTTTCGCGACCATCGCGGTGGCGGTCGCTCGTCGGCGCGAGAAACCGCGTCGCGCGTGGCGGCCGGCGCCGTGGCGCGGCTGGTGATCCCGCAGGTGCGGGTGCGGGCATGGGTGGAGGCGATCGGCGGCGACGCGATCGATCCCGCCGCGTTCGATCCGGCCGAAATCGATCGCAACCCGTTCTTCTGCCCCGATCCCGTGGCGGCTCGCCGCTGGGAGGAACTGGTCGATACCGCGCGTAAGGCTGGATCGTCGCTGGGGGCGGTGGTGGCGTGCGAGGCGACCGGGGTGCCGGCCGGCTGGGGCGCGCCGCTTTATGCCAAGCTGGATGCCGAACTGGCCGCCGCCTGCATGGGGATCAATGCGGTGAAGGGGGTGGAGATCGGCGACGGGTTCGCCGCCGCCGCGCTGTCGGGCGAGCAGAACGCCGATCCGATGCGACCCGGCGCCGATGCACCCGAATTCCTCGCCAACCATGCCGGCGGGATCGCGGGCGGCATCGCCACCGGTCAGCCGATCCGGCTCCGGGTCGCGTTCAAGCCGACCAGTTCGATCCTGACCCCGGTGGAAACCATCACCCGCGACGGCGCGGCGGCGGAAATCGCGACGCGTGGCCGTCATGATCCCTGTGTCGGCATTCGCGGCGTACCGGTGGTGGAAGCGATGGTCGCACTGGTCTTGGCCGACCAGGCGTTGCTCCACCGCGCCCAGTGCGGATAATAGACGGAACGGTTAACTATCAGATACGTTTGGCTTCTTACAATATACAGGAGAGAAACCATGCGTATTCATCTGCCGGCGATCGCCGTTGGACTCTTGATTCCTGCCGCAGCATTTGCCCAGACCATGCCGACATCGCCTACGAACGGCACGACCACGGGCACCATGGGCAGCACCGGTATGCCGACGGCCGGCCAGACAATCGACAATGCCGGATCGACCCCTGGCACTATGGGTTCCACCCAAGTGAATCCCGGCACGCCGGACTCGTCGGTGCGGTCGACCACCGGCAACCGTAACGGCCAGCGTTCGACCAACCGTACCCGCCGCCCCGGTTCGGCCGGCACGGGCACCACGACGCCCACCGATCCGAGCGGCACCATGGGCACCGGCACGGCCGGGACCATGGGCGGGACGATGGGAACGCCCGGCACCACGGGAACGATGGGTACGACCGGCACGATGGGCGACGCGCCCGGCACGCCGACCACGACCAGCCCCGGCACGCCGCCGCGCTGATCGGTTTCGGCCGGTGGCATAGGCCGCCGTGTCGATCCGATAGCCGATACGTCCGAACCGTGTTCCCGCCCAATGCGGGGGCACGGTTCGCGTATTTGATAGACTTACAAGCCGCGTTCCGCCGCGATGTCGGCCAGCAGGTCCTTGCGGCTCAGCTTGCCGATCATCGTCTTCGGCAGCGCGGCGCGGATCACCACCCGGTCGACCCGCTCATGCCGGCCCAGTTGCGGATTGAGCCACTCGCGCAACGCCTCGCCGGTGATCGCCTGATCGTCCGCGACGGTGACATAGGCATGGGGCGCTTCCCCTCGATAGGGATCGGGCAGCCCGACCACCAGCACCTCCCTGATCGCGGGATGATGGTGCAACACCGCCTCGATCTGGCTGGGGAACACCTTGAACCCGCTCACCGCGATCATGTCCTTCAGCCGGTCGACGATCCGGATGAAGCCATCCGCGTCGATCTCCCCGACATCCCCCGTCCGCAACCAGCGCCGGCCGTCGCGATCGACGACGAACGTCGTGTCGTCCACCTCGGGCCGTTGCCAGTATCCCAGCATGATCTGCGGGCCGGCGATGACGATCTCGCCCGGCTCCCCGGCGGCGACCGGCCGGGTCGGGTCTTCCTTGTCGACCAGCCTCACCTCGGTGCCGGGGATGGGTTGTCCGATCGATCCGGTGCGCCCTTCCGCGAAATAGGGATTGCTGGATACCACGCCCGCACTTTCGGACAGGCCATAGCCTTCGACCAGCGTCGCGCCGGTGACCGCCTCGAACCGTTGCTTCAACTCCAGCGGCAGCGGCGCCCCGCCCGACACGCAGACGCGCAATGACGAGAAATCGGCGGCGGCGGCGCGCGGGTGGTCGATCAGCGCCCGGTACATCGTCGGCACGCCGGGCAGGGTGGTCGCGCCGGTGCGCGCCAGCGCCGCCAGCGTCTGCCCGGCATCGAACCGGGGCAGCATCACGATCTCGCCGCCGGTCAGCACCGTGCGGTTCAGCACGCAGGTGTTGGCGAAGACGTGGAACAGCGGCAGCACCCCCAGGATGCGATCGACGCCGGTACCGCGATCGGGGTCCAGCCGCGCGACCTGTTCGGCGTTCGCGGCCAGATTGGCATGGGTCAGCATCGCGCCTTTGGGCGTGCCGGTGGTGCCGCCGGTATACTGGATCAGCGCGATGTCGCGGTCCGGATCGATCGCCGGCACGGTGCAGGTGCCCTTGTTCGCGATCAGCGCCGAAAACGCGACGATGCGGGGATCGTCGGGGCGCGGCGCGATCTCGCGTCGACGGAACAGGCGATAGACCAGCGACTTGGCCGGCGGCAGCGCGCCGGCGATCGAGCCGACCACCAGCCGTTCCAGCCCGCTGCGCTCCAGCACCTGGATCGCGGTCGGCAACAGCGCGCTGGCGGACAGCGTGAACAGCAGCCGCGTGCCGGAATCGTTGACCTGATCCGCCAGTTCGCCGGCCGAATACAGCGGCGAGAAGTTCACCACCGTCGCCCCCAGCATCAGCGCGCCATAATAGGCGGCGACGTAATGCGGCACGTTGGGCAGGAACAGGCCGATGCGATCGCCGGGGCCGTATCCCATCGCCGCCAGCCCGCACGCCACGCGCCGCGCGCCGTCCAGCGTCTCGGCATAGCTGTAGCGGCGGCCGAGAAAGTCAATCAGCGGCGCCGCCCCGCGCCGCGCGGCCGATGCCTCGAACAACGTCACCATCGTCTGCACCGGGATCGGTTCATCCCACCGCGTGGGGTGGCGATAATGGTCGATCCAGGGAGATTCGGTGCTCATTGACATTGGTGTAAGCAACGTCGCGGCGCGGTGCAACGGGGATGAAAAGAAGGGGGCCGTGGCCCCCTTCGGATCAGCGGCGGAACGGGTCCTCGAACAGCGCGCGTGCCTGCGACGCCGCATCGCCCTGCGGGCCGGCGTCGGGGTCGCGCACGGCATTGGTGCGCTCCGCCTGCAACTGCGCGATCAGCGCCTCGCGGTCACCCTCCAGCCGGGTATCGGTCGGCTGCGCATCGCCGCCGGTCGCCTTGGCGGCCTTCGACACCGCGGCGTCCAGTTCGCGCTGCGTCGTCAGGCCCAGCGTCACCGGGTCCTTCGGCGTGATGTTGCCGATGTTCCAGTGGCTGCGGTCGCGGATCGCGGCGATGGTGGTGCGGGTGGTGCCGATCAGGTTGCCGATCGCGCCGTCGGTGATTTCCGGATGGTTGCGGATGATCCAGGCGATGCCGTCCGGCTTGTCCTGCCGTTTCGACACCGGGGTATAGCGCGGGCCCTTGGTACGGCGGACCTGTTCCGGCCCCTTGGTCATCTTCAGGCGGTATTCGGGGTCGGCCTGACCCTTGTCGATCTCGTCCTGCGTCACCTCGTGCGCGCGCACCGGATCGCGGCCGGTCAGCTTGGTCGCGGCGGTATCGTCGGCGATCGCCTGCACCTCCAGGATGTGGAGGCCGCAGAACTCGGCGATCTGCTCGAACGAGAGCGAGGTGTTGTCGACCAGCCAGGAAGCGGTCGCATGGGGCATCAGGGGCTGGGCCACGGGGGCAGACTCCGTATAAACAGAAAGGGCCGCCCCTTTCCGGAGCGGCCACACGTGATACGGACTTAGTGCGAACCGGCCTTCGGGGCAAGGCGCGGGCGGTAAAGCCGTTGGCGCCCGGCGGGACACCGCCTTCGGCCGCCACCGATCATCCGGTCGGTCGGGCGCCGCCGCCGTGCCCGCCGGCACCGGCCGCGCGCCCGATCACGTCCCAGTTACTCCCCCCGATTACTCCATCGTCAGCACGATCTTGCCGACATGGTTGCCCGCCTCCATCCGGGTGTGGGCGGCGGGGGCCTCGGCGAAGGGGAAACTGCGGTCCATCACCGGCTTCAACTGCCCCGATTCCACGAACGGCCACACGGTGCGCACGATCTCCTCGGCGACCAGCGACTTGAACGCCACGCTGCGCGGGCGGAGCGTCGATCCGGTCAGCGTCAGGCGGCGGCGCATCATCTCGAACAGCGGAATTTCGGCCGACGCCCCGCGCTGCACCGCGATCGACACGTGGCGGCCATCCTCCGCCAGGCATTGCAGGTTGCGGGGCACATAATCGCCGCCGACCATGTCCAGCACGATATCGACGCCGCGCCCCCCGGTGATCGCCTTCACCCGCTCGACGAAATCCTCCGTCTTGTAGTTGATCGCATGGGTCGCGCCCAGTTGCCGGGCGGCGGCGCATTTGTCGTCGCTGCCCGCGGTCACGATCGTCTTCAGGCCGAACAACTTGCCCAGCGTGATCGCCATCGTGCCGATGCCCGATGTGCCGCCATGCACCAGCACGCTGTCGCCCTCGGCGGCATAGGCGCGCTCGAACAGGTTGGTCCACACCGTGAACAGCGTCTCCGGCAGCGCCGCCGCCTCCGCCATCGTCACCGCCTCCGGCACCGGCAGGCATTGCCCGAACGGGGCGACCGCATATTCGGCATAGGCGCCGCCCGTCACCAGCGCGCATACCGGCTGGCCGATCTGGAACGGCTCCACATCGTCGCCGACCGCCACGATCGTGCCCGACAATTCCATCCCCAGGATCGACGACGCGCCCGGCGGCGGCGGATATTTTCCCTGACGCTGCATCACCTCCGGCCGATTGACGCCGGCGGCGGCGACGCGGATCAGCACCTCGCCCGCGCCGGGCCGCGGCACCGGCCGGTCGACCAGCCGCAAGACCTCCGGCCCGCCCGGCTCCGCAGGGTCGATCGCCTTCATCGTCGTCGGTATGGGGTCCATCGGGGCCTGTCTCTGTAGGGGGGGGGCTTGGTCGGCGGTGCGCGCCGTTATTGACAACCGGCACGCACGGGTCAACGTTTGCATCATGGAACCCGACGATCCCCGCCCGCTGTCCGACGATCCGGTCGGCGTGCTGGCCATGCAGGATCTGGACCCGCTATCGGTCGCCGAGCTGGAGGCGCGGATCACCGCGCTGGAACGCGAGATCGGGCGGTCCCGCCGCCATCTGGAACGCGCCGTTAATCACCGCGCAAGTGCCGACGCCCTATTCCGGTGATGATGAACGTAGCTTTCCCCCGGCACCCGGCCCCTTCGATCGACGGGGCGCTTGATGCCGGGGGGGTGCGTTCCGACATAGACGGAAAGGGTCCGGCCTCGGACCCGACTGGAGTATCGTAATGCCGTCATTCGCTCCCGCCCTCGAAACCACGCTGCACAAGGCGCTGGAGGCCGCATCGGCCCGCCGCCACGAATATGCCACGCTGGAGCATCTGCTGCTGGCGCTGATCGACGACGAGCACGCGTCCAAGGTGATGACCGCCTGCCATGTCGATCTCGGCGAACTGAAGACCACGGTCGCCCATTATCTCGATACCGAACTCGACGCGCTGAAGGTGGAGGCGGCGACTGATCCGTCGCCGACCAGCGGGTTCCAGCGCGTCGTCCAGCGCGCGATCCTGCACGTCCAGTCGTCGGGCCGCGACGAGGTGACCGGCGCCAACGTGCTGGTCGCGTTGTTCAGCGAGCGGGAAAGCTATGCCGTCTATTTCCTGCAGCAGCAGGACATGAGCCGGCTGGATGCGGTCAGTTTCATCAGCCACGGTGTCGGCAAGGGCGGCACCGCGGAGGCGACGCCCCCCAAGGGCGCGGCCGAGGAAGAGAAGCCCGCCAGGCAACAGGAGAAGGGCAAGACGGAAAGCGCGCTCAAGCAATTCACCGTCGATCTCAACGAGAAGGCGAAGATCGGCAAGGTCGATCCGCTGATCGGGCGCGGGCCGGAGGTGGATCGCACGATCCAGATCCTGTGCCGCCGGTCGAAGAACAACCCGCTCTATGTCGGTGATCCCGGCGTCGGCAAGACCGCGATCGCGGAGGGGCTGGCGCGCAAGATCATCGAGGGCGACGTGCCCGACGTGCTGCTGGAGGCGGTGATCTACTCGCTCGACATGGGCGCGCTGCTCGCCGGCACCCGCTATCGCGGCGATTTCGAGGAGCGGCTGAAGGCGGTCGTCAACGAACTCGAAAAACTGCCGCACGCGGTGCTGTTCATCGACGAGATCCACACCGTGATCGGTGCCGGCGCGACCAGCGGCGGCGCGATGGACGCGTCGAACCTGCTCAAGCCCGCGCTGTCGGGCGGCAGCATCCGCTGCATCGGCTCGACCACCTACAAGGAATTCCGCAACCACTTCGAAAAGGATCGCGCGCTGCTGCGCCGGTTCCAGAAGATCGACGTCAACGAACCGACGATCGAGGATACGATCAAGATCCTCGCCGGCCTGCGCTCGGCGTTCGAGGATCACCACAACGTCAAGTACACGCCCGATGCGATCAAGTCCGCGGTCGAGCTGTCGGCGCGCTACATCAACGACCGCAAGCTGCCCGACAAGGCGATCGACGTGATCGACGAAGTGGGCGCGATGCAGATGCTGGTGCCCGCCGCCAAGCGCAAGAAGACGATCACCCCCAAGGAGATCGAACAGGTCATCGCGACCATGGCGCGCATCCCGCCGAAAAGCGTGTCGACCGACGACAAGAAGGCGCTCGAATCGCTCGAAACCGATCTGAAGCGCGTCGTGTTCGGCCAGAACAGCGCGATCGAGAAGCTGTCCTCCGCGATCAAGCTGTCGCGCGCCGGCCTGCGCGATCCGGAGAAGCCGATCGGCAACTACCTGTTCACCGGCCCCACCGGCGTCGGCAAGACCGAGGTGGCCAAGCAGCTGTCGGCGATCATGGGCATCCCGCTCCAGCGGTTCGACATGTCGGAATATATGGAGCGTCATTCGGTCAGCCGGCTGATCGGCGCGCCTCCCGGCTATGTCGGGTTCGATCAGGGCGGCCTGCTGACCGACGCGGTCGACCAGAACCCGCATTGCGTGCTGCTGCTCGACGAGATCGAGAAGGCGCATCCGGACCTGTTCAACATCCTGTTGCAGGTGATGGACAATGGCCGCCTGACCGATCAGCACGGCAAGACCGTCGACTTCCGCAACGTCATCCTCATCATGACGACGAATGCGGGCGCGTCGGACATGGCACGCGAGACGCTGGGCTTCGGCAACCTCAGCCGCGAGGGTGAGGACGAGCAGGCGGTCACGAAGCTGTTCACGCCGGAATTCCGCAACCGGCTCGATGCGATCGTGCCGTTCGGCTATCTGCCGACCGAGGTAGTGGCGCGGGTGGTGGACAAGTTCATCCTCCAGCTCGAACTCCAGCTGGCCGACCGCGGCGTCCACATCAATCTCGACGATGCCGCCAAGGCGTGGCTGACCGAGAAGGGCTATGACAAGCTCTATGGTGCCCGCCCGATGGGCCGCCTGATCCAGGAGAAGATCAAGCAGCCGCTGGCCGAGGAACTGCTGTTCGGCAAGCTGGTCCATGGTGGCGAGGTGACGGTGCGGATGAAGGACGGCGCGCTGTCGTTCACCATCGAACCCTCCGCGCCCAAGAAGCCGCGCAAGAAGGGTGGCAAGACCGAGCCGGTCGAGGTCTAGTGATCCAGGCACCGTCGCGCCGCCGGGTGCATGAAATGTCCGACGGAGATGGAACCGAAACGGTGTTCCATCTCCGTTCGTGCGTCCAAGGCTATTAACGTTTCCATGCCGGGGCGCTAACAGACCGTCCCCATGACCGGGTGGCAGTGGCTTTGCGGATGGATGACGGTGCTGCTGGCGATGCTGGCGGCCCCCGCGACGGCTGGCCCCCGGGCCGATGCCGGGGGCGGCACGGATGGCCGGGTCCTGTCCGTCTGCGTCCTGCCCGCTCGCCCGGCAATGACCGCCGCCGCCCTGTTCGCGCGGCCGTCCGCCTTTGACTGCCATATCGATCAGCGCGTCCTGGGCAGCGGCGATTTCTGGCTGTTGAGCGAGAGACTACCCGCCATCGGGGCGGCGATCGGGGGCCCAGGCGGGGCAGGGCGATCGATGCCGGTGGTCCGCACCGGCAGCCTGTGGCGTACGCATGTCACGCTGCACGTCCTGCGCGCCGATGGCACGATCGACCGGGTCGGCTATAACAGCGAAGCGATCGCCCCCTATCTGCGGGTCGGGTCGGTCGTCGAACTGGCGCTGCCCGCCGGATCGTCGCCCCCCGTCCGGCTGCTCTGGCATATCCGCGGCGCGGCCAATATCCGTGGGCTGCTGCTGGAGCCGATGCTGATCGATCGCGAGGGCGCGGCGCGGCGCGATGGCACGATGCGGGCCATCTATGCCGCGTTTTTCGGCATGGCGGTGGCGCTGCTCGTGTACAATCTCGCCTTGTGGGGCGCGCTGCGGCAGGCGTTCCAGCCCGCCTATTGCCTGATGCTGCTCTGCCTGATCGGCTATGGCCTGACCTCGTCGGGGATCATCGTCGAATGGGTGCCGACGATGGGCGATACCGACCGGCTGCGGTGGAGCGGCCTGCTGCTCGGTGGATCGGCGGCCTCGGTGCTGGTGTTCGCCCGCTTCTTCTTCGAACCCCGCGTGTTCGATGGGCCGCTGAAACGCGCGAATGCGGTCGTCGTCGCCGCGTTGCTCAGTTCCACCGCGCTGTTCGCCGCCGCCGCCCCCTGGCACATCCGGCTGCTCGATGCGCTGGTCACCGCCACCTATCTGCTGTTGGTCGGGATCGTGGTGTGGGTGCTGGTGCAGGCGTGGCGGCGGCGCAGCAATTACCTGTGGGTCTTCGCCATCGCCTGGGGGGCGCCGATCGCGGTCGGTTCGACGCGGGTCGCCGCAGCGATGGGATTGATCGTCTGGGGCGGCTGGATCGAACATTCGACGATCGGCGCGATGGCGCTGGAGGCGCTGCTGTCGGCGATCGGCATCGCCTATCGCATCCGCACCCTCAGCCGCGAACGCGACGCCGCGCGCGAGCGGGAGGCGGTGGCACGCGCGCTGGCGGATATCGACGGGCTGACCGGGCTGCTCAACCGTCGCGCGTTCCTGACCCAGGCGATCGGCCGATCGGGGCCGCAGACGCTGTCGATCGCCGATCTCGACCATTTCAAGACGATCAACGAATCGATCGGCCATGACGGCGGGGACGAGGTGCTGCGCGCGGTCGCCCGGGCGCTGACCGCCGCCGCCCCGCCGGGCGCGCTGGTCGCCCGGTTGGGGGGCGAGGAGTTCGCGGTGCTGGGCGACGCCGCCACCAGCATCGCGCCCGCCACGCTGCTGACCGACCTGCGTCGCGCCCGGATGCCCTTCGACATCCCGGTCACCACCAGCATTGGCACCTGCACCGGCCCGCTGCTGGGCGAGGCCGACTGGCAAGCGCTGTACCGGCAGGCCGACCGCGCCCTCTACGCCGCCAAGGCCGCCGGCCGCGACCGCGCCTGCGACGCCGCCTCGCTGGGGTTGGCGGTGTAAGCTTTCGACATGGGGCACGGCGACGGCGGCTGTCGCCCAGACGCCGGACGCTCTGGCTGACGATCCGCGAACCCGAAAGCGGTCATGCCCGTCTCCGCGCGACAATGTTGGAAAAGAGCAATCGGGAACAGATTTCAGGAAATCGCAGGGTCCGAACGGCTGTCGGTATCAACGCCGGAACGACTGTATCGACAAGGGTTCGTTAGCGGCAAAGACACTTCGCGATTTTTTGATAATTTCAATACAGAAGGGCCATCGGCGAAGCATTTCGGTAGGAGCGATATCCGAGACATGGTAGATATCGCGTTGGCAGCGTTCCTGTTGATCGGCATACCTATGCTGGTGGTGTGGCGGGAACGATCCGGTATTCGTCGCTCTCGTATCGCGCGTTATCGTTCGGCAGTTTTGATGATATCAGGCTGCCTGAGCGTTCTGGCGCTGCAATGGGCTTTCGCGAATAGAAATGCATCCGCGCTGGGATTGCGACTTCCACCCACAAAGCTAGGTTGGATTTGCCTGCTGGGCGCGGCATTGCTTATGGCGACTCTAGCTGTAGCTGCCCGACGCAAAGAGGATGTAAGCGCGAAAGACGCTGACGATCCGTTTCCTCAAACGACAGTCGAACGTGCCGGCTATATCCTGTTCGCATTTGCCGCCGGGTCGGGTTGGGAGATCCTATATAGGGGATTTTTGCTGTGGTTTCTGATACCGTTAGTGGGAATCGTAGCGGCCATAGGATTGGCAGTGCTCGCCTACGGTGTCGCACATGGTATTAAAGATCGCCGGATGTTGATGGCGAGCATCGCATCCGCTCTTGTGTTCACCACCGCTTATGGGGTGACGCATGAAATTCTGTGGCTCATGCTCATCCACACAGGGTTGCCGCTGATAGCTTTGATGGCGCCCCGCGAGCAGCCATCATAAAACTATAATTTGAAATTTATACTCTATTATCGGTTCAGATGCCGCCGCTTCCATGTTGGTTGATGTTCAATTCTGGGAATGTCATTTCCGCTTATCATTGATTGTGTCGTCCTTCTCCGAAATCCGTTTGAGGTCTGACAACCACTTCGCGTTTGTCGACTGTAGATCGGCAGATGAATATAACAACGACGATGGAAAGCCTGTCATGCTTTCCGTCGTCCGTACCAATGTCTTGTCTGGACCGAGCGGCTGGACCATCCAAAGATGGATCGCCGTCAAACCCATGGTGTAACCAGTCCACGCAATCCGTCTTTGTACGTCAACTCCGGCGATTTGCGATTTGATATCAGTACCATCAACAGTCCATGTGAAGGATGTACCTGCCGCAGGCGATCCATCTAGATGACTGGCGCTCACTTCCGGCCGCCAGGATGGCCAACTATTTATGTCGGTTATGTATTTCCACACCGTTCGGGGCGGAGCAGATATGATGATCGATCCTGCTGATTTTATGGGCGCCCGTTCGTCAACCCGGTAAGTGGCGGCCATCGCCGTGGCATCTTGTTCGGACATACCACAGCCGCTCACCCCAAATATGAGCAAAGAGAGTGCAGAAAGCCGCGCGGTGATGTTCATGGTCGATCCATCTCGGGTTAGGTGCGGTATGGTGCGTCATACGCTTTCGTCTTGCGCTGATCCATGCCCGCTACGCCGATGCTTTTCGGAAAGCATGTAGGCATCATGCAATGACGATTATCAACGCCCGCCTTTTCAAAATCAGTCCTTCGTCGCCCGGCCCGGCCCGGCCCATGCCTGTCCCTCCCGACACATGCGTGGGGAACACCCGCCAACCCCTTCTCATGCCTCCCCATCCGGCCTAGCCTCCGCCGGATCATCAGGAGAGGCCAGCCATGTCGGACATCCGCGACCGCGCGATCCAGCTTTACGACGCCTTCACGCACGAACATCGCGACCGGCGCGAGTTGCTGCGGCAGATGACGCTGCTGGTCGGCTCCACGGCGGCGGCGGAGGCGCTGATCCTGGGGATCGCCGCTTCCCCCGTCGCGGCGGCGGTGATCGATCCGCGGGATGCGCGCCTGTCGGTGGAGCGCACCACGGGAACGCAGGCCGGGGCTCCGGCGATCGCCTATGTCGCCATGCCGCGCAAGGCTCCCCGCAAGCTCGCCACCGTGCTGGTCATCCATGAGAATCGCGGGCTGACCCCGCATATCGAGGATGTGGCCCGCCGGGTCGCCCTGGCCGGTTTCCGCGCCGTCGCGCCCGATTTCCTCGCGCCGCAGGGCGGCACCCCCGCCGATGAGGACAAGGCGCGGACCATGATCGGCACTCTCGACTACGATCTGGCGCTGGCGCAGGCCCGCACGCTGCTGGGTACGGGCCGGGCCGGCCGGGCAGGGGCGGTCGGCTTCTGCTGGGGCGGGGCGTTCGTCAACCGGCTGGCGGTGGCGGCCGGCCCGGCCTTGGCGGCGGGCGTCGCCTATTACGGCCCGGCCCCCGCTCCGGCGGAGGCGCCGCGGGTCAGCGCCGCGCTGATGCTCCACTATGCGGGCAAGGATACGCGCGTGAACACGACCGGCGAGCCATGGGTCGCGGCGCTGAAGGCGGCGGGCAAGCCGGTCGAGGCGTTCACCTATCCGGGCGTCGACCACGCCTTCAACAACGACACCTCGATCGCGCGGTACGACAAGGCCGCCGCCGATCTGGCGTGGCAGCGGACCACCACGTTCCTCCACGCCCGGCTTGACGGCTGAACCGAAAATGTTCTACTTCTGTTCCAGAACAGCATGGGGGAAGACATCGTGACGGGACTCACCTTCTACACCAATCCGCAATCGCGCGGGCGCATCGCCCGCTGGATGCTGGAGGAGGTCGGCGCACCCTACGACACGGTGGTCCTCGACTATGCCGGCGCGATGAAGACCGCGGATTATCTGGGCGTGAACCCGATGGGCAAGGTGCCCGCGATCCGCCACGGCGACCGGGTGGTGACGGAGGGGGCGGCGATCTGCGCCTATCTGGCCGATGCCTTTCCCGATGTCGGGCTGGCGCCCCCGCCGGCGGACCGGGCGGATTATTACCGCTGGCTGTTCTTCGCCGCCGGTCCGCTGGAAGCGGCGGTGCTGGACAAGGCGATGGGCCTCACCCCCAACGAAAAACAGCGGCAGATGGCGGGCTATGGCCATCTCGATCTCGCCGCCTCGGTGCTCGACCGGGCGGTGGCCGCGCGCGACTGGATCGCGGGCGACCGGTTCACCGCCGCCGATGTCTATGTCGGGGCGAGCATCGGCTGGTACACGCAGTTCGGCCTGATCGAACGGACGCCGGCCTTCGCCGCCTATCTTGATCGGCTCCACGCCCGCCCGGCCTATATCCGTGCCGCCGAACTGGACGATGCCGCCGCCGCGACCTGATCCGCGGACAGGGGCTGTAGGATGCGACTTTCGTGACTTTCCGGTGTGACTTTCCGCACCGCCGACGCCACCGGGCGGATCAGCCGCCCCGGTCCAGCGGCGCGACGTCGACGCTGACGTCCATCTGCTGCGCGCCGGAACCCAGCACCACGCCGTCGACCGGCGCGATCTCGGCATAGTCGCGGCCGACCGCCATCACGATATGGTCGGCCGCCATCCAGATGCCGTTGGTCGGATCGATCCCGACCCAGCCGCGCACCGGGCCGCACCACAGCAGCACCCAGGCATGGGTCGCATCCGCCCCCACCAGTCGCGGCTGGCCGGGGGGCGGGATGGTGCGGATATAGCCGGAGGCATAGGCGGCGGGCAGGCCGGCGGCGCGCAGCCCGGTGATCATGATCTGCGCGAAGTCCTGGCACACGCCGCGCCGTTGCCGGAACGCCTCGCTGGGGGGCGTGTCGACGAAGGTCGCGGTGCCGTCGAACTGGAACTCGCGCTGGATACGCATCCCCAGCGCCATCCCCGCCTCCAGACACCCGCGGGCGGGATCGAGATCGACCGCGCACCAGTCGCCGATATCGCGGTCCAGCGGGATCAGCGGCGATGGATAGATGTAGTTGGCCGGTCCCGCGGCGGACGGGTCGCCGCTGTCGCGCGCCCATGCGGCGATCTCGGCCAGCGTCGGGTCGGTGGCGTCGGGCACCGGCACCAGCCGGTCGACGGTCACCCGCGCCGCGCTTTCGATCGACAGCGTGCGGACCGGGGTGTCGATCACCAGCCGCGTCACATTGGCCAGCCCGGCCTCCGCCCGTGCCGCGCCCAGCCGCCCGACCGGCTCCACGGTCAGCCGGTAATCGTCCAGCGTCTGGCCCGGCCAGTCGATCGGTTTCAGCCGCAGGTTGCACCGGGCGAACTTCACCTGAATGCCGTAATCGAACCGGGTGATGTGGCGAATGTCGTAGATCATCGGGTCAGGTCCACCGTCACGCCAGCGTCAGTCCGACCGCGCGCAGCGGCTCCGCGCCCTGCAGGAAATAGCGCCGGGCGATCGCATCGGACAGGGTGCCCAGCCGCCGTTCCACGTCCCCCAGCGTATCGGGGTTCAGCGTCGCGGCGTCGGCGGTGGCGATCGTCGCCATCAGCGCGGTGGCATGGGCCTGTTGCGGTTCCGCCATGTCGTCGTCACCCAGCACCGGCAGGGTGGCGACATGCTCCGCGATCCGCGCCGCCTGGAACGCCAGGCTGCGCGGATTGCCCGGATCGAGCGCGACCAGATCGACCACGGGCACGCGGGCGATGCCCGTCGGGTAACGCTGGCGATAGCTGATCTGGCTGTCGGCCAGGTCGAGCAGCGTCGACAGGTCGTCATGCCCGCCGCCGCGCGCGCCGTCCGCCATGCCGAACAGCCGCAGCGCGCGCGCGCTGGCCATCGCGCGTTCGATCCGGCGGCCGAGATCGTGGAACCGCCACGATTCGTTGCGCACCATGTGCTCGGCGGACAGGCCGGCGATCGCGGCATAGCGGCGTTGCAGCGACCCGGCCCGTTCCAGCATCCCGCGCTGCGCCGGAAACGGCGCCTCCAGCAGGCGCACCATGTCGGCCGACAGCCGGTCGCGCGATGCCTCGCCGATCGCGCGGGCATGGCGGTTCACGGTGGCGACCGATTGCCAGCCCTCGTCCTCCATCGCGGTGCGGGCGAAGCCCGTCAGCGTCGATCGCGACAGGTTGGCGGGATGGGCCGCCGCGCCGGCGCCCACGATCATGCCGACCAGCTTGCCGAGCGTGGCGGGGGGCAGCACCGCGCCGCCATCGATATCGATCGAATTGCCCAGCAGCACCCGGATCGCGCCGAGCAACGCCTCGCCCCGTTCCAGATAGCGGCCGAGCCAGTAGAAATTGTCCGCCACCCGGCTGGGCAGGGTGCCGGGGTTGCGCCGGACGTGCAGCGAATCGAGCGCGGTCAGCAGCGAGACGGGGGTGACCGGATCGGGGCCGTGGATACAGACGTCCGCGGACCACAGCCCCTCGCCGATCGCGGCGACGGTGGCGCGGGGATGCTCGCCGATCCGCCCGAAGCCGCCCGGCATCACCACCCATTCGTCGTCGCCGCCGCGCGCCGCGAAGACCCGCAGGACGAACGGTCGCGGTTCCAGCCGGTCGCCGACCACCGCCGGCATCGTCGACAGCGCGACCTCCTCCTGCCCGACATAATCCTGCGGTCGCCGCGCCAGATCGGCGAGCAGATCGGCGCGCGACGCATGGTCCGCCAGCCCCAGCGGCAGGTGGCCGAAGGCGGGGCCGATCGTCAGCCGGTCCAGATTGGCCTCGACATGCGCGCGCTGTGCCGCGCCCGCGCACCACCAGGTGGCGATCGTCGGCAGCAGCAACGATTCGCCCAGCATCGCCCTGGCCAGCGTCGGCATGAACGCGGCGAACGCAGGGGCCTCCAGCACGCCCGCGCCGGGCGCGTTGGCCAGCACGACCTCGCCATCGGCATAGGCGTCGATCAGGCCGGGGACGCCGATCTGCGAATGGGTGTCGAAGGCGAGGGGGTCCAGCAGTCGCGGGTCCAGCCGCCGCCACAGGGCGTCGATCCGCTTCAGCCCCGCGATGGTGCGGACATACACCTTGCCCTCCAGCGCCGCGAGATCGGCGCCCTCCACCAGCAGCAATCCCAGATAGCGCGCCAGATGCGCCTGTTCGGGATAGGACGGGTTGAACCGCCCCGGCGTCAACAGGCCGATGCGCGGATCGGTACGCTTGCACAAGGCGGCGATGCCGGCCCGGAACGCGGTGAAGAAGGGGGCGTGGCGCTGGATGTTCAGCTTGTCCTGCAACCCGCCCAGCGTGCGCGCAACCGCCAGCCGGTTCTCCAGCGCGTAGCCGGCGCCGGCGGGCGCCCGCAGGTGATCGGCCAGCACCCGCCACTCGCCCGTCGGTCCGCGTGCCAGATCGATGCCGACGAATTGCAGATGGCGTCCGCCGGGCGGATCGAGTCCGACCATCGGCCGCAGGAACAGCGGGCTGCCGGTGACCAGCGCGGCGGGGATCGTGCCATCCGCGACCAGCCGTCCGGGTCCGTAGAGATCGGCCGTCACCCGTTCCAGCAGTTCGGCACGCTGGCGCACCCCGGCGGCGATCCCCGCCCATTCCGCGCCGTCGATCAGCAGGGGTACCGGCGACACCGGCCAGGGCCGTTCCTCGCCATCGCCGATGATGCGGAAACCGGTGCCGATATCGGTGGCATGGCGCTGCACCCGTTCACGCGCATGGCCGAGATCGTCGGACGCCACCGCGGCCAGTTCCTCGAACATCGCCTGCCACGGCGCGACCGGGCCGGCGCGGATCATGTCGTGCGCCGGCGCACGGCTGAGGTAATCCTCGATCCAGCGACCGGCATGGGTCGCCGCATCGAACAGGGGCGCGGGATGCATCGCGATCACGGTTATCGACGCGCCTTCCAATCAGTGACGGGCGACGTTTCGCAGGTGGGGGCGATGATGCAACCTAAATCGGCACGGACCCCGACATGGGCGGCCATCTATCCGGCCCCGTTCGAAAACCCGTCGATCCCGCGCGCGGACTCGTTCCGTTCGACCCCGTGATCGGGTATGGCGCGCGGATGGCTGACGATCCCCTCGCACTCTTTGATAGCTGGTATGCCGAAGCGAAGACGGCGGAACTGAATGATCCCAATGCGATGGCCCTCGCCACCGCCGATGCTGCCGGCCGCCCGTCGGTGCGTATGGTGCTGCTGAAGGGGCATGGCGCGGATGGGTTCGTGTTCTACACGAATCGGGAGGGTCGCAAGGCCGCCGATCTCGCCGCCAATCCGGCGGCGGCGCTGCTGTTCCACTGGAAATCGCTGCGCCGGCAGGTGCGGATCGAAGGTCCGGTGACGCTGGCGACCGATGCGCAGTCGGATGCCTATTTCGCGTCGCGCGGGCGCGATTCGCAACTGGGGGCGTGGGCATCGGACCAGTCCCGCCCGCTCGACAGCCGCGCCACCTTCGAGACCCGCTTCGCCGAGGTGACGACGCGCTTCGACGGCGGCGATGTTCCGCGCCCGCCCTTCTGGGGCGGCTATGTCGTTGTGCCGCAGCGCATCGAGTTATGGCAGGATCGCGCGCACCGGCTGCATGAGCGCCGGGTGTTCATCCGTGACGATGAGGGCGACGGCTGGAACGAGGGACTGCTGTTCCCATGACGCGCGAGGAACGCCGGCAGATGGTGCCACACGCGACGCGGGCCGCGCTGGCCAGTGTCGCGATGGCGACCTTCCTGCTGGGACTGAAGGGCTTCGCCGCCTGGCATACCGGATCGGTGGCGATGCTGGGGTCGCTGGCGGATACCGGGCTGGACCTGCTGGCCAGCCTCGTCACGCTGTACGGCGTGCGGCTGGCGGCGACGCCGGCGGACAGCGACCATCGCTTCGGCCACGGCAAGGCGGAGGCGCTGGCGGCGCTGTTCCAGGTCGGCCTCATCACCGCGTCCGCGGTCGGCATCGCCTGGCGCGCGATCATGGCGCTGGGCAACGAGACGCCGACCCAGGACGCCGAGTTCGGCATCGGCGTGTCGGTCGTCGCGATCGCGGCGACCGCCGTGCTGCTCTGGTACCAGCGTCGCATCATCCGCGAGACCGGGTCGGTCGCGATCATGGCGGACAATGTCCATTACCAGTCGGACGTGCTGCTGAACGGATCGGTGATCGTCGCGCTGGTGCTCGACCAGTATTTCGGGCTGACCCGGGCCGATCCGATCTTCGGTATCGTCATCGCGCTGTGGCTCGCCTGGGGCGCGTTTCAGGCGTCGTCCAACGCGATCGACCAGTTGATGGACAAGGAATGGCCCGACGATCAGCGCGCGGCGTTCCTCGACGTGGCGGCGCGCCAGCCGGGCCTGCGCGGCATCCACGATTTCCGCACCCGCCGCTCCGGCAGCCATGATTTCGCGCAGTTCCATATGGAGGTCGACCGCAACCTGACGGTCGGTGCCGCCCATGATCTGGTCGAGGCGGTGGAATCCAACCTGAAAACGGCATTCCCCAAGGTAGAGGTGCTGATCCACCTCGATCCGGAAGGGCATGTCGATACCGACAACCCGCTGGTCGAGGCGGACGTGACGCCGCACTGGTTCGGCAAGAGGCTTTAACTAATGCGTATTCCCTTCACGCAGGTCGATGCCTTCGCCGATACGGCGTTCGGCGGCAATCCGGCGGCGGTGATGCCGCTGTCGCGCTGGCTGGACGACGGAATGCTGCTCCGAATCGCGCAGGAGAACAACCTGTCCGAAACCGCCTTCTTCCTGCCGGACGACAGCGGTGCCGCCGACTTCGAATTGCGCTGGTTCACCCCGACGGCCGAGATCGCGCTGTGCGGCCATGCGACGCTTGCCAGCGGGCATGTCGTCCTGAGTTCGGACACCGCGCTGGATCGGGTGCGGTTCCGCACCCGGCAAGCCGGGGTGCTGGAGGTCCGGCGCGAGGGGGCGGGGTATCTGCTCGCCCTGCCGGCGATGGCGCCGGTTCCCCGGCCGCTGCCGGCGATCGTCGCGGCGCTCGGGGTGACCGACGTCGTCGACACGCTGTTCCATGACGGCGGCTATGCGGTGGTGGTCCTGCGCGACGAGGCGGCGGTGCGGGCGTGCCGGCCGGATCAGCAGACACTGGCGGCCGAGGGGCGGCTGCTCGTGATCGTGACGGCGCCGGGGGATGCCACCGATATCGTCAGCCGTGCCTTCACCCCCGCCTTCGGCATTCCGGAAGACCCGGTAACCGGCAGCGCCCATTCCGTAATCGTGCCTTATTGGGCGCAGCGGCTGGGTCGCGATGCGTTCAGCGCGTGGCAGGCAAGCGAGCGTGGCGGGCGGCTGTCGTGCCGGCTCGACGGTGATCGCGTCGTGCTGGGCGGTCGCTGCGTCACGGTGATCGAGGGTTCTTTCCTGCTGCCCTGACAGGCCAGAGCCTTACAGATGCAAAAAACGCACGCAGATACGATCAAGTTGCACTTGCGAAATGCTGCGCTGCAATGCACAACGATTGTGCCTTTCAGGCATCCTCTCCTAAAAACTTTCACAAGGCCGGCTCGTCCGGCCTTTTTTTTCGTCCGCGATCCGGCTAACCGATCCTCACTGTCGTTGCGCCGTCAATAACAAAGACGAATTCGGAGCGGAGCCGCCGGTCAAACCGGCACCGGCGACACGATAGGGCGGGAGATCGAGCGGCAATCATGCTCTCTCCCGCCGCCTTCACCAAAACAGGATAAGGTGGTCGTCCGCGTCAGGCGGCGATCGCGGCCGCTTCGGTCCCCGCGATCCAGCCGCCACCCAGCACCCGGTCACCGGCATACAGCACCGCGGCCTGACCGGGCGCGACGCCGTATTCGGGCGAATCGAATACCACCATATCGCCGTCGAGTCGGGCCGGCACCGGCCGCGCCATCGATCGCACCTTGGCCGTCAGCGGGCCGCGATGATCCCCGCCGATCCAGTTGATCCGTTCCAGCCGCGCCGCATCGACCGCAAGGGCCCGTCGCGGGCCGACCACGACGCGCGCGGTGGCGGGTTCGAGGCGGACGACATAGAGCGGCTCGACGCTGCCCCCGATTTCCAGCCCGCGACGCTGGCCGACGGTGAAGTGGATCAGGCCGCGATGCTCGCCCAGCTTGGCGCCGGCGAGGTCGACGATATCGCCGCCATGGATCGCCTCGGGGCGCAACTTGCGGACCAGTCCGGCATAATCGCCGTCGGGCACGAAGCAGATGTCCTGACTGTCCGGCTTGGCCGCGACCCCCAGCCCCAGTTCGGCGGCGATCTCGCGAACGCGGGACTTGGGCAGGCCGCCCAATGGATAGCGGCAGTAATCGAGCTGTTGCTGGGTGGTGGTGAACAGGAAATAGCTCTGGTCGCGGGCGGGATCGGTCCCGCGATGCAGTTCCGCCCCTGACGGTCCCACGACGCGGCGGACATAATGGCCCGTCGCCAGACAATCCGCACCCAGTTCACGCGCCAGCCCCAGCAGGTCGGTGAATTTCGGTCCGGTATTGCACTGGACGCAGGGAATCGGGGTGCGCCCGGCGAGATATTCGTCGGCGAAGGTGTCGACCACCGCCGCCCGGAAGGCGCTTTCGTGATCGAATACGTAATGGGCGATACCCAGCCGGTCGCACACTGCGCGTGCATCGCGAATGTCGCGGCCCGCGCAGCAGGCGCCGGCCCGGCCCACCGCCTCACCGTGATCGTAGAGTTGCAGGGTGACGCCGATCACCTCCGCCCCGGTGCGTACCGCCAGTGCGGCGACCACCGAACTGTCGACCCCGCCCGACATCGCCACCACGATACGCTGGCCCGCACCGTCGCCGGTCAGCTGGAAATCGGCTTCCTGTTCCATCTCCGTCACATAGGGGGCGGGGGCCGCTGGTGCAAAGCCGCACGATGCGCGGGAAAATTCACAAAGGTTCATGAGGGCTTAGGCATGGCTTTACCCGACATTCACGACCCTTGTCGTAAAGCGGCATCCTCAGCAGCGATGACGAGAAGACGCCCGTGGACCTAAGTTTTACCTTTTTCGACCGGCCGCCCGGGGTCATGCCGGCCCTGCCGTCGGGATCGGGCGTCGCGTTGTTGCTCGATGCGGCGGTGCGGCAGGGGAGCAGCGCGACCGCGATGATCCAGGCCGGGTTGCAGATGGCCGGGGTGGCCCGGGTGGCGGCGGGGCCGTTCGCGCCGGCGCACGGATCGTTCAACGCCAGGGTCGCGGCCCGTCTCATCCGCTGGCGGCAAAGATGAAGAGCGTATTTACCGCGGCGTTTCAGCCGATCTTCAACAGCATCGTCCATACCGTCGAAACGCGTATCGAGAGGGGCAGAAGCCCCGATAGAGGTTGACCATGATCCAGAACCAGAAGATCCGTCCCGCGAAAGTCATCGGTCCGCTCGGCGAGCCGCTGACGGTCGAAACGCTGCCGCCGCCGTCCACCACCCGCTGGGTCGTGCGCCGCAAGGCGGAGGTGGTCGCGGCGGTCAATGGCGGGCTGCTGTCCGTCGACGAGGTATGCGAGCGCTACAATCTGACGGCCGAGGAATTTGCCGGTTGGCAGCGGGCGATCGACCGCTCCGGAATGCCGGGATTGCGGGTCACGCGGATCCAGCATTACCGCTCATTATACGAACGTCAGCTCAAATATTGAGTCTCGTTTCCGGTTACCGGGCCGGTAACAATCGATCCGGTGCCGGAACAAGATAGTCCGCACACAGTTACCTCCCCATCGCCCGCTCCGGTCGCGGGCACAACGGAGGGACTGGAACATGGGCCTTATCATCTGGTTGGTCATCGGCGGCGTCATCGGCTGGCTCGCCAGCATCATCATGCGCACCGATGCGCAGCAGGGCATTTTCCTGAACATCATCGTCGGCATCGTCGGTGCGTTTCTGGGTGGCCTGATCATCTCGGGCGGGTCGATCAACAACGCGCCACTGAACATCACCTCGTTCCTCGTGTCGCTGCTGGGTGCCATCATCCTGCTGGCGATCGTGAACCTCGTTCGTCGCGGTCGGGTGCGTTAATCCAACCATCGTCAGACGATTTCTGAAAAGGGCCGTCCGGGCGACCGGGCGGCCCTTTCGTCGTTACTGGTCGAGCAGGAAGCGGACCTGAAGCGTGGCGGTGATGTCCTTCTCGCCCGGCGCGATTTCGGTGGGCGCGGCATCCGCCTTGGCTATCCGGGCGAACATCACGGGGGGGCGATCCGGGCCACCGGCATCCTGTCCAGCCTCTGCGACGGAGATCATGCGGATCACCCGCAGCCCGGCAGCGCGGGCATATAAGTCAGCGCGGGCACGGGCGCGCTTCACCGCATCGGCGCGTGCCTCGTCCAGGGCGGCATCGGGTTCGCCGACCGATAGCGACGGTCCATCGATCTGATTCGCGCCGACCCCGACGAGCGCGTCGAGGATCGCGCCCGACCGGGCAATGTCGCGAAACCGGATCGAGACGCTGTTGGTCGCCTGATACCCCGTGACCACCGGCGCCTGATTCTCGACATAACGATATTGCGGCTGCAACTGCACGGTGGCGGTGGCGAGATCGCGCGAAGCTACCCCGGCCTTGCGCACCGCGGCGAGCACGCGGGCCATCGCGGCGGCATTGTCGGCCATCGCCTTTGCCGCCGTTGCACCCTGCGTGACGGTGCCGGCACGGATCGTCGCCAGATCTGGCACCCGCGTCGTCCGTCCCTCGGCCGTGACATCGAGGACGGTGCCCGTGGCCGGAATCATCGGGGCGATGCCGGTATGGCCGGTCTGGGCCACGACGGGGGAAGCCATGGCCACGACGGCGGTGAGAGCGGCGAAAGGGGCAACGCGGTTCATCAAAGTCTCCGGAAAAGGTTGGTGGCCGCCTAGGGCGTTGCGATACAACGGTTGCTGAACAGGATCGGTAGCGTCGGCGCCGGCTTGGCCGTATAGGACTTGAGCCGGGTGATCTATTTCGATAACACAGCTCGGATGGGTGCGCTTGAAGTCGGGCGCGATGGGGATGGCGGCGGCATGAATTACGAAACGGGCTCGTTCACGCAAGGTCAGCTGACGGCGGACGGGACGACATCGTCCCGGAAGCGGTGGGTGATCGGGGCGGTGATCGCGCTGCTGCTGGCCGCCGGCGTCTGGGCGTTCGCGCGGCGGGGCGAACAGCCGCCGGCCGCCACCGCTGCCAGCGGTGGCGAACAATTGCCCAGCGTATCGGTGGTGGTGCCCGGCCGGACCAGCGTCGACCGCGGGATTGCCGCGACGGGAACGCTGGCGGCACGGCGCGAGATGCCGGTCGGCGTGGCGGGCGAGGGCGGGATGATCACCCGCGTGGCGGTCGAACCCGGCCAGTGGGTGCGCGCCGGGCAGGTGCTGGCGACGGTCGACCGTTCGGTCCAGACGCAGACCGCGGCGGCGCTGGGCGCGCAGGTCAGCGTCGCCCGCGCGGACCTGACGCTGGCGCAGGCCGAACTGGACCGCGCGGCAACGCTGGTCGATCGCGGTTTCATCTCAAAGGCCGATCTCCAGCGCCGTACCGCGACGCGCGATGCGGCGGCGGCGCGGGTGAAGGTGGCCAGCGCCAGCTATGCCGAATCGACCGCGCGCAACGGCCGGCTCGACATCCGCGCACCGGCCGACGGACTGGTCCTGACCCGGCAGGCGGAACCCGGCCAGATCGTCAGTTCGGGCAGCGGTGTGCTGTTCCGCATGGCACAGGGCGGCCAGATGGAGATGCGCGCGCAGATGAGCGAGGCGGACCTTCAGGGCCTGCGTGCCGGTGCGCGCGCGGTGGTGACGCCGGTCGGTAGCACACGATCCTTCACCGGCGAGGTATGGCAGGTATCGCCGGTGATCGATCCGCAGACGCGACAGGGCATCGCCCGGATCGCGTTGCGCTACGATCCGGCGCTGCGCCCCGGCGGTTTTGCTTCCGCACAGGTGGTCGGCGGGGTCAGTTCGGTGCCGCTGCTGCCCGAATCCGCAGTGCAAAGCGACGGCAAGGGCAATTACGTCTACATCATCGATGCCCAGAGCCGGGCGGCGCGGCGCGCCGTGACGGTCGGTCAGGTCACCGATGCCGGCGTCTCGGTGGTGGATGGCCTGGCCGGTAACGAGCGCGTGGTGATGGCTGCCGGGGCTTTCCTGTCCCCGGGGCAGAAGGTGAACCCCGTGCTGAAGCGGGCGACGCCGCCGGCCGCGGCGAAGGGATGATGGTACGATGAACTTCCGTAACATCTCCGCATGGTCGATCCGCAACCCGGTGGTACCGATCGTGTTGTTCGTGGCGCTGACGCTGGCGGGGATCGTCAGCTTCATGCGCATGGACGTCAACCAGCAGCCGGATATCGATTTCCCCATCGCGTTCGTCGCGATCAGCCAGCCGGGCGCGGCGCCCAGCGAACTGGAGACGCAGGTCACCAAGCGCGTCGAGGCCGCCGCCCGCAGCCTGCGCGGGATCGACGAGATCCGCTCGACCGTGAAGGAAGGCAATTCGCAGACCGTCGTGCAGCTGCAGCTGGGTACCGACATCGACCGTGCGGTCAACGATCTGCGCGACGCGATCACGCAGATTCGCGGCGATCTGCCCGACGGCATCCTGGAACCGCAGATCGGCCGGGTCGACACCAGCGACAATGACATCGCCAGCTTCTCCGCGCTGACCACCGACATGACGGTGGAGCAGCTCAGCTGGTATATCGACGATACGGTCAGCAAGGAATTGCTGTCGGTGCCGGGGCTGGGGGCGGTGGAGCGCAACGGCGGCGTCAGCCGCGAAATCCGCGTCATCCTCGATCCCATCAAGCTGCAGGCGCAGGGCCTGACCGCGAATGCGGTGAACGCGCAGCTGCGCGCGGTGAACCTGAACGCCACCGGCGGCAAGGCAGAGATCGCCGGCTCCGAACAGTCTGTCCGCGTGCTGGGCAATGCCAAGAATGCCTATGCACTGGGGCAGACGCAGATTTCGCTGGGTAATGGCCGCACGGTGCGGCTGGCGGATATCGCCGACGTGCGCGACGCCTATGCCGAACAGAAATCGGCGGCGGCGGTGGATGGCCGGCAGGTGGTGTCGTTCAGCTTTACGCGCACCAAGGGCGCATCCGACGTCACCGTCTTCCACGAGGCGGAGCAGAAGCTGGCGGCGCTGGAAAAGCGCAATCCGTCCGTTCACTTCAAGCTGCTGTCGACCAGCGTCACCTATACCGAACGCGATTACGAGATCGCGATCGACTCGATGATCGAGGGCGCGGTGCTGGCAGTGATCGTCGTGTTCCTGTTCCTGCGGGACTGGCGGGCGACGTTCATCTCCGCGCTCGCGATCCCGCTATCGGCGATCCCGACCTTCTGGTTCATGGATCTGCTGGGGTTCAGCCTCAACAACATGACGCTGCTCGCGCTCAGTCTGGTGGCGGGCGTGCTGGTGGACGATGCGATCGTGGAGATCGAGAACATCGTCCGCCACATGCGGATGGGCAAAAACGCCTATCAGGCATCGATCGACGCGGCGGACGAGATCGGGCTGGCGGTGCTGGCGACGACGATGTCGATCGTCGCGGTGTTCCTGCCGGTGGCGCTGATGCCGGGGGTGTCGGGCCAGTTTTTCAAGAATTTCGGGCTGACCGTGGTCGCCGCCGTGCTGATGAGCCTGGCGGTGGCGCGCCTCATCACGCCGATGATCGCGGCGTATTTCATGAAGGCCGGCGGGCATGAGATCGCCGAGGATGGCCCGGTGATGCGCAATTACGTGAAGGTGTTGCGCTGGACGCTCGATCAGTCGCGCCAGCGCACGCTGGCGGCGCGGGGCGGCTGGCGGCGGCTGGTGGGGCATCTGGTCGACCACCGTGTCTGGGTGATGGGATTCAGCGTGCTGGCACTGGTCGCGACGGTCGCGATCTTCATGCTGTTGCCGCAGGAATTCCAGCCGCAGCGCGACAATGATCGCAGCACGGTACTGGTCGAACTGCCGCCGGGGTCGACGCTGGAACAGACCAATGCCGTCGTCAGCAATGTCGCCGGCATCCTGTCGGCGCAGAAGCCCACGGTGATGTCGGTCTATCAACGCGCCTTTGTCGGCACCGGTCGCGTGACCGCGACGCTGGCGGAGGATCGCCAGCAGACCAGCGTGGAGTTCGAGCGTGCGCTGACGCCGACGCTGGCCGCCATTCCCGATGCCCGCGTGTCGTTCCAGAATCAGAATGGCTGGGGCGGGCCCAGCCGCGATCTCCAGATCACGCTGGGCAGCGACGATCCGATCCTGTTGCAACAGACCGCGGACCGGATCGTCGAACAGATGAGTCGCCTGCCGATCCTGCGCGCGCCGCGCACCGCGGGCGGGCTGCAACGGCCGGAGATCGTGATCCGGCCCCGCATGGACCTTGCCGCCGATCTGGGCATCACCACCAGCGCGTTGTCCAATGCGATCCGCGTCGCGACGCTGGGCGATATCGACCAGAACAGCGCCCGCTTCTCGTTGTCCGACCGGCAGATCCCGATCCGTGTCGCCCTTGCCGAAAGCGCGCGCGAAAAGCTGTCGAGCATCGAGAACCTGCCCGTCACCACGCAGAATGGCGGCTCGGTGCCGCTGAAGGTGGTGGCCGATATCGGCTTCGGCGCGGGGCCGACGCAGGTCGACCGGATCGCCCAGCAACGTCAGTTGACGATCGGGGCCGATCTGGCGCCGGGCATCGTCGAGGGCGATGCGATGAAGCAGATCCTGGCGCTGCCCGCCGTCACGTCGATGCCGATCGGGGTCAGCCGCCTGACGGTGGGACAGTCCAAGGCGCAGGCGGAGCTGGTGACCAACATCATCCTCGCCGTCACCTCGGGCTTCTTCCTGCTGTTTGCCGTGCTGGTGCTGCTCTACCGCCGTTTCCTGCCGCCGTTCGTCAATCTGGGATCGCTGTTCCTGGCGCCGCTGGGGGCATGCGTGGCGCTGTGGATCGCGGGCATGTCGGTATCGCTGCCGGTCTATATCGGGCTGCTGATGCTGCTCGGCATCGTCGCCAAGAATTCGATCCTGCTGGTCGATTTCGCGCTGGAGGAAATAAGCCACGGCGTGCCGAAATTCGAGGCGATCGTCGATGCCGGGCACAAGCGCGCGCTGCCGATCGTGATGACCACGGTGGCGATGGTCGCCGGCATGGTGCCGACGGCGCTGTCGCTGACCGGCGACGGATCGTTCCGCGCGCCGATGAGCGTGACGGTGATCGGCGGATTGATCCTGTCGACGCTGCTGACGTTGCTGATCGTGCCGGCGGGATTCAGCCTGGCGGTCGGGGTCGAAAGCCGGATGGGCAGTCGTCTGGGGCGGCGCCTGCTCACCTTCCGCCCGGGCGACGATGGCGCGACCGTGATCGAGGGACCGGTCGGCGATACGCGAATCGGCCGGGGGCCGGGCACGATCGGTTATCGCGAGGGCGGCACCCAGCCGGCGGAATGATCGCGCGTCGCGGCGAACGTCACGACATGAACCATCCGCGCCGCCGGTCATTGTTACGGGGATGACAGTGATCGGCGCGCGCCTTCTCGATACGGCCCCCCCCGGTCTGGTGCGGATGCGGCGCGTCGCGACGGCCCTGTTGATCGCGATGGCGATACTGTTCCTCGTCAGCCGGTCGCTGGTGGCATCGCATCCGGCCTGGGGCTTCGTGCGGGCCTTTGCCGAGGCGGCGATGGTCGGTGGATTGGCCGACTGGTTCGCGGTGACCGCCTTGTTCCGCCATCCGCTCGGCCTGCCGATCCCGCACACCGCGATCGTGCCCAAGAACAAGGATCGCATCGGCGATACGCTGGCCTTGTTCCTGCGTACCAATTTCCTCGTGCCGCGGGTCGTCGGGCGGCGGATGCGGCGGCTGGACGTGGCGAATGCCGTGGCGCGCTGGCTGACCGATCCGCCGGAGGGGGCGGGCGGACGCTTTCGGCAGGGGGCGTCGCGAATGGTCGCGCAGGTACTGGAGTCGCTCGATCCGACGCGGTTCGGCGGCATGGCCAAGGCCGCGGTCGCCAACCGCCTGCGTCAGACCGAGATGTCGCCGATCGCCGGCCAACTGCTTAACGCGGCCATGGCGCAGGAGCGGCATCAGCCCGTGCTGGACGCGGCGATCCGATGGGCGGGCGCGGCACTCGGCAGCAACGAACCATTGATGCGCGCGATGATCCATCAGCGGGCCGGCGCGATCCTGCGCTGGACCGGGCTGGACGAAACCATCGCCGACAAGCTGATCGCTGGACTCAACAACCTGCTCGTCGAGATGGCGGCCGACCCCGCGCATCCGCTACGTTTGAAGGCGGAGGAAGGATTGGACCGGCTGGCCTGGGACCTCCAGCACGATCCGGCGATGCGTGAGCGGGTCGAGCGGGTAAAGGCAGAACTGATCGCCAATCCGGCGATGGCGCGGTGGCTGGATGGCCTGTGGGAACAGGCACGCGCCGCCCTGCTGCGAATCGCCCGCGATCCGGAGGCGGCGATGACCGGGCAACTGGGAGAGGTGCTGCATCAGATCGGTGCCACCTTGCGCGACGATCGTCGGCTGGCGCTGTCGATCAATCGCTTCGTCCGCCGGGCGGTGGTCGGCATCGCTGCCAGCTACGGCGATGCGATCGTGCGGCTGGTATCGGAAACCGTGCGCGGCTGGGACGAACGGACGATTACCAACAGGTTGGAAAATGCGGTCGGCCGGGATCTCCAGTTTATCCGCATCAATGGCACGGTGGTCGGCGGGCTGGTAGGGCTGGCCATCCATTTGATCGACGTGATGCTGTGAAACGGTATGTTTCCGGGGGCGGTTGCATGCCGCTTGCTGTCGCTGCCGGTTTCGCCCAATGGTGTGGACGATGACCGCCACGGCAGATTTCAGCGCAGACGGAGATGTGATCCGCTTCTCGGGTGATCTGTCGCTGGCGCGGCTCGGATCACTGCCCGATCGTCTCGACAAGGTGGATGGCAAGGTCGCACGGGTCGATCTGTCCGGGGTCGACCGGATCGACACGGTCGGCGCCTATGTCGTTCACCGCTTCGCCGCCCGTCACGATGCGCCGGTCGAAGGACTGGAGCCGGACGGGAAGCAGCTGTTCGATCAGGTGGTCCAGTCCGATCAGCAGGTCGCGATGCGCCCCAGCCACGGCAGCGGTTTCACCCGGGTATTGGGCGAAGTGGGCGAAGCGGTGGTCGTGACCGGCCGTACCCTGCTGGGATTGCTTGGTTTCCTGGGGGCGACGACACTCGCGTTCCTGTCGGTCATCCGCCATCCGCGCCGGTTCCGGTTCAATTCGGTGGTGCACGAGTTCGAGACGGTCGGGGTCGCATCGCTCGGCATCATCGGACTGATGAGTTTCCTGATCGGCATCGTGATCGCCCAGCAGGGTGCGGTGCAGTTGCGCCAATTCGGCGCGGAGGTGTTCACCATCAACCTCGTCGGGCGGTTGACGCTGCGTGAACTGGGCGTGCTGATGACCGCGATCATGGTCGCCGGCCGGTCCGGCTCCGCGTTCGCCGCGCAGCTCGGCACGATGAAGCTTACCGAGGAGATCGACGCGATGCGCACGATCGGCGTGTCGCCGATGGAGGCGCTGGTGCTGCCGCGGACGCTGGCGGCGATCGTGCTGATGCCGCTCCTTGGTTTCTATGCGTCGATGGTCGCGATCATGGGTGGCTGTTTCCTGGCCGCGGTGTCGCTGGGCATCCCGCCCGTCACCTTCGTCGCCCGCATCCGCGAAGTGGTGCCGATCACCGACCTGTACGTCGGCCTGATCAAGGCCCCCGTATTCGGCGCCATCATTGCGATCGCCGGGTGTTTCCAAGGGATGCAGGTGGAAGCGGACGCGGAGCAGGTCGGTCTGCGTACCACCTCCGCGGTGGTGCAGGGCATCTTCCTGGTCATCGTGCTGGACGCGTTCTTCGCGGTGTTCTTTACCTGGGTGGGGTGGAACTGATGCCGCACGACCGGGCCAGCAACACGGATGATATCATCGTCGAGGTGAAGGGGCTGCGTAACAGCTTCGGCGAGTCGGTGATTCACGACAATCTCGACCTGCAGGTTCGCCGTGGCGAAATCCTCGGCGTCGTTGGTGGATCGGGTACGGGCAAATCTGTGCTGATGCGCTCGATCATCGGGCTTCAGACGCCCGATACCGGTGAGATCACGGTGTTCGGGGAGCCGACGATCGGTCGCGACGAAACCGAGGCGACCGATATCCGCAAACGCTGGGGCGTGCTGTTCCAGGGCGGCGCCTTGTTTTCCACGCTGACGGTGGCGGAAAACGTGCAGGTGCCGCTTCGGGAATTCTACCGCGAACTGCCGCGATCGTTGATCGACGAGATCGCGTCGTACAAGGTGGTGATGACCGGCCTGCCTGCCGATGCCGGTCCGAAATATCCTGCCGAACTGTCGGGTGGCATGAAAAAGCGGGCCGGGCTGGCGCGGGCCTTGGCGCTCGATCCCGAATTGCTGTTTCTGGACGAACCGACCGCCGGACTCGATCCGATCGGCGCGGCGGCGTTCGACGAGCTGATCCGGTCGTTGAGCCGGACGCTGGGGCTGACCGTCTTCCTCATCACTCACGATCTTGATACGCTGTATGCGATCTGTGATCGGGTGGCGGTACTGGCGGAAAAGCGGGTGATCGCGGTCGGCACGATCGACGAACTGCTCGAAACCGACCAGCCCTGGATCCAGGAGTATTTCAAGGGCCCACGCGGCCGTGCCGCTGCCTCCACGCAGGAGTTGCAGGACACCGATCGTGAGGCGGATGCCCACCCGACCGAGGTCGCGACGAACCGTACCGACACCCGTTCGCAGGGCACGCTTGCCGACGATCACGCCCGCGGGGCTACCCCGACCACCGACGATACAGGCCGTAAGGCAACAGGGACAGGCTGATGGAAACCCGTTCTAACCACATATTGGTCGGTGCCGTCGTACTGATCCTGCTCGCGATGCTCGCCTTGTTCACGGTGTGGATCGCCCGCGTCGGCGGGGCGGAGGAGAAGGAATACGACATCTTCTTCCGCCAGTCGGTCGATGGCCTGGCGCGTGGATCGGTCGTGACTTATTCTGGCGTGCCGTCCGGACAGGTGAAGCAGATCGCGCTGTGGGCGAACGATCCGCAGTTCGTGCGCGTCCGTATCAGCGTGAACGACGATACGCCGGTATTGCAGGGAACGACGGCGACGGTCGTCGGCAGCTTCACCGGCACCAGCACCGTCTCGCTGGACGGCGCGCGCAAGGGCGCACAGCCGATCGTCTGCCCCGATCCGCCCAACCCCGCCCAATGTCCGTATGGCGTGCCGGTGATCGCGACCAAGCAGGGCGGGATCGGGGCGATCCTGAATTCCGCGCCGCAGTTGCTGGAACGCCTGTCCACGCTGACCGAACGGCTGACGGGACTGCTGACCGATCGAAATCAGGCATCGATCGCGGGGATATTGGAGAATACCAATCGGTTGACCGATGCGCTGGCCGATCGTGGACCGGAAATCGCCGCAACGCTGGCGCAGACCCGCATCGCGATCCAGCAGGCCGGTGAGGCGTCGAAGCAGATCGGCAATCTGGCGGCGACCACCAACGGATTGCTGGCGAACGACATCCAGCCGACGATCCGCAACCTGAACGGTGCGATCGACTCCGCGCGTAAATCCGCCGACACGCTGAACGCCGCGATCGGCGACGCTCGCCCCGGCCTCCAGACCTTCTCGCGGCAGACCGTTCCGGAGGCGAACAGGCTGGTGCGCGACCTGCGCGTGACCGCGGCGGCCCTGTCGTCGGTGGCTGAAAAGGTGGACCAGCAGGGCGCCAGCTCGCTGATCGGGCAGCAGAAGCTGCCGGACTATAAGGGTAAGTGAGGGTCGCCATGACAAGATCGCTTCTACTGCCGATGGCGCTGATCGCCGCGCTGCCACTTTCGGGATGCATCAGCTTCGGTGCGACGCCGCCCGATACGTTGTTGACGCTGACCAGCACCGCCGCCCTGCCGGTCGGGCAGATGCAGAACAGCGCGACCGCGAAGTCGATCGTGATCGCGGTGCCGGTCACGCCGCAGTCGCTGGCCACGACGCGGGTGCCGGTCCAGACCAGCACGACCAGCATCGCCTATGTAAAGGACGCGCAATGGGCCGAACCGCCTGCCCGGCTGTTTGCCCGGCTGCTGTCGGACATGACGACCGCACGCACCGGACGCGTGGTGTTGAGCCAGGTTCAGGCGGTGACGGAGGCGAACGACCAGCTTGCCGGCGAACTGCGCAACTTCGGACTCGACGCCGATGCGCGCATGGCAGTCGTCACGTTCGATGGCGCGCTGACCCGATCGGGTGCCACGGGCACGGAAAAGCGCCGGTTCGAGGCGCGTGTTCCCATCGGTGCGATCGATGCGGCATCGACCGGGCCGGCGCTGAACCAGGCGGCCAATCAGGTCGCGCAACAGGTGGCGGACTGGGTAGGACAGTAATCGGCGCGGCAGGGGGTGTTGACCGGGTGGCGGAGCTGCCCGACCGCAGCTGGCGCGATGCGAACCGTACGTATGCTGTTATCCGTCAGACGTCGTGGGCGTCGCTGATGTAATGCCAACGTTACGTACTGGTCAAAGCGACAGGCGGATCGTCAGCGTGGCCCGGCCAGCGCCAATATCCGTTCGGCTTCGGCAAGGTGAAGCCGCTCCACCATCGCGCCGTCCATCCGCACCGCACCACGATTTGCATGGGCGGGTTCGGCAAAGATGGCGACGACCCGTTCCGCCCAGGCGATTTCGGTGGCATCCGGGCCGAACGTCGCATTGGCAGCCGCGATCTGCGACGGATGGATCAGCGTCTTGCCATCGAATCCCCAGTCGCGCCCCTGTAGACAGTCCCGAACCAGCCGATCTTCGTCCTCGATCGCATTCAGGACCCCGTCCAGCGCCATCATGCCGCCCGCCCGGGCGGCCGCGACGATCGCGGCCAGATGCGGCAGGAGCGCAGTGCGATGATCGTCGACGCGGCAGCGCAGGTCGAGCGCCAGATCGTTCGTGCCCGCGACCAGCGCCTTCAATCCCAGTTTACCGGCTGCCCTGGCGATGTCCGGCAGCGCGACGATCCCTTTCGCGGTTTCGATCATCGCCCATAACGGAATTGTCGGCCCCAGCAGGGCGCGCGCGTCGATCAGATCGGCAACGCCGTCGACCTTGGGCAGCAGCACCGCATCAACGACATTCCCGACCACGGCGGTCAGGTCATCTTTGCCCGTCGCGGTGCCCGTGGCGTTGACGCGGATCACGCATCCCCGATCTCCGAATCCGCCATCAGCCGTGGCGGCGAGGGCCGCGGTGCGTGCCGCTACCTTGCGTTCGGGTGCGACGGCATCTTCCAGATCGAGAATCACGATATCGCAAGGCAGGTCACGGGCCTTTTCCAGGGCCCGTGCGTTTGACGCGGGCATGAACAGGGCGCTGCGGTGGCGGATCGGACGCATGGTTTCAGACTAGCGTTCGACGTTGCCGGTGGGAAGTGACGGTCGGGTACGTAAAGGGGGCAGGCCTGATGGCTGTCTGGGATGAACAAGACCGACGACGTGCGCGACGCGCGATTGTCCGTTCGCTGACACCGGCCGCAGCACTGATGCTCGGCGCGTGTGCGCCCGGTGTCCTGTCACCAGCCGGTCCGGTCGCCGCGGGCGAGCGGACCATCCTGTTCAACGCGCTGGCGATCATGATGCTGATCGTGGTGCCGACGATCGTCGTGACGCTCGCCTTTGCTTGGTGGTTCCGCGCCGGCAACAAGCGGGCGACCTATCGCCCAACCTGGTCGTATTCTGGCCGCATCGAACTGCTGGTCTGGTCGGTGCCGGCGTTGATCGTCATCTTCCTCGCCGGGCTGACATGGATCGCTACCCATCAACTCGCGCCGGAACGGCCGCTGGTGTCCAAGCGGAAACCAGTGATGGTGCAGGTCGTCGCGCTCGACTGGAAATGGCTGTTCATCTATCCGGAACAGGGGATCGCGACGGTCAATCGCCTGGTGATCCCGGCCGGCACGCCGATCGCGTTCCGGATCACCAGCGGCACCGTGATGAACAGTTTCTTCGTGCCGCAACTCGGCAGTCAGATTTACGCGATGTCGGGCATGGATTCGCGGTTGCATCTGCAGGCCGATCAACCCGGCCGCTTTCACGGTCTGTCCGCGCATTATAGCGGCGAGGGTTTCGCCGATATGGACTTTTCGGTCGACGCGTTGCCGCCCGCACGGTTCGCCGATTGGGTGGCCCGCACGAAGGCCGCCGGGCCGGCGCTGGACGGTCGACGTCTTGCCATGTTGTCGCGACCGACGGTCGATGTGGCGCCACACGCCTATCGCGCGGTGATGCCGGGATTGTACGACCGGATCGTCGCCAATGCCGGTGTCGGCGTGCACGATGAAGCCCGGTCGGGGCGGGAGGACAATCATGTTCGGTAGACTCGGCTGGGATTCCATTCCGTGGGAACAGCCGCTGCCGTTGGTCGCGTTCGGGCTGGCGGGACTGGGTATCCTCGCCCTGCTCGGCTGGACATGGCGGGCGGGGCACATGCCCTATCTGTGGCGCGAATGGATCACCAGCGTCGATCATAAGCGGATCGGGGTGATGTATTGCATCCTGGCCGCGGTGATGCTGCTCCGCGGATTTTCCGATGCGCTGTTGATGCGGGCGCAGCAGGCGATCGCCTATGGCAATCCCGGATACCTGCCGCCCGACCATTACGACCAGATATTCACCGCCCACGGCGTGATGATGATCTTCTTCGTCGCCATGCCGTTCATGATCGGGCTGATGAATTTCGCGGTGCCGTTGCAACTGGGCATTCGCGACGTGGCGTTCCCGACGCTGAACTCGGTCAGTTTCTGGCTGACGGCGGCGGGGGCGTTGCTGGTCAACATCAGCCTCGTCATCGGTGAATTCGCGAAGACGGGCTGGGTGGTGTATCCACCGCTCAGCGAACTGAGCTTCTCCCCCGGGGTGGGTGTCGATTACTACCTGTGGGCGTTGCAGGTGTCGGGGGTCGGCACCTTGCTGTCCGGCGTCAATCTGGTCACCACCATCCTGAAGATGCGGGCGCCCGGCATGGGCTATACCCGGATGCCGATGTTCTGCTGGACATCGCTAGCGACCAACCTGCTGATCGTCGCCGCCTTTCCGATCCTGACCGCGACGCTGGCGATGCTGACGCTGGACCGGTATCTGGGTTTCCACTTCTTCACGAACGAACTGGGCGGCAACCAGATGATGTTCGTGAACCTGATCTGGGCGTGGGGCCACCCGGAGGTCTATATCCTGATCCTGCCCGCGTTCGGGATATTCAGCGAGGTGGTGTCGACCTTCTCCGGCAAGCCGCTGTTCGGCTATCGATCGATGATCCTCGCGACGATGGCGATCTGCCTGTTGTCGTTCATGGTGTGGCTGCACCATTTCTTCACGATGGGGGCGGGGGCGGACGTCAACGGCTTCTTCGGCATCTCGACGATGATCATCGCGGTGCCGACCGGGGTGAAGGTCTTCAACTGGATCTTCACCATGTATGGCGGGCGCATCCGCTATACGTCGATGATGCTGTGGTCGGTGGGGTTCATCGTCACCTTCGTGATCGGCGGGATGACGGGAGTGCTGCTGGCGGTGCCGCCGGCCGATTTCGTGCTGCACAACTCGCTGTTCCTCGTCGCGCATTTCCATAACATCGTGATCCCCGGCGTGTTGTTCGGCGCCTTCGCGGGGCTGACCTACTGGTGGCCCAAGGCGTTCGGCTTCACGCTCGACGAGAAATGGGGAAAGCGGTCGTTCTGGTTCTGGCTGTCGGGATTCTACCTCGCCTTCATGCCGTTATACGTGTTGGGGCTGATGGGGATGACGCGACGGCTGGGCCATTACGACGTCGCCGGCTGGCAGCCGTGGCTGATCGCGGCGGCAGGGGGGGCGGTGCTGATCGCGTGCGGTATCGGCTGTCAGGTCATCATGTTCGTCGTATCGATCCGTACCCGGCAGGACCGCCTCGATGTCAGCGGCGATCCCTGGGATGGGCGCACGCTGGAATGGTCGACGACCTCGCCGCCGCCCATCTTCAACTTCGCGACCCTGCCCGATGTGCGCGGCGAGGAAGCCTATTGGGGCCTGAAATCAACCGCGCGTGAAAACCGGGCCTTGTCGCAGAAACCCGATTACCGGGACATCGAGATGCCGCGTAACTCACCGACCGGGATCGTCACTGCGTTCTTCGCCAGCGCGATGGGCTTCGCACTGGTCTGGCACATCTGGTGGCTGGTCATCGTCGGTTTCCTGGGCGCATGGGCGACGTTCGTCGTCTTTGCCTGGCGTGACGAGGCGGAATACACCATCGCCGGTGACGAGGTGGAACGCCGTGACCGCCTGCGCCGTCAGGGCAAGGCCGATCTGCTGGGCGTTCCCGACGAGGCACTGGCATGAGCAACGCCGCACCCGCCGACCCGCATCAGCTGGGGCATGGTGAGATACCGGGCGACCAGCGCGGCCCGGCGCCCAAACGGATCGTGGTCGGTTACGGCTTCTGGATCTTCCTGCTGTCCGACTTCATCATGTTCTCGGCGTTCTTCGCCGCCTATGCGGTGCTGGTCGGCGAGACGGCGGGCGGGCCGCGCGGTGCCGATCTGTTCGACCTGACGCTGGTCGGGTGGGAAACGGCCCTGCTGCTGTTGTCGTCCTTCGCGTGCGGACTGGCGGGACTGGCGATGATCGCCGACCGGCGCGGGCTGTTCCAGATCGCGATGGCGACGACGGGCGTGCTGGGCGCCGCGTTCCTGTGCCTGGAACTGTACGAGTTCACGCACCTGATCGGCGAGGGGGCCGGACCATCGCGCAGCGCGTTCCTGTCGGCATTCTTCGCGCTGGTCGGGTGTCACGGCGTCCACGTCTTTCTCGGGCTGTTGTGGCTGACGACGATGATGGCACAAGTGCGGGCGAAGGGGTTTCGCGAGGATATCCGGCGCCGGATCGCCTGTTTCAGCCTGTTCTGGCACGCCCTCGACATCATCTGGGTGGCGTTGCTGACCGTCGTCTATTTGCTGGGAACCGCCGCATGAGCGATACGCGCCACCCCGACGATACGCCGCGCGGCGACGATCAGGCGCCGGGTGAGGAAGGCGAGCCTGAATCGGTCGCGGCGGGGCTTACGGGTTATCTCGTGGGGCTGGGTCTGGCGGCATTGCTGTCGGTCGCGTCATTCGCGGCGGCGCGCAGCGGCCTGATCTATGCGCCTGCCATTCCCGTCGCGCTGATCGCGCTGGCGGTGGCGCAGATGGGCGTGCACCTCGTCTTCTTCCTCCACATCACCACCGGGCCGGATAATACCAACAACACGCTGGCGCTGGTGTTCGGTATCCTGATCGTGGTGCTGGTGTTGGTCGGATCGCTGTGGATCATGGATCACCTGCACCACAATCTGATGCCGATGCAGGAGATGATGGCCCGTCAGCGATGACGCGTCATTTCTCCAGCAGCATCGCGCGGGTCACGCCGTTGGTCCAGCCGAACCCGTCCTGATTGGGATATTCGCCGCCGCCGCCGGGCCGGCGATCGACCACATCGTATTTTTCCAGCAGCTTGCCCGACGCATCATATTCGCGGGTTACCGTGGCCAGCCACGCGGTGCGGATGCGGATCGCCAGCCTGTCCTCACCGTACCGGCGCAGGCCGCGATAGGCGATCCATTGCAGCGGCGCCCAGCCATTGGGATCGTCCCATTGCTGGCCCGAGGCGACCGGCGTGGTCCGCACGCCGCCTTCGCCGATCAACGCGGTGAGCGCACGGGCGGTGAGGCGGGCCTGATCCTGGGTGGCGACGCCGGTGAACAGCGGGAACGCCATGGCCGCCGTCACCTTGTCATTGGCGCGACCGGTATCGAGATCGTGATCGGCAAAGAACCGGCCGTTCCACAGGTGCCGGCGGATGGCGGCGATCCGCGCGGTGGCGCGTGCATCGAACGAGGCGGCGCAGGCCGCATCGCCCAAGGTGCGGCAATTGGCGGCGATCGCCTGTTCCATCCCCACCATCAGGCTGTTGAGGTCGATCGGCACCAGTCGCGTCGTCCGGATCGTCGCCAGTGTCCGGCCGTCACCCAGCCAGCGCGAGGAAAAGTCCCAGCCGCTTTCCGCCGCCGCGCGCAGATCGCGCATCAGTTCGCCCCGCGGCCGGCCGGGGGTGGCATCCGCAAGTTCGGTATCCTCGCGGTAGCTTTCGTCGCGCGCGTCATCCCGGTCGTCCCAATACCGGTTGAGCAGCGCCCCGTCGGGCAACCGAACGGCACGTGCCTGCGCGGTGCCGGGGGCAAGCGCGCTTGCGCCGGCCATCCAATATGCATGTTCCGTCCGCAATTGCCGGTTGCGGACGGCAAGCGTGGCGGCATCGCGCGACAGTCCCGCGATCAGGTAGAAGAAGGGGGGTTGCGACCGGCTGAGATAATAGGTGCGGGTGCCGTTGGGGATGTGGCCGTATCGATCGATCAGGCTGCCGAAATCGACCACCATGTCCTCGACCAGATCCTGTCGCCCGGCGGCAGGCAGGCCGAGCATCGTGAACCAGCTGTCCCAGTAGTACATCTCCCGGAACCGCCCGCCCGGTACGACATAGCGGCGCGGCAATGTCAGCGCCGACGATCCGGCGGGCACATCGGTGGTGGTACGGGTCAGTTGCGGCCATAGTTCGTCGATATGCTGCGTCAGGGTGCGGCGTGGCTGCAGTTTGGTGACGGGTGCTTCGGGCAGCGTGAAATGCGTCAGCACGAACCGGCGGAGACCGGCATCGCTACCGCACCTGCAATGACGATAGGCGGCGATGATGCGGGCATCCGAACGCTTCGGCACGGCATCCGCGAAGGTCTTGCCGTCGGGAAACAGCCGCCGCATCTGCACATCATGATATAGTCGGCCAAACCGCTGTGCCGGCGACAGCGGTGTCGCGGCGACCGTCAGCAGGGCGGTGGCGGCGAGGATCAGGCGGGCGATCAAGGTCGACTCTCCAGAAGGATGGCGCGGGCCAGCGTAACCCGCCGTTCGCCGCGGTCGATACGGATATAGACGGTGTCGTCACCCGCCGGCAGGCGGAGCAGGAATCCGCCGGTGTCGGCCCAGCGATCCGGCGTCATCGGCCGGTCGGTCATGTCGCGCCAGTCGGCGGCGGTCAGCCAGTCCTGATCGGCCAAAGGCCCCTCGCGCCGGAACCGCGACAGGCGGGCGACGAAATCCTCCAGCGCGGTATCGCGGTTCGCCCAGTCGAGCCACGTCGTCTCGTTATCCTGCGCATAGGCGTTGTTGTTGCCGCGCTGGCTGCGGCCGAATTCGTCACCTGCCGTCAGCATCGGTGTACCGCGCGAGGCGAACAACGTGGCAAGCAGCGCCCTGGCATCGCTGTCACGCGCGGCGCGGATGGCGGGATCATCGCTCGGTCCCTCCACGCCGTTGTTCCAGCAGATTTCGCCGGCATGGCCATCGCGATTGTCTTCGCCATTGGCGTGGTTGTGGCGGGTGGCGAAGCCCAGCATGTCGGCCAGGGTGAAGCCGTCATGCGCGGCGACGAAGTTGACGCTGCGGATATGGGGGCCGGTGAAGATGTCGGACGACCCGGCGATGCGGGTGGCAAGCGTGCCGGCGGTGCCGTCGCCGCGCCAGAACCGGCGGACGTCGTCGCGGAAACGGTCGTTCCATTCCAGCCAGTTGTCGGGAAATCGGCCCAGCTGATAGCCACCGGGGCCGATATCCCATGGCTCCGCGATCATCACCCGGCTTGCCAGCACGGGATCGGCGGCGATCGCGGTGAAGATCGGGGCGGCAGGGTCGAACCCCGGTGACCGCGCCATGACCGGGGCAAGATCGAAGCGAAATCCGTCGACGCCCAGCATCGCGAAATGCCGCATCGCCGTCATCGCCAGATCGCGGACATGCGGCTGTCCGAAATCGAGCGTGTTGCCGGTACCGGCGTCGTTGACCAGCGATCCGTCCGGCGCATGGGAATAGGAAAGGGGATCGAGCCCGCGCAGGCTGAGCGTCGGCCCGCCCGTGTCGCTTTCCCCGGTATGATTGAAGACGAGATCGAGCAACACGCCGATCCCCGCTTCGCGCAACGCCCCGATGGTGTCGCGCAGTTCCGCAACCCCGCCAGGGCACAATCGCGGGTCCAGCGCCATGAAGGCGACAGGGTTGTACCCCCATGCATTGGTCAGCCCCAGCGGAGGCAGATGGCGTTCGTCGATCCATGCCACGATCGGCATCAGTTCGACCGCCGCGACCCCCAGTTTCCGCAGATGGGCGATGATCGCGGGGTGCGCCAGCGCGCCGACGGTACCGCGCTGTTCCGCGGGCACATCCGGATGCCGCATGGTGAAGCTGCGAACGTTGAGTTCGTAGATCAGGCCACCGGGCGCGAACAGCGGCGGTGGCGGCGGGCCGGCATCGGACGGCGCGCAGACGACCGCTTTGGGCACCAACGCCGCGGTATCGAACCCGTATCGCGACAGTGCCGGATCATAGACGAAGCGTCGGTCGAGTTCGATCGCATAGGGATCGACCAGCAGCTTGGCCGGATCGAACCAGTATCCGGCGGCGGGATCATGAACGCCGGTCGCCCGATAGCCGTAACGCTGGCCCGCGCCGATGCCGGGCATGGTGACGGTCCACCGCTCGCCTTCCCGGGCCATCGGCACCTGTCGTTCGACCGCGCCATCGAACAGACACAGCGTGACGGCGCTGGCGGCGGGCGCCCTGACCGTGAAGCTGGTCGCGTCGCCCCGGACATGGGCGCCGCAGGTCCGGTCGGGCGGGGAGGGGGCGGCTGGCAGGACGAGGTCGGCGACCCGCCGCAGCCAGCCGCGCGGCGACGTCGTCACGTGACGACGTCGGGCCCGGTGCGTCCGGTATGGCGGATGATGCCGGCGATGGCGTCCGCCGCCGTGACGATCTCCTCCAGCATCGCATTGGTGTCGCCATCGATCGCGTCTGGTTCGAACCGTTCGAGATAGACGCGCAACGTGGCACCACTCGTCCCCGTGCCCGACAGGCGGAACACGACGCGACTGCCGCCTTCGAACAGCACGCGGACACCCTGATGGCGGCTGACCGAGCCATCGGTGGGATCCTGATAGGCGAAGTCGTCCGCCGTCTCCACGGTCAGGCTACCGAACCGCTCGCCCGGCAGCGTTGCCAGCCGTCCACGCAGTTCCGCCATCAGCGCATCGGCCCGCTCGCTCTCCACGCCTTCGTAATCGTGGCGGGCATAATAGTTGCGGCCATAGGTCGCCCAATGATCGCGCGCGATGGCATCCACCGATTTGCCCGTCGCGGCCAGAATGTTGAGCCAGAGCAGCACCGCCCACAGCCCGTCCTTCTCGCGGACATGGTCGGAACCGGTGCCCGCGCTTTCCTCGCCGCAGATCGTCGCCATGCCGGCGTCGAGCAGGTTGCCGAAGAACTTCCAGCCGGTCGGCGTCTCATAGGCGGGAATACCGAGTTTTGCGGCGACACGATCGGCGGCGGCGCTGGTCGGCATCGATCGCGCAATGCCCTTCAGTCCGTCTTTGTACCCCGGCGCGAGATGCGCGTTGGCGGCGAGCATCGCCAGACTGTCCGACGGCGTGACGAACCGGCCGCGCCCGATGATGAGGTTGCGGTCGCCGTCCCCGTCCGATGCCGCCCCGAAATCGGGTGCGTCCGCAGCCATCATCGTCTCGTACAATGCGTGCGCGTGGACCAGATTGGGGTCCGGGTGATGGCCGCCGAAATCGGGTAGGGGCGTGCCGTTCCGGACCGTGCCGGGCGCGAAACCCAGCCGGCGTTCGAGGATTTCGGTGGCGTAGGGGCCGGTGACCGCGCTCATCGCATCGAACGCCATCGTCAGCTTCGCGGCGCGAATCGCATCGAAATCGAACAACTTCTCCATCAGTGCGGCATAGTCCGCAACGGGATCGACGATCTCCACGATCATGTCGCCAACGCGGACTTCGCCGGGCGCGTCGAGGTCGATGTCGTCCGCCTCCACCGCACGCCAGCGGTCGATCGTCAGCGTGCGGGCGTGCAGCGCCTCCGTCACCTTTTCCGGCGCGGGGCCGCCATTGGCGATGTTGTACTTGATGCCGAAATCCTCGTCCGGCCCGCCGGGATTGTGGCTGGCCGACAAGACGAGGCCGCCCAGCGCGCCCCGGATGCGGATCAGGTTGCTGGCGGCGGGCGTCGACAGGATGCCGCCTTGCCCGACGATCGCCCGCGCGAAGCCGTTCGCGGCGGCGATCCGAATCGCGACTTGGATCACCTCGCGGTTCAGAAAGCGGCCGTCGCCACCGATCACCAGCGTCGCGCCGTCCTTGCCGTCGATGACGTCGAACACTGACTGGACGAAATTCTCCGCATAATTAGGCTGTTGGAATATGCGGACCTTCTTGCGAAGGCCGGAGGTGCCGGGCTTCTGGTCGGGATAGGGGGTCGTTGGATAGTCGCGGATCATGCCGGCTCCATCAGGTCGTGATAGAGCGAAGCATAGCGCCGTCCGCTCTCGCGCCAAGAGAAGTCGGCCGCCATGCCGTTGCGTTGCAGCCTCCGCCATGTCTCGGGGCGGGCGTGGAGATCGATCGCGCGGCGGATCGCATGGCGCAGTGCATCGGGCGTGACGCCGTCATGGACGATGCCGGTCGCGACCCCGGCGGCCAGTGCCGCCTCGTTCGCGTCGATCACGGTATCGGCCAGGCCACCGGTACGGGCGACGACGGGCACGCAACCATAGGCGAGGCCATAGAGCTGCGTCAGTCCGCACGGCTCGAACCGCGACGGGATCAGGATCGCGTCCGCCCCCCCCTGCAACAGGTGCGATAGTGCCTCGTCATAGCCGATCCGCACGCCGATCCGACCGGGGTGCCGCGCGGCGGCGGCGAGGAACGCCGTTTCGAGCGACTTGTCGCCTGAACCCAGCAAGGCAAGCCGCCCGCCGCTCGCGACCAGATCGTCGAGCAGGTCGACGAGGACATCCATTCCCTTCTGCCACGTCAGCCGGCTGATGACGGTGAAGATCGGGCCGTCCGCCGGCGTCAGTCCGAACGTCGTCTCGACCGCGGGGCGATTGGCGGCGCGATCGTCCAGCGTGGCGGCGGTATACCGCGCGGGCAGCGCGGTATCGGCAGCGGGGCTCCAGACGGCGGGATCGATGCCGTTGACGATGCCGCTGACGCTGGCGGTGCGCGTGGCGATCAACCCTTCCAGTCCCATGCCGAATGCCGGATCGCGGATTTCGCGGGCATAGGTGGGGGACACGGTGGTGATCGCATCGGCGGCCTGCAATCCCGCCTTCAGATAGCCGAGCGCGCCGTAATATTCGACGCCGTGGATGCTCGCCATCCACTCGGGCAGGCCGAGTGCCGGGAACAGGCTAAGGTCGAACCGCCCTTGGAAGGCGATGTTATGGACGGTCATCACCGTCTTTACCGGCAAATCCATGGCACGGACATAGGCAGGGGCAAGGCCCGCCTGCCAGTCGTGCGCATGGAGCAGCGGGAAACGATAACCCGGTACGACCCCGCCCGCGACTTCCGCTCCGACGCGGGCAAGGGCGGCGAAGCGACGCCAGTTGTCGTCCCAATCGCGGCCGTCCTTGTCGCCATAGGGACCGCCGTCACGGCCGAACAGGGCGGGCGCGTCGAGGATCAGCAGCGGGTGTTCGCCAAGGCTGGCCTCCACCAATCGTGCTTCGGCACCGATCAGGTCCGGCCATCGATATACCTCGCGGCCCCCTCGGATCATCGGTGCCAGTGCCGGATAACCCGGCAGCAGCGTGGTGAGCAGATAGCCATGCGCCGCCAGCGCCGCCGGCAGCGCGCCGACGACATCGGCCAGTCCGCCGGTCTTGACGAGGGGATAGGCCTCGGACGCGAGCGACAGGACCGGCGTCGCCGATCCCCCTCCCGATGAGAGAGGGGGGAATGCCGGCATTGTCACGCGTCCAGCCGGTCGATCATCGGCTGGGTAATCAGGCATACACCCTTGTCGGTCCGACGAAAGCGAGCGGCGTCCAGTACCGGATCGTCGCCGACGACGAGGCCGTTGGGGATCTTCACCCCCGCGTCGATCACCACCCGCCGCAATCGCGATCCCCGGCCGATATGGCAGTTGGGCAGCACCACCGCCTCGTCCAGCATCGAGAAGCTGTGCGCCCGGGTGCCGGTGGACAGCAGGCTGCGGTTGATCGAGGCACCCGATACGATGCAATTGCCCGACACGAGGCTGGCGACCGCCGATCCCCGCCGGCCGTCGATGTCATGGACGAACTTGGCCGGCGGCGTGATCTCCGAATAGGTCCAGAGCGGCCAGCTATTCTCATAGAGGTCGAGTTCGGGCACCACATCGGTCAGGTCGAGATTCGCCTCCCAATAGGCATCGATCGTCCCGACATCGCGCCAGTAGGAACCCGGTTCCTCCGAGGAACGGACGCAACTCGCGCTGAAACGATGCGCCTGCGCATGGGCGTGCTTGACGAGATGGGGGATGATGTCCTTGCCGAAATCGCGGCTCGACCCCGGCGTCGCGGCATCGCGGCGCAGTTCCTCGAACAGGAAGCGGGTCGCGAAGACATAGATGCCCAGGCTGGCGAGCGCGATGTCGGGGCTGCCGGGAATGGCGGGGGGATCGGCCGGTTTCTCGATGAAATCGACGATGCGGTCCTGCTCGTCGACATGCATCACGCCGAAGCCGGTTGCCTCCATCCGCGGCACTTCCATGCACGCGACGGTCACGTCGGCCCCACTGTTGCAGTGCTGCTGCAACATGATCTCGTAATCCATCTTGTAGATATGGTCGCCGGCCAGGATGACCATGAATTCCGGCGCATAGCTTTCGATGATGTCGATGTTCTGGAACACCGCGTCGGCGGTGCCCTCATACCACTGGAATTCCGACACGCGCTGGCTGGCGGGCAGGATGTCGAAGCTTTCGTTGCGTTCGGGGCGCAGGAAGTTCCAGCCGCGCTGGAGGTGGCGGATCAGGCTGTGCGCCTTGTACTGCGTCGCCACGCCGATCCGGCGGATGCCCGAATTGATCGCGTTGGACAGGGCGAAATCGATGATCCGGCTCTTGCCGCCGAAATAGACCGCGGGCTTGGCGCGCGTGTCGGTCATTTCGAACAACCGGCTGCCGCGCCCCCCGGCCAGCACATAGGCCATCGCATCGCGTGCAAGCGGCTGGCCCCGACGATGATCCACGGTCACTCTCCCGTTATGGCCGGTCATGGCCCATTATGATTGCCCGGTTCCGGTCCGGGATCGGCGTTGCGGCCGCGACTGTGCGGTAGCGCCGATGCCCGGACAAGACCGGCACGCGATTATCCTTCATATTCCAGCATGACGGTCGCCAGCGGCGGCAGCGTCACCCAGGCCGCACCGTCCTTCGCCTCGACGCCGCCCATGTTGCCGAGCCCCGACCCCCAATAGTCCGCGGCATCGGAATTCATGATCTCGCGCCAGCGGCCGTCATGGGGCAGGGGTATCCGATACGGCGCGCGCGCGATCGGCGTCATGTTGGCGATCACCGCCACCGGCTTTTCCCCCGGCGCCTTGCGCAGCCAGGCGAAGACCGAGTTGGCGGCATCGTCGCCGACCAGCCATTCGAACCCGTCCGGCTCGCAATCGCGGGCGTGCAGGGCGGGCGTGTCGCGGTACAGCCGGTTGAGATCGCGGACGAGGTTGCGGACCCCTTCATGCGCCGGGCTGGCGCGCAGATGCCAATCAAGCGCGCGTTCCTCGGACCATTCGCCGCGCTGGGCGAACTCCTGCCCCATGAACAGCAGCTTCTTGCCGGGATAGCCCCACATGAACGCATAATAGAGGCGGAGATTGGCGAATTGCTGCCAGTCGTCACCCGGCATCTTGGCAAGGATCGATCCCTTGCCATGCACGACTTCGTCATGGCTCAGCGGCAGGACGAAATTCTCGGAATAGGCATAGACGAGGCCGAAAGTGATCTCGCCATGATGGTGCTGCCGGTGGAGCGGATCGCGCGCCATGTACTGAAGCGTGTCGTGCATCCAGCCCATGTTCCACTTGAACCCGAAGCCCAGTCCGCCATCCCGCTCGCCGGGGGCGGGTGCCGGACTGGACACGCCGGGCCATGAGGTCGATTCCTCGGCAACGGTGAAGATGCCGGGATGCTCGCGGTACACCGCGCGGTTGGCGGCGCGCAGGAATTCCACCGCCTCCCAATTCTCGCGACCGCCCTCCGCATTGGGAATCCATTCGCCGGCGTTGCGGCTATAGTCCCGGTACAGCATCGACGCGACCGCATCGACGCGCAGACCGTCGAGGTGATAGCGTTCGGCCCAGAACAGCGCGTTGTTGACGAGATAGCTCGACACTTCGCGCCGCCCGAAATTGTAGATCGCGGTGTTCCAGTCGGGGTGATAGCCCTGCCGAGGATCGTCATGCTCGTAGAGCGCAGTGCCGTCGAACCGGATCAGGCCATGCGGGTCCATCGGGAAATGCGCGGGCACCCAGTCGAGCAGCACGCCGATACCGGCCTGGTGCGCGCCATCGACGAAGCGCGCGAACCCCTCGTGATCGCCGAACCGCGCCGACGGGGCGTAGAGCCCGGTCGTCTGATATCCCCATGACGGATCATAGGGATGCTCGGTGATCGGCATGAATTCGATATGGGTGAAGCCCATCTCGACGACATAGGGGATCAGCTTGTCGGCCAGCGCATCCCAGCTGAGGAACCAGCCATTCTCGTCCTTGTCCCACGACCCGGCATGGACTTCGTAGATCGACACCGGCACCCGGCGCGGATCGACCGAGGCCCAGTGCGCGCGGTGGCCGTCGTCCTGCCACACATGCCGCATCGGCCCGGTGGTGAGCGAGGCGGTACGGGGCCGCAGTTCGGCGGCAAAGGCGAACGGATCGGCCTTTTGCGGCTGCAACCGGCCATCCGACCCCAGAATCTCGAACTTGTAGGCATGACCCGCGCCGAGATCGGGCAGGAACAATTCCCAGATGCCGACCCCGCCACGGCGCCGCATGACATGGCGGCGGCCGTCCCAGGCGTTGAAATTGCCGACCACCGATACGCGGCGGGCGTTGGGCGCCCAGACCGCGAAATGGGTGCCGGTCGCGCCCTGATGCTCGATCAGATGGGCACCCATCTTGTCCCACAGGCGCAGATGGGTGCCTTCGCCGAACAGATATTCGTCGGTTTCGCCCAGCACCGGGCCGAAGCTGTACGGATCGGTGACGGACCATTCCGATCCGTGCCCGCGCGCCACATAGCGCACCGGCTGCGGATCACCCGGGATCGGTCCCTCGAACAACCCCTCGGCGTCGGGGCCGGCATCGTTCGCCATGGCGAGCGTGCCGAGCGAAGCGCCCGACAGGTCGAACGCCTCCACGGTTTCCGCGCCCGGTATCCAGGTGCGGGCGAAACTCCCTCCCGGTCCGGGAAACACACCCAGTAGCGAGAAGGGGTCGTCGTGACGCCCTTCCATCAGGGCGGAGATGGCGTCACTCGGTGGGTTCACATGATTCCCCAAATATCCCTGGCATATTCGCCGATCGTTCGATCAGACGAGAACCAACCGACGCGGGCGACGTTCCGGATCGTCGCCGCATTCCATTCGGGACGGCTCGACCAGCGGCGGTCCACCTCGCGCTGCGCGGCGGCATAGCTGTCGAAATCGGCGGCCAGCATGAACCAGTCGCCGTCATACAAACCGGCCATCAGCCCCTTGTACCGGTCGGGATCGTCGGGGGAAAAGACGCCGGACGCGATGTTGGCCAGGGCCTGCGCCAGTTCGGGCGATGCCTCGATCGCCTCGCGCGGGTTGTAGCCACCGGCACGCTTGGCCGCGACCTCGTCGGCGGTCATGCCGAAGATCACGATGTTCTCCGCGCCGACATGGTCGCGGATCTCGACGTTCGCGCCGTCCAGCGTGCCGATGGTCAGCGCGCCGTTCATCGCGAACTTCATGTTGCCGGTGCCCGATGCCTCCATGCCGGCGGTGCTGATCTGTTCGGACAGGTCGGCGGCCGGGATGATCTTCTCCGCAAGCGAAACATTGTAGTTGGGAACGAACGCCACCTTCAACAGCCCGCCGATCGCCGGATCGGCATTGATGCGGCGCGCGACGTCGTTGGCCAGTTTGATGATGAGCTTGGCGTTGTGATAGCTCGACGCCGCCTTGCCTGCGAACAGCTTCACGCGCGGCACCCAGTCGCGTTCTGGGTGGCTGCGGATCTGGTCGTATAGCGCCACCGTCTCGATCAGGTTGAGCAACTGGCGCTTGTATTCGTGGATGCGCTTGATCTGCACGTCGAACATCGCGTCGGGATCGAGACGGACCCCCATCGTGCCCTTCAGATATTGCGCCAGCGCTACCTTGTTCGCACGCTTCACCGCGGCGAACTTCTGCTGGAAGGCGCTGTCGTCGGCATGGGCGGCCAGCGCGTCGAGCTTGGTCGTGTCGTCGCAGAACGCGTCGCCGATCGTCTCGCGGATCAGACCGGTCAGGCCCGGATTGCACTGTTGCAGCCAGCGGCGCGGGGTGATGCCGTTGGTCTTGTTGTTGATCCGGTCGGGATACAGCTTGTGCAGATCGGCGAACACCGTCTGCTTCATCAACTGGGTGTGGAGCGCGGCGACGCCGTTGACCGAATGGCTGCCGGCAAAGGCCAGATTCGCCATCCGTACCCGCCGCTCGCCGCCCTCGTCGATCAGGCTGATCGCCTTGATCGCCGCGTCGTCGCTGCCCGCCGCCCGCGCCTCGCGCAGCAGGCGGGCGTTGATCGCATAGACCAGTTGCATGTGGCGCGGCAGCAGCCGCTCGAACAGCGGCAGCGGCCAGCTTTCCAGTGCTTCGGGCAGTAGCGTGTGGTTGGTGTAGCCGAACGTCTTCTTCGTGATCTCCCACGCCTCGTCGAAGCCGAGATCGTGGAAGTCGAGCAGCACCCGCATCAGTTCCGCCACCGACACCGCCGGATGCGTGTCGTTCAGCTGGATCGCCGCCTTGTCGGGCAGGGTGCGGATATCGCCGAAATACTGGACGTGGCGGCGCACGATGTCCTGGATCGACGCGGACGAAAAGAAATATTCCTGCCGCAGCCGCAGTTCCTGCCCCGCCGCGGTGGAGTCGTTGGGATAGAGGACGCGGGTCAGCGTCTCCGCGCGCAACTGGCCCGCCAGCGCGCCGGCGAAATCGCCCGCGTTGAACCGGTCGAGCTGCAACGGGTCGATCGCCCGGGCGGTCCACAGCCGCAGCGTGTTGACCCGCTTGCCGCGCCAGCCGACCATCGGCGTATCGACTGCGATCGCCTCCACCGCCTCGCCGACCTTCCAGTGGATATGGCCGCTTTCGCTGCCGACCACCTCACCGCCGAAACCGACGAAATAGGCGCTCTCCCGCCGCTCGAACTCCCACGGATTGCCGTGCTGGAGCCAGTTTTCGGGCAGTTCGACCTGGAACCCGTCGTCGATCCGCTGCCGGAACATGCCGTTCACATAGCGGATGCCATAGCCATAGGCGGGCAGGTCGAGGCTCGCCATGCTCTCCATGAAGCACGCCGCCAGCCGGCCGAGGCCGCCATTGCCCAGCGCCGCATCCGCCTCGATCTCCTCGATCTCGGCAAGGTCGACGCCGAGCGAGGCCAGCGCGCGGCCGATCTCGCCGGTCTGTCCCAGATTGGCCAGCGCATCGCGCAGCAGCCGGCCGATCAGGAATTCGAGACTAAGATAATAGACGCGCTTGGCGCCCATCGTATGCGCCTCGCGGGTGGAGGCCATCCACTTCTCGATGATGTCGTTACGCACCGTCAGGATGGTCGCGGTCAGCCAGTCATGTGGTCGCGCGGCGCGCCGGTCCTTACCGATGCGATGGACGAGCGTTTCGAGGATGGCGTCGGCCAGCGGATCGGCGTCGGCGACGGGCACGGCAGGAACGGAAGAGGCCAAAAGGGGTATCCCGAATAATTGGTCCGGATCGGTGTGTACCGCGGCGGCGCCGAAGTCACGCCCCATTCGTATGCACCGCCGTCACAACATTCCGTAAAGCAGCGTGCCGTTCAACCCGATGATGATGCCTGCGATTCCCCAAGCCAGTAGCCGCAGCCAGATCGGGCTGGCGAATTCGCCCATGATGTCGCGCCGGCCGGTGAACGCGACCAGCGGCACCACCGCGAACGGCAGTTGCAGGCTGAGGATCACCTGGCTCAACACCAGCAGCTGCGTTGCGCCGGCATCGCCGCTGGCGCCCACCACCAGTACCGCCGGCACGATCGCCAGCGCCCGCGTGACCAGCCGCCGCGCCCAGACGGGCAGGCGAATGTTGAGGAACCCCTCCATCACGATCTGCCCGGCGAGCGTCCCCGTCACGGTGGAGTTCTGGCCCGAGGCGAGCAGCGCCACCGCGAACACCACGCTCGCCGCCCCCAGCCCCAGCGAAGGGGCGAGCAGGCGGTATGCCTCGTCGATCTCCGCCACGTCGGTGCGGCCGGCGGTGTGGAAGGTGGCGGCCGCCAGGATCAGGATCGCGGCGTTGATGAAGAAGGCGAGGCCGAGCGCGATGGTGCCGTCGATCGTCGCCATCTTCGCCGCCTCGCGCTTGCCGGCGCTGTCCTGTGCGAAGGCGCGGGTCTGGACGATCGAGGAATGGAGATACAGGTTGTGCGGCATCACCGTCGCGCCGAGAATGCCGATCGCGATATAGAGCATCGCGGGATTGGTCAGGATCTCCGGCGTCGGCACCAGTCCGCCTGCCACCGCCGCCATGTCCGGCCGGGCGAGGATCAGTTCGAAGACGAAGCAGCCCGCGATGATGACGAGCAGGGCGATGATGAACGCTTCCAGCTTGCGGAAGCCATAGCGTTGCAGCGCGAGGATCAGGAACACGTCGACCGCGGTGACGATCACGCCCCAGACCAGCGGCAGGCCGAACAGCAGTTTCAGCGCGATCGCGGTGCCCAGCACCTCCGCCAGGTCGCAGGCGATGATCGCGATCTCGCACAGCAGCCACAGCATGACCGTGACGGGTTTCGAATAGTGCGCACGGCATGCCTGCGCCAGATCGAGCCCGGCGGCGACGCCCAGTCGTGCCGACAATGCCTGCAACACCATCGCCATCAGGTTCGACAGCAGCACGACGGACAACAGGGTGTAGCCGAAGGCCGAACCGCCGGCGATGTCCGTCGCCCAGTTGCCGGGATCCATGTAACCGACCGCGACGAGATAGCCGGGGCCGGCAAAGGCCAGGAAACGCCGGAAGATTCCCCCGGCGGGGGGCAACGCGATGCTCCGGTGGCTGTCACCGAGCGAGCGGGAGGTGGTCGGGATCATCGACGGGGGTCCTGCCGGATGCGGGCGGGGCGGGCAACCCCGTGTGAAGCCTTGTGGGACAAGCGTTTTTTCCGTCCCATTGCCTTTCGCCGCGGGCCACGACAAAAACAATCGATGCGAACCAACCTTCTGTCGCTCGTCGCGGCGATCGCCCTCGTCCCCGCCGCCGCCGATGCGGCCACGCCGATCGCCGGCCGCTGGCTGACCGAGGAGAAGACGGCGGTGGTGACGATCGCCCCGTGCGGCTCATCGACCTGCGGCCGGATCACCCGCCTGCTCAAGGGGCCACCGTCCGGCCCGCCGGTCGACGCCAATAATCCCGACCCCAAACTGCGCGACCGGCCGATCGAAGGGCTGGTGATCCTGACCGGTTTCACCGACGTCGGCAGCGACTGGCGCGGCCGGATTTACGATCCGAAATCGGGCAAGACCTACAAGTCCATCCTGAAGCGTGACGAAGACGGCTCGCTGAAGGTGCAGGGCTGCATCGCCTTTTTCTGCCGCACGCAGCGGTGGACGCCGGTGCGCTGACCGTATCGGTTGCGATGCGCGACACCGCCGTCTAGGCGGGCAGCGCGATGGCATCGACATCTTACACGGCTTCGTCGGACCGTCGTCGGGCGACCGCCATGGTGCTCACCGTCCTGGCGCATCTGCTGTTGTTGTGGCTGCTGCTGCGGATCGCCCCCCGCCTGACCCAGCCGGCACAGGACGGTACGCTGACCACCTTCGACGTCAGCGCCAATCCGGCGGCGAGCGTCGCCGGATCGCGGGCGACCACCGCCAGCCGCACCGCACGCAGCGGCGGCGCGCCGCCCCGGGCGCCACGAGCGGCAACGCCGCCCGCCGCATCGCTGCCGCCGCTACCGCCGCTGCGCAGCCCCAGCGAGGCGCCGCCCATCACGATCCCCGGCCTGTTGCCGGGCGGCGAGGCGCTGTTCGCCGGCAGCGGCCGTGCCATGAGCACGCGTAGTGCCGATGCCGGCAGCGGCGCGGGTAAAGGGCGCGGATCGGCGACCGGCAGCGACAGCGGTAACGTCGCGGGGCCGGGCGAGGGGCCGGGCGGGCAGCGGCTCTACCGGGCCGAATGGTATCGCCGACCGCCACGTGGCGCGCTGGCCGCCTATCTGCCGCGCGGCGCGCCGGCCGGTGGGTGGGGGGTGATCGCGTGCCGGACGATCGAGGATTATCAGGTCGAAAACTGTCGGGTGCTGAGTGAATCGCCGATGGGGTCGGGCATCGGCAGCGCGATGCGGCAGGCGGCGTGGCAGTTCCGCGTGCTGCCGCCGCGGGTCGGCGGGCGGGCAATGATCGGCGCCTGGGTCAGCATCCGGTTCGACTTCACCGAGAAGCCGGACGACTGATCAACTCGACAGCTTCATGAGCACCAGTCCGCCGACGATCAGCAGCGCCGCCACGATTCGCATCGGCGTCGCCGCCTCCCCGAAGACGACGATCCCGATCGCGAACGCCCCGACCGCGCCGATGCCGGTCCAGATCGTATAGGCCGTCCCCAGCGGCAGCGACCGCATCGACCATGACAGCAGTGCGAAACTTACGATCATTCCGCAGATCGTCACCACGCTGGGCCACAGCCGCGAGAAGGCGTGCGACTGCTTCATCGCCGTCGCCCACACGATCTCGAAGCAACCCGCAAGTATCAGCGATATCCATGCCACGTGACAGCCTCCCTTCAGGCTGCCGGGCCGTCCCGGTCTTGAATTGCCCGAAACGGGGCGGGAACGTGGTCGCCGCAGGACAGGTATAGGATGGTGTCGCTTGGATTTCAATCACATGCCGGTCATCACGTAAAACCAATTCAAGGCGGGTAAACAACGGTTAATATATTGCTGACAGATCTGGTAAATGTTATATCAACTATATAACAACTATTATTGTCATATTCTGGGATAAATTAACCGAAGTACGCAATTTCAAAGCATCGTTTCGCCGGATAGAAGGCTGCAACACACAAGTTCGTGTTTGCGGTATTACGGAGAAAACAGATGAAGTCGTTCGCTTATGCAGTAGCAGCCGTCGTCGCACTGTCTGCCGTTCCGGCGGCGGCAGCGCCTATTCTGGTCAACAGCAATGCGGATGGCTTTGTCGTTAAAAACGACGCCGCCGGTAATTTCACACTGAGCGGTGGTGACAATCAGACGATCTTGGCCGGCTCCACGATCTATGCCGATATCGCCACCTTCACCCAGACCATCTTCGGTACGTTCGGGTACAGCACGGTCGATGGAGCCAGATATGACACGGCCGGCTACATCGTGAAGGGCAACCGCGTGCAGTTGACGAACGATGGTGGGCCGAATTCCCAGAATGGAGGTTTCTCGTTCCTCGTCAATGCCGGTGACGAATACGGATTCTATGTCGACACGACCGACAATGTCTATGGCCGCGGCAATATCGCGGTGATGAGCAACGCCTTCGCCGCCGCCGTGCCGGAACCGGCCACCTGGGCGATGATGTTGCTCGGGTTCGGCATGATCGGTGCCGCCGTGCGTTATCGCCGCCGCGCGAACATCGTGTTCGCCTGAGGATCGCGCGCCGTTCCCGGCAGGGGGTACCGGACGCCGGCGGGCGTCCGGTACCCCCGGTTACAGGGGTCAGGACGGCCGGGTCACACCGGGGCGGTATCCGGCCCCGCGCCATAATGGTGCCACGTGAAGATCGCCAATGCGCCGCGGTGCGGGCGCCATGCCTCGGCCAGCGAGCGGACCAGTTTCTCGGAGGGGCGGGTATCGTGCCCGAAGATGCGCCCCACCTCGATCTGGACGGCGAGATCGCCTGCCGGCCAGATGTCGGGGCGGCCCTCCGCGAACAGCAGATAGACTTCCGCCGACCAGCGGCCGATGCCCTTGACCCGCACCAGTTGGGCGATCGCCTCCTCGTCATCCTCCGCCAGTGCATCAAGGGGTAAGCGACCGCTCGTCACCTCGTCGGCGAGGCTTTTGGCATAGCCGGCCTTCTGGCGTGACAGGCCAGCGGCGCGCAACGTCTCGTCGCTGGCGGCGGCGACGCGGACGGGATCGCTGGCATCGCCCAGCATCGCGTCCAGCTTGCGCCACACGGCATTGGCGGACTGCACGCTGACCTGCTGGCCCAGAATCGTGCGGAGCAGCGTGGCATAGCCGCGTTCGCGCAGGCGCGGTGCGGGATAGCCGATGCGGGCAATGGCGTCGGCGATCGCCGGCTCGATCAGCGCGAGCGCGTCGAGACCTGCCTTCAGCTGTTCCGCACTCAGCCCCATGATGGTTGATTCCATTGCGATTGTGGGGACCGGGATACTTGAACCCGGTGGCGTCGGGCGGCATGGCGGAGCGATGATACCGGAGATTGCATGATGCCGACGCTTATCGTCACGACGCGCACAGGGGAAGAACGCCAACTGGACGGCGAGGCGGGACTGTCGGTAATGGAGGTCATCCGTGACGGCGGCATCGACGAACTGCTGGCCCTGTGTGGCGGTTGCTGCTCGTGCGCGACCTGTCACGTCCATGTCGACGCCGCGTTCGTCGATCGCCTGCCGCCGATCGGCCCCGACGAGGACGATCTGCTCGATTCCGTCGGTGAACGGGACACGACCAGCCGGTTGTCGTGCCAGATCCCGTTTGATGACTCGCTCGACGGGATGCGCGTCAGGATCGCGGCGGAGGATTGACGGAAGGCCCGCCCGGCACCGCCGGTACGGGCCACGTCCGATCGATCGGACGTGGCCCGCCGGTCTGAACGATCGGGTCAGCCCAGCTTGGGCAGGCTGATGCCGTTGGTGGAATGGATGACGCCGTTCGCCTCACGCACGTCGGCGGGCTTGTCGACATAGCTCTTGTTGCCGACCGCATCGGTCAGCAGGATCGACCCGTTGTCGATCGTCGCGACCAGCGGCTGGCCGGACAGCGTCGTCAGCGTGGCCCGTCCGCCGCCGGCGGTGATCTGCGACTTGATCTGGTCGCTGGTCAGGGCGCCGGAGACGACGTGGTTCTTCAGGATCGTCGTCAGGCTCGCGACATTGGCGGGGGCCAGCAGCGTATCCAGCGTTCCCGCAGGCAGACGCGAAAAAGCCTCGTCATTGGGCGCGAACAGCGTGAACGGACCCGGGCCGCCGAGTTGCGCGTCCAGCTTCGCCGCCGTCAGCAGGCGCACCAGCGTGGCATGGGCGGGGATGCTGGGCAGTGCCTGGACGATCGTACCGGTGCCGACCGGAGCGGCGGCGGCCGTCGCGGGGGCGGCGGTGCCCGGTGCCGTCTGCGGCGTACCGGCGGGGGCGGTCGTCGTCGGTGCGCCCGTCGCCGGTGCAGTCTGCGGCGCGGTTGCAGGAGCGGCGGGTGCCGTGGTCTGCGCGGTGGCGATGGCGGGGGCCAGCATCAGGCCGGCGGTAAGCAGGAAGGTGGATCGCATACAAAGCTCCCGATCGTTGCGATGGTGTAACCGGCGGTTGACCGCGCAGGACGCGATTTTGTTCCCGAAACGCGACGATCCGCGCGCATATCGGGATCAGGCGCGACCCTGTTTCGCCTCGCCGAGGATACCGGCCAACAGCCTGAAATCGCTTTCCCGGGGCGAGGCACGGCGCCAGACCAGTGCGATCTGCCGCACCGCGTCGGCAGAGGCCAGCGGCCGGGCGGTGACGCTGGTATGGTCCAGGATACCCGCCTCGATCGCCATTTCCGGCAGCATGGTGATGCCCAGACCATTATCGACCATCTGGACGATGGTGTGGAGCGAGGTGCCCATCATCGTCGCCTCCGCCCGCGTCTCCGGCCGGTTGCAGGCGGCCAGCGCATGATCCTTCAGGCAGTGGCCATCCTCCAGCAGCAGCAGGCGGCTGCCGTCGATCGTGTCGTCGGTGATCGCCGCAGGCAGGCTGTCCGCCTCGGTGCCCTGAAACGCCATGAACAGGCGGTCGTCGAACAGCGGCGCCGACGCCACCTCGCCGCAGGCGAAGGGCAGGGCGAGGAGGACGCAGTCGGTACGGCCGTTCTGCAACCCTTCGCACGCGGCCGCGCTCGGTTCCTCGCGCAGGAAGAGGCGGAGGTCGGGATAGTCGGCGCGCAGTTTGGGCAGGATACGCGGCAGCATGAAGGGCGCGATCGTCGGGATCACGCTCATCCGCATGTCGCCGGTGAGCGGCCGGCCGGCGGCGCGGGCCAGGTCGCCCAGTTCGTCCGCCTCGCGCAGCACCCGCCGCGCCTTGGCGACGATCCGCTCGCCCAGCGGCGTGAAGCGGACGATGCGGCGCGTCCGCTCCACCAGCACCACGCCGATCAGCACCTCCAGATCGCGCAACCCCGCCGACAGCGTCGACTGGGTGACGAAACACGCCTCCGCGGCGCGGCCGAAATGACCATGGTCGTGCAGGGCGACCAGATACTGGAGTTGCTTCAGCGTGGGTAGGTAGGTGGCGGCCATCAGTGTCCCGCTACCCCAAGGGAGCCCTATCCATCAATGATAGAGGGCGCGCCACAATCCGAACAGGCTGGTGATGACGAGGATGACGCCGACCATGGTCAGCAATGTCTTCGCCGGCACCCGCTTCGCCAGCATCGCCCCGAACGGTGCCGCCAGCACGCCCCCGATCAACAGGCCCACCGTCGCGACGGTGAACGCCGCCCAGCCGAGCTGGGTCAGGAAGGTGATCGAGATGGTGAGCGTCAGGAAGAATTCGGCGGTGTTGACCGTGCCGATCGTGGTCCGCGGCGTCGCCCCCTGCACCAGCAGGTTCGACGTGACGACCGGTCCCCAGCCACCGCCGCCCGCCGCATCGAGGAACCCACCGGCCAGCCCCAGCGGCTCGACGATCCTCGGCTCCTTGGTGGTCGGCGCATGGCGCGCAGCGCGATACAGCAGATAGACGCCGATCCCGGCCAGATAGGCGAGGATGAACGGTTTCGCGACCGCGGCATCGATGTTGGACAGGACATAGGCCCCCAATACGCCGCCGATCACGCCGGGGATCATCAACCGCAGGAACAGTTTCCAGTTCACGTTGCGATGCAGGGTGTGGCTGATCCCGGATACCGCGGTGGTGAACGTCTCCACGGTATGCACGCCCGCCGACGCGGCGGCGGGCGGGACGCCGATCCACAACAGCGCGGTGTTCGAGATCACGCCGAACGCCATGCCCAGCGCGCCGTCCACCACCTGCGCGCCGAATCCGATGAGGATGAAGGGCAGGATGGCGGAAAAATCGAACGTCGCGAAATCGGGCATGGATATCCTTTCCGGGGGCAACGTGACCGTAGTGCGGAATATCCACAAGATAGATCGGCTTTATCCGATGCAGGCCCCGGTTCGCCGCGATGCTGGCAATTCGGGGGCCATCACCCTAGATCGGCGACAGGGCGCGATCGCAGCGCAAGGAAATACACTATGCCGAGCCGCCTCGTCGCCTATATCGATTCGATCCGCGCCCGCGATCCCGCGCCGCGCAGCCGGGCGGAAGTGCTCACCTATCCGGGTGTATGGGCGCTGGCGGGCCACCGGGTGGCGCACCGGCTGTTCCGGGCGCGGATGTTCCTGATGGCGCGGATCGTGAATCACGTCACGCGCGGCTGGACCGCGATCGACATCCATCCCGGCGCCACGATCGGTCGCAACTTCTTCATCGATCACGGCTTCGTCGTGATCGGCGAGACGGCGCAGATCGGCGACGACGTGACCATCTATCAATGCGTGACGCTGGGCGGGACCAGCCCCGACAACGGGGTCGCGGGCAAGCGGCATCCGACCCTGCTCGACGGGGCGATCGTGGGATCGGGTGCGCAGGTGCTGGGGCCGATCACCGTCGGGCGTGGCGCGCGGATCGGCGCCAATGCGGTGGTGACGCGCGACGTGCCCGACGGCGCGGTGATGGTCGGCATCCCGGCCCGGCCGACGATGGTGGAAGGCGGGGTCGCGCCCCGCCCGGATTTCCTGCCCTATGGTACCAAATGCTCCGAGACGTTCGATCCGGTGACGCAGAAGACCGAGCTGCTGCGGTGCGAGGTGGAGCAGTTGCGCAAGCGGCTCGACGCGCTGCTGGCCGAGCAGGCGGACGGGAAAGAGGCCGATCGGAGCCGGGATCGGGATCGGGATCGCGGCCGGGCCTGATGGGTGTCGTACCCTTTCCCGCGCGACGCGAGGCGCAGGTCGGTTTCGATCGCGGGGAGATGACCCGCATCCTCGATCTCTATGGACGGATGGTCGCCGCCGGCCACTGGCGCGACTATGCGATCGATCTGGGGCGTGAGGCGGCGGTCTTCTCCGCCTTCCGCCGTACCGCCGAGCGACCCGAGATCAGGATCGAGAAACGTCCCGCCCTGCGCCAGCGTCAGGGCATGTGGGCGCTGGTCGGGGAGGCGGGCGTCGTCCTGAAGCGCGGTCATGAACTGGGGCCGTTGCTGGCTCCGGTCGAACGACGGCTGATGAAGCTGGTCGACGGATAGGCCCCGCGACACAGCTACCCCCGACATAGCAAAAGGGGCGCCCGCCTTTATGGCGTACGCCCCGATCACGTCACCGGATCAGGCGATTACTTGCCGCCGCGCTGACGGCACTTGTCGTACTGACCCTTCTTGCAGACCGGATACTTCTCCAGCGCTGCGGGCGCGGGGAATGCCTCCGCCGGGCTGGGCGCGGCGCGGAACGTGGTCGGCGCACCGGGCGCACCGGTCGTGGCCGGCTGCGACGGCTGGTAACCGCCGACCGGATCGCCCGTGCTCATGCCGGCGGGCGACGCCGTGGTGGTGCCGGGCGTCTGGCCCGTGGTCTGGGCGGGCGCGGTACCGGCATCCTGCGCCATCATGCCGGGGTCGGCGGGGGCGGCAGGGTCCGCCGGGGTTGCCGGCGCGGCGGGGTCCGCGGGTGCGGCGGGATCGGACGGCGGCGTCGTCGGGGCGGTCTGCGTGGCCGGCGCGGTCTGCGTGGTCATGTCCTGTGCGATCACCGGCGTGGCGATCAGCGCCGTTGCGGCGAGAAGGATGAGCTTCATGGCGAATCTCCTGAGAATGTCGACGCGAACCGTGATTGTCCACGCCGCAGCCCAACGTTCCATGTCCGGAATGTGTCCGCTGTGGTACGATCGCCGCGATCCGCGTTGCGGGATCAGCCCTCCGAATCGAGCGCGTAGCCGGCGGAGCGTACCGTGCGGATGATGTCGGGCCGGTCGCCGACGTTGATCGCCTTGCGGAGGCGACGGATATGCACGTCGACGGTGCGGCTTTCGATGTCGCTGTCATGCCCCCATACCGCATCGAGCAACCGTTCGCGCGAGAAGACCCAGCCGGGATGTTCCAGGAAATGCTTGAGCAGCCGGAACTCGGTGGGGCCGAGCGCCACCGTCTCGCCGCCGCGCTTCACCTTGTGGCCCACCGTATCCATCTCGATATCGGCATAGTTGAGCGATTCGCCCGCCAGCCCCGGCCGCACCCGGCGCAGCACCGCACCGACGCGGGCGACCAGTTCGCGCGGGCTGAACGGCTTGGTGACGTAATCGTCCGCGCCCGTCTCCAGTCCCCGGACCCGGTCCTCCTCCTCGCCGCGGGCGGTGAGCATGATGATCGGCACGTTCTGCGTCTCCGGCGCGCGGCGCAGGCGACGGCATACCTCCAGACCGGAGATCACGCCCTCGATCATCCAGTCGAGCAGGACGATATCGGGCGTCCGCTCGCGCGCGATCAGCAACGCCTCCTCGCCGTCGGCGGTGTGGTGGACGTCGAAATCCTCGCGCCGGAAATGGAATTCGAGAAGTTCGGCGAGCGCCGCGTCGTCCTCGACCAGCAGCATGGTGACACGGGCCATCGGTTCAGTCCCATCAATTCAGTTCTGGCAATTCAGTTCTGGCAATTCAGTTCTGGTCGCCGCCGCGATCGCGGTCGGGCATCTGGGCGCCGGTCGCGGCGAAATAGACCATCTCGGCGATGTTGGTCGCCTGATCCCCGATCCGTTCCAGATTCTTGGCGACGAACAACAGGTGCGCGCACTGGCTGATCGTCGCGGGATTCTCGACCATATAGGTCACCAGCGTCCGGAAGATCGCGTCATAGAAATCGTCCAGCGCGGAATCGCTTTCTGACACGCGTACCGCCGCCGTCGCATCACGCGCGCCGAACGCGTCGAGCACGTCGTGCAACATCTCCGCCGCCATCCGGCCCATGGCGGGCAGGACGGAAACCGGCTCGATCCGGTGCTCGCTTTCGATCATCGGCACGCGCTTGGCGATGTTCTTGGCGTAATCGCCGATCCGTTCGACCACGCTGGCGATCTTCAGCGCGGCGACGACCTCGCGCAGGTCGACGGCCAGCGGCGCGCGCAGCGCGATGATCCGCACCGCCAGCCGCTCGACCTCCGCCTCGATCGCGTCGATCGCCTTGTCGCCAGCGCGCACCTCGGCCGCCAGTTGCAGGTCGGTGCGCTGCAGCGCCTGCATCGCCCGCGCGATGGCGTCTTCGGCCAGCCCGCCCATCTGGCTGATGAGCCCGCGCAACTGGCCGATATCGTTGTCGAATGCCTTGACGGTATGTTCCATCGTTCCCTCCGCCTTAGCCGTAGCGGCCGGTGATGTAGTCCCGCGTCCGTTCCTGAACCGGGTTGGTGAAGATATCCGACGTGGCGCCATATTCCACCAGCGTACCGAGGTGGAAGAACGCCGTCCGCTGGCTGACGCGCGCCGCCTGCTGCATGTTGTGGGTGACGATCGCGATCGCGTAGCGGCCGCGCAGTTCGTGGATCAGTTCCTCGATCCGCGCGGTGGCGATCGGGTCGAGCGCGCTGCACGGCTCGTCCATCAGGATCACCTCCGGATCGACCGCGATAGCGCGGGCGATGCACAGCCGCTGCTGCTGGCCGCCCGACAGCGCGGTGCCGCTGTCCGCCAGCCGGTCCTTCACCTCGTTCCACAGGCCGGCACGGGTCAGCGAGCGTTCGACGACCACGTCCAGATCGGCCTTGCCCCCGGCCAGCCCGTGGATGCGCGGGCCATAGGCGACGTTCTCGTAGATCGATTTGGGGAACGGATTGGGCTTCTGGAACACCATGCCGACGCGGGCGCGCAGCTGCACCACGTCCATCTCGGCGGAATAGATATCCTGCCCGTCGAGGCGGATGTCCCCGGTCACGCGGGCGGAGGCGACGGTGTCGTTCATCCGGTTCAGCGTGCGCAGGAACGTGCTCTTGCCGCAGCCCGACGGGCCGATGAAGGCGACGACGCGATCCTGTTCGATATCGATCGACACGTCGTGCAGCGCCTGTTTGGCGCCGTACGACACGTTGACGTTGCGCGCCGTCATCTTCGGGGACGGCATCTTGGGGTTTGCGTCGGTCACCAGCGTGTCTCGAATCGGTTGCGGAGGTAGATGGCGAACCCGTTCATCGCGAGCAGGAAGACGAGCAGGACGATGATCGCCGCCGAGGTCTTCTCCACGAAGCCGCGATCGACCTGATCGGACCAGAGGAAGATCTGGACGGGCAGCGCGGTGGCGGGGCTGGACACGCCGGTGGGCGGCGCGGCGATGAAGGCGCGCATTCCGATCATCAGCAGCGGCGCGGTCTCGCCCAAGGCGCGGGCCATGCCGATGATCGTGCCGGTCAGGATGCCGGGCAGGGCGAGCGGCAGCACATGGTGGAACACCACCTGGATCGGCGAGGCGCCGATGCCCAGCGCCGCGTCGCGGATCGACGGCGGCACCGCCTTGATCGCGTTCCTGCCCGCGATCACGATCACCGGCATCGTCATCAGCGCCAGCGTCAGCCCGCCGACGATCGGCGCCGACCGTGGCATCCCGAACGTGCCGAGGAGCACCGCCAGCCCGAGCAGGCCGAAGATGATCGACGGCACGGCGGCAAGGTTGTTGATCGATACCTCGATCAGGTCGGTCCAGCGGTTCCGGGGGGCATATTCCTCCAGATACAGCGCCGACAGGACGCCGATCGGGAAAGCCAGCGCCAGCGTGACGAGCATCGTCAGGAGCGATCCCTTGAACGCGCCCCAGATGCCGACGCGGGTGGGATCAGTGGCATCGGCCCCCACGAGGAAGCCGCGATTGAGGCCACGCGACACGACGCCGCGCTGGCTCAATCCGGCCAGTGTCGTCTCGGCCGCGGCGGTGCCTTGCCCCTTGGCGGCGACATCGAGGCCGCTGGCGGCGGGCAGGTCGAACGTCGCCCGGCGCGACAGCAACGACGGATCGGCCTTCACCGCATCGCGCACCCGCAGCCAGGCGCCGTCCGACAGGATCGTCGCATCGCCAAAGGCGCGGGCGGCGGCGGTGTCGACCGTCCCTTTCAGCCCTGCGCCCGCCAGCGCGAGATCGGCGCCGCGCCCCTCCATCTGCGCCGGCGTCACCGCCAGTCGCGCCGCGCCGAAATCGATCGGCACCGCGATCCGCGTTTCGGTGAAGCCGCCCAGCCCCTGCATCAGCATGGTGACGAGCAGAAAGGCGAGGAATCCCGCCGACATCACCACCGCCGCCAGCCCCATCAGGCGGAACCGCCGCTCGGCGGCGTAACGGCGGCGGATGCGGCGCTGCATCGACGTGGTCGACCAGTCGGTGGGGACGCGCGCCACGGGATCATGCGCCGTGCCCACGACCGGCGTCTGCGCGACGAGCGTATTACTCATAAGCTTCCCGGTAGCGTTTGACGACATGGAGGGCGACGATGTTGAGCAGCAGCGTGACGATGAACAACGTCAGCCCCAGCGCGAAGGCGGCGAGCGTCTTGGGACTGTCGAACTCCGCCTCGCCGGTCAGCAGGTCGACGATCTGGCGGGTGACGGTGGTGGTGCTGGCGAACGGATTGGCGGTGAGCGTCGCGACGCCGCTGGCGGCCATCACCACGATCATCGTCTCGCCGATCGCGCGGCTGATCGCCAGCAGGACGCCGCCGACCACGCCGGGCAGGGCGGCGGGCAGCAACACCTTGCGGATCGTCTCCGACGAGGTGGCGCCCATCGCCAGGCTGCCGTCGCGCATCGCGCCGGGCACGGCGGCAAGGCTGTCGTCGGCCATCGACGACACGAAGGGGATGATCATCACCCCCATCACCGCGCCCGCCGCCAGCGCGCTTTCCGACGACGCGCCGCCGATGCCGATCGACACCGCGAGATCGCGGACCGCCGGCGCCACCGTCAGCGCCGCGAAATAGCCGTAGACGACGGTCGGCACGCCCGCGAGCACTTCGAGAATGGGCTTCATCCAGCGCCGGGTGCGCGGCGCGGCATATTGGGTCAGGTAGACCGCGCTCATCAGCCCGAACGGGATCGCGACCGCCATCGCGATCACCGCACCGATGAAGAATGTGCCCCAGAACAACGGCACCGCGCCCAGCGACGCCCCCGGATCGCGCCCGTCGATCACCTGCGGGCTCCAGTGCGTGCCGAACAGGAAATCGGTGACGGGCACGATGCGGAAGAACCGCCCCGCCTCGTACAGCAGCGAGGCGACGATGCCGATCGTGGTGAGGATCGCGATCAGCGAGGCGGCGAGCAGCAGCCCCATCACGATCCGCTCCACCTTCGTCCGCGCGCCGAACCCCGGCCGCACCCGCGTGAAGGCGAAGGCGCCGCCGGCAAAGGCGAGCAGCAGCGACAGGCCCGTGGCGATCCAGTCATAGCGCGACTGCGCGGCGGCATAGGCGGGGGCGAGCAACCGTGACAGCTCGTTGAAGGCGCCATAGGCACGGCCCGCCCCCAGTTCCCGCGCCTCCGACAGGATCGAGGCGCGGTCGAACCCCGGCGGCGGCAGCCGTATCGCGACCGGGCTGGTCAGCACCGTCTCGGTCACCATCGCGGGCGACACGAGCGACCAGATCGCGAGGAATGCGAGCGGCGGCACCAAGGTCCACAAGGCGACGTACCAGCCATGGTGACCGGGCAGCGAACTGAACCGCTGCACGGTACCCGCCCCGGCGGTGCGGAAACCGCCCGCCCGCGCCCGCGCCGTCAGCCAGCCGATCAGCGCGAGGCCGATGACGACCAGGATGATGCCGATCCCGCTCACGACAGCGCCGCCGGATCGAGCGGGGTTTCGGTGGCGATCACCTGCGCGGCATGGGCGCGGACCGCGTCGGGCGCGGCGATCAGCCCCCGGCGCACCAGTGGCCCATCGGGCGTCCAGGCACCCGCATAGAGCTTCAGGAACGCGCGCAGGCCGGGGATCGCATTCAGATGCGCCTTCTTGACGTAGAGATAGAGCGGCCGCGATCCCGGATAGCGGCCGGCGGCGATCGCGGCATAGGTGGGCGGGACGCCATCGATCGGCACGCCGTTCACCACCTCGGCATTGGCCTCCAGATAACTGTAGCCGAACACGCCGATCGCATCGGGGTTGGATTGCAGTTTCTGGACGATCAGATTGTCGTTTTCGCCGGCGTCGACATAGGCGCCGTCCTCGCGCACGCGGGTACACAACGCCTTGTGCGCATCGGCATCCGATTTGGCGAGCGGCTTCGCGGCGGGGTTCGATGCCTCGCATCCCTTGGTCAGGATCAGTTCGGCCAGCGCGTCGCGGGTGCCGCTGGTCGCGGGCGGGCCATAGACCTGGATCGGGGTGGCGGGCAGCGCGGGGTTCACATCCGCCCAGGTACGCCGCTGATTGGGCTTGCCGTTCGGCGCGGCGGCGAGCGCGAGATAGAGATCGGTCGGGGTCAGCCGCATCTTCGGCCCGTTCTTCGCCTCCGCAAAGGCGATGCCGTCGATCCCGACCTGGATTTCCAGGATGTCGCGCACGTTGTTGGCGGCGCAGTCCTTGTACTCGCTGGCCTTCATCCGGCGCGAGGCATCCTCGATATCCGGGTGGGCCGCGCCGACCCCCGCGCAGAACAGCTTCATCCCCGCGCCGGTACCGGTCGATTCGATCACCGGCGCCTTGGCCTGCGGGTCCGATGCGACATATTGCTCGGCGACCATGGTCGTGAAGGGATAGACGGTGGATGATCCCACCGCGGTGATCTGGTCGCGCGCGCCGGCGCCGCCGCCGTTCGCCTGATCCTGGCACGCGACCAGCGGCATCATCAGGCCAAGGAGGAGAAGGCGGCGCATCGATCGTCCTGAAGGGAGCGGCGAGCCGCCCGGCGATCCGGCCTATGTGACCGTGGCGTTACTCTTTGATGACAGCGCCGGCGCCCGACCCGGCACCCGAACCGGCATTGGGTGTCGCGGGATGGGGCAGGGTGACGGTGACGGTGGTGCCGATCCCCGGCCGGCTCGCGATGTCGAGCCGGCCGCGATGCCGCTCGACGATGTGCTTGACGATCGCGAGGCCGAGTCCGGTGCCGCCCAGCGAGCGGCTGCGGCCGGGATCGACGCGGTAGAAACGCTCCGTCAGGCGGGGCAGGTGTTCGGAGGCGATGCCGTCGCCCTGATCGGTGACGACGATCGAGATCCCCGCCGCGACCCGCTCGATCCGCGCGACCACTGGCGTCTCCGCCCGGCCGTACTTCATCGCGTTGCCGATCAGGTTGTGGAACAGTTGCGACAGCTGTGCCCGGTCGCCGGCGATCGGCGGGACCGCGCCGGCCGTCACGCAGGTGACGTCCATCGCGCGCGGCGACCCGGAACCGCGCAACTCCGCGCATACCTCCGCCATCAGCGTGCCGAGATCGACCGACTGGTCGGGCAGGCGGAACTTGTCCGCCTCGATCCGCGACAGCGAGATCAGGTCCTCCACCAGACGCTGCATCCGCCGCGCCTCGGCCATCATGATCGTCAGGAAACGGCGGCGCAGCGCGGGTTCCTCGCCCGCCTCGTCGTCCAGCGTCTCGATATAGCCGAGGATCGAGGCGAGGGGGGTACGCAGTTCGTGACTGGCATTGGCGACGAAATCGACGCGCATCCGCTCCGCCGCGGCATGTTCGGTGCGGTCGTGCAGGTCGATCACGACCAAGCCGCCCGACGTGCCCGCCACCCGCATCGCCCAGTGCCGGTCGCGCGCGCCGATCCCGACCAGATCGACCGGCCGCCCGTCCGGTTGCGCCAGCGCGGCGGCGGCGGCGGGGTGGCGGATCGCGACGCGCGCATCCTCGCCCACCACATGCGCGCCCAGCACGTCGCGCGCGGCGCGGTTGGCCAGCACCACCCGGCCGCGATCGACCAGCAGCACCGCATCGCCGACCGCGTCCAGCACCTCGTCCAGCGGCGGCGCGGCCGGTGCGGGCAGGGCGGCGGAGGGCACGGTCTCGTCCCACCCCCGCGCCAGCAGGGCCGCCGCGATCCCGCCGACCAGCGCGATCGCCGGCCCTTCCCACCGGCCATCGACCACGAACACGCAGGCCGCCGCCCCCATGGCGGTGCCGAACGCCGGCAGGAGACCGCGCATCACCCGCTCCTGCCGAGCCGGCGGAGGGCGGGGAGCAGCCCGTCATAACCGTCGATCACCGCGTCCGCGCCGAGCTCCGCCGCCGGCCGGTCGAGGAAGCCGAAACTGCAGGCGATCACCGGCACCCCGGCCGCCTTGGCCGAGCGCACGTCGTAGACCGAATCGCCGATGAAGGCGGTGGTGGCCACGTCGCCATCGCAGCGGCGGATCATCTCCACGATCGGATCGGGCGCGGGCTTGCCCCGGCCCGGCCCCAGCGTGTCGCCGCCGATCACGGTGGCGAAGCGATCCGTCAGGCCGAGCGCGTCGAGCACGGTGACGGCATAGCCCTCCAGCTTGTTGGTCACCACCGCCACCGTGATGTCCATGTCGGCGAGCGCGTCGAGCGCGGCGAGCGCACCGGGATAGGGGGCGGTGAGCACGGTCATGTGCGCCTCGTAATAGTCGAGCAGGCGGCGATGCAGCAGATCGAGTTCCGCCTCGTCGCAGCCGCCCGTCCGGGCCATGCCCTGCGCCAGCATGTGGCGGGCGCCGCCGCCGATCATCGGCTTGATCTGATCGACCGTCAGTTCGGCACGGCCGGCACTGGCCAGCGCATGGTTCACGGCGGCGGCCAGATCGCCGCTGGTGTCGAGCAGCGTGCCATCCATGTCGAAGCCGACAAGGGAAAAGGGAAAGCCTGTCATGGCGGCATGCGTGCCAGCGGCCCTATGGCATTGGCAAGGCTTTCGTGGCACCGGACCCCGCCATGACCCAGCCGACCATGCCCCGTTCCGTCGCCGCGCCCCGTTCCGTCGCGGCGCCCCGTTCCGTCGCGGCGATCGTGCTTGCCGCCGGCAAGGGCACCCGGATGAAGTCCGACACGCACAAGGTGCTGCACCCGGTCGCCGGGCGGCCGATGCTGCTCCATCTGCTTGCCGCGGTCGGCGAACTGGCGCCCGCGGGCGTGGTGGTCGTCACCGGCGCCGGTCGCGATCAGGTGGAGGCCGCGGTCGCCCCGCTCGGCATCGCCACCGCGTTGCAGGCCGAACAGCTCGGCACCGGCCATGCGGTGCGGCAGGCCGAGGGGGCGCTGGCGGATTTCGATGGCGACGTGCTGATCCTCTATGGCGACGTGCCGCTGGTGACCGCGGCGACGATGCATCGGATGCTCGACCGGTTGCGGGCCGCCGATGCGCCGGCGGCGGTCGTGCTGGGCTTCCGTCCCGACGACCCCGGCGCCTATGGCCGGGTGATCGCGGACGCCGAGGGCAGCATCGTGCGGATGGTGGAGTACAAGGACGCCAGCGACGCCGACCGGGCGGAAACCCTGTGCAATTCCGGGCTGATGGCGGTGCGCGCCGCCGATCTCTGGCCGTTGCTCGCGCGGGTCGGCAACGACAATGCGGCGGGCGAGTATTACCTGCCCGACATCGTCATGCTCGCCGCCGCCGATGGTCGCGGGTCGGCGGTGATCGAAACGGACGCGCACGAGGTCGCCGGCGTCAACAGCCGGGGCGAACTGGCGGCGGTGGAGGCCGGCTGGCAGGCGCGGCGGCGCGTGGCGGCGATGCGGGACGGCGCGACGCTGATCGCCCCCGACACGATATGGTTCGCGCACGACACCATCCTGGGCCGCGACGTGACGGTCGAACCGAACGTCGTCTTCGGCCCCGGCGTCACCGTGGCGGACGGCGCGACGATCCATGCCTTCAGCCATCTGGAGCGCGCGACGGTGGGCGCGGGCGCGGAGGTCGGCCCCTATGCGCGGTTGCGCCCCGGCACGGTGCTGGGCGCGAACGCGAAGGTCGGCAATTTCGTCGAGCTGAAGAACGCGGTGCTGGGGGACGGCGCCAAGGCCAGCCACCTGACCTATCTGGGCGACGCCGATATCGGGCCGGGGGCGAACATCGGTGCGGGTACGATCACCTGCAACTATGACGGGTTCCTGAAGTACCGCACCACGATCGGGGCGGGGGCGTTCGTCGGCTCCAATTCCGCGCTGGTGGCGCCGGTCGCGATCGGGGCGGGGGCGATCGTGGCGGCGGGATCGGTCATCACCCGCGATGTCGAGCCCGATGCGCTGGCGCTGGCGCGCGGACGGCAGGAAAGCCGGTCCGGCTGGGCGGCCCGCTTCCGCGCGCTGATGCGGGCAAAGAAGGCCGCACGCTGACGGGCGTCACGAAATTTATCGCCAACAATCGATTTGAGGCGTAGCGGCGGGCAGAGCGAAAAGGGAGAGCGCGATGACCGAAGCACCGTTGGTGGCCGGCGTGGAACTGGGCGGCACCAAGTGCATCTGCATTCTGGCGCGGGGCCCCGATGCGATCGAGGATCGTGTCCAGCTGCCCACCACCCGGCCCGAGGAGACGCTGAGTGCGATCGAGGCGGTGCTGGAACGCTGGCGTGGTTTCTCCGCGCTGGGCATCGCCAGTTTCGGGCCGGTATCGATCGATCCGCATGCCCATGACTATGGTCACATCACCTCCACGCCCAAGCCGGGCTGGGCCAATCAGGATGTCGGCGAGCGTCTGCGCCGGTTCGCCGGCGTGCCGACCGGGTTCCATACCGATGTGGTCGGCGCCGCGCTGGCGGAGGCCCGCTGGGGCGCGGCGAAGGGACTGGAGGACATCGCCTATGCCACGGTCGGCACCGGCATCGGCGTCGGCCTGATCGCGGGGGGGCGGCCGGTCGACGGGCTGACGCACAGCGAGTTCGGTCACCTTCGTCCGGTCCGTTTCCCCGGCGACGACTGGATCGGCACTTGCCCGTTCCACGGCGCCTGTCTGGAAGGGCTGGCGGCAGGGCCGGCGCTGAAGGCGCGCACCGGCGTGTCCGGCGATCAATGGGCTGCGGACGAGCCCGCCTGGGACATGGTCGCCCATGCGCTGGGGCAGTTGCTCCACGCCCTGGTGCTGACCGGCGTACCACGGCGGATCGTGATGGGCGGCGGCGTGATGGTGGGCACCGATCACCTGTTCCCCCGGGTCCGGGCGGCGATGACGAAAAGCCTGGGCGGCTATGTCGCCCTGCCCGAGGTCGCGGATGCCGACACCTTCGTCGTCCCCCCCGCACTGGGCGGCAATGCCGGGCCGCTCGGGGCGATCGTGCTGGGCGCACAGGCGCTGGAGGCACAGTTGCAGGCATCGTTTACCACGCGTTAATCGCCATGCCTTAGTATCCGGCGATCATGGTCGACAGGCAGGACGCGATGAAGCAGGGCTCCGGCGAATCGTCGGCCGAGGCGGTGCGCGTCATGGTGGTCGACGACGACGCGGTGCTGCACGACTGCTATCGACGCATCCTCGGCGGCGCAGGGGATGGGGCGTTCCGCCTGTTCCATGCGGAACGCGGCGGCGATGCGGTGGCGGAGGCCAAGCGCGCGGCGATGGCGGGCGAGGATTACGCCGTCGCCTTTATCGACCTCAACATGGCGCCCATGAACGGGCGCGAGACCGCGCGGCGGCTGCGCCGGATCGACCCTGCGACCAACATCGTCATCGTGACCGGGGCCGGCGATGTGCCGCTGGCCGAGATCGCCCGCGCCGCGGGACCGGTCGACCGGCTGTTCTTCATCGCCAAGCCATTCGCGGCAACCGAGCTGCTCCAGACCGCGAGCGCGCTGGCCGCGCGGTGGCGGCGCGATCGCGACATGGCCGCCACGCATCGCCAGTTGCTGGCACAGGTCGCGCTGCTGCAGGAGCAGAAGGCCGAACTGGCCGCGAACGAAAGCCGCGCGGTGCATATCGCCTTCCACGATTCGCTGACCGACGCCCCCAACCGCCTGGCTTTCCAGCGTGCGTTGAAGGAACGGACGCGGGCGCCCGGCACCTTTGCGACCGCGATGATCGATCTCGACCGGTTCAAGCGGGTCAACGACACGCTCGGCCATCTCGCCGGCGACGCGCTGATCCGGGAGATCTGCGCCATCCTCCACCGCGCCGCGCCCGCCGGCGCGCTGGTGGCGCGGCTGGGCGGCGATGAGTTCGGTCTGTTGTTCGACACCCCCGACGATGCCACGGCGGTCACCGCCTGCGAGACGGTGATCGCGGCCTGCTCGGTGCCGCTTCAGGTCTATGGTCACGGCGTGCAGGCGGGGGCGAGCGCCGGGCTGGTGGTGGTGGAGGGCGGCGACGGGCGCGAGCCGATCGACGTGATCCGCCGCGCCGACCTGGCGCTGAACGAGGCCAAGCGGCAGGGACGCGGCATCGCGCGCCGGTTCGACGAGACGATGGACGACAGCATCCGTCTGCGCCGCCGGATGGAACGGCGCCTGATCCGCGCGATCCCGGATCAGGCACTCAGCCTCGTCTATCAGCCGATCGTCGCCAAGGCCGATCTGGAGATCGTCGGGTTCGAGGCGTTGCTGCGCTGGCACAGCGAGGATTTCGGCGCGACGATCGGGCCGGCGGAGTTCCTGCCGATCGCCGAGGAATCCAACCTCATCCACGAGCTGGGCGACTGGGTGGTGACGGAGGCGCTGGGGCGCGTGAAGGAGTGGCCGGGCCAATATGTCTCGATCAACTTCTCGCCGCGCCAGTTCCACCGGCACCAGTTCGCACAGCGGCTGCTCGACCAGGCCGATGCGGCGGGAGTGACGCCCGGCCGCGTCCAGATCGAAATTACCGAACGCGCGATCTTCGACGGGACGGGGCAGGTGGCCGACACGCTGCATTCGCTGCGCCAGATGGGCTTCCGCGTCGCGCTCGACGATTTCGGGACCGGCTATTCCAGCCTCTACAACATCCGCACCATCGCGCTCGATTGCCTGAAGATCGACCGGTCGTTCATCGACGGAATGGGCCGGGATCGCGAGGCGGCGGCGATCGTCCATTCGATCATTCAGCTCGGCCGCGCGCTGGGGCTGGACGTCGCCGCGGAGGGCGTGGAGACCGATGTGCAGATTCAGGCGCTGCGGATCGCGGGCGCGCAATATCTCCAGGGTTTCGGCCTGTGCCGTCCGGTCGATGCGGCGCGCGCCCGTATGCTGGCCGGCGCCCGCTTCGTCGGGGCGGCCGCTGACGAATTGCGGGCCGGCTGACCGGCGTCAGAACGGCAGCGCCGGCTGAACCGCGTCATCGGCGGCATTGCCCGCCGCATCCCCCAGCGCGGACAGCGTCAGGCCGAGCAGCCGGACACCGCCGGGCACCGGCAGTTGCGCCGCCAGCAGGTCCGCCCCGATCGCCAGAAACGCGGCCTCGTCGACCACGGGCCGGGAGACGGAGCGCGCACGGGTGATGGTGGCGAAATCGGCGCGGCGTAGTTTCAGCGTCACGGTGCGCCCCTGCGCGCCCGCCCGGTCGATCCGGGCCCAGGCCGCCGCCGCGACCATGGCCAAGGCGTCGTGCAGCGGCTCAGGCTCGCTCAGGTCGCGCTCGAAGGTCCGCTCCGCCCCGATCGACTTGGCCTGACGATGCGCCCGCACGGGGCGATGATCCTCGCCGCGTGCCGCCCCGTACAGATAGGTGGCATGGCTGCCAAAATGCCGCTGGAGGAAGGGGAGGGGGTGGGCGGCCAGATCGGCCCCGGTCAGGATACCCAGCGCCTCCATCCGCCGCGCGGTGACCGGGCCGACGCCGTAGAACCGCTTGACCGGCAACCCGGCGACGAAGGCCGCGCCGCGCCGGGGCGGGATCACGCACATCCCGTCGGGCTTGTTCTGATCGGACGCCAGCTTGGCGATGAACTTGTTGTAGCTGACCCCGGCCGAGGCGGTCAGACCGGTATTGGCCTGGATGCGCGCGCGGATCGCCGCGGCGATCGCCTGTGCCGAGCCGAGCGCGTGGCGATCCTCCGATACGTCGAGATACGCCTCGTCCAGCGACAACGGCTCGATCAGATCGGTATAATCGGCGAAGATCGCGCGAATCTGCTGCGAAACGGCACGGTACACATCGAAACGCGGTGGCACGAAGACCAGATCGGGGCATTGCCGGACCGCGGTGACGGACGGCATCGCGGAGCGGACGCCGAACACCCGCGCCTCGTAACTGGCCGCCGCCACGACGCCGCGCGCCCGGCTGCCCCCGACCGCCACCGGCCGCCCGCGCAACGCCGGATCGTCGCGCTGTTCGACGGATGCATAGAAGGCGTCCATGTCGACATGGATGATCTTGCGGGGTCGCGTGTCCGACATCACGGCACGCTACATAGGGGGCGGCGGGACCCGGTGCGAGGGTGTTCGCGTTTGCCAGCGATCCGCCGCTCCGCCATGAGGAGCGCCGACAAGGGAAAGCGCGATAATGAAGACAGGCGTCGATTGCTGGCAGGTGGTGCGTGCGGACCGCATGAGCGTGATCGTCGACGCGGCGGATTATTTCCGGATCGCGCGTCAGGCGATGACCCAGGCCCGCAAGCGTATCCTGCTGATCGGCTGGGACTTCGATGCGCGCATCGTGCTCGACCACGACGTGAAGGGGCGCGGGCGCACGCTGGGCACCTTCATCTACGATCTGGTGCAGGCCTCGCCCGATCTGGAGGTGTTCCTGCTGCGCTGGGATCTGGGCGCGATCAAGTCGCTGGGGCGCGGCGCGACGGCGTTCACGGTGCTGAAATGGATGATGCACAAGCGCATCCACACCAAGCTGGACGGGCATCATCCCACCGGCGCCTCGCATCATCAGAAGATCGTCATCATCGACGATTGCCTCGCCTTTTGCGGCGGCATCGACATGACCGGGGATCGCTGGGACACGCGCGAGCATCTCGACGACCAGCCGCTGCGGCTGCGCCCCGGCGGCCAGCCCTACAAGCCATGGCACGACGCGATCAGCGCGGTGCAGGGGCCGATCGCGGGAACGCTGGGCACGCTGTTCCGCGATCGCTGGACGGCGGCGGGCGGCAAGCCGATGACGCCGGTGGAACCCGGCGGACCCTGTTGGCCCCAGGGGCTGACGGTGGATTTCGAGGGCATCGACGTCGGCATCGCGCGCACCTTCCCCGAAATGCCCGACCAGCCACCGGTGCACGAGAGCGAGGCGCTGTTCATGGCGCAGATCGCCTCGGCCGAGCGGCATCTCTATATCGAAAGCCAGTATTTCGCCTCGCGCAGGATCGCGGAGGCGGTGGCGCGGCGGCTGGACGAGGCGGACGGGCCGGAAATCGTCATCATCAACCCCGTCACCGCGCAGGGGTGGCTGGAGCCGCTGGCGATGGATACCGCGCGCGCGCGGCTGATGGAGGCGCTGCGCCGTCGCGACCGGCACGGGCGGTTGCGGATGTACCATCCCTATACGGCGGGCGGCACGCCGATCTATTGCCACGCCAAGATCCTGATCGCGGACGATCGCGTGTTCCGGCTGGGATCGAGCAACATGAACAACCGTTCGCTCCGGCTCGACACCGAATGCGATCTCGCGATCGAGGCGCATACCGAGGCGGAGCGCGCCCGCGTGCTGGCGATCCGCGACGACCTGATCGCCGAGCATCTGGGGATGACGCATGTCGAGGTGGCGGAGGCGGTCGCCGAGACGGGTTCGCTGATCGCGACGATCGAACGGTTCCGTGGTCGCGGCAAGACGCTGGTGCCTTATGAAGTGCCCGATCTGACCGCCGTCGAGGAATGGCTGGCCGATAACGAGGTGCTCGACCCCGAAGGGCCGGAGGAGATGTTCGAGGCGCTGTCGAAGCGCGGGCTGTTCCGCCGTTTCGGCCTGCGGCGGCGCAAATAGGCGGATCGCGGCCGGGCGCGGTATGCCATGTCACGCCCGGCCTGCATTGCAACGGCGCTGCGCGATCCATGGGATCAGCGACGGTGAAGTGACACGCTTACAGCAGGACGACCTTGGCCTGACTCAATCCGTCATGGCGAGCGCAGCGAAGCAATCCAGTGCCGGATCAGGACACCCTGGATTCCTTCGCTGCGCTCGCCATGACGGACATCTGGTTCGACCTGATGTTATCAAACTCTGGAAAAAAAGCGACCCGGCCGAAGCCGTCGCTGTTACCGCTTACGGCAGCACCAGCGTGCCGCCCGTCGTAAGTCAGTAAATGGTCGGGAAGAGAGGATTCGAACCTCCGGCCCCTGCCTCCCGAAGACAGTGCTCTACCAGGCTGAGCTACTCCCCGACGGAGTACCGGGCGGGCGCCGTTTCGGGTGCCTGCCGGTGCTTGGAGGCGCGCCTATACCCAGCAGCCGGCAGGGGCGCAAGCGCCAATCAACATGGTCGCTACATCGATCCGATCGCGTGGGTCAGCCAATAGACGGCGGCACCGATCAACCCGGCGGCCGGCAACGTGACGAACCACGCGATGACGATGTTGGAGGCGACGTTCCACCGCACCGCCGACAGCCGCCGCGCCGCGCCGACGCCGACGATCGCCCCGGTGATGGTGTGGGTGGTCGAGATCGGGATACCGCCGACATTGGCGATCGCCAGCGTGATCGCGCCGCCCGTCTCCGCGCAAAACCCTTGCGCCGGCGTCAGCCGGGTGATCTTGGAACCCATGGTGTGGACGATCCGCCACCCGCCCGACATCGTGCCGAGCGCGATCGCGCCATAGCAGGACAGCACCACCCACAACGGCACGTAGAAGGTGTCGCCCAGCTTCCCCTGGCTGTAGAGCAGCACCGCGATGATCCCCATCGTCTTCTGCGCATCGTTGCCGCCATGCCCCAGGCTGTAGGCGGCGGCGGAGACGAGCTGAAGTTTGCGGAACCGCTGGTCGACGCCGATCGGGGTCAGTTTCAGGCTGGTCCACGCGACCACCAGCACCAGTACCAGCGCCAGCGCCATGCCCACGGCGGGCGCGACGAAGATGCCCGCCACCGTCTTGGCGATGCCGCTCCACACGATGCCGTCGAACCCCGCCTTGGCCAGGCCCGCGCCCAGCAGGCCGCCGATCAGCGCGTGGCTGGACGAAGAGGGGATACCCAGCACCCAGGTCAGCACGTTCCAGAACACGGCGCCGCAAAGCGCGCCCCAGATCACCGTCGCATCGATGACCATGGCATCGACGATGCCCTTGCCCACCGTATTGGCGACATGCTCGCCGAACACGAACAGCGCGAGGAAATTGAACGACGCCGCCCATACCACCGCCCATTGCGGCTTCAGGACGCGCGTCGACACCACGGTGGCGATCGAGTTCGCGGCGTCGTGCATCCCGTTCAGGAAATCGAACAGCAGCGCGAAGGCGACCAGCGCCACCAGCAGGGTCATGGAAATCATGGTTCGCGCCCCCTCAGGCGTGGTCGATCACGAGACCCTGGATCTCGTTGGCGACATCCTCGAACCGGTCGACCACGCGTTCCAGATGGCTGTAGATCTCACGCCCGACGATGAACTGCATCGGCTGATCCTGATGCTGCTGGAACAGGGCGCGCAGGCCGCCCTCGTGGATCGTATCTGCCTGTCCCTCGATCCGGATCATCCGCGCGGTCAACTCGTTCAGCCGGTCGCCGTTGCGATTGACGGACCGGAGCAGCGGGATCGCCTCCGCCGTGATCCGCGCCGCCTCGACGATGATGCCGGCCATGTCGCGCATCGGCTGTTCGAAGCTGGTCACGCCGTAGAGCGTGATGGAACTGGCGGTCTGGTTCATCTGGTCGATCGCATCGTCCATCACCCCGATCAGCTCGATGATCGCGCTGCGGTCGAACGGCGTCACGAACACGCGGCGCACATCCTGCAGCACGTCGCGGGTGATGTCGTCGGCCGCATGCTCGTGCGCGACGATCGCGGCGATCTGGGTCTCGATCGGGCCATCGCCGTGGAGCAGCCGCGCGAGCGCATCCGCGCCGGCAACCAGCGTCGCGGCATGCGCCTCGAACTGTTCGAAGAATCGCCCCTGTTTGGGCATTAGTGACTGGAACCAGCCAAGCATCGGAAAACGCCTCCTAATCCCGGTACGGATCGCCGGGAGCATTCGTTCAGCGAATGTCGATGGCGCAGGTGGCGGCCGAAAGCCAGCGATCAACGCCTGCAATTGCGGTTCGTCCACCGCCGCGGCGGCATCGATCAGCGCGAACCAGCGGGTATCGCGCTGGCTTTTCTCCGGCCAGTCGGCATCCTGCCCGACCATGGCGAACGGATAGACGGTGACCCTCGCATCGACCGGCCCGCGGCGGCGCCGCTTGACGTAATCGAACGCACCCAGCGGCGTCGCGCAAGGGTGGCCGCGTATGCCCGCTTCCTCCCACGCCTCCTGCGCGGCGGCCATATGGGGGGCGAGGCCGCGGATCGGATGGCCTTTGGGCACGACCCAGCGACGGGTATCGCGCGAAGTGATCAACATCACCTCGGCGGCGCCATCGGTCCTGATCCGATAGGGCAAGGCACCGACCTGATGCAGCATAGCTGGGAAGCTGCCCTACCGACGGCCGATTTTCAATAACTTAACACAGGTGCCGCGAACGCCCATTCCGCACGCCAGCCATGCCGTGGCGGCGGGAACGGGTGGATGCGCTCAGTCGCAGGCGCGGTGCAGGCGCTGGGCGATCCAGGCAGAGACCAGGCACATGCCCGCCACCAGCAGCAGCATGTTCTCCGGCGTCGCGCCCAGCGCGGTGATGCCCAGCACCGCGACCGAACCCAGTGTCATCGCGCCGGCGTTGACGACGTTGTTCGCCGCCACGGTACGCGCGGTCTGGTCGCGTTCGACGGTCGTGGTCAGGAAAGCGTAGAGCGGCACCACGAACATCCCCCCCGTCACCGCGATCGCCAGCAGGGTGAGCAGGATCGGTATCGCCCCCGGCTGCGCCAGAAATCCCGTCCAGCCATAAAGCTGCCCCGCCGCCGCCGGCGTCCAGTTGCGCGACAGGATCGAGAACAGGACGACGAATCCGCCCATCGCGATCACCGACATCGGCGAATAGCGCGCGGAGATATTACCCTTCAGCATCGTGTTGATGATGACGGAACCGAGCGCGACGCCGACCGAAAACACCGCGATCGCGGCGCTGGCGACCTGTTCGTCGGCGGTCAGCACGTTCTTCACCAGCGGCGGGAACACGATGATGAGGACGGAGGCGATCGTCCAGAAGAAGCTGATGGCGCAGATCGCGAGGAACAGTCGGGGGATATGCAGCGTCGCCGCGATCAGCCGCCACGATGCGGTGAAGGGGTTGTAGTTCAGGCGCAGCAACGGCCCCTCACGCGGGGCAGGGGGAACCTGCCGGCCGGCGAACAGCCCGATCACCGCGAAGCCGATCACCGCGCCGATCGTCCACCCCACAGGCAGGCGAACCAGGAAGCCGGCGGTGACGGTGCCCAGCAGGATGGCCAGATACGTCCCCGCCTCGACCAGCCCGGTGCCGCCCAGCACGTCGCACGGGCGCAGGTGCTGCGGCAGGATCGCGTATTTGATCGGTCCGAAAAAGGTGGAATGGATGCCGAGCAGCAGCACCGCCCCCAGCATCAGCGACAGGCCGGCGGTGACGTGTCCCAGCTTCGCGGCGATCAGTCCGGCCGATCCGATCGCCATGATCCCGATCTCGGCGGTCTTGACCAGCCGGATGATGCGCGCCTTGTCATGACTGTCGGCCAGTTGCCCGGCCAGTGCCGACAACAGGAAAAAGGGGAGGATGCCGAGTCCCGTCGCCAGCGCGTTGAAGTTCGCTTCCTGTCCGGCATCGTTGAACACGGTATAGGTCGCGAACAGGACCATCGACGTCTTGAAGAGATTGTCGTTGAAGGCACCGAGGAACTGCGTCGTGAACAGGGGCAGGAAGCGACGTTGCCTCAATAGCCCGAGCGCATTTATCATAACAACGGGCGGCCTCGGTGGTGGCGAACAGGCGGGGGGTCTAGCCCAGACCGGCCGATGAAGCCAATCTTCTTAATAGCGGTTCCCGCCGGCGATTTGGCACGGTAGGAGGTAACCGCATGCTGACGCTGCCCAATCTCCTGACCCTGTCGCGCATCGTCGCGGTGCCGCTGCTGGTGGGCCTGTTGTGGTGGCCGCAATGGGCGGCGGGCTATGCGATCGCGTTCGCGCTGTATTGCCTGATGGGCATCACCGATTATTTCGACGGCTATCTGGCCCGATCCAACGGCGCGGTGTCGCGGCTGGGCGTGTTCCTCGATCCGATCGCGGACAAGATCATGGTGGCCGCGGTCATCCTGATGCTGGTCGGCACGCGCGACATCGCCGGGCTGCACCTGATCGCGGCGCTGGTGATCCTGCTGCGCGAGATCGCGGTGTCGGGCCTGCGGGAATTCCTCGCCCCGCTGCATGTATCGATGCCGGTGTCGAAGCTGGCGAAATGGAAGACGACGCTGCAACTCGTCTCGCTGGGCGGGCTGATCCTGGCGCCGGCGATCCCCTCGGTCGGGTGGATCGCGCCGGTGTCGCTGGCGGCGTTGTGGGGCGCGGCGGTGCTGACCGCGATCACCGGCTGGGATTATCTGCGCGTCGGCCTGAGGCATATGGACTGACCGCGATGGCGATACGGATGCTCTATTTCGCGTGGGTGCGCGAGCGGGTGGGGACGGGCGAGGAACTGGTCGATCCGCCCGCCGACGTCACCACCGTCGCGGCACTGGTCGACTGGCTGGCGACGCGCAGCGCCGGTCATGCCGATGCGCTGGCCGAGCGGGGGCGGTTGCGCGCGGCGGTGGATCAGGCGTTCGTGACACCCGATGCCCCGATCGCTGGCGCGCGCGAGGTGGCGATCTTTCCGCCGGTGACGGGCGGATGATCCGCATCCTCGTGGCGCCCGCGCCGATCGACCTGACGGCGGAGATGGCGCTGGTCGAGCAGGCATCGGGTGCCGGGGCGGTGGCGACCTTCACCGGGCTGGTCCGGGCGGATGCCGGGGCGGCAGGCGATGTCGACGTGCTAGAACTGGAACATTATCCCGGCGCGACCGAAGCGGCGCTGACGGAGCTGGCACAGGAGGCGACCACGCGCTGGTCGCTGGGCGCGGTGACGATCGTCCACCGCGTCGGCCCGATGCGCCCGGGCGAGCGGATCGTGTTCGTCGCGGCGGCCGCCCCGCATCGCGGGGCCGCGCTGGATGCCTGCGCCTATCTGATCGACCGGTTGAAGACCGATGCGCCGTTCTGGAAGCGGGAGATACGCGGCGAATCGGCCGCCTGGGTCGAGGCGCGCGACGCGGATGCCGCCGCCGCCGACCGCTGGCGGTGATTTGATCCGGTCATGTTGCCGTAATCAACGACTTCCCCCATGCTGGCTTCGCTGCACGGCAACATAAGGGGATGGCGATGCGCGCGACGATATGGGCCAGGGCGGTCGGGGCGATACTGCTGACGGGGTGTTCGCTGCCCGTCGTGGCGCAGCAGACGGTGCTGTTGCCGGTGAAGACGCTGCCGACCGAGGGGCGTATCCTCGTCACGCTGCCCGCACCCGATGGTGACGGCGTGTCCGGTCGCTTCCTGTACGCCACGTCGCTGCGCACCGGGCTGGGGTCGGCCAACCTGCGGCTCGATCGCGGGATGCTGGGGCCGGAACAGATCGTCGCGTTCCGCCGCATCGGCAAGAAGATGGCGGTGACGTTCGAGAACCACCAGTTCCGCGCGACCGGCGATGCCGGCGTCGCGGCGGGCGGACGGACCAGTTTCCCGACCACGATCGTCGCGATGCTCGATATCGTGTCGGCCGATCCGGGCGGCGCGCTAACGGTCGATCTCGCGCCGTTCCTGACCCGCGACACCATGGGGATCGCCGACGCGCTCAACTCCGGCCCGGCGGCGGGCAAGGGGTTTCGGCTGGTCGAGGCGCTCAGTGCCGCCGACCCGGCCTCGGTGAAGATCTTCCCCGACAATATCGAGATCGACGCGCTCCAGACCTATCAGTCCGACACGCCGGGGCGCGAGGTGGAACGGATCGCCCCCGATCCGCGCCAGCCGGGCTTCACCGTCCATCACAGCTTCATCCGCCTGCCGGCGCCGGGGTTCGTGCCGCGCAAGTTCGACATCCGGTCGGGGGCGGGGGGCAATCAATATTATGATTATGGCACCCCGCTGGGGCAGGACGTGGTGCAGCAGTTCGCCAACCGGTTCCGGCTGGAAAAGGTCGATCCCGCCGCCGCACGGTCGCGGGTGAAGAAGCCGATCGTCTTCTACATCGATCGCGCCGCGCCCGAGCCAATCCGTACCGCGCTGAAGGACGGCGTGAATTACTGGGCGGCGGCGTTCGACAAGGCGGGGCTGATCGATGCGTTCCGCGCGGAGATCCTGCCCGAGGGGGCCGATCCGCTCGACGTGCGGTACAACATGGTCAACTGGTCGAACCGGCTGACGCGCGGCTGGTCCTATGGCGGCGGCATCGCCGACCCCCGCACCGGTGAGATCGTGAAGGGCAATGTCGTGATCGGCGCGCTGCGCGTGCGGCAGGACATGGCGATCTTCGAAGGGCTGGTCGGTGCGGGCGAAAGCAACAGCGGCAGCGCCAGCGATCCGGTCCGCGTCTCGCTCGACCGTATCCGCCAGCTCGGCGCGCACGAGGTGGGTCATGCGATCGGCTTCATGCACAATTTCGCCGGCAGCACGCAGGGCCGCACCACGGTGATGGATTATCCGGGGCCGCGCATCAAACTGACCGATGGCCGGATCGACCTGTCCGATGCCTATGCGCCCGGTGGCGGCGCGTGGGACGATTTCATCGTCGACTGGCTCTATGCCGATCCCGCACCGGGGCGTGACCTCGACGCGGCGGCGGCCACCAAGGCGCTGGCGATCCAGGCGAAGGGCGTGCGCTTCATCACCGATATCGACGGGCGCGCGTCGGACACCCCCAGTCCGTGGGGCAGCATGTGGGACGATGGCCCCGATCCGGTCGCTTCGCTCAATCATATGCTGGCGGTACGGCGGCTGGCGATCGGCCGGTTCGGCCCACGCGTGCTGCGGCCGGGGGAGGCGCTGTCCGATCTGCGGCGCAAGTTCGTGCCGGTGTGGCTGCTCCATCGCTATGATGTCGACGCGGTCGGCAAGCTCGTCGGCGGGATCGATTATGCCTATGCCGTGGCGGGCGACAATCACCCCGCGCCTATCCCCGTGCCCGCCGCCGCGCAGAATACGGCGATCGACGCGCTGCTGGCGACGCTGTCGGCGGAAACGCTGACGGTGCCGGCGGCGCTGGTGATGCCGCTGTCATCACCGATGAACGGGCGCGGCGACGCGCAGTTCGATCAGGAGGTGTTCCGCAACGCCGGTGCCGCCGCGTTCGACCCGTTGGTCGCCGCCGATGTCGCCGCGCAGATCACGCTCGATTCGCTGCTGGCTCCGGCGCGGCTGGCGCGGCTGTACGAACAGCATCGCCGCGATCCCGGCCTGCCGGGGGTGGAGACGCTGCTCGATCGGCTGGCCGCCGCGACGATCGGTGCGCGGCGTGACGCGGTGGGCCGGCGCATCGCCTATCGCACCCTGTTGTCGATGGCCGATGCAGCGCAGGACGAGGCGATCTCGCCCGATGTCGCCGCGCTGCTGGGCGACCGCTTGCGCACGATCGGCGCGACGCTTGGCAAGGGCGGCACGGGCGAGGACGGGGCATGGGGCCGCCACGTGGCCGGATTGCTCGCCGACGACGACCGGCTGGCGCGGGAACTGGCCAGGCGGCAGAAGGTCCCGGCCATTCCCCCGGGGATGCCGATCGGTGGCGACAGCGGCTGGTTCGGCGATTGAGCGCGGATGCGACATTTCCTCCCGCCCCGTCGGGGCGCTGACGCCCGGTATCCGCGGCACTGGCGGGACGGCGCGGCAACAGCTGCGACCGCCGCTGGCCCGCGTTACCTGCGGCGCACCTCGTATCGCCTCGGCGACCGGACCGTGCGATCGCCTGTCGAGGGGGGCGTCCGTGTCCGCCGGGCGGTGGAATGCGAACGGGTGGTGGCGCCCGGTTCGTGAGCGATCATCGTCCCGTCCCGCCGCCACAGCGCGATGCGGCATTGCCAACCCGATATATGGCGGCGAAAAGACATTATGAGTGACCTATCTCCGAGCAACCCGCCCCGCGTGCGCAACATCAGCGAACTGGCGCGGATCGCCGGCGTTTCCGCCGGCACCGTGTCGCGCGCCCTGGCGGGCAAGTCGATCGTCAACACGGAAACGCGCGAGCGGATTCAGGCGCTGGCGGCGCAGCACGGCTTCCGCCCCAACCAGATGGCGCGCCGGCTGCGGACCCAGCGGACCAACGTGATCGGCGTGGTCATTCCGCTGGGGCATGAGCGGCGGCAGCATCTGTCCGATCCCTTCTTCATGACGATCCTCGCGCATCTGGCCGATGCGGTGACGGAAAGCGGGTATGATCTGATGCTGTCGCGCATCATCCCCGATGCCGAGGACTGGCTGGAACGGATCGTCGAATCGGGCCTGCTCGACGGCGTGCTGCTGATCGGCCAGTCCGACCAGTTCGAGGTGATCGAGCGGGTCGCGCGTCATTACCGGCCCATGGTGGCATGGGGCAGCCATCTGCCCGGTCAGGTCCATTGCGCGGTGGGGGTGGACAACCGGCTGGGCGGGCGGCTCGCCGGTGAGCGGCTGATCGCGCGGGGTTGCCGGCGGATCGCTTTCCTGGGCGAGATCCGGTCGATCGAGTTGCAGCAGCGCTATCTGGGCCTGCAGGACGCGGCGGCGGCGGCCGGCATCGAACCGCCCGTCCAGCTTGATACGCATCTCGCCTCCGATATCATGGCGGCGGAGATAGCCGGCCATCTCGACCGGGTGATCGGCGATATCGACGGCATCGCCGCCGCGTCGGACGGGATCGCGATCCGCGCGGTCCGCGCGCTGGTCGATCGTGGCGTCCGCGTGCCCGAGGAGATGGCGATCACGGGGTTCGACGATCTGCCCCTCGCCGAACAGACCGTGCCGCGGCTGACGACGGTGCGGCAGGATCTGGTGGTCGGCGCGCAGGCGATGGTCGATGCGCTGTTCCGGCGGATGGCGGGGGAGGACGCCCCCTCGGTGGAGATGACGCCGACCCTGATCGAGCGCGACACCGCCTGATCGCCGGCGGGTGGTCAGGCGGCGATCGTCACCCGGTCGCCCGCGAACGCCAGCCGGAACCATGGTGCCGCGGTGCCGCCGAACCGGGCACGGCGCCCGGCGGGGTCCGCCGGCAGGCCCGCGCCGTCCAGCCCCCAATAATCGACGAAGCTGATGACCTCACCCTCGCCGGTCACCCACCAGCAATAGGCCTGATACGGCTCGGCCGGCGGGTTGCTCGCGACCAGCCCGGTGCCGTTGATCGGCCGCCACGGCCCCGTCATGCTTTCCGCGACCATGCCGTACAGGCCGGTCGGCGCCCCGATACCCTCGGCGAAACGGCGCGCCTGGGTCGACCAGAACAGATAATAATGGCCGTCCCGCATCACGATATGCGGCCGTTCCAGTTCGCTGTTCACGCCCAGCGCATCGACCATGGGCGGCCGCAGCGTCCATGCGCCGTCATCCCGCCGCGCCGCGCCGATGACGCCGTTCGGCCATGTATCGGTCCAGCCCGCATTGCCGACGAACAGCAGATATTCGCCGCCATCGGCGGGGTCGCGGAAATAGCCGGGATCGCGAAAGCCCTTGATGCCGTGTGCCGGTGCCTCGACTTCCGCCGCCACCGCATACCAATGGCCGTCCGCCGCCACCGACTCGATCGGGGTCGTCCAGCCTGCCAGCATGGGTTCGCCGTCCGTCACCGCGAATCGTGCCCGCGTCTCGAACAGCCGCTGTTCGAAACTGGGCGGCCCATCCGTGCGGCCGGCCGCGGTGAAGTACATCGTCAGCGTGACATCGTCGTCCTCCAGCACCGCCGAGCCGGACCATTCGCGACTGCCCGGCGTGAAGCCCGGTGCGAACACCCAGCCATGATCGCGCCAGCCGTCCGCCCCGTGGCTGGTCAGTCGCATCCGCGCACGATCGTGGCGCGCCTCCGGATCGTCGAGCTGCGGGGTGGCGAGGAAGAACCACCAGCTGCGCCCGTCCACGATCACGGTCGATCCATCGGGGCGGGCGATCTGCCACATGTCCCACAGGTCGTGGCCCGGCACGATCGGGCGGATATCGCCCGCGCCGATCACCGGCAGCGCGGCCGCGGGTCGATCGCGCGCGCCGCGCGCGGCGTCGAGAGACCAATGGGCGGCGCTGGTCACCATATCGTTCGGGCCGGATGCCATCGTCGTCAATTTCCCGTCATCATATCGGTCGGTGTCATGCTCATTCCGCGACCGCACCGACGGGCAGGCCCTGCGTGTTGCGTTCCCGCACCGACCACACCGCCGCGGCGGCACAGAACATCAGCACGCCGCACAGCGTCAGCACGTGGCGCGGATCGCTGTTCATCAGCGGCGCGTAGTAAAAGGGCAGGGTGGCCGCGAGCAGCAGCATCGGGATGACGATCATCATGTTGAAGATGCCCATGTACACGCCGGTCCGCTCCGCCGGGATCGACCCGGCGAGGATGACGTAGGGGTTGCCCATGATGCTCGCCCAGCCCAGCCCGACCCCGATCGCCGGCAGGAACAGCATCCATTTTTCGGTGATATGCGGCAGCCACAGCATCCCCGCGCCGGCGATGACCAGGCAGACGGCATGCAGGCTGGCCGCCCCGATCCGCCGGGCCAGCGGCACCATCGCGAAGGCCGCGACGAACGCGACGCCATTGTAGAAGGCCGCCATCTCGCCATTGGTCAGGACGGCGGAATGGAAACCCGACGAGGTCGGCACGTCGGTGCCATAGACCGACCGGCCGATGGCATAGATCACATAGGCCCAGTAGGCGGCCATCGCGTACCACTGGAACAGGCTCATCAGCGCCAGCTTGCGCATCGCGATCGGCATGTCGCGGATCGCGCCGCCGATTTCCCGCAACGTCGCGCCGAACCCGGTGGGCTGGGCGGCGATGTGCGCGCGCTGTTCCGGTGTCAGCGGCAGTTCCGGCACCCGCCAGATCGACCACAGGATCGTCGTCAGGCTCAGGAACGCCCCGACCATGAACGCGATGCGCGCCGTGTAGGGGATGTTGTGCGCATCGACCCAGTCCTGATCCATCCCCCACCACACCAGCAACGATGGCGTGAGGAAGGCGAGCATCTGGGCCAGTCCGGTAAAGGCCGATTGGGTCAGGAAGCCGATCTGGTGCTGGCTCTCGTCCAGCCGGTCCGAGACATAGGCGCGGTACGGCTCCATCGTGATGTTGTTGCCGCCGTCGAGGATCCACAGCATCGACACCGCCATCAGCAGCGACGAACTGAGCGGCATGAAGAACAGCCCGATCGCGCACAGCATCGCGCCGAAGATGAAATAGGGCGTCCGCCGCCCCCAGCGCGAATCGGTCCGGTCGCTCAGGGCGCCGATCAGCGGCTGTACCAGCAGCCCGGTGATCGGGCCGGCCAGCTGCAGCACCGGCAGCGCCGCCTCGGACGCGCCGAGATAGCTGTAGATCGGCGTCATGTTGCCCTGTTGCAGGCCGAAACTGAACTGCAGGCCGAGGAAGCCGAGGTTCATCTCGAGGATGCGGACCATCGACAGCCTTGGCTTAACCCCTGCCGTCGTCGTCATCGCCCATCCCCTCGATTATGCTTTGTCCCGATTATTCATCGTTTTCGCCGGCATTGCAACAATCGATTGCAATAGCGGGTGCGACTATATCCGGTACGTGGATCGCCGTGGCGCACGTCATGGCAGCGGGCGAGGGCGCAACCTGGCCATCGTCAAACAGCCGGACGGGTGCGAGGGCATCGGAAAAGGACAATATCGTTCTGGAACGATCCGGCGGGCACGGCCTGTGGCGATGCATCACGGAAACGCTGGCAGGGGAGCTCGGACTCGAACCGAGGGCCTTCGGTTTTGGAGACCGACGCTCTAACCAACTGAGCTACACCCCTGTGCGGATCGCGCCATTACCGGCATCCGCGCGGTTCGGCAAGCGCCGATGTGGCGGGGCCGCCACGAACGTGCCGCGACGGTTGACCGTATCGGCACGGGGGCGTATAGCCGCGCCTGCTCATCGGGGTCAGTCTCCGGTGGTGCTTGAACATTGCTGGAATGGAATGGGGCCTCGGGTGGCGCGATCGCGTCGCTGGCAGGCTCTTTTTGTATTCTACGGCGTGATGGCTCCCAGCAAAGTAACCATCTGAAAGGTGAAGGCTTCAATGCCCACGATCAACCAGCTGGTCCGCAAGGGCCGCGATCCGCAGAAGGCCAAGTCGAAGGTCCCTGCGATGGAAGCGAATCCGCAGAAGCGCGGCGTCTGCACCCGCGTCTACACGACGACCCCGAAGAAGCCGAACTCGGCACTGCGCAAGGTGGCCAAGGTCCGCCTGACCAACCAGCGCGAAGTCATCAGCTACATCCCGGGTGAAGGCCACAACCTGCAGGAGCACTCGGTGGTCCTGATCCGTGGTGGTCGTGTCCGCGATCTTCCCGGCGTTCGCTACCACGTCCTGCGCGGCGTGCTCGATACGCAGGGTGTGAAGGACCGCAAGCAGTCCCGTTCCAAGTACGGCGCCAAGCGTCCGAAGTAAGCCGACGAACCCGTTTCGTCACCATGGCTGAAGTTTAGAAGGAATTTGAAATGGCACGTCGTCGTCGCCCAGAAAAGCGTATCATCCTGCCGGACCCGAAGTACGGTGATGAGGTTCTGTCGAAGTTCATGAATTCGGTCATGATGGACGGCAAGAAGGCCGTGGCCGAACTGATCGTCTACGGTGCCATGGAAACCGTCGAGCAGCGCGCCAAGCGCGAGCCGATCGGCGTGTTCCATGATGCGCTGAACAACATCAAGCCGGGCATCGAGGTGCGGTCGCGCCGCGTCGGCGGTGCGACCTATCAGGTCCCCGTCGAGGTCCGCCCGGAGCGGGCACAGGCGCTGGCGATCCGCTGGCTCATCACCGCCGCGCGCAACCGCAGCGAGAACACGATGGCCGCCCGCCTGTCCGGCGAGCTGCTCGACGCCTCGAACAACCGCGGCAACGCGGTGAAGAAGCGCGAAGATACCCACCGGATGGCCGAGGCGAACCGCGCCTTCTCGCACTACCGCTGGTAAGGCCGCGCTGACAGGGTTGGAAGCAGCCCCGTTCTGGACTATATCGTGGGGAGCCGGTCATGTGCCTGGCTCCCCACATCGCTAAGGAAGCACCGACCATGGCCCGCAGCCATCCGCTCGACCGTTACCGCAACATCGGCATCATGGCCCACATCGACGCCGGCAAGACGACGACGACCGAGCGTATCCTTTATTACACCGGCAAGTCCTACAAGATCGGCGAAGTGCACGAAGGCACCGCGACGATGGACTGGATGGAGCAGGAGCAGGAGCGCGGGATCACGATCACGTCGGCTGCTACCACCTGCAAGTGGCGCGCCGAAGAGGGCAAGGGCGAAGAGCACCTCATCAACATCATCGACACCCCCGGCCACGTCGACTTCACGATCGAAGTCGAGCGTTCGCTGCGCGTGCTCGACGGTGCGGTCGCGTGCTTCGACGGCGTTGCCGGTGTGGAACCGCAGTCCGAGACGGTGTGGCGTCAGGCCGACAAGTACGGCGTGCCGCGCATGTGCTTCGTCAACAAGCTGGATCGCACCGGCGCCGACTTCTACTTCTGCGTCAATTCGATCATCGAGCGTCTCGGCGCCCGTCCGGCCGTCCTGTACCTGCCGATCGGCATGGAAGGCGGCTTCAAGGGCCTGGTCGATCTGGTCGAGAACCGCGCGATCATCTGGCTCGAAGAGTCGCTGGGCGCGAAGTTCGAATATCAGGACATTCCCGCCGACATGGCCGAAAAGGCGGCGAAGTATCGCAGCGACCTGATCGAGATGGCCGTCGAGCAGGACGACGACCTGATGGAAGCCTATCTCGATGGCAACGAGCCCAGCGTCGCCGACCTGAAGAAGCTGATCCGCAAGGGTACGCTCAGCATGGCGTTCGTGCCGGTGGTCTGCGGTTCGGCGTTCAAGAACAAGGGCGTACAGCCCCTGCTCGACGCCGTGGTCGACTATCTGCCCAGCCCGCTCGACGTGCCCGCGATCCAGGGTCTGAAGCTCGACGGCGTGACGCCGGACGAGCGTCCGTCCTCGGACGACGTGCCGTTCTCGGCACTGGCCTTCAAGATCATGAACGATCCGTTCGTCGGCACCCTGACGTTCGCGCGCATCTATTCGGGCAAGCTCGAAGCCGCGTCGCAGGTCACCAACTCGGTGAAGGACAAGAAGGAAAAGGTCGGTCGCATGCTGCTGATGCATGCGAACAGCCGTGAGGACATCCAGGAGGCTTTCGCGGGCGACATCGTCGCGCTGGCGGGCCTCAAGGACACCACCACGGGTGACACCCTGTGCGCGCAGAACGCACCGATCATCCTGGAGCGCATGGAGTTCCCGGAGCCGGTGATCGAGCTGTCGGTGGAGCCGAAGACCAAGGCCGACCAGGAGAAGATGGGCGTCGCGCTCAATCGTCTCGCGCGCGAGGACCCGTCGTTCCGCGTGTCGTCGGACCCCGAATCGGGTCAGACCATCATCAAGGGCATGGGCGAGCTTCACCTCGAAATCCTGGTCGACCGCATGAAGCGCGAGTTCAAGGTCGAGGCGAACGTCGGTGCGCCGCAGGTGGCCTATCGCGAATATCTGAAGAAGCCGGTCGACATCGACTACACGCACAAGAAGCAGTCGGGCGGCACCGGCCAGTTCGGCCGCGTGAAGGTGAAGCTGACCCCGGGCGAGCGCGGGTCGGGGATCATCTTCAAGGACGAGATCAAGGGCGGCAACATTCCGAAGGAATATCTGCCCGCGATCGAGAAGGGCTTCCGCGAAACCGCGGCGAGCGGTTCGCTGGTCGGCTTCCCGATCATCGATTTCGAGATCGTCGTGTATGACGGCGCGTACCACGACGTCGACTCGTCGGCGCTGGCGTTCGAGATCTGTGCCCGTGGCGCGATGCGCGAAGCGGCGCAGAAGTCGGGCATCACGCTGCTCGAGCCGGTCATGAAGGTCGAGGTCGTTACCCCGGAAGATTATCTGGGTGACGTGATCGGCGACATGAACAGCCGCCGTGGCCAGATCCAGGGCACCGACAGCCGCGGCAACGCGCAGACGGTCGAGGCGATGGTGCCGCTGGCCAACATGTTCGGCTATGTTAACTCGCTGCGTTCGTTCACGCAGGGGCGTGCGCAATACTCGATGCAGTTCTCGCATTACGACGAGGTTCCGACGAACGTCGCCGACGAAGTGAAGGCGAAGCTGGCCTAAGCGCTGGCGTAACCGACGATCAACCGTTATGGGGCCGCGTTCGCGTGGCCCCGGCGGCACCGAATTCGAATCAGAAGGTAGGAAAATGGCAAAGGCAAAATTCGAGCGGAACAAGCCGCACCTCAACATCGGCACCATCGGCCACGTCGACCACGGCAAGACCTCGCTCACGGCCGCCATCACCAAGGTGCTGGCCGAGACGACCGGCGGTACCGCCGTCGATTTCGCCAACATCGACAAGGCACCCGAAGAGCGTGAGCGCGGCATCACGATCTCGACCGCGCACGTCGAGTACGAGACGACGAACCGCCACTACGCCCACGTCGATTGCCCGGGCCACGCCGATTATGTGAAGAACATGATCACCGGCGCGGCGCAGATGGACGGCGCGATCCTGGTCGTGTCGGCCACCGATGGCCCGATGCCGCAGACCCGCGAGCACATCCTGCTCGCCCGTCAGGTCGGCGTGCCGGCGATGGTCGTGTTCATGAACAAGGTCGATCTGGTCGACGACGAGGAAATCCTCGAGCTGGTCGAGCTGGAAATCCGTGAGCTGCTCAGCTCGTACGAGTTCCCGGGCGACGATATCCCCATCATCAAGGGTTCGGCGACCTGCGCGCTGTCGGGTTCGAACGACAAGTTCGGCAAGGACGCCGTCATTGAGCTGATGGCCGCCGTCGACGACTACATCCCGCAGCCCGAGCGTCCGCTCGACAAGCCGTTCATGATGCCGATCGAGGACGTGTTCTCGATCTCGGGTCGTGGCACGGTCGTCACCGGCCGCGTCGAGACCGGCATCGTCAAGGTCGGTGAGGAAGTCGAGATCGTCGGTATTCACCCGACCGTCCGCAAGACCACGGTCACCGGCGTCGAGATGTTCCGCAAGCTGCTCGATCAGGGCCAGGCTGGCGATAACGTCGGCGCGCTGATCCGCGGCGTCGCCCGTGACGAGGTCGAGCGTGGCCAGGTGCTCTGCAAGCCGGGTTCGATCAAGCCGCACACCGACTTCGCGTCGGAGGTGTACGTGCTGTCGAAGGACGAGGGTGGCCGTCACACGCCGTTCTTCGCCAACTACCGTCCGCAGTTCTACTTCCGCACCACGGACGTGACCGGCACCGTCGAGCTGCCTGAGGGCACCGAGATGGTCATGCCCGGCGACAACGTCGCGCTCGGCATCAAGCTGATCGCACCGATCGCCATGGACGTCGGCCAGCGCTTCACCATCCGCGAGGGTGGCCGGACCGTCGGCGCAGGGGTTGTCAGCGGCATCACCAAGTAATATAGGCGCAAGCCTTGGAAGGGGCGGCTCCGGGAAACCGGGGTCGCCCTTTTGCTTTTAATAGAGGCGTGACGGTTTCTCCGCTGCCTTTCGACATTCGATTTTAAACCAGCAAGAGGCGGCCCTTCGGTCGTCGTTCCCGACGTGCGGGAATGATGGCCTTGCGAGTCGCCCCGCTCTTTCGCATCGGTAGGGATCATGGACAGCAACATCCGCATTCGTCTGAAGGCATTCGACCATCGCGTGCTCGATCAGGCGACCGGCGACATCGCCGACACTGCACGCCGTACCGGCGCGCTCATCCGCGGTCCGATTCCGCTGCCGACGCGCATCGAAAAGTTCACGGTCAACCGTGGCCCGCACGTCGACAAGAAGTCGCGCGAGCAGTTCGAGGTCCGCACCTACAAGCGGATGCTCGATATCGTGCAGCCGACTCCGCAGACCGTCGATGCGCTGATGAAGCTCGACCTCGCCGCCGGCGTTGACGTCGAGATCAAGTTGGCGTAAGCGCCGCTCCACCGCAGTCGACCTTGGTCCTGCGGTGTTACGGCAATTGAGATACCGCCGGTGGCTTCGGCCGCCGGGACAGCGTCTCCCGTCACGTTCTCGCTTCATCGCAAGGACGACCAGCCCGGGACGGGGGCACGCTTCGCATTTCCGGGCTGACGGATATCATCGGGGCATCCGCCCGGCTGATATCCCCCACGCACATTCGGAATGGTCCGGATGTGCCTCTGCGAGGAGTGTGGATCATGCGTACCGGCGTGATCGCGAAGAAACTGGGGATGACCCGCCTGTTCCAGGATGACGGTCGGCACGTGCCGGTCACCGTTCTCCAGCTGGACGGCCTGCAGGTCGTTTCCCGTCGCGAGACTGATACCGACGGCTATACCGCCGTCCAGCTTGGCGCAGGCGTCGCCAAGGCCAAGAACGTGGCGAAGCCGCAGCGTGGCCATTTCGGCAAGGCCGAAGTCGAGCCCAAGGCGTTCGTCGCCGAATTCCGCGTCACCGAGGACAACCTCCTCGACGTCGGCGCCGAACTGTCGGCCGACCATTTCGTCGCTGGCCAGTATGTCGATATCCAGGGTCGTACCCAGGGTAAGGGCTTTGCCGGCGCGATGAAGCGCTGGAACTTCGGCGGTCTGCGCGCGACGCACGGCGTGTCGGTGTCGCACCGTTCGCACGGCTCGACTGGTCAGCGTCAAGATCCGGGCAAGGTCTTCAAGAACAAGAAGATGGCCGGCCACATGGGCGACCGCAACCGCACGCAGCAGAACCTGGAAATCGTGTCGACCGACGCAGAGCGCGGCCTGATCTTCGTGAAGGGCTCCGTGCCCGGCTCGAAGGGTGGCTGGCTGCTCGTCAAGGACGCGGTCAAGGTTTCGCGCCATGCCGACGCCCCGATGCCCGCCGGGCTGAAGGTCGCCAATTCGAACAATGCTGACGCCGCACCCGCGCCGGAAGCTACCACCGGCCAGGAGGGCTAAGAAGTGAAGGTCACCGTCAAGTCCTTCGCCGGTACCGACGCGCAGGACATCGAGCTCAACGACGAGGTCTTCGGCCTCGATCCGCGCGCCGACATCCTGCACCGCGTCGTCACCTGGCAGTTGGAAAAGCGCCGCGAAACCGCGCGCGGCACCCGCGAGCGGGCCGACGTCGCCCGCACCGGCAAGAAGTTCGGTCGCCAGAAGGGTGGCGGCACCGCCCGTCACGGCGATCGTCGCGCTCCCGTCTTCATCGGCGGCGGCAAGGCGCACGGCGCCCGCGTCCGTGACTTCAATCCGGGTCTCAACAAGAAGATCCGCGCCCTGGGCCTGAAGATGGCGCTGTCGAGCCATGCCAAGGCAGGGTCGCTGGTCGTCATGGACAGCCTGACCGTCGAAGGCGGCAAGACCAAGACGCTGAAGGGCGATCTGGCCAAGCTGGGCTTCGGCAACCGCGCGCTGGTGATCGACGGCGATATCGTCGAGAACAGCTTCGCACTGGCCGCGGGCAACCTGCATGAGGTTAACGTGATGCCGGCCGTGGGCGCCAACGTCTATGACATCATCAAGGCCGACACGCTGGTGCTGACCCGCGCTGCGGTCGAAAAGCTGGAGGCGCGCTTTAATGGCTAAGCCGCAGAAGGTTGTCGACAACCGTCATTACGACGTGATCGTCGCACCGCACATCACCGAGAAGGCGACGTTGCTCTCCGAGCACAACGCCGTCGTGTTCAAGGTCGCGGGCGACGCGACCAAGCCGCAGATCAAGGCCGCCGTCGAAGCGCTTTTCGACGTGAAGGTCCTGGGCGTGAACACGATCGTCCAGAAGGGCAAGACCAAGAAGTGGAAGGGTGCGCCCTACCAGCGGTCGGACATGAAGAAGGCGATCGTCACGCTCGCCGACGGTCAGTCGATCGACGTGACGACGGGGATCTGAGACCATGGCGCTCAAGCAATATAACCCGACGACGCCCGCGCAGCGCGGCCTCGTCCTGGTTGACAAGTCGCAGCTCTGGAAGGGCAAGCCGGTCAAGGCGCTCACCGAGGGCAAGTCCAAGACCGGTGGCCGCAACAACAAGGGCCATGTGACCAGCCGCGGTATCGCGGGCGGTCACAAGCAGAAGTACCGCTTCATCGACTTCAAGCGTCGCAAGTGGGACTCTGAAGGCACCGTCGAGCGGCTGGAATATGATCCCAACCGCACGGCGTTCATCGCGCTGGTGTCCTATGCGGACGGCGAGCAGAACTACATCATCGCACCCCAGCGTCTGGCGGTCGGTGACAAGGTGCTCGCCGCCAAGAAGACCGACGTGAAGCCGGGCAACGCCATGGAACTGGGTCAGGTCCCGGTTGGCACCATCGTCCACAATGTGGAGATGAAGCCGATGAAGGGTGGCCAGATCGCTCGTTCGGCCGGCACCTATGTGCAGGTCGTCGGTCGCGATCGCGGCATGGTGATCGTTCGTCTGAATTCGGGCGAGCAGCGCTACATCCATGGCGAGTGCATGGCGACGGTCGGTGCGGTGTCGAACCCGGACAACCAGAACCAGAACCTCGGCAAGGCCGGGCGTTCGCGCTGGATGGGCAAGCGTCCGCTGACCCGCGGCGTCGCCAAGAACCCGGTCGACCATCCGCACGGCGGTGGTGAAGGCCGGACCTCGGGCGGCCGTCATCCGGTCACCCCGTGGGGCAAGCCGACGAAGGGTGCGCGCACCCGTCACAACAAGTCGACCGACAAGATGATCATCCGGTCGCGTCATTCGACGAAGAGGAAGGGCTAACACATGGCTCGTTCAGTCTGGAAAGGCCCGTTCGTCGAACTGAGCCTTCTCAAGAAGGCCGAAACCGCGCAGGACTCCGGTGGCCGCGCGCCGATCAAGACCTGGTCGCGTCGCTCCACCATCCTGCCGTCGTTCGTGGGACTCACGTTCAACGTGTACAATGGCCGCAAGTTCGTTCCCGTCACGGTGAACGAGGATATGGTCGGCATGAAGCTGGGTGAATTCGCGCCGACGCGCTATTTCCCCGGCCACGCCGCGGACAAGAAGGGCAAGCGCTGATGTCCAAGCAAGCAGCTCCCCGTCGGGTTGGCGACAAGGAAGCACTGTCGGTCGGTACGCAGATTCGCGGCTCGGCCCAGAAGCTCAACCTCGTTGCCGGTCTCATCCGCGGCAAGAAGGCATCGGATGCGCTTAACATCCTCGCCTTTTCGACCAAGGGCATGGCGATCGACGCACGCAAGGTGCTGGCTTCGGCCATTGCCAATGCCGAGAACAACCACAACCTCGATGTCGACGCGCTCGTCGTCGCCGAGGCGTCGGTCGGCAAGTCGATCACGATGAAGCGTTTCGCGACCCGCGGTCGCGGCAAGTCGACGCGCATCCTGAAGCCGTTCAGCCGTCTGCGCATCGTCGTGCGCGAGCAGGAAGAAGCATAATGGGTCACAAGAGCAACCCGATCGGCATGCGGCTGCAGATCAACCGCACCTGGGACAGCCGCTGGTTCGCCGAAGGCGCCGACTATGGTCGGCTGCTGCTGGAGGATCTGAAGATCCGCCGCTTCATCATGAAGACGCTGCCGCAGGCCGCGATCTCCAAGGTGGTGATCGAGCGTCCGGCCAAGCTGGCCCGCATCTCGATCTTCGCGGCGCGCCCCGGTGTCATCATCGGCAAGAAGGGCGGCGATATCGAGAAGCTGCGCAAGACGATCGGGGCGATGACCTCGTCCGACGTCTCGCTCAACATCGTCGAGATCCGCAAGCCCGAGGTCGATGCGCGTCTCGTCGCGCAGGGCATCGCCGACCAGCTGGAGCGCCGTATCGCGTTCCGCCGCGCGATGAAGCGCGCGGTGCAGTCCGCGATGCGTCTGGGTGCCGACGGCATCAAGGTGTATTGCGGTGGCCGTCTCGGCGGGGCGGAAATCGCCCGGTCCGAGAGCTATCGCGAGGGCCGGGTGCCGTTGCACACGCTGCGCGCCAACATCGATTATGCGGAAGCCACGGCGCACACCTCCTACGGGGTCTGCGGCGTCAAGGTCTGGGTCTTCAAGGGCGAGATTCTCGGCCATGACCCGATGGCGACCGACCGGCTGATGATGGAGGCCCAGACCTCCGGCGTGCGCCCTGCGCGCGACGATCGCCGCTAAGGGGCAGGAACAGACATGCTGCAACCGAAAAAGACAAAGTTCCGCAAGGCGTTCAAGGGAAAGATTTCCGGTGACGCCAAGAGCGGCTTCTCGCTGAACTTCGGGTCTTACGGCCTGAAGGCGATGGAGCCGGAGCGGATCACCGCGCGCCAGATCGAGGCGGCCCGCCGCGCGATCACGCGTCACATCAAGCGCCAGGGGCGCTTGTGGATCCGCATCTTCCCGGACGTTCCCGTCTCGGGCAAGCCGGCCGAAGTCCGCATGGGCTCGGGCAAGGGTTCGCCGGAATTCTGGGCGGCGCGCGTGAAGCCGGGCCGGATTCTGTTCGAGCTCGACGGCGTCGAGGGCAAGATCGCCGCTGAGGCGTTCGAGCGGGCGGCGATGAAGCTGCCGATCAAGGTAAAGGTTGTCGCCCGCCTCGGCGACACCTCGCATCTCGGAGGCGAGTAATGGCCAAGACCGATTTCAACGGCCAGAGCGACGACCAGTTGTCCGAACAGCTCGGCCAGCTCAAGCGCGAGCAGTTCAACCTCCGCTTCCAGGCGGCGACGAACCAGCTGGAAAAGCCGAGCCGCGTTCGCGAGGTCCGTCGCGACATCGCCCGCATCAAGACCATGCAGGCACAGCGCTCCGCCGCCGTGCCGGCCAAGTAAGGACCCCTGCACATGCCAAAGCGCGTGCTGACCGGCTTGATCGTGTCCGACAAGGGCGACAAGACCGTGGTGGTGAACGTCGAGCGTAAGGTGAAGCACCCGCTCTACGGCAAGATCATCCGCCGTTCGAAAAAGTATCATGCCCATGACGAGGGCAACGAGTACAAGGCCGGCGAGACCGTCCGCATCGAGGAGGTCGCCCCGATCTCCAAGCTGAAGACGTGGAAGGTTCTCGACCGCGTCAACACGCACGCGACGCCCGACCGGGTCGACGTCGACGCGTAAGCCGGCGGGCGGGGCCCTTGCGCCCCGCCACCGGAGCGGTTAAGGGGCCGCTCCCCCTGGTGCCGGACTTCATCGGAAGTTCGCGCCGGGGGTCGTTATTTTTGAGGCGGGGCTGGGTCGGAATCCACCCCATAGCGAGAAGGAATATGGATCGATGATCCAGATGCAATCCAATCTCGACGTCGCTGACAACAGCGGCGCGAAGCGGGTGCAGTGCATCAAGGTGCTGGGTGGCTCGAAGCGTCGCACGGCTACCGTGGGCGACGTCATCGTCGTCAGCATCAAGGAAGCAGCACCCCGTGGCAAGGTGAAGAAGGGTGACGTGCATCGCGCCGTCATCGTCCGCACCGCCAAGGACATCCACCGTGCCGATGGCTCGACCATCCGCTTCGACGGCAACGCCGCCGTCCTGGTCAACAAGAACGAGGAGCCGATCGGCACCCGTATCTTCGGCCCGGTCGTGCGCGAGCTGCGCGGCAAGAAGCACATGAAGATCATCTCGCTTGCGCCGGAGGTGCTGTAATGGCCGCCGCGAAGATCAAGAAGGGTGACCAGGTCGTCGTCCTGTCCGGCAAGGACAAGGGCAAGACCGGCACCGTGACGCAGTCGATGCCGAAGGACGGCAAGGTCATCGTGGGCGGCGTGAACGTCGCGACCCGCCACCGCAAGCCGACCCAGGCGAACCCGCAGGGCGGTCTCGAGAAGATCGAGGCGCCGCTGCACGTCAGCAAGGTCGCGCACGTGACTGCCGACGGCAAGCCGACGCGCGTTCGTTTCGAGACGCAGGACGGCAAGAAGGTCCGCGTCGCGGTCAAGACCGGGGAGAAGATCGATGGCTGATGCCTACAAGCCCCGGATGAAGGGCATCTACGAGGAAACCATCGTCAAGGCGATGGTCGAGAAGTTCGGCTACAAGAACGTTCTCGAAATCCCGCGTCTCGACAAGATCGTCCTGAACATGGGCGTTGGCGAAGCGACGCAGGATAAGAAGCGCGTCGAGCAGGCGGCTTCGGAAATGGAGCTGATCGCGGGCCAGAAGCCCATCATCACCAAGGCGAAGAAGTCGATCGCGCAGTTCAAGCTGCGTGAAGGCATGCCGATCGGCGTGAAGGTCACCCTTCGCCGCGAGCGCATGTACGAGTTCCTCGACCGCTTCATCACGATCGCCCTGCCGCGCGTCCGCGATTTCCGCGGGCTGAACGCCAAGAGCTTCGATGGTCGCGGCAACTATGCCTGCGGCATCAAGGAACAGATCATCTTCCCCGAGATCAACTATGACCGCATCGACAAGGTGCGCGGCATGGATGTGATCGTCACCACCACGGCGAAGACGGACGACGAGGCGCGCGAGCTGCTCCGTCTGTTCGGGTTCCCGTTCCCGATCGAGGAAGCCGCCGAAGAGAAGAAGGCGGCCTGACATCTACCCCCTCTCCCCGATGCGGGAGAGGGCTTTCAAGGAAGAGCTTAAGTCCATGGCGAAACTGAGTTCGATCAACAAGAACGAGCGTCGCAAGCAGCTGGTGAAGCAGTACGCTCCCAAGCTGGCGAAGCTGAAGGCGATGGCCAACGACAAGTCGCTCGACGAGACCGATCGTCTCATCGCGCGCCTCAAGATGGCCGAACTGCCGCGCAATGCGAACCCGACGCGCATCCGTAACCGGTGCGAACTGACCGGCCGTTCGCGCGCTTATTACCGCAAGTTCCGGCTCAGCCGTATCATGCTGCGCGATCTGGCCAACAAGGGCCTGATCCCCGGCGTCACGAAGTCGAGCTGGTAAGGAATTATCATGGCAGTGACCGATCCCCTGGGTGACCTGCTCACCCGCATCCGCAACGGCCAGCGCGCGAAGAAGGACTCCGTCCTGTCGCCCGCGTCCAAGCTGCGCGTCCGCGTGCTCGACGTGCTGCAGCGCGAAGGCTATATCCGCGGCTATTCCGAAGAGCAGATGGGCCCCGCCGCCGGCGTGCGCATCGAACTCAAGTATTTCGAGGGCCAGCCCGCGATCAAGCATGTCGCGCGCGTCTCGAAGCCCGGCCGCCGGGTCTATTCCGGTTCGCAGGAGCTGCCGCGGGTCATGAACGGCCTGGGCATCACCATCGTCTCGACGCCGAACGGCGTTCTGTCCGACGCGGAAGCGCGTGAGCAGAATGTCGGCGGCGAAGTCCTCGCGGAGGTCTTCTGATGAGCCGTATCGGCAAGAAGCCGGTCACCGTACCGGCAGGCGTCACCGCCTCGATCGAGGGCAAGCGCATGACGGTGAAGGGGCCCAAGGGCAGCCTGACCCTCGCGATGCGCGACGAGATCAGCTACGAAATCGAGGATGGCGGCATTTCGGTGCAGCCCGCCAACGACAGCAAGCAGGCCCGCGCGTTCTGGGGCATGCAGCGCACGCTGGTCCAGAACCTGGTGACCGGCGTGACCGAGGGCTTTACCAAGAAGCTGCTCATCACCGGCGTCGGCTACCGTGCCGCGGCACAGGGCCGCAACCTGAAGCTGCAGCTCGGCTACAGCCACGATGTCGATGTCGCCGTGCCGGAGGGTCTTGAGGTCAAGACGCCCGACAACACGACGATCGAGATTTCGGGCGCCGACAAGCAGAAGGTCGGCCAGCTGGCCGCCGAGATCCGTCGCTGGCGCAAGCCCGAGCCGTACAAGGGCAAGGGCATCAAGTACGACGGCGAGTTCATCTTCCGCAAGGAAGGGAAGAAGAAGTAATGTCCAAGGGTATGACACTCTTCGAGAAGCGCCGTCGGCGCAACCGCACCGCGCTGCGCGCGCGTTCGGGCACCCGGCCGCGGCTCTCCGTGCATCGCTCCGGCAAGCACATCTATGCGCAGGTGATCGACGACAAGCAGGGCCACACGGTCGCTGCCGCCTCGACGCTCACCGCGCGTGACCAGTCGGGCGCGAACGTCGCCGCGGCATCCGAGGTCGGCAAGCGCGTCGCGGAAGCGGCACTGGCGGCCGGCGTGACGCAGGTCGTGTTCGATCGTGGCGGCTTCCTGTTCCACGGGCGTGTGAAGGCGCTGGCCGAAGCCGCGCGCGAAGCCGGATTGGAGTTCTGAGTATGGCTGACGAGAACAACCAGCAGGCGGGTTCGCCTGAAGGCGCTCCGCAGCAGGACGCACAGCCGCAGGGCAACGCGCCGCAGGGTAACACCGGCGGTTATCAGGGCGGTGGCGGCGGTGGTCGCGGTCGCGGCGGTCCCGGTGGCGGTCGTGGCGGCCCCGGTGGCAACCGTGGCGGTGGTCCCGGCGGCAACCGTGGCGGTCGCGATGGCGGTCGTGGCGGTCGCGACAATCGCGGTCGTGGCGGTCCCGGTGCGGACGACGGCGGCGAGGAACTGATCGAGAAGCTGGTCCACATCAACCGCGTCTCGAAGACGGTGAAGGGCGGCAAGCGCTTCGGCTTCGCGGCGCTGGTCGTCGTGGGCGACGGCAAGGGCCGGGTCGGCTTCGGTCATGGCAAGGCGCGCGAAGTGCCGGAAGCCATCTCCAAGGCGACGGCCGCCGCCAAGAAGGCGATGGTCCGCGTTCCCCTGAAGGATGGCCGCACGCTGCATCACGACGCCAACGGCCACTTCGGTGCCGGTCGCGTGACGCTGCGCTCGGCGCCGCAGGGCACCGGCATCATCGCCGGTGGTCCGATGCGCGCCATCTTCGAATCGCTCGGCGTCGCCGACGTGGTGACGAAGTCGGTGGGCACGTCGAACCCGTACAACATGATCCGTGCGACGTTCGAGGCACTGGGCGACCAGACCTCGCCCAAGTCCGTCGCGCAGCGTCGTGGCAAGAAGATCGCCGACCTGCTCGGCCGCGGCGCGGGTGCTACGGCACAGACCGCCGAGGTCGAAGCCGCGGCACTGGTGGAGTAACAGGCGATGGCGACCATCAAGATCAAGCAGACCGGATCGCCGATCCGTCGCACCGGCGATCAGCGCGCGACGCTGATCGGCCTGGGGCTCAACAAGATGCACAAGGTCTCGGAGCTGCAGGACAGCCCCGAGGTCCGCGGGATGATCCGCAAGGTGCAGCACATGGTCGAAGTGCAGGGCTAAGGCCCTCTCTTCATCGGTGACAAATACGGGGAAGGGGGCTAGACGGCCCCCTTCTTCTTTCCATCAGCGCGACAAAAGCGAAAGCGAGTGCCTATCATGAAGCTCAACGAACTCCGCGACAACCAGGGTGCCCGCAAGTCCAAGATCCGCGTCGGACGCGGTATCGGCTCGGGCAAGGGCAAGACCGGCGGGCGCGGCCAGAAGGGCCAGAAGAGCCGCGAGGGCGTGTCCATCGCCGGTTTCGAAGGCGGTCAGATGCCGCTGCACATGCGGCTGCCGAAGCGTGGCTTCAACAACATCTTCGCCAAGGATTATGCCGAGGTGAATCTCGGCGCGATCCAGAAGGCGGTCGATGCCGGCAAGATCGAAGCCGGTGCGACGCTCGACCACGCGGCGCTGAAGGCCGCCAATCTGGCGCGCGGCGGCAAGGACGGCGTGCGTCTGCTCGCCAAGGGCGAACTGACCACCGTGCTGTCGTTCACCGTCGCCGGCGCGTCGAAGGGCGCGATCGAGGCGGTCGAGAAGGCCGGTGGCAAGGTCGACGTGATCCACGTCGTGCCCGCCGCCGAAAAGGCCGCCGCCAAGAAGGGCGTGAAGTACAAGGAGCGCGCGGCGCACAAGGCGTCGTTCAAGGCGTGAACCCCATGCTCCGTCCCGGCCCGTGCCGGGGTCCAGCATCGGGCCGCCCGAACTGGATGCCGGCGATCGCCGGGACGGATTATGTCCGCCGAGGTTAGACAAGCCTCGCACGACGACTATATGAGCGGCGGGGGCGGTAGAACGCTTACCCGCCGCTCTTGTTTCCAGGACATGTGATCGAATGGCATCCGCAGCCGACCAGATGGCGCAAAGCATCAACCTGGCGAAGTTCGCCAAGGCGACCGACCTCAAGAAGCGGCTGTGGTTCACGATCGGCGCGCTGATCGTGTTCCGCCTGCTCAGTTTCGTGCCGCTGCCGGGGATCGACCCGACCGCGCTCGGGCTGCTCAGCCAGCGGACGACGGGCGGCGTGCTCGATTTCTTCAACACCTTTTCCGGCGGTGCGCTCAGCCGCATGTCGCTGATCGCGCTGGGCGTGATGCCGTACATCACCGCCTCGATCGTGGTGCAGCTCGCGACCTCGCTGTCGCCGCAGCTGGCCGCGATCAAGAAGGAGGGGGAGAGCGGCCGCAAGAAGCTGAACCAGTACACGCGCTACGGCACGGTGCTGCTGACCGCGATCCAGGGCTATTTCATCGCCGTGGGGCTGGAGGCGCTGGGCGCGTCGAACGGCGTACAGGCGGTGATCGAGCCGGGGATGCTGTTCCGCATCAACGCGGTCGTCAGCCTGATTGGCGGTACGATGTTCCTGATGTGGCTGGGTGAGCAGATCACCAGCCGCGGCATCGGCAACGGCGTGTCGCTGATCATCATGGCGGGCATCGTCGCGCATCTGCCGACCACGCTGGTCAACCTGCTGGAAGGCGGCCGCACCGGCAGCCTCGATCCGATCAAGCTGATCGGGATCGTCATCGCGGTCGTCGGCCTGATCCTGTTCATCTGCTTCATGGAGCGGGCGCAGCGTCGCATCCTGATCCAGTATCCCAAGCGGCAGACGCAGCGCGGGATGCAGGCCGATCGCAGCCACCTGCCGCTGAAGATCAACACGGCGGGCGTGATCCCGCCGATCTTCGCCTCGTCGCTGCTGCTGATGCCGCTGACCATCTCGCAGTTCGCGGGAAAGCGCGTGGCGGGCGAGAGCGCCTGGGGCGATTTCATCATCAGCCTGAACCAGTGGCTCCAGCATGGCAGCCCGGTGTACATGGCGCTCTATGCCGCCGGCATCATCTTCTTCTCGTTCTTCTACACCGCGGTGGTGTTCAATCCGGAAGAGACGGCGGACAATCTGAAGCGCTATGGCGGGTTCGTGCCCGGCATCCGGCCGGGCAAGAACACCGAGAATTATTTCGATTACGTGCTGACGCGCATCACGGTGATCGGGGCGGCGTATCTGACGGTGATCTGCCTGTTGCCGGAATATCTGGTGTCGGCATTGTCGATCCCGTTCTATCTGGGCGGCACCAGCCTGCTGATCGTGGTCAACGTGACGATGGATACCGTCACGCAGATCCAGTCGCATCTGCTGGCGCACCAATATGGCGACCTTATCAAGAAGGCGAAGCTGAAGGGCGGCCGTCTGCGCTGAGCGCGGCGGATCAGGGGAGAAGCCGGAATGAACATCATCCTGTTGGGGCCGCCTGGCGCGGGCAAGGGTACGCAGGCGGCCCGTCTGGTGGCCGAGCGTGGCATGGTGCAGCTGTCGACCGGTGACATGCTGCGCGCCGCGGTGAAGGCGGGCACGCCGGTCGGCGTGCAGGCGAAGGCGGTGATGGATGCCGGTGAGCTGGTATCCGATGCCATCGTCTCCGCGTTGATCGGGGAACGGCTGGACGAGGGTGTCGCCAGCGGCGCCATCTTCGACGGTTATCCCCGCACCGCGGCCCAAGCCGAGGCGCTCGACCTGTTGCTGACCGAACGCGGCCAGCAACTCGACTATGTCATCGAACTGGACGTGGACGAGGCGGCGCTGATCGAGCGGATCGTCGGCCGTTACACCTGCGCCAGTTGCGGCACGGGCTATCACGACCGGTTCAAGCAGCCGGCGACCGAAGGCGTCTGCGATGTCTGCGGGTCGACCGAATTCAAGCGCCGGCCGGACGACAATGCCGAAACGGTGTCGACGCGGATGGCGGAATATCGGGCCAAGACCGCGCCGATCTTGCCGTTCTACGAAAGCCGCGATCTCGTCCGCCGGGTCGATGGCATGGCGGATATGGACGTGGTCGGCGGCCAGATCGCGGCGATCCTCGACGCGTGATCGGGATGGGCGATCGCCCCGGGGCGGCGGTATCGCTGCCGGCGCGGACGGTCGCCAGCCCGGTCGGTGCGCTGACGCTGGTCGCCGATCGGGGCCATCTGGTCGCGGTGCTATGGCCGGACGATCGTGCCGGCCGCGTCCGCCTGCCACCGTTGCACGACCATCCGGGAGAACCGGTGCTGGCGGAAGCGGCGATCCAGCTGGACGACTTTTTCGCCGGTCGCCGGCAGCGTTTCGACCTGCCGCTCGCCTTCCACGGTACGCCGTTCCAGCGACGTGTATGGACCGCCTTGCAGACGATCCCGTACGGCCAGACGCGCAGCTATGCCGCGATCGCCGCGCAGATCGACAGTCCGGCGGCGGTTCGCGCCGTCGGTGCCGCCAACGGCCGCAATCCCCTGTCGATCGTCGTGCCGTGCCACCGCGTCATCGGCAGCGGTGGCCGGCTGACCGGATTCGCGGGTGGCCTGACCGCCAAGCAATATCTGCTGTCGTTCGAGTCGGGTATGCCGGTGCTGCCGTTCGGCTGACCTGACCCGCATCAAGACGGGTGACGCCGAAGCGTCACGGTTAATGTCTAATTACCTTGATCGCGGTCGCAAGGCCGCGTCACCAAAGGGGTAAGCATGAACATTCGTCTTGCGGCGGTTGCCGTCGCTCTCGCCGGCACCGCGCTGGCCGGCACCGCCGGTGCCACCGTCTATCCGGCCAGCCCGGTGCCGATCGCGCTGGGCGCGACCGCCTACACACAGAATTTCGACACGCTGGCCAGCACCGGCGCCACCGGCAGCGTCCTGCCCGCCGGCTGGCAGGTCAGCGAAAACGGCAGCAACGCCAACCAGACCTATGCGGTCGGCATCGGCAGCGCGAACGGCGGCAACGTCTACAGCTTCGGCGCGGCCGGCAGCACGGAACGTGCGCTCGGCAGCGTGACCAGCGGCAATCTCCAGCCGGCCTATTACGGTGCGCTGTTCACCAACGCACTGGGCTCGGTGCTCGATTCGCTGACGGTGTCGTACACCGGTGAACAGTGGCGCCGCGGCGACACCCCACGGCAGGCGGACGGTCTGGCGTTCCAGTACCGGCTCGCGGCGGGCAGCCTCGACACGGGGTCGTGGACCACAGTGGACGATCTGGCGTTCGTCTCGCCCTCCACGTCGACGACGGTGGGCGCGCTCAACGGCAACGATGTCGCCAACCGCATCGCGATCACCGCGACGATCGCCAACCTCGGCATCGCGGCCGGTTCGACCTTCGCGTTCCGCTGGGTCGATCTGGATGCCACCGGCGCCGATGACGGTCTCGCGATCGACGACGTCTCGGTCCTCGCGGCGCCGGTGTCGGCGGTGCCGGAGCCGGCGAGCTGGGCGCTGATGCTGACGGGCTTCGGTCTGGCGGGCGCGGCACTCCGCCGTCGTCGGGCGGTCGTCGCCTTCGCCTGATCGCGGGGGTTGGGGAAAGGGGCCGCGCACCGCCGGGTGCGCGGCCCCTTTTTTGTGCGCCGGTCCCGCGCCGGTCGTCCGGATACGAAAAAGCCGCCCCCTCTCCGCCGGGGAGAGGGGGCGGCTTTCCCGCCGTCATCGGATGATGGCGATTACAGCCCGATCAGACCGCCATCGGTCTTGGTGATGACGATCGTGGCGGAGCGGGGGCGCGCCGGGGTGGCCACCGCACCGGACTGGTTCGCGGGCCAGCTGCTGCTGATCGCGGTCGGGCTGCCGCCTTCGCCCGGATGCTGGATGTTGACGAACACCGAGCGGCCATCCGGGGTGGAATGGATGCCCGTGATCTCGCACTGCTTCGGCCCGACCAGGAAGCGGCGCAGCGTCGCGCCCGGTGCCTTGCCGATCCGCGTCGTCACCGTGGCGGTGCCATTCAGCGTGCTGGTGACGGAGCGGGTGCCGCCGTCGCCGACCGTGCCGGGGATCGCGGCCAGCATCATGCAGTTGGTGACATCGGTATAGGAACCGTCGTCGGTCTGGATCCACATCACCGGCGTACCCTGACCGGTGGCGTTGCTGTTCAGGCCAAACCACAGCCCGTCCGGCGACGAGAAGTCGTTGGTCGCATCCAGCCCCGACAGGTTGATGTTGGTCGGATCCAGGTCGCTGCCCGCACCGAAGGCATAGATGTCCCAGGTGAAGCTGGTCGCCTCCGACGTGTCGCCCGCCTCGCGCAGGCGGATGACATGGCCGTTGACGTTGCCGGTGCTGGGGCCGCGGCCATCGACCTTGGGATCGGTATAGGCGCGCGGGTTGGCGGCATCGACCGCGTTGGTGCCCGTGGTGGTCCGCGACGAATTGTTGGTCAGCGTCAGGTACATCTCGCCCGTCGCCGGGTTGACCGCGGTCCATTCCGGCCGGTCCATCCGCGTCGCGCCCAGCACGTCGGCGGCGAGGCGGGTGTTGACCAGCACGTCCGCCTGATCGGCGAAGGGGTAGGTGGCGTTTGAAGCGGTCAGGCCATTCTGCCCGAACACCAGCGGCAGCCACTGGCCGCTGCCGTTCGCATTCAGCTTCGCGACGTACAGCGTGCCGCTGTCGAGATACTTGTCGCCGATCGCCAGCCGGTTGGTGGCGTTCGCGTCCGCCGCCGACCACGGCGTCGCCGACACGAACTTGTAGAGATATTCGTTCTGCGCGTCGTCGCCCATGTAGAAGGCGGGCTTCACCCCGGCGATGGTGCGGCCGATCTCGCAGCCCTCATGGTTCATGCGACCGAGCGCGGTGCGCTTGCGCGGGGTGGAGGCGGGGTCGAACGGATCGATCTCGACCACCCAGCCCAGCTGGAACGGCTCGTGGCTGAAATCGCCGGTGCCGTCGGTCGGCGTGTCGGCGACGACGTTGGCGTTCCAGCGGGCGAACACGGTGCTGCTGGCATCGGTCGGCGTCGCGGTCGACCACAGATAGTTGCCCAGACGACCGGCAGGTGATGAAGAGGGTCCAATTCCATAGCGGGCGAGCGAGGCGTTCTCTTTGCCCCGTCCGGCTGCAACCCGTGCCGCCACATCGCCATTCGCACGGCGGAAGTATCCGGCCCAGTTCTCTTCGCAGGTCAGATAGGTGTGCCACGGCATCGTGCCGTTGGCGCAGTTGTTGATGGTGCCGCGACCGGTGGTGCCGTCGGGCGACTGGCGGGTGCGAAGCACCGGCGTGCCGCGTACCGGGCCGCTGAACGCCATCGGCGTGTTGGGGGTGATGCGGCGGTTGAGCGCGGATGCCTGGTTGTAGGTCCATGCCCCCGCCGTGCTGCGCGATACCTCGATCACCGACACGCCGTGCGCCTCGATCTCCTTGATCGCCTCGGCGGCCGGGCGCGGGCCGTTCGACAGGTTGGTCGGGCCGTTCGGGTGGAGGTAGGATTCGGTGATGTTCTCGTGGTTCATCACCAGCAGGCCGCGCGTGCTGCTGTTGGCGTCCGGGGTGTTGCCCGTCGAGGCGAGCCCGAAATAGCTCATGCCGTCATGATGGTCGCCCGCGCGCTGCGCGAAGTTCACGTCGGTGCCGTCATTGGCATAGGCCGCGACGCCGGACGCGATCGGATCGCCCAGCCGGTACAGCACGGTGACGGCATAGCCCTCGGGCACCGACACCACGTCCGCCAGGCTCTTGGGCACGGCGGTGAAGCCCAGCACCGCCGGCTGCACCGTCACGGTGGTATCCGCCACGCTGGGGGTGCCGTCGCCGCTGTTGGCGGTGAAGCGGAACACCAGCGGCGTCGCCGTCGCCACGCCGGGGGCGGTGAAGCTCGCGGTCTGGGTGGCGGCGTTCGCCAGCGTCACGGTCGGGCCGCTCACCTGCGTCCAGGCGACGCTGCTCGCGACGGCGCCGCTGGTGGTGCCGGTCAGCGTCACGGTGCGCCCGGCGGTGACGGTGCCGGTGCCGCTGGCCCCGACCGTCACCGTGTCGCCGCCCTCGTCGTCGTCGCAGCCGGTCAGCAACATGCCCCCGAACACCGCCGCCGTCATCGCCGACAGGCCACCGCGCAGCGTCTGCCGCCGCGAATAACGGCTGGCGATCAGCTCGTTCATATGGGGGTTGGCGGATCGATTGGTGTCGATATCACCATCGTCATAGCCGGAAGCCGTCAAGAAATCGGTCATCGCAGAAAGGTTCCCCGGAAGATCAGTGTTCCGGGCATTGGCCGCTCACGATGACGCGGGCGTTGCGGAATGAAGACAGGTCCGTGGCGATATGAAGACGAAACGGCGACAGGACCGGACCGGCGTCAACTCAGCCGGTCGATCTCCTCCGGGCTCAGCGATCCGGGCACGACCATGATCGGCACCCTCAGCGCCCCCGCGTCCGCGCCGGTGAAGGCGGTGACCAGCGCCCCCGGCGCGCCCGATGCCGCCGCGCCCAGCACCAGCGCCGCGATCTGGCCGTTGCCCGCGATCGCGTCGCGGATCACCTTCGGCCCTTCGCCCTCCAGCACGGTGATCGCGGGGGTCAGCCCCGATTCGACGAACAGCGCGCCCGCCGCGCGTTCCACCAGTGCCTCCGCCTGATGGCGCGCCTCCTCCTCGATCGTCGCCTGCACCCCGCCGAACGCGATGAATTCCTGCGGCGGCAACAGCGCCAGTATCTCCACGCCGCCGCCGGTCTTCACCGCCCGCCGCGCGGCGAAGCGGAGCGCGATCTCGGCTTCGGGGCTTTCATCGATCACCACCAGATATATCCGCATCTGCGCTCCCCAATCGCTGCCCTTGCGGGTCCTGTCTGCCGGTCGATCGGCGGTCATGCAAGCGCGCGGGGTTGACCGGGGCGAGCGGGGGCGCGAGAGAAGCGGCCTGTTACGGAACGCCCGAGGACATTCATGCCGATCGAGATCAAGATGCCCGCGCTGTCGCCGACGATGGAAGAGGGCACGCTGGCCAAATGGCTGGTGAAAGAGGGTGACACCCTCAAGTCCGGCGACATCATGGCTGAGATCGAAACCGACAAGGCCACGATGGAATTCGAAGCGGTCGACGAAGGCGTCGTCGCCCGGGTGCTGGTGGCCGAGGGTACCGACAATGTGAAGGTCGGCACCGTCATCGCGATCCTGGTCGAGGAGGGCGAGGACGCATCCGCGGTCGACGCGCCGGCCGCGAAGGCGGAAACGCCGCAGCCCACCGATACGCAGTTCAAGGGCAGCCCCGACCCCACCGATCCCAACGCCAAGGGTAACGAGGGCGACGCCGCTCCCCGCACCGAGACACAGGCCGAGGATCATGGCCGTCCCGCCGATGCCGGCCCCGCCAAGGCCGGTACCGCGAACGCCGCCCCCGCAAAGGCTACGGGCGACCGCGTGAAGGCCAGCCCGCTTGCCCGCCGGCTGGCGGAGGCCAAGGGGCTCGACCTCGCCGCCGTGTCCGGCTCCGGCCCCAATGGCCGCATCGTCAAGGCGGACGTCGACAATGCCAAGGCGGGCGCGAAGCCCGCGACGCAGGCCGCTCCGGCCGACGCCCCCGTCGCCGCCGCGGCCCCCGCATCGGCGCCCAGGCCCGCCGCGATCCCCGACATCCCGCACGAGACGGCCAAGCTGTCGAACATGCGCAAGACGATCGCGCGCCGCCTGACCGAATCGAAGCAGACGGTGCCGCACATCTACCTGACGGTGGACGTGCGTCTCGACGCGCTGATGAAGCTGCGCGGCGAACTGAACGCCTCGCTGGAAAGCCGTGGTGTCAAGCTGTCGGTCAACGATCTGCTGGTGAAGGCGCTGGCGGTGTCGCTGATGGCGGTGCCGAAGTGCAACGTGATGTTCACGCCGGACCAGCTCGTCACCTTCAAGCGCGCCGACATCTCGGTCGCGGTGTCGACGCCCTCGGGCCTCATCACCCCGATCGTGAAGGAGGCCGACACCAAGTCGCTGTCCGCGATCTCGACCGAGGTCAAGGATCTTGCCGCCCGCGCCCGCGACAACAAGCTGAAGCCGGAGGAATTCCAGGGCGGCACCGCCTCGATCAGCAACATGGGCATGTTCGGGATCAAGCAGTTCGAAGCGGTCATCAACCCGCCGCAGGGCATGATCCTGGCGATCGGCGCGGGTGAGAAGCGGCCCTACATCGTCGATGGCGAACTGGGCGTCGCCACCGTCATGTCGGCGACCGGCAGCTTCGATCACCGCGCGATCGACGGGGCCGACGGGGCCGAGCTGATGAAGATGTTCAAGGAACTGGTCGAGCGGCCGCTCGGCATGCTCGCCTGATCCCGGCGATGGACGTCCATCCCGACGAGATGCCGCCCGAAGGGTTGCCGGCGGTCCGCGTGATCGCGATGCCGGCGGATACCAATCCCTATGGCGACATCTTCGGCGGCTGGCTGATGAGCATGATGGATTCGGCCGCCGGGTCGGTCGCGTCGCGCCACAGCCATGGCCGCGCGGTCACGATCGCGGTGGAGGGGATGACCTTCCACCGCCCGGTCGTCGTCGGTGACGAGGTGTCGGTCTATGCCACGTTGGCGAAGGTCGGCCGCACGTCGATGACGATCGAGGTCGAAAGCTGGCGCCGCGCCCGCCACGACGACCGCAGCTACAAGGTGACGGAGGCCAAGTTCACCTTCGTCGCGATCGGCGAGGATCGCCAGCCGCGGCGCGTGCCCGCGGTCGATCCCGCCCCCAATCCGTAATGGCCGGCGAACGCCGGACGCTGAGAAGGAAGACCCCACGTGGCTGAGACCTACGACCTCATCATCCTCGGTTCCGGCCCTGGCGGCTATGTCGCCGCGATCCGCGCCGCGCAGTTGGGGCTGAAGACCGCGATCGTCGAGCGCGAGCGGCTGGGCGGCATCTGCCTCAACTGGGGCTGCATCCCGACCAAGGCGCTGCTGCGCACGTCGGAAATCTATCATTACATGACCCATGCCGATTCCTACGGCCTGTCTTGCGAGAAACCCGGTTTCGACCTCGGCAAGATCGTCGATCGCAGCCGCAAGGTGGCGGGCCAGCTGAATGCCGGCGTCAAGGGCTTGATGAAGAAGAACAAGGTTGCCGTCCACGAGGGCGTCGGCACGATCACCGCCAAGGGCAAGCTGTCCGTCAAGCAGGGCGACAGGACCGTCGAGCTGGAGGCGAAGAACATCATCGTCGCCACCGGCGCGCGCGCCCGCGACCTGCCCTTCGCCAAGGCGGACGGCAAGCGGGTGTGGACCTATCGCCACGCGATGGTGCCGACCGAGATGCCGACCAAGCTGCTGGTCATCGGATCGGGCGCGATCGGTGTCGAATTCGCCAGCTTCTACAACGACATGGGCGCCGACGTGACCATCGTCGAGATGCTGCCGCGCATCCTGCCGGTCGAGGACGAGGAAGTGTCCGCCTTCATGGACAAGGCGCTGACCAAGCAGGGCATCACCTTGCTGAAGGGCGCCGGCGTCGAGAAGATCGAGCCGGGCGCATCGTCGGTGAAGGCATCGATCAAGGGTAAGGACGGCAAGGTCGAGACGACCGAGTTCAGCCACGTCATCGTCGCGATCGGTATCGTGCCGAACACCGAGGAGATCGGGCTGGAGGCGCTGGGCGTCGAAACCGATCGCGGCCACATCAAGACCAACGGCTATGGCCAGACCAATGTCGACGGCATCTGGGCGATCGGCGACGTCACCGGCGCACCGTGGCTGGCGCACAAGGCGAGCCATGAGGGGGTGATCGCGGTCGAGAAGATCGCCGGCGGCAACCCGCACCAGATGGACAAGGGCAACATCCCCGGCTGCACCTATTCGCGCCCGCAGGTGGCGTCGGTCGGGATGACCGAGGCGAAGGCGAAGGAAGCCGGCTACGAGCTGAAGGTCGGCAAGTTCCCCTTCATCGGCAACGGCAAGGCGATCGCGCTGGGCGAGGCCGAAGGCTTCGTGAAGACCGTGTTCGACGCCAAGACCGGCGAACTGCTCGGCGCGCACATGGTCGGCGCGGAAGTGACCGAGCTGATCCAGGGCTATGTCGTCGCGCGCCAGCTGGAGACGACCGAGCAGGAACTGATGGAAACCGTCTTCGCGCATCCGACCCTGAGCGAGATGATGCACGAGAGCGTGCTGGGCGCCTACGGCCGGGCGATCCATATCTGACGATCATGGGGGGCGGCGCGGCGCAACGTCGTGCCGCCCCACACCGGGGGTGTCCTACACCGCCGCTCCACGCTATCGACACAGAACCGCTCTTTCCCACCACCGGACGCCACCGGGACCGGTCACGAACACCCCCTGTAGGATGAGACTTTCGTGACTTTCCGGTGTGACTTTCCGCGCTCGGGGGATCGGTGTCGTCATCCCGGCAGGTCCGATCCGGCACCATGACGCGCGATCCGCGCCGACTCGTCCCGCTCGCCGCGATCCTGTCGTTCGCTGCCGCGCTCGCGCTGTTCTGGCCGGGTATCGCCGAATATGACAGCGTGCTGCAATATGCGCAGGCGTTGAGCGGCCGGTACGACGACTGGCATCCCCCGGTCATGGCGCGACTCTGGTCGGTCCTGATCGCGACTGTCGGGCCGGGGACGGGGCCGATGCTGATCCTGCAACTGGGCGGTTACGTGATCGGGCTGGCCCTGATCGCCGCCGCGCTGCTGCGCGACGGGCGTCCGCGGGCGGCACTGGCGGTCGCGGCGATCGGCTGGTGGCCGCCGTTCCTGGGATGGCAGGGCGTGGTGCTGAAGGATGCGCAGGCGGTCGCCGCGATGGTGGCGGCGCTGGGGCTAGTCGGCTGGTATCGGCTGGGGGGCAGGGCGGTGCCGTGGCCGGCGCGGTGCGCGGTCGCCACGATCCTTCTCTACGCATTACTGGTCCGCGCCAACGCGGTCTTCGCGATCGCGCCGCTGATCGCCGGCCTCGCCGTCACCGCCGGTCCCGTCCGCCGGGTCGGCATCGCCGTCGCGATCGTCGCGGCGACCCTCGCCCTGTCGCCGGCCATCAACCACCATCTGCTGCGGGCGACCGGCAGCGGGGTGGAGAAGACCCAGCCATTCTACGATCTCGCCGGCATCGCGACGCGGACGGGTACGACCGCGACCGGGTTCACCGCGACGGGGTTCACTGCGGCGGAGGCGAGGGGACTGGTCGCGCATCGGTGCGTCACGCCGTTCTTCTGGGATCGGCTGGGCGACGCCCCCGGTTGCGGCCCGGCGACGGTGCGGATGTGGCGGCAGCCGGCGGGGGCGTTGTACCGGCAACTGGCCCTGGCGGCGGCGACGCATCCGGTCGCGTATCTGTCGCACCGGCTCGCCCATCTCAATTCCACCGATCGTTGGTGGGTGCCGGCGCACTGGCCCGGCGCCGCGCCGCCCGGCGGGTCGGAGCCGAACGACCTGGGACTGGCGGAACCGCGCAGCGCGGCCACCGAATGGGAACGGCTGGCCGGCTGGCTTGCCGGGACGCCGGCGGGATGGCCGGTCGTCTGGATCGCGGTTGCGATCGTCGCCCTTGCCGCCGGCTGGCGGATCGCCGGTCCCGGCGCGGGTATCGCCCGGGCATTGCTGGCCTCGGCGCTGGCGCTGGAAGCCAGCTTCGCCGTCATCAGCATCGCCTCCGATCTCCGCTATCATCTCTGGCCGATGATCGCGACCGCGCTGGCGCTGGCGTTGCTGGGGCGGATGCCATGGCGCGGGCACTGGCGGATCGCGCTGATCGCCGTGCTGGCCGGGGTGATCGCGATTGGCGGGATCGCGCGCATCGTCCTGCCGTCGCCGCCGCAAAGCTATGCCGACTGGATGGCCTGACCACGGGGCTTGGCGATCGGCCCCGCCTGCGACATGATCGCGGGCGATCGCAAAGGGGTATCGAATGACGCGGAAAATGGCGGCGCTGCTGATGGCGCTGGCGGGTACGACGGTGGCCGCACCGGCGGCGGCGAAGACGGTGGTGGTCACCGCCGCACGGCTGATCGACGTCGACAAGGGGCGGGCGATCGACGATCCGGTGATCGTCATCACCGATGGCCGCATCGCCACCGTCACCGGCCGGGGCGGTGCCCGCCCCGTCATCTCGCAGGGGGCGGAGCGGATCGACCTGCCGGGCAGGACGCTGCTGCCCGGCCTGATCGACATGCACGTCCATCTCGATGCCGATGCCCGGATCAGCGGATATCGTCGGCTCGATTACACCGACAGCTTCTGGCAGGCGGTGGGCGTCGCCAATGCGCGGGCGATGCTGGCGGCGGGCTTCACCACCGTCCGCAACGTCGGCTCGACCGATTACAACGATGTCGGGCTGAAACAGGCGATCGATGCCGGCTACGTCCCCGGTCCCCGCATCGTGCCGGCCGGCTATGCGCTGGGCGCGACCGGCGGGCATTGCGACGGTAGCGAAGGACTGCCCCCCAGTTTCGAGGGCGTCCGCAACCCTTCCGTCGCCGACGGGGTCGACGGGTATCGCCGGCTGGTCCGCACCCAGAAGAAATACGGCGCGCAGGTCATCAAGATCTGCGCCACCGGCGGCGTCCTGTCCCGCACCGACGCGCCCGGCGCGCAGCAGATGAGCTATGACGAGATGAAGGCGGTGGCGGACGAGGCGCATCTGCTGGGGATGAAGGTCGCCGCCCATGCACACGGCACCGCCGGCATCACGGAGGCGCTGCGCGCGGGCATCGATACGATCGAACATGCCAGCCTGGCCGATGTCGCCGCGTTCAGGCTCGCCAAAGAGCGCGGCGCCTGGTTCTCGATGGATATCTATGACGACGACTATATCCTCGCCGAGGGGGCGAAGAACGGCGTGCACGAGGAGTCGCTCGAAAAGGAACGCCAGATCGGCCGCAAGCAGCGCGAAACGTTCCGCGACGCCCACCGCGCCGGGGTGAGGATGGTGTTCGGCACCGACAACGGCGCGGTCTTCCCCGCCGGGCAGAATGCGTTGCAGTTCGCCAAGATGGTCGAATGGGGGATGACCCCGATCGAGGCGATCCGCAGCGCCACCAGCGATGCCGCGCTGGCGCTGGGCCGCGACGATGTCGGGCAGGTCGCGGTCGGCCGCTGGGGCGATCTGGTCGCAGTCGATGGCGATCCGCTCGCCGATGTCCGGGTCCTCGAACGTCCCGTCGCGGTCATCAAGGGCGGCGTATCCGTCCGATGACGGCGGACGAATGGGCGGCACGGCTGGCCGGCGGCGAGCGCATCGCCGAACCGGTCGCGGTCGTCGTCGCCCATGCCGATGACGAGACGCTGTTTGCCGGCGCGCTGCTCGGTCGTGCCGACGATGCGCTGCTGATCCACGTCACCGACAGCGCGCCGCGCGACATGACCGATGCCCGGCGCTTGGGCTTCGCGACGCGGGCGGATTATGCGGCGGCGCGGGCGATCGAGGTCGATGCCGCGCTGGTCGCGCTGGCGGCACGGCCCCGCAGGATCGGGCATGGCATCGCTGATCAGGATGCCGTGCTGTGCATCGCCGCGATCGCCGATCGGCTCGTCGGCGAACTGGCCGGCGTCGCAATGGTGGCGACCCATGCCTATGAGGGCGGGCATCCCGATCACGACGCGGTCGCCTGCGCGGTGCGGCTGGCGGTCGATCGCCTCGATCCGCCACCGGCGCTGGTCGAGTTTCCCAGCTATCACCTGCGCGGCGACGTGCGGATCTGGGCGGAGTTCTGGCCCGATGCCGCCCATCCCGAACATGGCCGCGCGCTTACCCCGGTGGAGGCCGCGCGGATCGAGGCGGCGCTGGCCGCGCACGCCAGCCAGGCGGGCGTGTTCGAGGACTGGCGACCCCGCGTCGAACGGTGGCGCGCCGCCCCCGATCATGATTTCACCGCGCCGCCCCCGCCGGGCGCGTGCCTGTACGACCGGTTCGGCTGGGCCATCACCGGCGATGGCTGGCGGCAGCACGCGGCGGCGGCGATTGCTTCGGTTCGCGGAACACGGGGTCGGGGCGGCCGTTAACTCCTTTCGAAAGCGAAAGGAATCCTGATGGCCCTCAATCCCCCGGTCCGGTTCGATCCCGCGGTGGAAACCGTCCAGCCGGATGAGGCCGAGGTGATCGGCCAACTCAACGAATCCTTCCAGTCGATCCTCGACACCACCTCGCAGGATTATGGCCATGCCGTCCGCGCGGTCCATGCCAAGGCCCATGGCATCGCCAAGGGCACGCTGACCGTTGCGGCGGGTCTGCCACCTGAACTGGCGCAGGGACTGTTCGCTTCACCGGGCCGGTACGAGGCGATCATCCGGCTCTCGACCAATCCCGGGGACATCCTCGACGATTCGATCGGCCTGCCGCGCGGACTGGCGCTGAAAGTGATCGGGGTAGAAGGTGAGCGGCTGCCGGGATCGGAAGGCGATACGACGCAGGACTTCATCATGGTCAATGCGCCCGTCTTCGCCGCGCCCGACGCCAAGGCGTTCTCGAAGAACCTGAAGCTGCTCGCGAGCACCACCGACAAGGCCGAAGGCGGCAAGAAGCTGCTGTCCGGCGTGCTCCGGGCGTTCGAGGCGACGCTGGAGGCGGTCGGACTGGAATCGGCGACGTTAAAGCAGATGGGTGGGGCCGCCAACGTCCATCCACTCGGCGAAACCTATTTCAGCCAGACGCCGTTCCGCTACGGCGATCACATCGCCAAATTCCAGCTGGCACCGGTCAGCCCCGCGCTGACCCGGCTGACCGGCGATATCATCTCCACCACCGATCGCCCGGATGCCCTGCGCGAGGCGGTGCGCGACGTGCTGATCGAACAGGGCGGCAGCTGGGAATTGCGGGTCCAGCTCAACCGCGATCTGGACGCGATGCCGGTCGAGGACCCGACCAGCGAGTGGCCGCAGGAAGACAGCCCGTTCCAGACCGTCGCCACGCTGGACGTGCCGCCGCAACCGTCATGGGAACATGGCGGCTCCGATGCGGTCGACGATGCGCTGTCCTACAGTGTCTGGCATGGTATCGCCGCGCACCGCCCGCTCGGCAACGTCAACCGGGCACGCAAGGACACCTACGCCCATTCCGCCGAATTCCGGGGGCAATTCAACGGCTGTCCGATCCATCAGCCTGCCGCTCTGGCCGACCTGCCCTGATGCCGGCCGGGTTGACGGCATCGCGCCGAGCGGGAAGGAAGGCACGATGACCGTTCTTTTCCACGTCAGCGACGTCCATTTCGGCAAGGAAGACCCACAGGCGATCGCCTGGTTCAAGGAACGCGTCGAGGCCGAACGCCCCGATGCGGTCATCATGACCGGCGACCTGACGATGCGCGCCCGCACGCGCGAGTTCGAGGCGGGCGGCGCCTGGCTGAAAAGCCTTGCTGCCCCGGTCACGGTGGAAGTCGGCAATCACGACATCCCCTATTACTGGGACCCGATCCGCCGATTCCTCAATCCCTATTCGCGCTATGCCGCGATCGAGAAGATGATCGAGCGGCCGCTGGAACTGGCCGGCGTCACCATCGTGCCACTCAAGACGACGGCGCGCGCGCAGTGGCGGTGGAACTGGTCGAAGGGCCATGTCAGCCCCCGGTCGCTCCGCTCCGCGCTGGCGTTGATCGAGAAGGCGCCGGCGGGCAACCTGATCTTCGTCGCCGCGCATCACCCGCTGATCGAAGGCGGGACGAAGGGCACCGCCAAGACGCAAGGGGGCGACGTGGCGCTCGCCGATCTCGCCGCCGCCGGTGCCCATGCGGTGTTGACGGGCCATGTCCACGATCCGTTCGACGTTCCCGTCGACCGCGCGGGCTGGACGATCCGGATGATCGGGGCGGGCACCCTGTCGAAGCGGGTGCGCAACAGCCCGCCCGCCTTCAACGAAATCCGGATCGACGGGACACGGTTCGACACGATCGTGCGGACGCAGGACGACCAGCCTCGCCATTCGATCAGCGAGACGACCACCGCCGGCCGTCCCGCCTGATCCGGGTCACAGCAATCGGACGAGCATCAGGATCAGGCCCAGCACCGATACCGTCCAGCACAGGCTGCGCAGATAGGGCACGCCCATCAGGTACAGCGGCAGATAGACGATCCGCGCGATGAACCATGTCCACGCCCCGATCGCGCCCAGTCCGCCGCCACGATCACTGACTGCCAGCGCGAGGGCCAGGGCGATGAAGGCGGGATAGGTTTCCTGAAAGTTGCGCAGCGCCCGTTGCGCCCGGCCCGCCAATGTCCCCAGCGGCTTCGCCTCGCCGTCGCGCGGCCCGGCGTTCCAGCCGAGGCCCCGATCAAGGGTGGCCATCTGCCCCTGGGTCATGATGTAGACGACCAGCAATATCGTCGACCAGCCGAGCAGCACGAGTTCGATGGGCAGGGTCGGCATGATTATTCCTTCGTATGACGCGGTCCCAACGCCCCATGCCTCTCGCGGCTCCGGCCATCGGGAGGGCGGGGCCCCTCCCGATGGCCGTCAGTCGTCAGAACCGGTACTGCACCCCGGCATAGAATTGCGGGCCGGTGTGGCTGTAGACGAAGGTGCTGTCGCGGGTCGAATCGATGAACTGCCGATAGAAACGATCGAAGATGTTCAGCCCTTCGAAGGTCAGCTTGATCTTGTCGGTCACCTGATAGGAAGCGGACAGGTCGAAGACGAGGCTCTTGTCGACCCCCTCCAGATCCTGCAGCGGATTGTTGGCGGGCAGGGCGATGATGTACGGCCCGCGATACGACCCGGAAATGCGCGCGCTCGCCTTCTTGTCTTCGTAATATAAGGTCGCGTTGAAGGCGTCGCGCGACAGGCCGAGCAGATCGCGCTTGGTGGTGTTGGCGGCACTGGCCGCGAGGAAATAAGTGATCTTCGACTGAACGTGCGTGTAGTTGAACAGCGCACCGGTATTGGCGAGCGGCCCCGGCAGGAAGCTGAACGCCTGCTGGTAATTCACCTCCACGCCCTTCAGCGGCCCGCCCGGCGTGTTGCGCGCCTGGTTGACGGTGAACAGCGTGACGTTGGGATCGAGGCCGCTGTTGGCGATCAGCTCGACCGGCAATCCGGTCTGGTTGAACGTCAGCTGCTGCGCCTGGTTCTGGATGTAGGAATTGATGTCCTTGTAGAAGACCGCGACGGACAACAGCGAGTTGCGCGAGAAATACCATTCCAGCGACGCGTCGTAGGTGCTGGCGCGGATCGGATCGAGTGCGGGATTGCCGCCGTTGACGCTGGGCGTGCCGCTGATCGTCACGCTGGCCCCGGGGCTGAGGAAGCCGAGCTCGGGCCGGGTGATGACCTTCGCGAACGCCGCCCGCACCAGCAGGTTGGAGGTCAGGTCGCCGACGAGGTTGATCGACGGCAACCAGTCGTCATATTTGTTGCCGGCGGTTACGAACCGGGCGATGCCGCTGGAATAGCCGGTCGAGGTCAGATCGGTCTTGGCATAGCGCAGGCCGGCATTGCCCCGGATCGGCAGGCCCCAGCGATTGAGATCGAAGTCGAGCTGACCGAAGGCGGAGAAGATCTTCTCATGCACCCGTCGCGACGCGCCGAGATTCTCGATCAGCGCGAAGGCACCGGTATAATCGTCGAGGCCATATTGCTGCGCGAACGCGCCATAGTTGATCGCCACCCATGATGTCGGGAATACGCCGTCGCGCATCCCGTCGCCGAAATCCTTGACCAGCTTGGTCAGCCCGGCCAGTTCGGCGGCGGTCAGCGTCGGTACCGTGAAGTTGTTGGGACGCTGATAGACGCGGTTCAGGAAATCGAACTTGTCGTAATGAAGACCGCCCTTCAGCGTGAAGCCGTCCTCGAATTTCCACGCGAGGTTGTATTCGAACGTCCGGTTCCTGTTATCGAGCGTCGACGGCGTGGCGCGGATTTCGGCGCTGCCCGGTGCCAGTGTGAACTGCGAGGGATCGGTCACGTCGAAACCGAACCCGATCGTCGGCTGGTTGCGGCTATCACGGAAATCGATCGTCTGGCGGGTGTTGTTGCGCCCGAACAGGAACGTCGTCTGATCCTTTTGCCTGAAGTCGGTCTTCGCGATGCCGAGCAGGGCGGTGCCGACCAGATTGTCGGTGATGTCGAACTTGCCGTGCAGCGTGTACTGGCTGAACTTGCTGCGGAACCGGTCATATTGCGTATCCGACCGCACATCGACGCCATCGAATACGCCGTAGGCGATGTCGGACACCTGCTGGCCGAAATTGGCGCCCTGCGTCCCGCTGGTCCCCGCCGGACGCAGCACCGCCTCGCGGATCGCGGTCTGCGGCTTGCCGAAATTGGGGGAGGCGATCGCGCGGGCGAACGAGAAGCCCTCCAGCCAGTTCTCCTCACGCTTCACCTTGAAGTCGGAGAACAGCGCGTCGACGCCGATTTCCACCCCGTCGGTCGGCGCCCATTGCAGCGACCCGGTCACCCCCAATCGCTGCTGGTTGTGGTTGAACCGGCCGTAGCGCGGCAGGCGCGGCAGGAAGACGGTGGAACGGTTGACCTGCCCGTATAACGGATCGCCCGCCGCCGGCCGCGCCACGCCGGTCGCGCAATTGGCGGCATCGGTGCCCTGCGCCGCGTTTAAGGCGGGCGAAACCGGTGTCACCCCGACCGGCGAACAGAAGCCGCCATCCGCCGTCGCCGGGTTCCAGCCACCCGACCCGAACTGGTCCTCGTAATAGCGTCGTTTGCTGAATGCCGCCGACACCAGCGCACCGATCCGGCCAATCCCGGTATCCCAGGTGCGCGAGGCGACGCCGGTCAGCTTCGGATCGACGTTCTTCGCCAGCGAGTTGTAGCCCGCCTGTGCGCTCAGCACGAGCGTGGGTTCCTTGTAATCGAACGGGCGCGCGACGTTCAGGTCGACGGTCGCGCCCAGCGATCCCTCGATCGTCTCGGCATCGGCGGTCTTGCGGACGACCAGATTGTTGAACAGCTCGGACGCGAACACGTTGAAATCAAAGCCGCGACCGGTGTTGATGCCGCGATCGGAGGTGGTCGCGCCCGAGATCGCCTGTGCCTCCATCCCGTTCACGCGTACGCGGGTGAAGCTGCCCGACAGGCCACGCACCGTGATCGCGCGCCCTTCACCGCCGACGCGGTTGATCGACACGCCGGGCACGCGCTGGAGCGATTCGGCAAGGTTGTTGTCGGGGAAGTCGGCGATATCCTCCGCCTTGATGACGTCGATCGCCGAGGTTTCGTTGCGTTTGGCGTTGAGCGCGCTGTTCAGGCTGGCCCGGAAGCCGGTGACGATGATGTCCGGGCCGTCGCCGGCCGCGGCCGCGTCCACCGCCTGCGGATTGCCGGCGCTGCCGCTGGGATCGGTCGCCGGTCCTTCGGTGTTCGCCGGGACGGAGCCACCGGGCTGCGGCGTCGGTTGCCGGACGGGTGCGGTCCGGGCCGCGTCCTGCGTTGCCATGGCCAGCGCTGGCATTGGCGAGACAAGTGCGATCATCAGGCCGGTCAGCGATGCGCTGCCGAGAATGTAGGCGCGATGGACATGTGGGCGGGCCATGGAAATCCTCCTCCTGTATGTCGGTGCCTTTTCGGCATCGTTCATCTCATGATAGGCACAGGCAATCGGCAACGACAACTCGGCATATGATCGGCTGCCATGCAATTTGAGCACTGATGCATGAATGTCGCGATGATAGCTGATGAAGCGATACGACGATGGCAGGCGTTCGACTGTTGATGGACCGCCATAATGGCTGTCCGATGTCGGGAAGAACGGCGATGCGCTTCGTACAGATCGAGATGTTGCCTGCTGGCAAGGCGTTGGTTGATATGGATAAATTAACGCATGCTGTGCCGGAAGGCGAAGGACTTCGCCTGTATCTGGGCGGGCAGCATCTCAATGTGCCGCATACGATCGCCGAACTGGAGAACGTCTTGGCCGGGCATGACCGTACCGATGACGGCAACCGCCATTCGGCCGGATTCGGCATGCGATAGCAATCGCGCGGTCGTTCGGCCCCCGGCGTCGCTGTCGTTCTTGTGGCACGGCCGCGATCGGTTAGGTCGGGCATATGGACCTTGACGACCAGATGCGCCGCTATTTCGGCACCGCCGACCTGAACGCTGTGCCACCGGTGGCGCTCGCCGCGGGGCTTGAGCATATGCGAGTCGACCTTGGGTTGGAAAAGGACCGGTCGCGTCGCTTTGCGTTGTGGACCCTGATGTTTACGCTGGGCGCTGCACCGGATTTGGATATCACGTTCACGGACCCGGCCGACCGTAATGCGGCTCGGACGTTGATCGAGATGACCGAGCGGCTCGCTTCTGAAGACGAATGATCAATGCCCGGGTTGCCTGACCTGCACATAGTCATGCCGGCCTGACAAGGAGCTAGATAGTGCGTTTGCATACCGATCGCCCAATCAAGAGCGATGATATGTCGGGTTTCTTAAAGCATCGGAAAGTATCGTTGATCGAACGTTAACCATCAATAAATTGTCGGTGTTTGCCCGTTGTTAGGGAAATGGCGCCATGAAGGGAGGGCGGGTTGCCTTTGAGGCGACGCGCCGGGGGACCACCGCCTTGGTCCACGGCCGCAGAAGCAGCCGTTCTTTCCAGAAGGAAGATTTCACATGGCAATGTCCGTCAACACGAACACCGGTGCGATGGCTGCGCTGCAGGCGCTGAACTCCACCAGCAAGGGTCTGGCCACCGTCCAGAGCCGCATCAACAGCGGCCTGAACGTCAGCTCGACCAAGGACGATTCGGCTGCCTTCACCATCGCGGAAAAGCTTCGCGGTGATCTGGGTGGGCTGAAGGCGGTCACCTCGTCGCTCAGCCGGGCGAAGAGCGTGACCGATGTTGCGGTCGCAGGCGCAGAGCAGATCTCCGACGTCGTCAACCAGATGAAGACGCTTGCGAAGCAGGCTTCGGATGAAGGTGTCGACCAGGCGAGCCGCGATGCGTACAACAAGGACTTCACGGCCCTTCGCGACCAGATCACCACGATCGTCAACTCGTCCGAGTTCAACGGCACCAACCTGCTCAAGACCAGTGGCGGCGAAGTCTCCGCCCTGCAGTCGCTGGGCAGCGTGTCGAGCGGCAGCTACACCGCCGACACGTTGAAGGTCGAAAACCAGAAGATGGATCTGGCGACGACCGCAACGACCGGCAAGCTGGATACGGGATCGACGATCAAGTCGGCATCGGATGCGAAGACGATGGTCGGCACGCTGGACGCGCTGGGCAAGGACATCAACACCAAGCTCAGCGATCTGGGTTCGGCCTCGCGCAAGATCGACGCGCAGAGCGCGTTCGCCAGCAAGCTGTCGGACGCGATCGAGGGCGGTATCGGCAACCTCGTCGATGCCGATCTGGCCAAGGAGTCGGCGAAGCTGCAGGCATTGCAGGTCAAGCAGCAGCTTGGCGTGCAGGCCCTGTCGATCGCCAACCAGGCGCCGCAGACCGTCACCTCGCTGTTCCGTTAAGGAACACGGGGCGGCCGCCTCTTCGGAGGCGATACGATCCGGCATACCGGGGCGGAGCGATCCGCCCCGGCTTTTTTGCGTCGTATGCGCCCAGCGCAGCGGCATTTATGGCAGGGCGTCAAGAAAATCGTTGCGGACCCGAAAATTTTGGTCGCTTAGCGGCTCGCCTGTTCCTCTCACGATCGCCCGCCCGCTCCATCATGATCTTCATCGCTGCATCCCGATCGGCCTCGACGTGAACACCACCGAGGTGATCGCCTTCGTGCTGGGCATCGTGAACGTGACGCTGGTCGTTCGCCGTAGCATCTGGAACTATCCGTTCGGGATCGCGATGGTGTCGCTATATGCGGTCGTGTTCGCCGAGGCGCGGCTGTACAGCGACATGCTGCTCCAGTTCTTCTTCATCGCCGTCAACGCCTATGGCTGGATATCGTGGATACGCCACCGCGCGGCGACCGGCGCGGTCGTGGTGGAGGGGATGACGCGAAGCGAACGCTGGCGCTGGACGCTGGCCACTACCGCGATCGCCCTGGTCTGGGGTGGGCTGATGCACCGTTTCACCAATGCCAGCCTGCCATGGTGGGATGCCGCGATGGCGGCGGCCAGCATCGCCGCGCAATGGTTGCTGGCGCGGCGCAAATGGGAGAACTGGGTGCTGTGGATCTCGGTCGATATCGGTTCGATCGGCCTCTATCTGGTCAAGGAACTTTGGCTGACGGCGCTCCTGTATCTGATCTTCCTGCTGCTAGCGGCGTGGGGACTGGTCGACTGGCGGCGGCGGGTGGCAGCATGACCCTGCGTTCGGTGTGCCTGCACGGGCCGGAGAGCACCGGCAAGTCCACGATCGGTCCGCGCCTCGCCCGGCGTTTCGGCAGTCCCTACGTTCCCGAATATGGCCGCACCTATGCCGAAGAACACGGCACCGACTTCACCATGGCCGACCTGATCGCGATCGCCGAGGGCCATGATCGCATGGCGCGGGCGGCGGTGGCATCGGGTCCGTATCCGGTGATCCTCGATACCGATCCGCTGATGACGGCGGCGTGGGCGACGATGCTGTTCGGGCGGCAGGACCCGTGGTTCGACGCATGGACGGGCACTGCCGACCTCTACCTGTTCCTCGACACCGACCTGCCCTGGGTGGAGGATGGCACCCGCCTGTTCGGTACCGTCAGCGAGCGGGAGCGGTTCCGGGCGGCGGCGATGATGGAACTGGTCAGGCGCGACCTGCCGTTCGCGGTCGTGCGGGGGCAGGGGCAGGCGCGGTACGATGCCGCGCTTGCCGCGATCGAAGCGGCTTTGGCTTGAGCGCAACACCCTGCTAGGGGCAGGCACATATGGCTACCGACCTTTCCCGCATCCGCAATTTCTCGATCATCGCGCATATCGACCATGGCAAGTCGACGCTGGCCGACCGCCTCATCCAGCATACCGGGGGGCTGACCGCGCGCGAGATGAGCGAGCAGGTGCTCGACAACATGGACATCGAGAAGGAGCGGGGGATCACGATCAAGGCGCAGACGGTGCGCCTGTCCTATCTCGCCGCCGACGGCCTGGATTATACGCTGAACCTGATGGACACGCCGGGGCATGTCGACTTCGCCTATGAGGTGAGCCGCAGCCTGGCCGCGTGCGAGGGGGCGTTGCTGGTGGTGGACGCCGCGCAGGGGGTCGAGGCGCAGACGCTGGCCAACGTTTATCAGTCGATCGAGCACGATCACGAAATTGTCCCTGTTATCAACAAGATAGACTTGCCCGCTGCCGAGCCGGAGATGGTGCGCAAGGAGATCGAGGACGTGATCGGCATCGATGCGTCGGGCGCGGTGCTGGCCAGTGCCAAGGCCGGGATCGGCATCGCCGACATCCTGGAGGCGATCGTGACCCGCATTCCGCCGCCCAAGGGCGATGCGGAGGCGCCGTTGAAGGCGATGCTGGTCGACAGCTGGTACGACCCGTATCTGGGCGTCGTGATCCTGATCCGCGTGATCGACGGCGTGTTGAAACGCGGCCAGCAGATCAAGTTCATGCAGGCGGGCACCGTGCATTTGGTCGACCGGGTCGGCTGTTTCCGCCCCAAGATCGAGCAGTTGCAGGATCTGGGGCCGGGCGAGATCGGCTTCATCACCGCGCAGATCAAGGATGTGGCGCAGGCCCGCGTCGGCGATACGCTGACCGATGCGAAGCGGCCGGCGGCGGAGGCGCTGGAAGGCTTCAAGGAAGTGCAGCCGGTGGTGTTCTGCGGGCTGTTCCCGGTCGACGCCAACGATTTCGAGAAACTGCGCGAATCGATCAGCAAGTTGCGCCTGAACGACGCATCGTTCAGTTTCGAGATGGAGACGTCGGCCGCGCTGGGCTTCGGCTTCCGCTGCGGGTTCCTGGGCCTTTTGCATCTGGAGATCATCCAGGAGCGGCTGACGCGCGAATACGACCTCGACCTGATCACCACCGCGCCGTCGGTGGTGTACCAGATCGAATTCACCCATCCCGATCCGGCGGGGATCACGCAGATCGACCTGCACAATCCCGCCGACATGCCCGACGTCAACAAGATCAAGACGATCAGCGAACCGTGGATCAGCGCGACGATCTACGTCCCCGACGAATATCTCGGCAGCATCCTGAAGCTGTGCCAGGACCGGCGCGGTATCCAGCAGAACCTGACCTATGTCGGCGGCCGGGCGCAGGCCACCTACGAACTGCCGCTGAACGAGGTGGTGTTCGACTTCTACGACCGGCTGAAATCGCTGTCGAAGGGCTATGCCAGCTTCGACTATGCCCAGATCGGTTACCGCGAGGGCGACCTCGTCAAGATGAGCATCCTCGTCAACGAGGAGCCGGTCGATGCGCTGTCGATGATCGTCCATCGCGGCACCGCCGAGGTGCGCGGGCGTGGCATGGTGGAGCGGCTGAAGGAACTGATCCCGCGCCACCTGTTCAAGATCCCGATCCAGGCGGCGATCGGCGGCAAGGTGATCGCGCGCGAGACGATCAGCGCGATGCGCAAGGACGTGACCGCCAAGTGTTATGGCGGCGACGCCAGCCGCAAGAAGAAGCTGCTGGAGAAGCAGAAGAAGGGCAAGGCCAAGATGCGCGAGTACGGCTCGGTCAGCATCCCGCAGGAGGCGTTCATCGCCGCGCTGCGGATGGGCGACGACGGCTGATCCCGATGACGCGGCAAGGGTGGATCGCCGCCGGCACGCTGATGCTGGGCGGCGCGGCGGCGCTGCCCGCACAGGCGCAGACCGTGCAGGACCTGCAACGCCAGATCGACGAACTGAAGGCGACGATCGCGGAGTTGAAGGCGGCGCAGGCGGGCAGGGCATCCGCCCCCGCCGCCGCGCCGATCGCCCCGGCGGGCACGGCGGTGGCAGCGTCGCCGACGACGGGGGCGCCCGCCGTTGCCCCCACGGCCACGCAATCCGCCGCCATCCAGCCTGCTGTCACACGGCCGACCACCACGCAGGTGGCGGTGGTAGCAGACAAGCCGAAGCCGGCGCACTGGTACGAGCGGATCACGCTGCGCGGCTATACGCAGATGCGCCTCAACGAGTTCCTGTCGGGCGACCGGACCGCGCCGGCCGGCGTGTCGCGCCTCCGTTCGGTGCATGACGGCGGCATCGGCGAGGACAGCAACTTCACGCTGCGCCGGGTCCGCCTGATCCTGCAGGGCGACATCAGCGACCGCGTCTCGTTCTACCTGCAACCCGATTTCGCGACCAATGTCAGCAACCAGTCGGGCGGGGAGCGGCGCGAAGGCTTTCTCCAGCTGCGTGATGCCTATGTCGACGCGTTCCTCGATCCCGATCGCCGGTTCCGGCTGCGCTTCGGCCAGTCGAAAGTGCCGTTCGGGTGGGAGAACCTGCAATCATCATCGAACCGGCTGACGCTGGACCGCAGCGACGGCATCAACAGCGCGGTGCCCAGCGAACGCGATCTGGGGATCGTCGCCTATTACACGCCGTCACGCGTGGAAAAGATCTGGGACCGGCTGACCGACGACGGGCAGAAGCTGTTCGGCAATTACGGCGCGTTCGGACTGGCGGTGTATAACGGGCAGGGCACCAACCGGGCCGAAACCAACGATGGCCTGATGACGGTGGCGATGGCGACCTGGCCGATCGAGCTGGACGGGCTGGGCGCGGGCTGGACGGGGCAGGTGTTCGAGTTCGGCGCGGCGGCCCTGCGCAATCAGGTGAAGCCCGAACTGCGCGCGGGCGGCGTGAGCGCGGTATCGTTCCGCGACGAACGGGTCGGGTTCCACGCGATGCTCTATCCTCAGCCGATCGGGTTCCAGGCGGAATGGAATTGGGGGCGCGGCCCCGAATTCGACCGCGATCTGCGGGCGATCACGACGAAGCGGCTGAACGGCGGCTATATCCAGACGATGGCACGCGTGCGCCAGTCGCCGCTGGGGCCGTTCATGCCCTATGCCCGGTGGCAACGCTATCGCGGCGGCTGGAAGGCCCTGCCCAATGCCCCGCGCCTGGACACCGACGAATGGGAACTGGGCATCGAGTTCCAGCCGACCCCGCCGCTGGAACTGACGATCGCCTATGCCCGGATGGACCGCACCGAGGCGGACGAACGCCGGATCGGTCAGGCGGAGGGAAGCCTGATCCGCACGCAATTGCAGTGGAATTACTGAACGACGGCACGACATCGGCCTGATCCATACCGCCGTGGCGGGCATGGCCGGGCGACGGCGCGTCCGCCCGTGGCCGGTCAGTTGGCGGCGGTCTTCGTGAGCAGGGGCAGGCTGTCCTCGATCCAGTCGGTCAGCGCCTCGACCAGCGCGGCCGCCTGCCGCCCCTGATCCGTCAGCGTATATTCCACCTTTGGCGGGACGGTGGCGAAGCTTTGCCGTCGCACCAGACCATCGCCTTCGAGCTGCTTGAGAGTTTGCGACAGCATCCGTTCGCTGACCCCCGCGACCGTCCGGCGCAGGTCGCTGAACCGGAGCGTGCCGGGCATCAGGGCGATGAGCGCCAGCGTGCCCCATGTACTCGTCACATGTTTCAGGATCGCGCGCGACGGGCAGCGCGGGGCGAAGACATCGCCCTGCCGCAGGCGATCCGCGAGACGGGCGGGCGAACGATCCGGCATCGTCATGCTTACCTTTGTGTGCGTACTTACGAATGGTAAGATAGGGGCTTATGTCCGGCGTACAACGACGACAGCGGAGAATGATATGTACGCCATCACCGGAGCATCCGGCCAACTGGGCCAACTGGTCATCGAAGACCTGCTGACCAAGGTCGCGCCGGCCGAGATCGTCGCGCTGGTCCGCGACCCCGCCGGGCTTTCCCGGCTGGCGGATCGGGGCGTCGTGGTGCGGCCGTTCGACTATGACCGGCCGGAGACGCTGGCACCGGCACTGGCGGGTGTCGACCGGCTGTTGCTGATATCGTCGAGCGCGGTGGGCAAGCGGGTTTCCCAGCATCGTGCGGTGATCGAGGCGGCCAAGGCGGCCGGGGTCGGCCATATCGTCTATACCAGCATCCTGCATGCCCCCGACAACCCGATGCAACTGGCGGGCGAGCATCGCGAGACGGAAGCAGCGATCGTCGCCAGTGGACTGGCGCACACGATCCTGCGCAACGGGTGGTACACCGAAAACTATACCGCATCCGCCGCCCCCGCGGTGCAGCACGGTGTGCTGGCGGGCAGTGCTGGCAACGGCCGTATCTCGGGCGCCAGCCGGGCGGACTATGCGGCGGCGGCCGCGACGGTGCTGGCCGATGGCGGCACGGCGGACCGGGTGATCGAACTGGCCGGCGACGATGCCTTCACGCTCGACCAGTTCGCCGCCGCGATCGGCGAGATCGCGGGCAGGCCCGTGGTATATCGGGACATGCCGGAAGCGGACTACCGCCAGATGCTGGAAGGCGTCGGTCTGCCGGCACCGGTCGCGGCCATGCTGGCGGAAAGCGACGCCAAGGCGGCACAGGGCAGCCTGTACGATGATGGTCGCGCCCTCAGTCGGCTGATCGGCCGGCCGACGACGCCGTGGCGCGACACGCTGCGCGCCGCCTTGCAGGGGTGAGCGTTTGGCAGAGGTGACGCGGCATGGCTGCGGCGGCCCTGTGGGCGGCCGCTTCGCGGCGGGGTGATCGGCCTTATCCGCCCGATCGGGGCGGGCGTAGCGAGGCAATCCAGGGCGTGACGCACCGGGCGCTGGATTGCTTCGCTACGCTTGCAACGACGGATGGGTGGGTCTTCCGTCATCATGCTCCGTCGTCGGGCGGGTATCGGCGATCGGGGCCGATCCATCCACCCGTCCGGCTTTTCCGGTTCGACCCTACCCGGTCCATTCCTCCCATTCGTCCAACGGGCGGCCCGAGGCGAGAAATTGGGAGAAGCGGGTGAGGCGATCGTGTTTTCCTGCCGATGACCCGGGGTCGGGATCGGGGATTGGGGCGGGAATGAGGGCGGGTGCAGGCGCTGGGGTCGGGCCGGCTTCTGCGGGTGGGTGGTCTGCCGCGCGTTGCGCCTGATCGGCCAGGAAGGCGGCGATGGCATCGCGCTGGTCGGGCAGGTCCAGCGTTACCCAGGGTTCCTCGCCCTCGCGATGCTCGCCGAGTTCGAGCAAGGGCGAAACGCCGAAGGGCTGGATCGTGGCGGGGTGATCCACCGGCATCATGCGCGCGGAGACGAAGGGAAGGTCAGGGGCGTCCACATCGACCGGCCGTTCGAGCCTATCGCGGCGGCGGGCGGCGCTGGCGGTGAGGGTGGCGATGATCTGTTCCTGCGCCGCCTCGTCCAGGTCGAACCCGGCAAAGGCGGCGATGACGGCGCCGGGTTCGATCGGCGGGGCGGCTGGCGCGGAGTGGGCATGACCGGAAGGAATAGGGCCGGCATCGACAGGGCCGGGCTGGCGGAAGCTGCCGGACTGGGGGTGCCGGCTGTAATGGCGCAGGATGAACATGATGAGGCGATCGTTGCGACGGCGGCGGTAGCCCAGCAGTTTGCCGCCGGCGATGACGGGAACGAGCTGGCCGTTCAGCGCGCGGTCGAACGCCTCGTCCTTCAGGCGCAGCACGCCCATGTCGAGCGCGGCCTCCCACGCGCGGGCGAATCCCTCCGCGCCGGGCTGGCGGCGAAGTTGATAGGCCCCGACGGCGGCCATGTTGACCTGCGCGGCGGCGGTGGAGACCGAGCCGGTGTCGGCCAGCGCCTCGATGAAGGCCACCTGCCGGGCGGGCGTCCACCCATCGTGGCGGGGTTTGCGGGGAACCGGCTCGAAGGCCGGCAGCGGGGGGCGCGCGTTGCGCGCGACGGGGGTGCGGTCGATCATGATCGGGTGTTTAACCCATATGGTTGGTTGTAGGACAGGGCCGGTTGTGTCAGGGGCGGCCGCGCCACCAAATGGCCGCCCGGTTCATCCGCAACGGCGCCATGTCGGGGATGTACGCGGCTGATAAGAGGCAGGTTTCCCATTACCGATCCCATCCTGCCGCCGCCGGCCGAGCTGGCGATCGTGGTGCCCGCCTATAACGAGATCGACAACGTGCCGCTGCTGGTCGAGGCGGTGGCGGCGGCGTTGCCCGACGTGCGGTGGGAGATCGTGTTCGTCGACGACGACTCGCCCGACGGCACCGCCGCGCGGGTGCGCGACCTGGCGATGCGCGATCACCGGGTGCGGATCGTCCACCGGGTCGGGCGGCGGGGGCTGGCCTCCGCGTGTGTCGAGGGGGTCATGGCGACCGCCGCGCCCTATGTCGCGGTGATGGACGCCGATCTGCAGCATGACGAACGGCTGCTGGGGCGGATGCTGGCGACGCTGCGCGAGGGGAATGTCGATCTGGTGGTCGGCAGCCGCTATTGCGCAGGCGGCGGGCTGGGCGACTGGGCGAAGGGGCGCGCCGCGGCCAGCCGGCTGGCGACGCGGATGGCGGTGATGCTGACGCGCACGCCGATCGGCGATCCGATGAGCGGGTTCTTCATGATGACGCGCGCCGCGTTCGAACGGTCGCTGCCCAAATTGTCGACGGTGGGGTTCAAGATCCTGCTCGACATCGCCGCCAGCGCGCCCGCGCCGCTGCGGGTGGCGGAGCTGCCCTATGTGTTCCGGTGCCGGCAGTTCGGCGACAGCAAGCTGGATGCGCTGGTGCTGTGGGAATATCTGCAGCTGATCCTCGACAAGGCGTTCGGGCGCATCGTGCCGATCCGGTTCATCGGGTTCGGGCTGGTCGGGGCGATCGGGCTGGCGATCCATTTCCTGATCCTGTCGGCGCTGTATCTGGGCGTCGGCCTGTCGTTCGGCGCATCGCAACTGGCGGCGACGGTGGTCGCGATCTCGAACAACTTCTTCCTCAACAACCTGCTGACCTATCGCGACCAGCGGTTGCGCGGGCCGGCGCTGGTGCGCGGCTGGCTGACGTTCAACCTGGTCTGCGCGACGGGGGCGGTCGCCAATATCGGCATCGCGGAATGGCTGTTCGTCCAGCACACCTACTGGATGCTGTCCGCCGTGGCCGGCGTGCTGATCAGCGTGGTGTGGAATTATACGATGTCGTCGCTGTTCACCTGGCGGAAACGGTGACGGCGCGCCGGTTCAGCCGCGCGGGGACCAGCCCAGTTCGGCGCTGATCGCGGCGGCGATCTCCGCGACGCGGGGGGCGAGGGCAGCCATCGCCGCCTCGTCCAGGTTCTGCGCGGCGGTGGCGACGCTGATCGCGGCGACGATACCGCCGCTCGCATCGCGGACGGGCGCCGCGACCGACCGGATATGATCGGGCGGCGGCCCCTGCTGCACCACCACGCCGGCGCGGGCATGGTCCTGCATCCGTTCCAGCCAGCCGTCGCCGGTGTAGCGGTCGCCGAACTGGTGGAACAGCCGCGTCCAGCTGTCGACGTCGTCGTCGAGCAGCAGCGCCTTGCCCATCCCCGTCTCGGGCAGGCCGCGCCGGTCGCCGGGGCGGGTGGTGACGCCGATATGCTCGCGCCCGGCATGGCGATCGAGATGGACCGACCAGTCGCCGTCGCGGCGGCCGAGGAAGATGCTCAACCCCTCAGCCATCACGAACCGTTCGAAGAAGGGGCGGGCGATGCTTTGCAGGTTGATCTGCTCCGCCGCGCGCGAACTGGCGTACATCAGCCGCGGCCCGAGCCGCAGGACCCCGTCCGCCGAGCGGGTGAGCATCTGGCGGCTGACCAGCGCGGCGACGAAGCGCGAGGCGGTGGCGCGGGTCAGGCCGCTGGCGGTGGTCAGGTCGGCGGCGGTCATCGGCCGGGCGCCGACGATCTCGAGGATGTCGAGCCCACGGAACAGCGTCTGCGCGCCGATCGTGCGGCTGGCTTCATCGTCTTCCTTGGCCGGGTCGTCGCGCATCTGCCGCGTCTATCCGGCCCCGCCGCCTTCGTACAGAGGGGCGCGGCGATTTAGCCGATCCGGCCCGACCGCCGGCACGATCACAGGAAGCCGAGCTTCCAGCTGGATGCGTCGTAGTTGCCGATATTGGGCAGCACGGTGCGCAGATCGCCGTCCGACACGCCGAACCAGCTGGCGAGCGTGGCGACATATTGATCGACCGAGACGGTCGGGATCAGGCGGCCCTGCCCGACATCGTCGGCGGTGCCGTTGCCGATCGCGGGCGGGGTGCCATAGAGGCGGCCGCCCTTCACCGCGCCGCCCATCGCGAAGTGCATCGACCCCCAGCCGTGATCCGACCCGTCGTCGTTGGATTGCAGCGTGCGCCCGAAATCGGAGGCGGTGAAGCTGGTCACCTTGTCCGCCACGCCCATCGCGGCGGTGGTGTCGTAGAACGCCTTCATCGCATCGGCGACGCGGCCGATCAGCGCCGGGTGCTGCGCGACGAGATTGTCGTGCAGGTCGAACCCGCCGATCGACACGAAGAACACCTGCCGCTTCGCCCCCAGTTCGGACGAGACGGAGATCAGCCGTGCGACCATCCGCAACTGATCGGCCAGGCTGTTGCCGGTCGGGAACAGCGGGAAGTTCGCCACCGGCGCCCCCGCCAGCGCGCCCGACACCTGCGCATAGGTATCCAGCGCGCGCTTCGACACGCGGGCATGTTCGTCGCCGAGCAGGCTGCCGGGCGCGGCGGTCATCAGCGATCGCAGCGTCGTGGCGGCGGCGGCGGAGCCGTACATCGTGCGGCTGTTGTTGAGCAGCGCGATCGGGCCGCCGGTGCCGACGGCATATTGCACGGCGTTGCGCCCGGTGAGGTACACCGCGTTGCCGCTGGCATTGATGCAGGTGAGCGCGGCGGCGCCGTTGCCGTTCTGGAACACGTCGCCGATCCGCCCGCCCCAGCCCGAGGTCGCGCCTTCGGGGCTGGACGCCTGGAAATAGCTTTGCTGGTCGTTGTGGCTGAACAGCTTGGGCGGCAGGCGCACCGAATTGGCCAGATACTGTGCCTTGGTGGTCGGCTGGACGAGGGTGCCGACGTTCAGGATCGGGGCCAGCTTGCCGCCGTCGAACAGCGGCAGCAGCGACTTCATCGTCGGGGCCAGCGCATATTGCCGCCCGCCCGCCAATGCCTGAGCGGGTTTCAACAAGGTCGCGGCCAGCGAGTCGCGGGTGTGGGCGATGTTGGTCCGCGCGGCGAGATATTGCGCATAGCTGGCCTGATCGTAGGGCGTCAGCGTATTGGCGTAATCGTTGCCGCCGTACAGGAAGATGCACACCATCGCCTTGTAGTCGGTCGCGGTGGCGGCCGCGGCCTCGCCGATCGCGCCCAGGCTGGTGACGAAGGGGGCGGCGACGCCCGCCATGCCCAGCGCGGCCGACCGCTTCAGGAAGGCGCGGCGCGACTGGTCGTGATCGAAGCAGCTCATCACTTCACCGTCAGATATTCGGGGGCGGCGAGCGTCAGCATGATCGCGATCCCCACCCGGTTGGTGGGGCCGCCGCTGGCGGTGGCGGACACACTGTCGACCGCACTGCGGATCTGCGCGATCGTGGCGGCGGAGAGTTGTCCGGCGGCGAGCAGCAACGCGACCTCGTCGACCAGCGCATTGGTGTCGGCGGCCTTTTGCAGGATGTCGCTGTAATCCGCCTTCGTATCGCCGGTGCCGTTGGCGACGAGGCCGTACATATAGTTGATGTAGCCGACCACCGACTGTTCGTTGGTGATCTGGAATTCGGGTGCGACCAGCCCGCCGGCCGCGATCGCGCTGGCGGGCGGGGAATAGCCGGGGCGGAAGAAGTTGAAGACCGTCTGGCTGCGCCCCATCGACTGGCCCAGCCGGGTCGACTGGTTGCTGGTGTCGCCGAAGCCCCAGGCATTGGAGGGCGAGTTGACCGCGAAGGCGCGTGCCCAGCCGGTCAGGCGCATCACCGGTTCGCGCAGCTTGCCCGCGGCGGTGGTGGTCAGCGCGGCATCGCCGCGCGCCTCGCTATCGAGCAGGATCGCGGTGACGACCGCCTTCAGGTCGCCGCGCACGCCGCTGCCGTTGTCGGCGAACTTCGTCGCGACGCGGGCGATGTAGGCGGGCGAGGGATTGGAGGTGACGAGGCGCTGGATCAATTGCTTCGACACGAAGGGCGGCAGATTGGGGTGGACGAAGATCGTGTCGAGCGCGATCTTCACCGCCGCCATGCCGCCGCCCGAGACGGTGGCGCCGAGGAAGCTGGCGCTGCCGGTCTCGTTCAGCGTGGCGTTCATCACCAGTGGCTGGCGATAGCGATCGGGCGTGGTGCTGTCGGCGGTGGCCAGCGACAGGCCGGTGAAGACCCGGGCGAGGCCGGCGACATCCTCCGGCCGGTAGGTTTCGAGCGGGGTCGCGCCGCCCTTCACGCTGCCGTCCATGTTCAGCTGGTAGAGGCCGAGCGTGAACAGCTGCATCAGTTCGCGCGCATAATTCTCGTCCGGGACGGCGCCGGTGCGGGTGTTCGCCTTGCGGTTGCCGAGGAAGGTGAGGAACGACCCCATCGCCGCATTGGTGGTGATTGCGTCGAGGATATCCCGGTAATTGCCGAATGCCCGGTCGAGCAGGATATCGAGATAGGCGGCGGCGGCGAACTGTTTCCAGTTGAGGTTCACCGCGTCGATCCCGACGACGAGCAGGTCGAGCAGCGCCATGCCGACGCGCTGGCGAAGCTGGTCCGGCTCGACGATCAACTGCCGCCAGACGGTGGTGTCGAACCCGGCGGTGTTGTTGATGTTGGCGGCGACGTTGTATCCGTTCGTGACCAGCCAATCCCAATGCGTCGTCGCGCGGGGCAGCGCCATCTGCGCGGTGATCCACGCCTCGTAGCCCTTGTCGACGACGTCGGCGATCTGCGCCTTCGTCGTCCCCATCGTCGCCTGCCCCAGGAAACGGCTGGCCTGCGCGGGCGTCGGCGCGGTGCGGACGATGGCGACGGGGGCGGAGACGGTGGGCGCCGCCGCCGTGGGGCCGTTATCGCCGCCGCCGCCACAGGCCGCGAGCAGGATGGCGGGGGCAAGAACCGCAAAGGGGGCAGCGGTGGTGGCGGCCGCAACCGGCAGATCGCCCGGCGGGATCAGGAGCGGGGCGGGGGGTGGAGCAGGGGGGGTCGACGCAGGGGCACGATGCGCCGCCGTCATGATCGGGTTATCGTCGTGCAACAAGCTTCTGCCCCCGGACGGATCGCGACTCGCGGTGCCGTGTCGTCGGTGGAGGATAGCCCGAAATGGTTAACGCGCCGTTCGCAGATGCCCGGCGCGCGCATGAGAATTCCGCGTTGCCCCGGTGCAGGCCGGGGGCGGCCGGGCGCCGGCGTTGTCAGGCCGCGTGATTGCCGGATCGCCGGGCGTCGTCCGGCCCGGATACGAAAAGGGCGGCCCGTTGCCGGACCGCCCCTCGTGGCAGCAATGCCGAAACGCTTAGCGCTTCGAGAACTGGAAGCTCTTGCGTGCCTTGGCACGGCCGTACTTCTTGCGCTCGACGGTGCGGCTGTCGCGCGTCAGGAAGCCGGCGGCCTTCACGGAGGCGCGCAGGGTCGGCTCGTACCGGGTGATCGCCTGGCTGATGCCATGCTTGACCGCGCCGGCCTGACCCGACAGGCCACCGCCCTTGACGGTGCAGACCACGTCGTACTGGCCTTCGCGCTCGGTGATGCCGAACACCTGGTTGATGACCAGACGCAGCGTCGGACGCGCGAAATAGACTTCCTGATCGCGGCCGTTGACCGTGATCTTGCCCGAACCCGGCTTCAGCCAGACGCGGGCGACCGCGTCCTTGCGGCGACCGGTGGCATAGGCGCGGCCCTGCTTGTCGATGATCTGCTCACGCAGCGGCATCGTGCTGACCGGCGCCGGCTCGGCACCCGCCAGATAGGCGTCGGCCGAATCGGCGGTGGCGGCGGGATTCTCGGCGGCGTCGCGCTGCTGGCCCAGCGTCGCGGCGAGATCGGAAAGGGACTGGCGGTTGTCGGACATTATGCACCCACCTTGTTCTTGCGGCTCATGCCGGCGATGTCGAGAACCTCAGGGTTCTGGGCGGTGTGCGGATGCTCGGTGCCCTTGAAGATGCGCAGGTTGCGCATCTGGTCACGGCCGAGGGGACCGCGCGGAATCATGCGCTCCACGGCCTTTTCCAGCACGCGCTCCGGGAAGCGGCCTTCGAGGACCTTGGCGGCGGTGACGCCCTTGATGCCGCCGGCATAGCCGGTGTGCTTGTAATAGATCTTCTTCGCGGCCTTGTTGCCGGTGAAGCGGATCTTGTCGGCGTTGATGACGACGACATTGTCACCGCAATCGACGTGCGGGGTGAACGACGTCTTGTGCTTGCCGCGCAGGACGTTGGCGATCACCACCGCGGCACGGCCGACGACCAGATCGGTCGCGTCGACGATATGCCATTTCTTCTCCACCTCGTGCGGCTTGGCCGACTTGGTGGTCTTCATGAGCGCCTTCATGGGCGTGAGAACCTTTCGAACGAGAGCGCGCCGCTCCCGGATGGGAACAGCGCGGACCCGGCGCCAATGCCCGCGACTGTCGCTGAAGTCAAGATTTCGGCGGCGTTCCTGACGGGTATCAGGATACCATGGGCTTCAAGAGTTGCTTGGAAACTCGCGAAAGAGCGAGTTTCAAGGCGGTGCCGCCCTCCACCTGCTTTCCAACGATCCTGCGGATCGCCGGAACCTTGGCATGTTCCGCCCGCTCCCCCTCCCGGCCACCCACAGCGTATCCCGAATGGGTGGTCGGGAGGGGGAGCGGGCCGGCACCGCAAAACGCGCCCGGCGCGTTTTCAAACAGACTTTCAGACGAAGGCTTTGCGGATGCCGATCCGGTGGGCGGCGAAGACGGTGGCGATCAATAGCAGCGCGGCGTTCGCCTGATGCGCCACCGCCACCTCGATCAATACCCCGGTCATCAGCGTGGCGATGCCGAGGAAGATCTGGAGCGTCACCAGCCCGACCACGACGAACCCCGCGCGCGATCCCCGCCGGGTGGCGCGCACCGCCAGCCAGAACAGCGCCGCGCCGACCGCGAAGGCCAGCCAGCGGTGGATGAACTGCACCATCACCGGATTGTCGACCGCGTCGGCCAGCGTCCCCGTCAGCGGCACGCCCGCCGGGAACAGGCTGTCACCCATCAGCGGCCAGCTGGCGAAGGCATAGCCCGCATCGAGCCCGGCGGTGAACGCCCCCCACACGATCTGCACGAACAGCAGCCCGAGTCCGAGCAGGGCGGCGGGGGCGAGTCGCGCGGGCGTCGCCAATCGGTCGCGGTGCAGCTGCATCAGGTCGAGCGCGGTCCAGACGAGCCCGGCGAGGATGACGAGCGCGGTGACGAGGTGGACGGCAAGGCGCAGATGGCTGACGTCGGTACGTTCCGACAGGCCGGAAGCGACCATCCACCAGCCGATCCCGCCCTGCAACCCGCCCAGGGCGAGCAGCGCGACGAGCCGGATGCCGTAGCCGCGCGGAATCTGCCGCTTCACCGCGAACCACAGCAGCGGCAGCGCGAAGGCGAGGCCGATCACCCGCCCCAGCAGGCGATGGAGATATTCCCAGAAGAAGATCGCCTTGAACCCCGCCAGCGTCATGTCGCGGTTGAACGCGGCATATTCGGGGATACGCTTGTACCGGTCGAACTCCGCCTGCCACGCGGCATCGTTCAGCGGGGGCACGATACCGCTGACCGGTTGCCAGCGGGTGATCGACAGGCCCGATTCGGTCAGGCGGGTGATGCCGCCGACCACCACCATCGCGACGATCAGCGCGGCGACGACGAACAGCCACCGCGCCACCGCGCGCGGCCGGGCATGGGACATGAAGGCGGCACTGGGCAGGAGCATGACCCCATCTATGACGTGTGGGGGAGGGCGGCAATGGCGGGACCGGTGCTTCTTGCGTTCCCGGCGTCTGTACAAGCCCGGCATCTGCGCCGGGAAGGTAACCCCGGATTGATGACGTGGGGCGCAGGTCATTAATATTGATGTGATGTTGTAACCTGTCTTGGCCCCAGCTATATCGCTGCCCGTGACCATGGCCGCTTCATCCATCCGCATCCGGCGTGTGCCGGGGCTCGATCGTCTGGCGATCGGGTTGTCAGGACTGTGCGTGGTGCATTGCCTGGCGACGTCGGTGCTGCTGGCGCTGATGTCGGCGGCGGGCGGGCTGCTGCTCGATCCACACATCCACGAGGTCGGGCTGGTGATGGCGATCGCGCTGGGCGCGGTGGCGCTGGGGCGCGGCGTGGTGCGGCATGGCGAGGCGGTGCCGGCGGCGGTCGGGGCGTTCGGGCTGGGCGTCATGGCAGGGGCGATGCAGTTGCCGCACGACGGGTCGAACGGCGAGGCGCTGTGGACGATCGTCGGCGTCGCGCTGCTGGCGCTGGGCCACGAGATGAACCGTCGCGCCTCCCTGCGCGCTTGCTAGAGCGGCACCCGCATCCTATTTCCGTGCGATGGCGCACGTTCATCATCATCACGAACTGCAGCGCGACGATCTGGCGACCGCGGCACAGGCGACGCTGGAGAAATCCGGCGAGCAATGGACCACGATGCGGGCCAGCGTCTATGCATCGCTGGCGGGGTTCGCGAAGCCGGCCAGCGCCTATGACATCGCCGATGCGGTGTCGAAGGCGGAGGGGCGGCGGGTGGCCGCCAACAGCGTCTATCGCATCCTCGACCTGTTCGTCGGGGCCAATCTGGCGCACCGGGTGGAAAGCGCGAACGCCTATATCGTCAACGCGCATCCCGACTGCCTGCACGACTGCATCTTCCTGGTGTGCGACGGGTGCGGGCAGACGACGCATCTGGATGACGACCGTGTCACCGGCGACGTCCGTGCCGCCGCCCGCGCCGCCGGCTTCGCGCCGGTGCGGCCGGTGATCGAGGTGCGGGGGCAATGCGCCGACTGCCGCCGCGCGCTGTCGGACGCGGTGCCCGCCGCGGCCTGATATGGCCGGACCGATACGGTCGGCAATCGACACGGTCGCGACGGAAGGGTAAGCCCGTTCGATGGTTGACCTTCCCGTAACGCCCTTGCTCGACACCGTTTCGACGCCAGACGACCTCCGCCGCCTGAAACCCGAAGATCTGCGGCAGCTTGCCGACGAGTTGCGGCTGGAAACGATTTCAGCGGTCGGGACGACCGGCGGGCATCTGGGATCGGGGCTGGGCGTGGTCGAACTGACGACGGCGATCCATTACGTGTTCGATACCCCGCGCGACCGGCTGGTCTGGGATGTCGGCCATCAATGCTATCCGCACAAGATACTGACCGGGCGGCGCGACCGCATCCGGACGCTACGGCAGGGCGGTGGCCTGTCGGGCTTCACCAAGCGTTCCGAAAGCGAATACGACCCGTTCGGCGCGGCGCATTCGTCGACCTCGATCTCCGCCGCGCTGGGCTTCGCGATCGCCAACAAGCTGGCCGGCACCCCGGGCAAGGGCATCGCGGTGATCGGCGACGGCGCGATGTCGGCGGGCATGGCATACGAGGCGATGAACAATGCCGAGCAGGCGGGCAACCGGCTGGTCGTGATCCTGAACGACAACGACATGTCGATCGCGCCGCCGGTGGGTGGCCTGTCCGCCTATCTGAGCCGGATCGTGTCGAGTCGCGAATTCCTGAGCATCCGCGAGATGATGAAGAAGCTGGCGCGCAAACTGCCGCGCCCCTTCCATCAGGCGGCGCGCAAGACCGATGAGTTCGCGCGCGGCATGACCATGGGCGGCACGCTGTTTGAGGAACTGGGTTTCTATTATGTCGGCCCGATCGACGGCCATAACCTGGACCATCTGATCCCGGTGCTGGAGAATGTCCGCGATGCCGAGGAGGGGCCGATCCTCGTCCATGTCGTGACGAAGAAGGGCAAGGGCTATGCCCCGGCGGAGGCGTCGGCGGACAAGTATCACGGCGTCCAGAAGTTCGACGTCATCACCGGCGCGCAGGCGAAGGCGCCGCCGGGGCCGCCCCAGTATCAGAACGTGTTCGGGCAGGCGCTGGCCGATGCCGCGGCCACCGACGACCGCATCTGCGCGATCACCGCGGCGATGCCGTCGGGCACCGGACTGGAGGCGTTCGCCGCCAGCTATCCCGACCGGTTCTTCGACGTGGGCATCGCCGAACAGCACGGCGTGACCTTCGCCGCCGGGCTGGCCGCGCAGGGGATGCGGCCGTTCTGCGCGATCTATTCCACCTTCCTCCAGCGCGCCTACGACCAGGTGGTCCATGACGTGGCGATCCAGAACCTGCCGGTCCGCTTCGCGATCGACCGCGCCGGGCTGGTCGGGGCGGACGGCGCGACCCATGCCGGGTCGTTCGACGTCACCTATCTGGCGACCCTGCCCAATTTCGTGGTGATGGCCGCCGCCGACGAGGCGGAGCTGGTCCACATGACGCATACCTGCGTCGCGCACGACAGCGGCCCGATCGCGGTGCGTTATCCGCGCGGCGCCGGCACCGGGGTCGCGCTGCCGGACGTGCCGCAGGTGCTGGAGATCGGCAAGGGCCGGATGGTGCGCGAGGGCAAGACGGTGGCGATCCTGTCGCTCGGCACCCGCCTGACCGAGGCGCTGAAGGCCGCGGACCAGCTGGAGGCGAAGGGCCTGTCGACGAGCGTGGCCGACCTGCGCTTCGCCAAGCCGCTGGACGAGGCATTGATCCGCCGCCTGCTGACCACGCACGAGGTGGCGGTGACGATCGAGGAGGGCGCGGTCGGCGGGTTCGGCGCGCATGTGCTGACGCTGGCTTCGGACGAGGGGCTGATCGACGGCGGGCTGAAGCTGCGCACGATGCGGCTGCCCGATACGTTCCAGGATCAGGACAAGCCCGACGTGCAATATGCCGAGGCGGGGCTGGACGCCGCCGCGATCATCGACACCGTGCTGAAGGCGCTGCGCCACAATTCCGGGGGCGTGGCGGAAGCGCGGGCGTGATGTCGGGGTCCGGAGCGTGATGGCATTGGTCTGAACCTTTGGCGTGATCGCGGGTGCGGCGATGCGATCGGGAGCGTCACGCGTGTGGCGCTGGATTGCTTCGCTGCGCTCGCAATGACGGCAAGGGGGGGGCATGTCGTCGTGCCCTGACGGCCGTTGTGCCCTGACGGTGGCGTGTGAGGGGCGGCATCCACGACGTGGTTTGCCGTGGCGTCGCAGGGCTGGCGGAGCCGGGGCATTCCGAACGATGGATATGACCGGTTTCGGCCGGTACTCCCGCCACCGGTGTTCCGGCGGCCACCGACCACTTCGTAACCTTGGCGGAACGATCGCCCCTGCATGACGGTTGCCCGCGCAAAGGGAGACGTACATGCCGGGAATCAATGGGTTCGAGATGCTGGCGCGGCTGGGCTTCGCCGCGCGGGCGCTGATGTATGCCGCGATCGGCTATCTGGCGCTGCGGCTGGGGCGGACCGAGGACAATGAGGGGGCGCTGGCCTATATCCAGGGTGTCGGCGGCGGCATCCTGCTCGGCATCATGGCGATCGGGTTTCTCGGTTACGGCGTCTGGCGGCTGTCGGAGGCGCTGATCGATACCGAGGGGCAGGGCACCGGCGCGAAGGGCATTGCGCAGCGGCTGGGCGGCGGCGTGTCCGGGATCATCCACCTGTTCCTGTGCTGGGCGGCGATCGGGCTGGCGACGGGCGGCAAGGGATCGTCTTCCGATTCGGCGGAACAGGGCGCATCCACCGCGCTGGCGCTGCCGGGCGGCAGCTGGATGCTGGTCGTGGTCGCCGCGATCCTGCTCGCGCTGGCGGCGTTCCAGATCGTCAAGGCGTACCGGCTGGGTTTCCTGAAGCATCTCGACCCCGCCGTCGCCGGCCGGCCGTGGATCGCCTGGGTCGGCCGGGCCGGTTATCTCGCGCGCGGCGTGGTGTTCGCGATGACCGCGCTGTTCATGTGGGAGGCGAGCCGGCAGGAGCGCGCGGCGGCAGCCGGCGGCATGGAACAGGCGCTGGATCGCATCCCCGACGACTGGCAGGTGCTGGTCGCAGCCGGGCTGTTCCTGTTCGGCGTGTTCAGCGCGGTGGAGGCGGTGTACCGCCGCATCACCGATCCGCAGGTGCTGGATCGCCTGCGTCGCCGCGTATCGGCCGGTTAGAGCGGGATGACATTGTTCTGACCCGATCCGTCATGGCGAGCGGAGCGAAGCAATCCAGCGCCGGACCAGGACGCCCTGGATTGCTTCGCTCCGCTCGCAACGACGAACATCCGGTTCGACCTGATCTCATCCGGCTCCAGGCCCGCATGACGGGCCCCCGTTCGCCATGGCGGGCGGGGGTAGCGTGACCATGGCGGATCGGCCCGCATCGCGTCATCGCCGTCCGGTTTCCCGTATCACGTGAAAAGGGGCGGCACCGACACGGTACCGCCCCTTTTCCTTATCGGCTGTCTTCCGTCGGAACGGGTTACTGCGCGTCCTGATCCTGATTGCGGACCACGCCGCCGGTGCCACCGGTGCCTGCGAAGTCACCCGGTGCCGTCACCGTATCCGGCCCGCCTTCGCCGCGTTCGACCGCGTCGGAACGGGCGGCGACCGCCTGTTCCAGATCGCTGCGTGCATCGTCGTCCCGTGCTGCCGACGAGGATGCCGGATCGGTGCCGGCGTGGCTTTCGGGCAGGGCATCGCTGTTCCGGTCGTCGTGCTGGTCGCCGGCCATCTCAGATCTCCGCCGGCTGCGCGGTGCCGGGGTCGTTGGCGGGGGTGCCGGGAGAGGGCTGGTCGAAGTCGGGGCTGGGCGTGGTGATCTCCGGCGGGGGGCTGTCGGGCTGGGCCGGCTGGGGATCGGGGGTGGGGACCTCGGTGGGGGGCTGGGTGGCCATCGGTTCTTCTCCTTCGGGTCTTTCAACGCGGCAAGACACTTGCGGTTGCCTGCGTGCTTGCCGTAGGGCGTCGTGCTGGTATAGACGCCCGCCCAAGGGGCCGCCCGACGAAGCGTTGTTTTGTCGGGACACCCCAACGACGGGTCCAGCAGTGCGGGCGTGGCGGAACTGGTAGACGCAGCAGGTTTAGGTCCTGCCATCGCAAGATGTGGGGGTTCGAGTCCCTTCGCCCGCACCAGTCCCGCCCGGCGCAAGGCGTGGTCGCCCGACAACAGATTTCTCCAGATCGAAGGCCAGCAATGCAGACTGTCGAGACGCTGAACGAGGGGCTGAAGCGCGCCTACACGCTCACCATCACCGCCAAGGATATCGACGCCAAGGTCGATGCCGAGGTGAAGCGCGTCGCCCCCCAGGTGAAGATGCCCGGTTTCCGCCCCGGCAAGGTGCCGACCAATCTGGTCCGCAAGATGCACGGCGAGGCGCTGGCGCAGGACGCGCTGAATGCCGCGATCCAGCAGGGCATCCAGCAGCTGATGGTCGACAACCAGCTGCGCCCCGCGATGCAGCCCTCGGTCGAGCTGGCCGAAGGCTATGAGCCCGGCAAGGATGCCGAGATCACGGTGACGCTCGAAGTGCTGCCGCAGGTGCCCGCCCCCGCGATCGACGCGCTGGTGCTGGAGCGGCTGACCGTGCCCGTCGCCGACGCGGCGGTGGACGAGCAGATCGCCAAGTTCGCCGAAGGCCAGAAGAGCTGGGACGATGCCGGCGACAAGGCGGCCGAGCAGGGCGACCTCGTCACCGTCGATTTCGTCGGCAAGACCGCCGACGGCGTCGCGTTCGAGGGTGGCACCGGCACCGACATGGGTGTCGAGATCGGTTCGGGCCGGCTGATCCCCGGTTTCGAGGATCAGATCGTCGGCGTGAAGGCGGGCGACGAGAAGCAGATCTCCGTCACCTTCCCCGAGGACTATCAGGCGAAGAACCTCGCCGGCCAGCCCGCGACCTTCGACCTCGTCGTCAAGTCGGTGAAGACCGCGGGCGAGGCCAAGATCGACGACGACATGGCCAAGAATCTCGGGCTGGAAAGCCTGGAGCAGCTGCGCGGCCTCATCAAGGGGCAGATCGAGCAGGAGCATAACGGCCTGACGCGCACCCACATGAAGCGCAAGCTGCTCGACCAGCTGGCCGAGGGGCATGACTTCGAGGTGCCGCCGTCGATGGTCGAGGCCGAGTTCAGCCAGATCTGGGCGCAGCTGGAGCATGAGGCGACCCACGAGGCCGACCCCGAAAAGGCGAAGGCCGAGATGGAGGCCGAGCGCGACGATTACCGCAAGATCGCCGAGCGTCGCGTCCGCCTGGGCCTGTTGCTGTCCGAGATCGGCCAGGCCAACGGCATCGAGGTGAGCCAGCAGGAAATGAACCGGCTGATCGCGCAGGCCGCGCAGCAATACGGTCCCGAGGATCGCCAGCGCTTCATGCAGTATGTCCAGCAGGAGCCGATGGCGGCCGCCCAGCTGCGCGCGCCGCTGTACGAGGACAAGGTCGTCGACTTCCTGTTCGAGAAGGCGACGATCACCGACCGTGATTCAACCCGCGAGGAACTGGAAGCGGCGATCGAGAGCGAAGACGGCTTCGCGACCGGCACGCACATCCATAACCACGACGATCATGCGCACGACCATGACCATGCGCACGACCACGGGCATGACCACGATCACGGCCATGACCACGATCACGCCACCCCGGTCGCCGAGACCGAGGTGAGCGGTAACGTGGAGGACGCGCCGGCGCTCAAGGCGAAGAAGCCGCGCGCCAAGAAGGCCGCCGCCCCGGTCGACGCCGAGACGCAGGTCGCCGAGTCTGCGCCTGAGGCTGCCGAAAAGGCCGAGGGTACCGAAGCCGCCGACGCCCCGGTCAAGAAGCCGCGGGCCAAGAAGGTGAAGTCCGAGGGCTGATCGCCCGATGACGGCCGCCCCGGTCCGGCGATCGGGGTGACCGTTGCGGCATGGAAAACGGAGGCGAACGGCGCGTGGCGAATGGTGATCGCGGGGGCAATATCCAGTTGATCGTCGTGGCGGTGCTGGTCGTCGTCGCGGTGATCGGCTGGCTGGTGATGAGTCGTCACGACGAGGCCGCCATCGCGGCACGCGACGCCGATCGATGCTGGACCGCGACGTGCCGCGATACGATCCTGCAAGGCGGGTACGAGCGGACCACGGGTCAGCAATAGCGTCACGGAGAAGACCCGATCATGACCGGCCCGCGCGCGCTCCGCATCGCCGTCCTGCTGCCCTGCTACAACGAGGAAGCGGCGATCGCGCAGACCGTGGCCGGCTTCCGCGCCGCGCTCCCCGACGCGGTGATCCATGTCTACGACAACAACTCCGCCGACCGCACCGTCGAGGTGGCGGAGCGCGCCGGGGCGGTCGTGCGGCGCGAACGCATCCAGGGCAAGGGCGCGGTGGTGCGGCGGATGTTCGCCGACATCGACGCCGATGTCTATGTGATGGCGGACGGCGACGCGACCTACGACGCCGCCTCCGCGCCGCTGCTGGTCGAGCGGCTGGTGGACGAACAGCTCGACATGATCGTCGGCAGCCGCGTCAGCCAGGTGCAGGAATCGTACCGGCGGGGCCACCGCTTCGGCAATGCGTTGCTGACCGGCATGCTGGCGCGGCTGTTCGGGCGCAGTTTCACCGATATCCTGTCGGGCTACCGCGTCTTCTCGCGCCGGTTCGTGAAGAGTTTCCCGTCGCTGTCGGCGGGGTTCGAGATCGAAACGGAAATCTCGGTCCATGCGCTGGAACTCAGGATGCCGTGCGCGGAGATCGAGACGCCCTATTATGCCCGGCCGGAGGGGTCGGAATCGAAGCTGTCCACGTACGGCGACGGCTGGCGTATCCTGTCGACGATCCTGACATTGTACCGGATCGAACGGCCCCTGCTGTATTTCGGCGGGCTCGGTCTGTTGCTGGCGCTGGTCGCCGTCGCGCTCGCGGTGCCGCTGGTCGTCACCTATGCGCAGACCGGGCTGGTGCCGCGTTTCCCTACCGCGATCCTCGTCACGGGACTGGTGATCGTGGCGGCGCTCTGTTTCTTCGCGGGGCTGATCCTCGATACCGTGGTGCGGGGGCGGCGCGAGATGCGGCGGCTGGCCTATCTGACGTATCCCGCGCCGGGCGCATGACTGTTAGGGTCGCGCGTTAACCCTGATCGTTTCGGGGCGGGGTTGAACTCCCCCGGCTGGCGGGCGACATAGGGGCTCTTCATGCCATCAGAGAGTTCACCCATGCACAATCCGTTCGAGACCGGCGATTTCGCGAGCCCGCTGGCGCAGGCCGGCGTCGGCCTCCAGCAGACCCGGGCCGGTCTGGTGCCGATCGTCATCGAGCAGTCGAACCGCGGCGAGCGCTCGTTCGACATCTTCAGCCGCCTGCTGCGCGAACGCATCGTGTTCGTGACGGGCGGGGTGGAGGACGGCATGGCCAGCCTCATCACCGCGCAGTTGCTGTTCCTCGAATCGGAGAACCCGAAGAAGGACATCTTCATGTACATCAACTCGCCGGGGGGTGTCGTCACGGCGGGCATGGCGATCCATGACACGATGCAGTACATCCGGCCGCGCGTCGGCACGGTGTGCATCGGGCAGGCGGCATCGATGGGCAGCTTCCTGCTGGCATCGGGCGAGCAGGGGATGCGCGTCGCGCTCACCAATGCGCGGATCATGATCCACCAGCCGTCCGGCGGCGCGCAGGGCATGGCATCGGACATCGAGATCCAGGCCAAGGAAATCCTGCGCATCCGTGCGCGGATGAACGAGCTGTACGCCAAGTACACCGGTCAGCCGATCGAGGAGATCGAGCGCAAGATGGACCGCGACACCTTCCTGTCGTCGTCCGAGGCGAAGGATTTCGGACTGATCGACGAGGTGTTCGACAAGCGGCCGATGCCTTCGGAAGACGGCGCGGCCACCGCCTGATCGGCTTCCCGCCCCGTCGCCGCGCCCGGCCGCTCCGTGGCCGGGCAACCGGGCGCGGCCGGTTATCGCTTGTAGAGCCGGGGCGGGATTGCCATATCTGTCGTCCGGCGTGATCCGCCCCTGGATCCGCCCATGCGCAATGTGTCGGTGCGGATGGCGTATCGACCAAGAGGGTTATCTTAATGACGAAGCTGAGCGGTGGCGACTCGAAGAGCACCCTCTACTGCTCTTTCTGCGGCAAGTCGCAGCACGAAGTACGCAAGCTGATCGCGGGTCCGACCGTCTTCATCTGCGACGAGTGCGTGGAACTCTGCAACGACATCATCCGCGAGGAGACGAAGTCGGCGCTGGTATCCAAGAAGGACGGCGGCGTGCCGACCCCGCAGGAAATCTGCAACGTGCTCGACGATTACGTCATCGGGCAGAAGCAGGCGAAGCGCGTGCTGTCGGTGGCGGTGCACAACCACTACAAGCGGCTGAACCACGGCGCCAAGGGTGCGGACGTCGAACTCGCCAAGTCCAACATCCTGCTCGTCGGCCCTACCGGTTGCGGCAAGACGCTGCTGGCGCAGACGCTGGCGCGCATCCTCGACGTGCCGTTCACCATGGCCGACGCGACGACGCTGACCGAGGCGGGTTATGTCGGTGAGGATGTCGAGAACATCATCCTCAAGCTGCTCCAAGCATCCGACTATAATGTCGAGCGGGCGCAGCGCGGCATCGTGTACATCGACGAGATCGACAAGATCAGCCGTAAGGCCGAAAATCCGTCGATCACGCGCGATGTGTCGGGCGAGGGCGTGCAGCAGGCATTGCTGAAGCTGATGGAGGGCACCACCGCCAGCGTGCCGCCGCAGGGCGGGCGCAAGCATCCGCAGCAGGAATTCCTGCAGGTCGACACGACGAACATCCTGTTCATCTGTGGCGGCGCGTTCAGCGGTCTCGAAAAGATCATCGGCGACCGGTTGCAGGGCAAGTCGATCGGGTTCGGCGCCTATGTCGCCACGCCCGAGGAACGCCGCACCGGTGAGGTGCTGCGGTCGACCGAGCCGGAGGATCTGTTGAAGTTCGGCCTGATCCCCGAGTTCGTCGGCCGCCTGCCGGTGATCGCGACGCTGGAGGACCTCGACGTCGGGGCGCTCGTCAAGATCCTGAAGGAACCGAAGAACGCGCTGGTGAAGCAGTATCAGAAGCTGTTCGAGATGGAGCAGGTCGATCTGGGCTTCACCGACGAGGCGCTGACCGCGGTCGCCAAGAAGGGCATCGAGCGCAAGACCGGCGCGCGCGGCCTGCGATCGATCCTGGAGGGTATCCTACTCGACACGATGTTCGACCTGCCCGGCATGGACGGCGTCGACGAGGTGATGATCGACAAGGACGTGGTCGAAGGTCGCAAGGAACCGATCCGCGTCTATGCCGAGAAGAAGAAAGCGGGCGACGCGGCCTGACGGGGAGGTTAGGGGTCGGCGGACGGGTGGTATGCGGGGGCGGTGAATGACGGCGATTTCGGTAGCTTTGGCTACGTACAATGGCGAACGCTATCTGGAACCGTTCCTCGCGTCCGTTCGGGCACAGGACTGGCAGGACGTCCGTCTCGTCGTATCCGACGATAGCTCCACCGATCGCACGCGCGAGATGGTCGCCGCCCTGTGGGACGGGGCGGCCGTCCATCGCAACACCGCCGCGCGTGGCGTGATCGGTAATTTCAGCAACGCGATGACGCAAACCGGCGGTGGCTATGTCGCGCTGGCGGATCAGGACGATGTCTGGGAACCGAACAAGCTATCGTCGCTGATGCGCCGGATGCAGGAATGCGAGGCGCGCCAACCGGGGGCGCCGGTGATGGTGTTCAGCGACCTGAAGGTCGTCGATTCCGACCTGAACGTGCTGGGCGACAGTTTCTTCCGGTTCACCAGCAAAAGCCTGAAGGCGTCGGCCCCCCGCGATTTCCTGCTCAGCAATCACGTGCCCGGCTGCACCATGCTGATCAACGACGCGCTGATGCGGTTGGCGCTGCCGGTGCCGGCGGAGGTGATGATGCACGACTGGTGGCTGGCGCTGGTCGCGGCCGCCTTCGGGGTGGTCGACAGCGTCGAGGAACCGCTGGTCCTCTATCGGCAGCATGGCGCCAACACGGTCGGTGCGCCGATGACGGAGCGGCTGTTTTCCCGCTGGTTCGGTCGTCTGGGCGAACCGCTGCGGCGGCTGGACAGTTGTCGCCGGCAGGCCGCGCTGGCGCGCAATACGCTTTTGGCGTTTCGCGACCGGTTCGGCGATACCGCGCCGCCGGCCGTGCAGGCGACGCTGCGCACGATGCTGGATGGCCATACGGTCGGGCGGCTGCGTGAGATACGGTCGGCCCGTACCGGCGAAACCCGGATGAAGGCCGCGATCGTCGCGGCGATGATCTGACGATCGCCGGTCGGTACGCCGGCCGGGATGCGGCATCGACCGGCGGGTCGAGGATGGCGAAGGTCCAACACGATGTCCGATGATCCGGTGACCCTGCTGATGACCGCGACGGTCGCACCCGCCGGCGGGATGCGGACGATGATCGCCAATGCGGATGCGCGGCGTGACGAGTATCTGCGCGCGCTGACATTCTATCGCGGCATGATCGGGCATGGCATCGACCGGATCCTGTTCGTCGACAACTCGGCCAGCGACATGACCGCGTTCGAGCAGGTGGCGGCCGGCCATCCGATCGATGTGATGTCCTATCCCGGCATCGAATATCCGCCCGCCTATGGGTACGGCTATGGCGAGCTGGCGTTGATCCAGCACGCGATGGACCATGTTCCGTATCTGGGTGATGGCACCGTCGTGAAGGTGACCGGGCGTTATCTGGTGTCGAACCTGCCCAAGGTGGTCCGCGCCCGCCGCGGCGTCGATTTCGCGGGCGACATCTGGAACCGGCGGCGCCCGTGGCTGGACATGCGGCTGTTCATTTGGACGAAGGCGGGATTCGACGCGATCCTCCGCGACCGTTATCTCTCGCTGCGCGACGACGTGAACCGCCTGCCGCCGGAGATGATCCTGTCCGCGCAGGTGCTGCAATCCACCGACGTGCCGGTCCGCACCTACTTCTTCACCGATCCCAAGATATCCGGCCGACGAGGCATGGACGGCAAGGACTGGGGACGCGGCAGTCTGGCGTTGAAGCGGATCGTCCGGGCCGCGACCCGGCCGTTCATATTGGCGACGGGCAACTATGCCGGCGCGACACGCGACAAGGCGGTGCCGCACCGGCGCTGACCTTCATCGCGGCGGCCGCAATCCCGCCGCCAGCGTCACGCCGGCCGCCAGTTGCAGCGCGCCGTACCAGCGCCGCCGGGTCGGGCGTCCACCGAACGGGCGCACCAGCGCATCCACCGCCGCCACGTCCGATCGCCACAGATCGACATGGCGGGTCGGCTGGAGCAGCCCGAGCAACCCGTCGCCGATCATGAACACCGCCGCCATTTCCGCCGCCCGGCGGATGCCGAGGGCGGTGCCGCTCATTTCGCCGGTCGACCCTGCCGTCCGCTTTGCCATGCCTGCATCTCCTCGATCGCGATCGATCGTCTCAACACGCGGGCGTCGGGATCGATCACGACATGCGCCGAGGCGGGCACATTCAACGTCGCACGCCCCTCCGTCATCGGCAGGGTCCGGCGGACGCCGTCGACCGCCAGTTCGACCGGAAGCGGGAAGGGGCCGTTCCCCGGCACGTGCCATGCCAGCGTCAGCGTGTCGCCGGTCCGCGTCGGGATCAGATCGGGCAATGCCGCCTGACGCAGGTACGCATCGAAGAACCAGCGATAGTCCTTGCCCGTCACGCGGGCGACGAAGCCTTCATATTCGGTCGTCGAGCCGAAGCGGGGCACGAAGTTGCCGGGTTTCGGATCGAGGCGGCCATAGACGGCCAGCCGGGTCACGTCCCAGAACGCCTTGTCGCCGATCGCCCAGCGCAGCGTGTGGAGCATCCACGACCCCTTGTTGTAGATGTCGAGGCCGGGGCCGCCCTTGTCCGCCTCGTACACCTCCTCCTCGGTGATGACGCGGCCACGAACGATCGGCACCCGGTTGGCGATGCCGCCGCGCTGGCCGTTCATCATCGCGGCATACCGCGCCGCGCCCTCGCGCCATTCGCCATAGGCAGGCTGCATGTAGGTGCCATAGCCCTCGTGCAGCCAGTAATCGTCCCAGTTGGCGGCGGTCAGCTGGTTGGCGAACCATTCATGCGCGAATTCGTGCTGGAACAGCCAGTCGAACCCCTCCGCCGCCTTGGCATAGTCGTTGCCATAGGCATTGATCGTCTGGTGCTCCATGCCCTTGTGCGGCGTCTCGATCACGCCGACCTTCTCGTTGCCGAAGGGGTAGGGGCCGATCGTGCTTTCGAAGAAGTCGAGCGTCGGGGCGAACTCGGCGAACAGCTTTTCCGCCTTCGCTTTCTCGCCGGGCAGGTACCAGTAGAACATCGGGATCGTGTTGCCGAACCGGCTTTTATAGGTCCCGGCGATCTCTTCGTACGGGCCGACGTTCAGCGCGATCGCATAGGTGTTGGGGTGATCGGTCCGCCAGTTCCACGTCGTGCGCCCGTCGGGCAGCGTGTCGACGCCGAGCAGCCGGCCGTTCGAGGGGGCCTTCAATCCCCTGGGCACGGTGATGTGCAGCGTCACGCTGCCCGGCTCCCCCTCGGGAAAATCGAAGCACGGCCAGAACAGGTCGCAGCCATACCCCTCCGCCGTGGTCGCGAACCAGGTCGCCCCTGCTGGCGTCTTTGACCACACCACCCCGTCGTCCCACGGCGCGCGCACCGCGACATGCGGGGTGCCGCCATAGGTGATGCGCGCGGATACCTTGCCACCCGCCGCGAGCGGCCGGGGCAGCGGGATGGTCAACTGCCCCTGCGGATTCGACCAGCGCCCGGCGGGCAAGGCGACGCCGTCGATCGCAATCGCGGTGACGGGCAGGTTGCGATCGAGATCGATCACCAGCCGGGCGACCGGTGCCTTCGCGGTGAAATCCAGTGTCGCCACCCCGGTCAGGCGGTAGCTGTCGGGATGCAGCTCGAACGCCAGATCGGCCCGGTCGGACGTCAGCGCGGTCTGTTCGGCCGGGCGGAGGCCACCGGAAACCTTGGTCTGTTCGGTCAGGGCCGGCGTGCCCTTGGCGGGCAGCGTGCCGGTCTGCGCGGCGGCGGCGGGGATGAACGCGACCGCGATCAGCGATGAAAGTATACGATTCATGACGCATCGTTGCGCACCGCCGATGGCTTGGCAAGAGCGGATCACAATCAGGGCGGTGGCCAGATTGATGGATCGTTCGCACATCCCATATAAAGAACCATCGTGGCCCCGATCGGGGCCGACCGGAGTTTGCATGAACCAGTCCTATCCCGTCCTGCCGCTGCGTGACATCGTCGTCTTCCCGAACATGATCGTGCCGTTGTTCGTCGGCCGCGACAAATCGGTCGCCGCGCTGGAATCGGCCATGAACGCCGACAAGGAGATATTCCTCGTCGCGCAACTCGATCCCGCCGAGGACGATCCCGCGCGCGAGGACCTGTACGAGGTGGGCGTCACCGCCACCGTCCTGCAATTGCTGAAACTGCCCGATGGCACCGTGCGCGTGCTGGTCGAAGGCAAGGAGCGCGGCCGGCTGGGCGAACTGACCGCGGGCGAGACGCACCTGACCGCGACGATCGAGGCGATCGCCGATCTGGAACCGGAAGGTGCCGAGACCGAGGCGCTGATGCGCTCGGTCGTCGGCCAGTTCGAGAATTACGCCAAGCTCAACAAGAAGCTGCCCGCCGAAACCGCGGTGCAGCTGGGCGAGATCGACGATGCGTCGAAGCTGGCCGATGCGGTGGCGGCGAACATTGCGGTGAAGGTGGCCGACAAGCAGGCGCTGCTGGTGGAAACCGATCCCGCCAAGCGGCTGGAGATGACCTTCGCGCTGATGGAGGGCGAACTCGGCGTCCTGCAGGTCGAGAAGAAGATCAAGAGCCGCGTCAAGCGCCAGATGGAGAAGTCGCAGCGCGAATATTACCTCAACGAGCAGTTGAAGGCGATCCAGCGCGAGTTGGGCAATGGCGACGAGGAGAATGAGGGCGACGAACTCGCCGAACTGACCCAGAAGATCGCGACGTTGAAACTGTCGAAGGAGGCGCGCACCAAAGCGACCGCCGAGCTGAAGAAGCTGAAGACGATGGCGCCGATGAGCGCCGAGGCGACGGTGGTGCGCAATTACCTCGACGTGCTGCTCGGCCTGCCCTGGGGCAAGAAGACCAAGGTGAAGAAGGACATCGCCGCCGCGCAGGCGGTGCTGGACGAGGATCATTACGCGCTGGAGAAGGTGAAGGACCGGATCGTCGAATATCTCGGCGTGCAGGCCCGCACCAACAAGCTGAAGGGGCCGATCCTGTGCCTCGTCGGCCCGCCGGGCGTGGGCAAGACCAGTCTCGGCAAGTCGATCGCCAAGGCGTGCGGGCGTGAGTTCATCCGCCAGTCGCTGGGCGGCGTGCGTGACGAGGCGGAGATCCGGGGTCACCGCCGCACCTATATCGGCTCGCTGCCAGGCAAGATCGTCACCAACCTGAAAAAGGCGGGTGCCTCCAACCCGTTGTTCCTGCTCGACGAGATCGACAAGCTGGGTCAGGATTTTCGCGGCGACCCGGCGTCGGCGCTGCTGGAGGTGCTGGACCCCGAACAGAACGGCAAGTTCCAGGACCATTATCTGGAGATCGACCTCGACCTGTCGGACATCATGTTCGTCTGCACCGCGAACACGCTGAACCTGCCGCAGCCGCTGCTCGACCGGATGGAGATCATCCGGCTGGAAGGCTATACCGAGGACGAGAAGGTCGCGATCGCCGACCGCCATCTGGTGCAGAAGCAGATCGACGCGCACGGGCTGAAGCCGGACGAGTTCACGCTGACCGACGACGGGCTCCGCGCGCTGATCCAGCAATATACCCGCGAGGCGGGCGTCCGCACGCTTGAGCGCGAGATCGCCAAGCTGTGCCGCAAGGCGCTGCGCCGTATCCTGGAGGGCAAGGCGACGTCGGTCACTGTGACGCCGGAGAACCTGCACGAGTTCGCGGGCGTCCAGAAATACCGCCACGGCCTGTCGGAGACGGAGCATCAGATCGGTGCGGTGACCGGGCTGGCCTGGACCGAGGTCGGCGGCGAGTTGCTGACGATCGAGAGCGTGACGGTCGGCGGACGCGGCGCGGTGAAGACCACCGGCAAGCTGGGCGATGTGATGAAGGAGTCGGTCGAGGCGGCGTGGAGCTTCGTGAAGGCACGGGCGCCGAGCTACGGTATCAAGCCGTCGCTGTTCCACCGCAAGGACGTCCATGTCCACCTGCCCGAGGGCGCGGTGCCCAAGGACGGGCCGTCGGCGGGTATCGGCCTCGTCACCTCGCTCGTCTCGACGCTGACCGGTGTACCGGTGCGGCGCGAGATTGCGATGACCGGCGAGGTTACCCTGCGCGGTCGCGTGCTGCCGATCGGCGGGCTGAAGGAGAAACTGCTGGCGGCGCTGCGCGGCGGCATCACCACCGTGCTGATCCCCGAGGAGAACGAGAAGGACCTCGCTGAAATCCCCGCCAATGTGAAGGAGGGGCTGACCATCATCCCGGTCAAGCATGTCGACGAGGTGCTGCGATTGGCGTTGACCGAACCACTGGTGGCGATCGACTGGACCGATGCCGACGAACTCGCCGCGCTGCCGCCGCAGGGGGTGCCGGCGGCGGGAGCCGAACTCCACCACTGATGCCGGGTGATGATCGGCGCGACGGGCGGCGGAACGATCCGGTGGGTCGTCCTGCCGTTCGTCGCGACGATCGCCCTGGTCGGTTGACTTCATCGGGGCCGCGCCTGCTATTGAGGGGCTCATGCGCGTGGCCCGGGCTGCGCGTGGACCATGATTCGTGAAGGGGGTTCGTCCATGAACAAGCAGGAGCTGATCGCGACGGTGGCCGATCATTCGGGACTGGCGCGCAGCGATGCGGTGAAAGCGGTGGAGGCGGTGTTCGACACCATCTCCGTCACTCTCAAGAAGGGAGAGGAGGTGCGTCTGGTCGGGTTCGGCACCTTTTCCGTCTCGCGGCGCAAGGCGTCGGCGGGGCGCAATCCGCGCACCGGCGAACCGATGACGATCAAGGCATCGACCCAGCCCAAGTTCAAGGCGGGCAAGATCCTGAAGGATTCGGTCAACTAACGGCTGGACAGGCGCGGGGCGGCCGACTAATGGCCTCCCTCCGCACGAGGATGGGCGCGTAGCTCAGCGGTAGAGCACACCCTTCACACGGGTGGGGTCACAGGTTCAATCCCTGTCGCGCCCACCATCCTCGGCAGCCACGACACGGCCCGCGTATCCATGCCGGATATGCGGGCCGTGTCGCGTTCGGGGGGTGGTGTTCGTTCCCATTCCCACCGTCATTGCGAGCGCAGCGAAGCAATCCAGCGCCGCATGTGCCGCCCTGGATTGCTTGGCTGTGCTCGCCATGACGGATGGTGGGATAGGGGCCTACAACCCCAGTTGCTTCGCCAGCCAGGTCGCCGCCTGTTCCGGCGTTTCCTTGTCCGCATCGCGGTCTACCCGGTAATTCGCCTGCCGCATCGTCGCCACGTCGATCTTCCCCGCCAGCGGTCGCAGCGCGGCGGTGAAGCGGGCGTCGGCCGCCCGGTCGGGTGCGAGCAGCAGGATCGCATCGTATCCCGGTATCGCCCGGCGTGGATCGGCCAGCACGCGCAGCCGCTCCGCCGCGATCCGCCCGTCGGAGGAGAAGGCGGTGATCGCATCCACCCGCCCGCTGCCCAGCGCGCGATACATGAACGTCGGGCTGTACGGCGTGGTCGCCGCGAACCGCATCGGATAGGCGCGCCGCACCGCCGCCCATTCGGGGCGTTCGAGGAATTCCAGATCGCTGCCCAGCCGCAGGCGCGGCGATTGCGCGGCGAGATCGTCCAGCGTCGCGATCCGCCGCTGCGCCGCGACGTGTTCCGGCATCGCGAAGGCATAGGCATTCTCGAACCCCAGCGGCGCCAGCAGCCGCACCCGGTGCGTCGTTCGCGCCCAATCGGCGATAGCGGCGAGCATCGCGGGGCGGGCCGGCACGTCGCGCCGGTGCATCTCGTTGCTCCAGATCGTGCCGGCATAATCGACATAGACGTCGATCGTCCCGCTCGCCACCGCGCCGAAGATCACCGCCGAACCCAACCCGTCGCGATATTCGACGCGGTAGCCGGCGCGTTCCAGCCGCTGCCCGATCAGCCGGGCGAGGATATACTGCTCGCCGAAATTCTTCGCGCCGACCACCACCACCGGGCCGTCGCCGCCGCGTGGCCAGGCCGGGGCGGTGGCGGCGATCAGCCCGATCCCTAGTGCCACCAGCGCGCCCAGCCAGACCGGGCGGCGGCGGGTGGCGATGCCGCGTTCGACCAGCCCGATGCCGGCATCCACCGCCAGCGCCAGCGCGGCGGCGGCGACGCAGCCGGCCAGCACCAGCGCCCAGCTTTGCGTCTGCAACCCGGCGAAGATCAGGTCGCCGAGACTGGGCTGGCCGACCGTGGTCGACAGTGTCGCCGCGCCGATCGTCCACACCGCCGCCGTCCGCAGCCCGGCGATGGCGACCGGCGCGGCCAGCGGCGCCTCCACCAGCCGCAGCTTCTGCCACGGCGTCATCCCCACCGCGTCCGCCGCCTCGACCACCGCCGGGTCGATCCCGTTCAGCCCCGCCACCGCGTTGCGCAGCAGCGGCAGCAGGGCATAGAGCGTCAGCGCCAGCAGCGACGGCAGGAAGCCGAGCGCGGGGATGCCGCCCCCGACCAGTGCCGACAGGCTGAGCAATGCGGGAAAGAACAGCGCCAGCAGCGCCAGCGACGGAATGGTCTGGATCAGGCTGGCGAACCCCAGCGCGATCCGCGCCACGCGTGGCCGCCGCGCCGACACGATCGCCAGCGGCGCGGCGATCGCCACCGCCAGCGCCAGCGCCGCCATCGCCAGCAGCACATGCTGCGCCAGCAACGGCGGCACCCGGCCCAGCGCGTCGAGAAAGGCGTTCATGAGGCCAGTGCCGCCAGCCGTGCGGCCTGCGCGCGCGGCACGCCGACCAGCGCCTGTGCCGCATCCCCGCCCGTACCGGCCAGCAACGCCCCCGGCGTCTCGTCCGCGACGATCCGCCCCGCCGCCATCACCACCACGCGGGTCGCCAGCAGCAGCGCCTCCGCCATGTCGTGCGTCACCAGCACCGTCGTCAGCCCCAGTTCGTCGTGCAATGCGCGCAGTCGCCGGCCCAGCGCGTCGCGCGTGACGGGATCGAGCGCGCCGAACGCCTCGTCCAGCAGCAGCAGCTTCGCACCCGGCGCCAGCGCGCGGGCGATGCCGACCCGCTGGCGCTGGCCGCCCGACAGTTCGGCGGGCATCCGCGTCGCCACGGCGCGTGGCAGCTCGACCAGATCGAGCAGCCGTCCGACATCGGCGGGCGGATCGCCCGCCAGCCTCGGCCCAATCGCGATGTTCTCCCCCACGGTCATGTGCGGGAACAGGCCGATATGCTGGAATACATAACCGATCCGTCGCCGCAGCGCCGGGGCGGGACCGGCGGCGACATCCGTGCCGTCCACCAGCACGCGGCCGGCACTGGGCGGCACCAGCCGGTTGACCATCCGGAGCAACGTCGACTTGCCCGATCCCGACGCGCCGACCAGCGCGACGAACGCGCCCGTGTCGATCGCCAGCGTCACGCCATCGACCGCCATGACCGTGCCGTACCGCCGCTCTACCTGGTCCCAGCGGATCGCGGGCGGCACCATGGGGGAAGGGGGCGATTGCATCCGGCGCGACGATGGGGGAAGCCGGTGCGACAAGCAACAAGGGAGAGGGGACGGATGCGCGCGATCCTGATTACCGGCGGCGGCTCCGGCATCGGCCGGGCGACGGCGCAACTGTTCGCCGCGCGCGGCTGGCGGATCGGGCTGGCCGATATCGACGCGGACCGGCTGGCGGCGACGGCGGCGCTGCTGCCGGCGGGGGCGGCAACCTATGCGATGGACGTGTGCGACCGCGATGCGTGGGCGAGGATGCTGGCGGATTTCGGGCGGGACGGCGGGTTCGACGTGCTGTTCAACAATGCCGGGATCGCGGCGGGCGGCCCGCTGGCGGCAATGACGGGCGCGGCAATCGACCGGGTGATCGCGATCAACCTGACCGCGATGATCGACGGCGCGCGGCTGGCCTATCCGTATCTGAAGGCGAGGCCGGGATCGTGCCTGCTCAACACCGCGTCGGCGGCGGGCATCTATGGCTCGCCCGGTCTCGCCACCTATGCCGCGACCAAATGCGCGGTGCGCGGGCTGACCGAGGCGCTGGACGCGGAATGGGCACCCGACGCGATCAAGGTGCGCGCGCTGATGCCGGGCTTCATCGACACGCCGCTGCTGGACGCGACGCTGGCCGGGTCCAACCGCAGCGCCCGCGACGGCGTGGTCGCCGCCGGGCTGGAGTTCACCGCCGTGGAGCGGGTGGCGGAGGCGGCATGGGCGGCGGTGCATGGCGACCGGCTGCTCTGGCCGATCGGCCCCACCGCCCGCCGCCTCGCCTTCGCCGCGCGCTGGCTGCCCGGCCGCCTGCGCGCGAAGCTGAGGGCCGGGCGGTAGCGGCGGGCCGTTCTGTTCAGGGCGAGGGGGCGCCTATTTCCCCGTCAGCCGCCTCGCCAGATCGAAGCTGGTGTGCGGAGGCTGGTTGTAGGCGGTGTTCTGCCACGCCACGCCCAGCCGATAGACCGGATCGTGCATCAGCGTCGCCAGCCGGTACGTCGTCGGAAACGGCGTGGCATAGATGCGCAGTTCGCGACTGTCGGCGCTGCGCACCAGCAGTTCCTCGCGCCAGTCGCCCAGGATATCGGCGCTGAGGGCGGGGTTCTTCTTGGTGCCGTTGTTCGACTCGGTGCCGTCGGCGATCAGCAGCGGACGCTCGCGCCCCGCCTGCCAGTCCCATTTGTCGATGCGGTTGCCGTCGAGCAGTTCGCGCTGAGCATCGCCGTCCCACCAGATCGCGAAGTTCGCCGCGCGGGGGCGGCCGCCGGGAATCGGCTGGCCATGCACGTCGAACAGGTCGGGGGCATTGGACGCCCAGGTTTCCGCACCGGGATGGCGCGGATCGATATCGGCGGCGAGCCCGCGACCGGTGTCGGTATCGGCAGGCTTGGTCCACAGCACCCGGCCGGTGCGGGCATCGAGCATCGCCGCGCCGATGCCGCCATTGCCGCGCACGTTTTCGTGCACGCCGAACTTCTCCAGTCCCGGATGGGCGGGGTCGAGATCGGAGACGTGCATCGCGTCGCCATGGCCCAGGCCGCTGCTCCACAGGCCGCGACCATTGTCGTCGATCGCCATCGATCCGTAGATCACCTCGTCACGCCCGTCGCCGTCGACATCGGCGACCGACAATTGGTGATTGCCCTGGCTGGCATAGGCGGCGTTGCCCGGCGCGGCGGAATCGAACATCCACCGCTGCACCAGCTTGCCGCCGCGCCAGTTCCACGCCGCCACCGCCGAGCGCGCATAGTAACCGCGCCCGAACACCGCGCTGGGCCGGCTGCCGTCGAGATAGGCGACCCCCGCCAGATACCGGTCGGACCGGTTGCCATAGCCATCGCCCCACGTCGCCGCCAACGCCGCGGTGGTCGGCGTGAGCGAGGCGGCGTCGCGCGGCGGCGCATAGGGCGCGGTGGCGAGCGCGGCACCGGTGCGACCGTCGAACACCGTCACGAATTCCGGCCCCTTCAGGATGCGACCGACCAGCGGCGCGACGCGGCGGCCGTCGGGTAGCGTCTTGGCACCGGTGCGGTCGCGCTGGTCGACCTCGCCGTCCGCCGGCGTGCTGCGCCAGTCCGCCGCCGCATCGCCGACCACGCGGCCGGTGCCGTCGACCGTGCCGTCGGCGGTCTTCATCATCACCTCCGCCCGGCCGTCGCCATCGAAGTCGTAGACCAGGAACTGCGTGTAGTGCGCGCCCGAGCGGATGTTGCGCCCCAGATCGATCCGCCACAGGCGCTTGCCGTCCAGCGTATAGGCATCGATCAGCGTCTCGCCGGTATAGCCGGGAAAGGCGTTGTCCTTGGCGATCGTCGGATACCATTTGACCACGATCTCGTACCGGCCGTCGCCGTCGAGATCGCCGACGCTGGCATCGTTGGCGGTATAGCCATAGCGTTCGCCGGTCGGCGTGGTGCGTTCCGCCGGCACGTCGAGCGGGATGGGGAGGTACCCCGCCCCCCACACCGGCACCGCCGCCGACCGGCCACCCCGGCCGACCGCCTCGATCGCGTAGCGCGAGGTCGCGGTGCCGGTTTTGTCATGCACGCTGGTGGCGCCGCCGCGATCGATCGTGGTCAGCCGGCGTCCGTCGCGATACAGGTGAAAGCGCGTCGCGGCGGGATCGGTCGCCAGCAGCCGCCACTGCACGTGATTGCCGCCGCCATCGGCCGGCACCGCGACCAGCCCCCGGTCCAGCCGCTCGATCTGTCGGGTGGGCGCTGCCGGCGAGACGGCCGGAATCATCATCGTGCCAGCCAGGATCATGGCCGTGAACGTCGGGCTTCGCATCGAATCATCCTCATCCTTGTCCTAACATATGGGCACATTTTCGATATGTTGAAAATAGGCTTGCATCCTGTCCCATCTGGGATATGGCGAAGCACAAGGCATGAAAAATGCTCGCGACGCCGGCCGACGGCGTCGTCAGGGATGGAATACTGGGGAGGTTCAGGGTGAAGACGTTTCGTAACCGGGCTATCGCGATCCGCGGCGCCACGTCGATGATCGCGCTGGTGACGGGCATGGCCGTTGCCCCCGCCGCGATCGCCCAGACCGGCACGCCCGCCTCCGCCGCGCAGACGCCGACCGATACCACCGGCAGCCAGGCGGTCGATCCCGCGCCCGAAGCCGTCACCACCGTGCAGGACCCGGCGACACCCGACACGCCGGAGAACACGAACCCCGAAGACATCATCGTCACCGGCACCCGCGCCTCGCTGCAATCGGCGATCGCGCGCAAAAAGAACGCCGGCACCGTGGTCGATTCGATCGTGGCGGACGACATCGCCAGCTTCCCGGACAAGAACGTCGGCGAATCGCTCGCCCGCGTCACTGGCATCCAGTTGAGCCGCGATTTCGGCGAAGGTACGGCGGTGTCGATTCGCGGCATCGAGCCCGATCTGAACCGCGTCGAGATCAACGGCGTCAGCCAGCAGAGCGCCGGCGGCAGCCGCGCCGGTGATTTCCGTGAACTGGCATCGGAACTGGTCAAGTCGATCGATGTGTACAAGGGTTACACCGTCGACCTGACCGAGGGCGGCATCGGCGGTACGATCAGCATCGAGACGCGTCGTCCATTGGAGTTGAAGGCGCCGATCTTCAGCATCAAGGGCGAGGCGCAGCGGCTCGATCTGGCGCGCAAATGGGGGCCGCGTTTCAATTTCCTTGCGGGTCGTTCCGATCTGTTCGGCGGCCGGCTGGGCGTGCTGGCCAACGTCACCTATTACAAGGTCAAGCTGCGGCAGGATTACATTAGTAACACCAACTGGGCGCGTCAGGCGGATTTCGATCGATCGACTGATAAGACGCTCGCAAACCCGGCCTATGCCGCGTTCAATACCTACGAAAGCTGCGCCGGGGTGACTGGCGCGACGGCGGCAGTTGCGACAACAAATCGGCTGGCCTGCGAAACGCAGTTCTTCGACTGGACCCCGAACAGTGTCCGCACCCGTTCGCGTACCATCGATGACAATCGCCTGAGCGCCGATTTTCAGGCGCAACTGCGGCTTGCTGACAACCTGACCGTCTGGGGCCAAGCGACATATACCCGGCGCGACCAGCAATTGCGCGATGCCAACTTCTTTCTCGACAACAGCAATTTTCAGCGCTTTAATTTCGATCCCGCACTGGCCGCGAATGCGGCCGGCGGAACCTCGCGACCGCGGATAACGGCCGGTACTTTCACGGCGGAAGATCATGTCGTCACCAGTTGGCAAACCCAAGCCAACCAAATCAATCTCGGCACGGCCGCTGCTCCAGTGTTCGGTGGGGCTACTAACAATCTTGGCATCCAGCGGCGGGATTTCCGCTATCCGGAAACCAGCCTCTATTTGCAGACGGGCTTCACATGGGAGCTCGGTAGGCTTTCGGTCGTTGGTTTGGCATCGCGTGCCAAGGCGGATCGAAAAAGCGATTCCAATCTTGTATCGATCAGCACGGGCGTGAGTGGTGCCACAGTTGATCGCCGTAACGACCTTGGTGCTCCGTTCATCGTCTTCCCGGCTGGTTTTGATCCTGCTGACTCGGATACCTATGCCCGGCCTCGCGTCGGTGCGAACGGCGTTGCATTGACGCAATTTGGCCCCAGCGTTCAGTATCGTCCAAGCGAGAACGGTAGCTCGGAGGATCAGGCAAAGATCGATTTCGACTATGAGGTAGAACTGGGACCACTGCGCAGGATCGAGTTTGGCGGGCAATATCGTAAGCAGGAGACGTACGAGTATCTGTCGGGTGGTTCCCGTATCCTGCGTCCCGCATCTGGTACGACGCCTGCAGTGTTTCAGTACGGTAACAATGTCAGCTATACGACGGTTATCGGAAGCCCACCGGCTGCTGGTGCCGCACCCAACACCTATTATTTTTCGCCAGACCGTTATGCGCAATTCATCCGCGAGACAGGTGGTGTCCTTGGCGGTGCGCCGATCTACGAGGGACTGTCAGGTATTCCTGATACCGCGCCGCGCCAACTGGCCATCCCGCAATTCGATTTCGCAACGCTGTCGCGTTTTTACGATCTGTCCAATTTCAATCGCAGTCGTATCCGTTTTGCGGACGGTCAGTCGCAGATTCCGAACCGAATTGTCGATGAAAGCATCTATGCCGGATATCTCAAGTTCAATTTCGAACAGGAATTGTTCGGGATGCGTCTGACCGGGAATGCCGGTTATCGTTACGTCCGCACGGAAGATGATTCCACCGGCAGCAACCGTCGGCAGGAAATCCGTATCGTGCCGGGAACGGGCGTTAACGGCGTTCCGCTCCAGACGGTCAACACGCTTATTTCGGTCGAGCAGGTTACGGTCAAAAACAGCTATGACGACTGGTTGCCGGCACTGAACCTCAATCTTGAGGTATTCAACAATCTGTTCGTGCGCGCAACGTTTGCCAAGAACCTGGCGCGACCGCAGCCAGATCGGTTGGCAGCGACCGTCACCTGCAACTTCGATCTTGATGGTGCGATCGCTGGAGAAGACACGTGTACGGCTGGCAATCCGGCACTTCAGCCGTATCGCGCCGACTCTTACGATCTGAATGTCGCTTGGTATCCCAATCAGGACACCCTTATCAGCATCGGTTACTTCAAAAAAGACGTGAAAAGCTTTATCTTGAACGGACAGACCAGAATTGGCGTCGATCTGTTTGGTGACGGCGGCAGCTTCACGGTGGTGCAGCCGATCAATGGCTTCGGGGCCAAGCTGGACGGCGTGGAAGTTAGCGCGCAAACTGCGTTCACATTCTTGCCGGGCTTTTTCAGCGGCTTCGGTGCGTCGGGTAACTTTACTTATGCCCGTGCACTCAATTCGGGACTTGTTAATCTCGCGACTCAAGAATCGCTACCTTTCTATCCGGGCCTCTCGAAATACACGTACAACGCCAGCGCGTTCTACGATAAGGACTGGTTGAATGCGCGTATCAGCTACAACAAGCGCAGTCGTTGGTTGCAGACGGCCGCAAGCGGCACCGATGCCAACAACCCGATCTTCCGCAAGGCAGAGGCGTTCGTCGACGCCAAGGTGCTGTTCCGGATCAGTCCTCAGTTCAGCGTGTTCGGCGAGGCGCTGAACCTGACCAAGGAATTCACCCAGACCTATATCGATCGGCTTCGTACCGTTGAGGCGTTCTATCCCGGTCGCCGCTTCTTCCTGGGCGCGCAGTTGAAGCTGTGATGCGGGGGGCGGGGTTGTCGTCAGGCTGGTTCTGGTCGTTCATCCGTCCCTCTGCCCCCTCGTTCCCCCGCGGTCGTCGTGCGAGCGACGGTCGCTCTGCCCCGGTGCGATCCGTTCGTGCCGGGGCATTTTTGTGCGCGCTCGCGGTCGTCGTGCCGTCGCCGGTTGCCGGCCGCGATCCGGCGATGCGGGTGTCGGCGTGGCGGGTCGAGGCGGAAAGTCCCGCCGCGCGGGTGCGGGGCGACGGGCGGGTGATCGACATCGATACGCCCGGTGGCCTGACCCTCTGGTATCCCCGCGCGATCACCGGCCCCGCGACGATCGCGTTCGAGGCGATGGCGGTGCAGGCGAGCGGCGCAAACGATCACGTCAGCGACCTCAACGCCTTCTGGATGGCGACCGATCCGGGAGCGCCCGGCGGCTCGCCGGTCGGGCGGCGCTCGGGCAAGTTCGAGGCGTATGACACGCTCCTGACCTATTATGTCGGCATCGGCGGCAACCGGAACACGTCGACGCGGATGCGTCGCTATGTCGGCCGGCCCGGCGACCGGCCGCTGCTGCCCCAGCATGACCGTGCCGATGCACCCGCCTTGCTGGTGCCCAACCGCTGGACGCGCATCCGCCTGATCGCGGACGGATCGCGGATCGCGGTGGAGCGGGACGGCGCGACGCTGTTCACGCTGACCGATGCCGCGCCCTATGCCCGGGGCTGGTTCGGGCTGCGCACCACCGCCAGCCATCTGCGCATCCGGCGCGTCCGCATCACGCATCCCTGAAGGACCGATCCCCATGACCATTTCCCGACGCGATGCGGTGAAGGCCGCGCTGTTCGGCGGCATCGCCACCACCGCATCCGGCATCGCGCCGGGCGTCGGCGCGGCGCTGGCGAAGGGACCGCCCGCCACGCCGGTGCCGCTGCGCTGGATCGACGGCACCGCGCCGCCGCTGCATCTGGGCCAGACGGTGGGCGTCGCCTGGCCGCGCGGGCGGCTGCGCAAGGGTACCGCGCTGTCGGTCAGCGCGGGCGGCACGGCGGTGCCATCGCAGGCATGGACCACCGCGACCTGGCCCGACGGATCGATCAAGTGGACCGCGCATGCCATCCCCCCCGGCACCGCGACCGGGGCCCTGACTACCGGGGGCCTGACCGTTGCGCCCGGCCGCGCGGCCCTGCCGACCGGCGCGGTGCGGGTGGAGGAACGTGGCGATGCCATCCTGATCCGGCAGGGACCGGTGACGTGGGAGGTCGCGCGCAGCGGCGACGTGCTGATCCGGGGCGCGCGGCATGGCGACCGGCCAGTGCTGGGGCCGGTGACGCTGGTCGGCGCGGTGCGGCCGTCGATCGAGGGCGCACCGGTCGATTTCACCGGCCGGATCGAGCGGGTGACGATCGAACAGCGTGGCCCTGTCCGCGCGTGCATCAAGGTGGAGGGGATGCACCGGGCGGGGCCGCGCGGCTGGCTGCCCTTCACCGTCCGGCTCTATGCCTATGCGGGCGGCAACCACCTGCGCATCGTCCACAGCTTCGTCTATGACGGCGATCCGGCGAAGGATTTCCTGTCGGCGATCGGTATCCGCGCCGGCGTGCCGATGCGTGGCGCGATGCACGATCGCCACCTGCGTATGGCGGCGGACGGGCCGATGTTCGTCGAGGCGGTGCGGCCGCTCACCGGCCTGCGCCGCGATCCCGGGCCTGCGTTCCGCGCCGCGCAGATCGAGGGGCGGGCGGTGCCGCCGCTCGACCAGATGGCGAAGACGGTGCGCGACCGGCTGGAGCGCATCCCCACCTGGGGCGACGTGTCGCTCGAACAGCCGACCGCGCATGGCTATACCATCGTCAAGCGGACGGGGGAGGGCCATGCCTGGATCGATTCCGCGCAAGGCGCCCGCGCGCCCGGCCTCGCCTATGTCGGTGGTCCGGACGGCGGCGTCGCGATCGCGCAGCGGTTTTTCTGGGAGCGCCACCCCAGCGCGCTCCACATCCGCGACGCCGCCACCGATACCGCGACGCTGACGGCGTGGCTGTGGTCGCCGCAGGCACCGGCGATGGACCTGCGCCCCTATCGCGGCGTGATGGGGATGGAGGGTTTCCCCGCGCAGAACGAGGGGCTGGACATCACCTATGAGGATTACGAGCCCGGCTGGGACAGTGCGACCGGCATCGCGCGCACCAGCGAACTGACGTTGTGGGCACTGCCCGCCACCCCGCCGACCGCGACGCTGGCGGCGATGGCGACGGCGAACGCCACCCCGCCGCAACTGATGGCGGACCCGGCCAGCCTGCATGCCGCGCAGGTGCTGGGCGACTGGGGCCTGCCCGACCGCTCCACCGCCAACCGCGCCGCGGTCGAGGACCAGATGAATCGCCTGATCGATTTCTACGCGGGCGAGGTCGAACGGCGCAACTGGTACGGGTTCTGGAACCACGGCGACGTGATGCACAGCTATGACGCCGACCGGCACCAGTGGAAGTACGATATCGGCGGTTTCGCCTGGGCGAACAGCGAACTCTCGCCCGATCTGTGGCTGTGGTACGCGGCGCTGCGCACCGGCAAGGCGCAGGCGTTCCGGCTGGCGGAGGCGATGACGCGGCACACGGGCGAGGTCGACAGCTATCACCTCGGCCGGTTCATGGGGCTGGGCACGCGCCACGGCATCCAGCATTTCGCCGACAGTTCGAAACAGCCGCGCGTCGCCAACGCGATCTATCGCCGCCATTTCTATTACCTGACCGCCGACGAGCGCACCGGCGACCTGTTGCGCGAATTCCTGGTCAGCGACCAGGCGCTGACCACGGTGGAAATCGGGCGCAAGGTCCCCTCCGGCCCGCCCGCGCCGACGCCGCCGGGCACGGTGGAGATGGGCTTCGGCCCCAGCTGGACCGCATTGTGCGGCGCGTGGCTGACCGAGTGGGAACGGACCGGTGACCCGAAATGGCGTGATCGGATCGCGGCGGGGATGGACAGCATCGGGCGCATGGCGCGCGGCTGGCTGACCGGTAGCGCGCCGTTCGAGCTGAAGAGCGGACGCTATCTCGATCCCGGCGCGAAGATCCGGCTGTCGCATCTGTCCGCCGTGTTCGGCGCGGTCGAGATCAATGCGGAGATGATCCAGCTGATCGACGTGCCGCGCTACAAGGCCGCGTGGCTCGACTATTGCCGCTGGTACAATGCGCCGCGCGCCGATTTCGTCGCGAAGTTCGGCCCCCCCGCCGGCCCCCGCAACCTGCGCGAAGGCCATTCGCGGCTGACCGCCTGGGCCGCCCATGCCGAACACGATACCGCGCTGGCGGATCGCGCCGCGACCGAGTTCTTCTCGGGAGAGGCGGGGCTGGGAACATGGTCCACCGACCCGCGCCGCACCATTAAGGATGTATCGGGTGCGTCCGTGGTCGAATGGCCCGGCGTATCGACCAACGCCGCCTCGCAATGGGGGCTGGCGGCGATCCAGTTGCTGGCGCTGGTGCCGGAGGCGATCGATCGCGGCACGATTCCGCCCTGGTCGGAAAAGAACAAGTCGCAACAGGTGTCCTGACCTTTACGCCGGCGGCGTGGTGCATTACTCGGACCAGATAAAATCTGGGAGGATGTATGAAGGCTGGATTCCTTGGAGCGGTGCTGGCGTCGGCAGCGATGATGCTGACGCCCGCCGCCGCGACCGCGCAGCAGGCCGCACCGGCTGCGGCGACGGCGACGTCGACGGTCACCGCGACCGGCACGGTGAAGGCGGGGGCGCCCGGCGCGACGATCGACCGGCGCATCTTCAGCCAGTTCGCCGAGCATCTGGGCTATGGCATCTATGGCGGCATCTGGGTGGGGCCGGGATCGAAGATCCCCAACACGCGCGGCTATCGCAACGACGTGATCGCCGCCCTGCGCGCGCTGAAGGTGCCGGTGGTCCGCTGGCCGGGCGGCTGCTTCGCCGACGAATATCACTGGCGGGAGGGGATCGGCGCGCGGAACAAGCGCCCGGTCAAGATCAACACCCATTGGGGCGGCGTGACCGAGTCGAACGCGTTCGGCACGCACGAATTCATGGACTTCGCCGAATTGCTGGGCGCGGAAGCCTATGTGTCGGGCAATGTCGGCAACGGCACGCCCGCCGAGATGGCGGAGTGGGTCGAATACATCACGTCGCCCGCCGGCACGCTGGCCGACGAACGCGCGAAGAACGGGCGCAAGCAGCCGTGGAAACTGCCGATGTTCGGCATCGGCAACGAATTGTGGGGCTGCGGCGGCAACATGCGGCCGGAATATGCCGCCGACCTGACCCGCCGCTACGGCACCTTCATCAAGGTGCCCGAGGGTACGAAGACGCTGCGGATCGCCAGCGGCGCGAATTCGGACGACTATAACTGGACCGAGGTGATGATGCGCGAGGCGGGCGACCGCATCGACGGCATCGGCGTGCATTACTACACCGTCCCCGGCACCTGGGGGAAGAAGGGGTCCGCGACGCAGTTCGACGAGGAGGAATATGCCCGCACCCTCTCGAAGACGCTGAAGATGGAGGAACTGATCACCAGGCACGGCGCGATCATGGACAAATATGATCCGAAGAAGCGCGTGAACATGGCGGTCGACGAATGGGGTACGTGGTACGACGTCGAGCCCAACACCAATCCCGGCTTCCTGTATCAGCAGAACACGATGCGCGACGCGATCGTCACGGCGCTGAACATCAACATCTTCACCCGCCATGCCGATCGGGTGCGGATGACCAACATCGCGCAGATGGTGAACGTGCTGCAGGCGATGATCCTGACGAAGGACGGGCAGATGGTGCTGACCCCGACCTATCACGTGTTCGAGATGTACAAGGGCTTCCAGGACGCGACCTTCCTGCCGGTCGAGCTGAAATCACCCTGGTACAACAAGGAACAGTGGGTGATGCCGTCGGTCAGCACGACCGCCGCGCGCGGCACCGACGGGGTGGTGCGCGTCGCGCTGACCAACGTCGATCCGAACCGCGCCGCCAGCGTCTCGCTGACGCTCGACGGTATCACCGCGACGACCGCGACGGGACGCGTGCTGACCGCCGCGACGATCGGTTCCTACAACGACTTCGGAAAGGCGGAGGCGGTGACGCCGGTCGCCTTCACCGGCGCGCAGGTGGCCGGCGGTACGCTGTCGGTGACGCTGCCGGCGAAATCGGTGGTGGTGCTGGAACTGCGCTGACCTTCAAGCCCCTCTCCATACGGGGAGGGGCTTTTCTACCCGCCGTCATGGCGAGCGCGGCGAAGCCATCCAGCGCGTCACGCGCGCGGCTTCTGGATGGCTTCGCTTCGCTCGCCATGACGAATAATGGCAGCCGGGCCGGGGCCGCCGCAATCAACCGCCCGGTGCGAACCCCGTCTGGCGCAACCACGCTGCGCACAGCAGCGGCCACAGGCTGACCGGCAGGTCGGGCGTGTCCAGCGCGAACCCGTGTGGTGCGTCGGCGAAGACGTGCAGGTCCGGCGCGCCGCCCTTGGCCACGATCGCGTCCTTCAGCCGGTATGCGTTCGCCACCGGCACGACGGGGTCGTTGCCGGCATAGACGATGAACGTCGGCGGCGGCGCATCCGCCAGTTGCGCATCGGGTTGCAGCAGATCGTACATCGCCTGTTTCTCGGCCGGCGGCAGCGGCGGCTTGTCGGCGACGATGGTGCGCCCCGCCGCGTTGGTCGAGATCGGCGCATAGCCGATCACCGCCACGTCCGGCCGTGCCACCTCCGCGCCCTCCGCCAACAGACACGCCGCGAGGTGCCCGCCCGACGACAGCCCCACCACGCCGACGGTGCCATGCCCCGCCGCCCGGATCATCGCCATCGCCCGGATCGCATCGGCGCGCGAGGCCAGCGGCCCGGTATCGCTGGTCGGGAAACGATGGACCAGCACATAGGCGTGGATGCCGAGCGTGTTCAGCCACCGCGCCACCGCGATGCCCTCCCGCTCGACCATCAGTTGCGTATAGCCGCCGCCGGCCAGCACCAGCATTGCCGGGGCATCCATCGCGCCGCCCGCAAAGCCGAACAGCCATGGCCGCGCCACCGCCGTCACTACGCCCTCGTCGGACAGCGTGAACGCGCCCTCGACCGGTTCGTCGTCCCACAACGCCGTCGCGCTGTCCGCCCCGAACATTGGCCCGAACATCGGCCCGCTCATGCCACCGGGTTCCGGCCCCAGAGCTGGTCGTAGCGCCAGCCCGACAGGTCCTCGACCACGCGGGCGTTACGCTCGTCGGTGGGGGTGTGGTGGCCAGCGCGGAGATGTTCGATCTCGTCCAGCAGGATCGCGTGCGTCTTCGGGTCGAGCCGGAACCGCGTGGACACGATCACGCCGAAGATCAGCATCGCGACCGTCCCCAGACCCAGCACGCCGACGATCGCCGCGATCGCCTGCGGGCTTTGCACCGTCGCCTTCGACACGAAGCCCGACGCCTGCATCACCTGTCCGACGAGGATGACGGCCAGCGCCTGGCTCATCTTGCGCACGAAGGTCATCACCCCCGCGAACGCACCCTCGCGCCGGCGCCCGGTCACGATCTCGTCGACGTCGGCCATGTAGTTGTACGTCGCCCACGGAATGTAGTTCAGCGCGCCGCGCCCCAGCCCGGCGAATACCACCGGCAGCCAGAACAGCGACGAGGTGGCGGTATAGCCCGCGCCGTACATGCCGAGGAAGATGAACACCCCGATCGCGAAGCTGAGCGCGGCGAAGCGGTATGCCATCGCGGGCGACAGCCGCAGCGCGAAGTTGATCGCCAGCACCACCGCGACCAACTGCACGATGTACGTCACGCCGACCAGTTGCCCGACGATCGCGGTCGATCCGGCCAGCGCGAAGATCACGAAATAGGTGAAGGCCGCGTTGTAGATGTCCTGGCTGATGTACCCGCCCAGATACATGCCCAGGTGCAGGCGGAACGCGCGGATGCGCAGCGTCGAGAACAGGTTGCGGTACAAGGCCCGGAACGACGCGCCCAGCGTCGGCCGCTCGCGCGCATCCTCTTCCGCCTCAAGCTCGGGTGGCCGCGCGCGTTCCCAGCTGAACGCATAGAGCAGCCCCGCCGCCCCCATGAACAGGATGGAGAAGATGATGCCCATATACAGGTACGTGTCGGGCGAATCCGGCCCCAGATACGCGATCAGCCATGCCGGCAGGAACGCGGCGGCGATCGCGGAACACTGGCCGCACAGGATGCGTGCGCCGGCGAACTTCGCCTTGGTCTTGTAATCGGTCGCCATTTCGGACGCGAGCGTCTCGTACGGGATGATCTCCATCGCATAGACCATCTCGAACAGGACGTAAGTGACGAGATAATACCAGAAGCTTTGTCCCGACACCCACATGATCGCGAACGCCGGCAGCAGCGGGATCGCGGCGAGGATGAAGAACCGGCGCCGCCCGAACCTCTTGCCCAGTCGCGTCCGGCCGATATTGTCTGACAGATGCCCGATCATCGGGCTGGTGAACGCGTCCAGCACCCGCGCCACGCCGAAGATGATCGTCGCCTGCGCCGCCGACAGCCCGCAGAAGCTGGTGTAGAAGATCAGGATCCACGTGCTGATGACCGCCATCGAGCCTGCGCCCAGCACGTCGTTCGAGCCATAGGCGAGCAGGTTGTACCACTTGACCGGGCGTGAGGGGGCGGTCGGCATTATGGGGGCGGCGGCGATGGGATCGGTGGCCATGCGGTATCCTCAAAAGCCCCTCTCCTTCAGGGGAGGGGTTGGGGTGGGGCGCTTCCCGCAAGCGCGATGCTCTTGGTAAGGCCCCACCCCCAGCCCCTCCCCTGAAGGGGAGGGGGGCAACAGGGTCAGATATATGAGCGCAGGAACTCGCCCAGCGCGACGATCGCCAGGCTTTGGCCGTACGGCATCGAGGTGAGGGCGATGTCCTTGTAGAACTGCATCGTGTCGCCCATCGCGGTGCCGAAGCTGACCTGCTTCAACTCGCCCTTGTCGTCGATATTGGCGAGCACCGCCTGCACCGCCTTGATCCCGACCGCCTCGTAATGGCGCGGCAGGTAACCCTTCCGCACCGCCTTCAGGATGCCATAGGCGAAGCCCGCCGTCGCCGACGCTTCCAGATAGCTGGTCGGATCGACGATCAGCGTGTGCCACAGGCCGCTTTCGTCCTGATGCTTGGCCAGCGTCTTCACCTGCGCCGCCAGCGTATCGATCAGGAAGGTGCGGAACGCGTCGCCGGGTTGCAGGTCGAGCATCTCGATGATCTCGGGGATCGCGATCGTGACCCAGCAATTGCCCCGCGCCCACAGCGCGCCGGCGAAATTGTGCCGCTCGTTAAAGTCCCAGCCGTGGAACCACAGCCCGGTCTTCGTATCGAACAGGTATTTGATGTGGATCAGGAACTGGCGCTTGGCCTCTTCCACATAATGCGGCCGGTCCAGCAGCAGGCCGATCTTGGCCAGCGGCAGCACCGACATCATCAGCGTGTCGTCCCACAGTTCGCCCGGATTCTCGTCGTTGAAGACGATGTGCTGGAAGCCGCCCTCCTCGGTCTTGGGCAGGCCGTCATCGGCCATCAGCCATTCGGCCCAGGTGTCGAGATAGGGGATATAGCTCTGGTCGCCGGTCTGCTCGTACAGATAGGCCAGCGTCAGGAACGGCGACATCGTGTTGATGTTCTTGGTCGGCGTGCCCGCCGCGAACCGGTCCTCGAACCATTTCAGCATCACGTCGAACGCGTGTTGGTCGCCGGTCTGCTCGTAATAGCGGTACAGGCCGAACAGGCCGATGCCGTGGGTCCATTCCCAGTCGTTCCACCCCTTGGTGTCGATGACGCGGCCGTCCTCCAGCCGCAACAGGAACTCGCCCGTCTCGTCCTTGATGTTGACGAGGTTGTCGATCAGCAATGCGATCGCGTCGGTCACCTGCTTGCGCGGGACCTGATGGGTAAGGGCGGCCACGAATTACTCCTTGGGGGTCGATAGGGTGGTGGGGGCGGTGACGGTGCCGACAGGCACGCCGCCGCGAACATGGTGGAGGGTGACGAGTGTCACCGGTTCCAGCGCGGCGCCGGGTGCACCGTCGCCGGTGACGGCGAGGGCGAGCGTGTTGCGGCCACGATGGTTCAGGATTCCCTCCGGCACCGGAAAGGTCCGCTGCGGGCCGACATTGGCGGCGAACTGCCCCATTTGCCAGCCGTTGACGAAGACCAGCACGCGGTAACGCCCCGGCCCCGGCGAACGCGGGGTGGCGGGATCGCCGAACTGGACGCCGATCGTGGCATCCTCGCCCTTCGGCACGTTCAGGTCGAAGCGGGTGCGATACCAGAGGGTGCCGGGCACCGGTGTCTGCGCCGGCACGGTCGCGGCGGTCCAGCCGGCGTCGTCGAAGCCCGGCAGGTGCCAGCCCATCCGTTCGCCATATTGGCCGCCATTGTTGGCGGGGCCGCGCACCGGATCGGGCAGATCCTCGCCGCCCTGCTTGCCCTGAATCTTCCACGCCACCGGCACCGCGAAGCTGATGCCGCCGGGCCGCGCGATCGAGACGGAGATCAGCCCGCGCGCCTCCTTGTGGAACTCGTCGGAATCGAGGTCCCAGTTATGGCCGTTGTTGCGGACCATCACCGACAGCACATGCTCGCCCGGCGTGCTGGCCTCGGCCGGCAGTGCGAACTCCGCAACGCCGGTGGTGATCGGCCGGGGCAGGCCGCTCGGCAGTTCGTGCTGGCCGACCAGTTTCCCGTCCAGCCACAATTGCAGCATCCCCGCGCCGCCCGCGCCATAATGCAGCGCGATCGTCTTCGCCTCGGGCGAGCCGGTGAAACGGCCGCGATACCAGACGTCGCCGTCGTGGAAACCGTAGCCGTCCATCGACAGGCTCGGTTGCCCGGTCGGTGGCCGGATCGTGCTGGCGTTGCGCCCGCCCGCCGCCGTCGCCCACGCGCTGTCGTCGAAGCGGGGATCGGTTTCCGGCGACCCCGGTGCGCTCTTCCAGTTGGTCAGCACCGGCAGCGTCAGCGCGCGTGGGCCGGCCAGCGCGGTGCGCGCGACGAGGCTGCCGCTGGCGCTGCGTGTCGTCGCGATCGATTGCCCGTTCCACCGCACGCGGCCGGCACCGGTCCACACCTCCAGCGGCTCGCCCCCGGTGGTGTCGCCGGTCAGCGCCAGCGTCCCGCCCGACAGCGTCGCATGACGGACGAGGTTGGGACCACGCACCAGCGTCGCCGCATCGGGGCGGAAGAAGCGCTGCGCCTCCTTCACCTCGCCGATCAGCAGCGTCAGCGTGGCCTTGCCCCCCTCGATCCGCACGCGGGCGAGGCCGTTATGCGCATAGGTCAGCTTCAGGTCGCGCTTGCCGGCATCCCAAGTCGAGGCGACGTTGCCGTCCAGCACCGTCACTGTCGGCGCGGCGGCGAAGCGCAGCACGGTTTCGCCCTTCTCGCCCGGCCGGCCATAGAACAGCGCGATGTCCTCCGCGCCCCGCCGCAGCGAGGTCTGGAGTTCGGAGGTCGAATAGACCAGCCGCTGCCGTTCCAGATCATATCCCGCCAGCAGCAGCTTGGCGTCCAGCCCGTGCAGTTCGCTGGCGAAGCTGTAGCGGCCATCGGGCAGGTCGGCGGTGATCGTGAAGCTCTTGTCGCCGCCGGCGGTCGACGGCTTGTGCGCCACGAACAGCAGCCGCGTATCGGTGTCGGGATTGCGGTCGTGATAGACCTGCACGTCCGTGGCCGAGACGGTGACGGGTGGTGCCTTCACCAGCTTCGCCAGATCGGCCACCCCGGTGGCGAACTGGCCGAGCTGTTTCAGCTCCAGCGCCTTGTCGCGCAGCACGCGGGGTTCGGAGATCGCCGAGCCGTAATCGTAGGACGTGTACACCACCGGTGCGGGCAGCCAGCCCCAGCTGGTGCCGCCATAGCCCATGTAGAAACTCTGCGCGGCGATGCCGTTGGCGATGTTGGTGCCGTAGAAGACACGCTGATACCCGACGCCGCGCTGGATCGCGTTGCATGGGTACATGCCGTTCGATCCCCAGTAATCGAACCAGCCACCGCCGAATTCCGCGATGAACCCCGGCGTCTTGGGCGAGGCGCTGGCGCCGCCGCGCGCGCCCTCGCCGTACAGGCCCCAGTCGGGGGCGGGGGCGCCCTTGGTCACCTTGTTATGGACGGTGCAGGTCGCGCCCGGATAGCCGTCGAACGCGTAGAGTTCCTGCGGCCCCGGCACGGTCAGCGGCACGGTGGACGACTTGGGCACCCAATAGCCGTTGCGGCCCTGATCGTTGTGGAAGATCGGCACGGTGATGCCGTCCACCCGCGCCTTGTCGTACAGGTGCTGCATGTAGCGGCTCTGCGACGGCGTGGTCAGCGCCAGTTCGTTCTCGATCTGGTGCAGGATCACGGTGCCGCGCCCGTCGTTCAACTGGTGGCGCGCGATGATCGCGTTGATCCGGGTCAGCCATTCGTCGGCCGCCGCCATATATTCGGGATCGTCGCTGCGCGCGCGGCCGCGCTGGTTGACCAGCCAGCCGGGGAAGCCGCCGCGCGACAGTTCCGCATTCACATACGGCCCGGCGCGGGTGATGACGTAGAGCCCTTCCTCCTTCGCCATATCCAGCACCCGGTCCATGTCGCGGATGCCGGTGAAGTCGTACACGCCCTGTTTCGGGCTATGGTATCCCCAGTCGAAATACAGCGCGACCGCGTTGAACCCGCTCGCCTTCATCTTCTGCAGGATGTCGCGCCACAGATCGGGGGAGGGCAGGCGGAACGGGTGGAACTCGCTGGACCAGATCAAGGTCGGCTTGCCGTCGATGATGAACGACCGTTCGTCGAACGCCACGCGCGGTTGGGCGGCGGCCGTCGTTCGCGGTGCGGGTGCCGCGACCTGCGCGGTGGCGGCGGTCGACGCGAGCAGCGCGACGGGAAGGGCGAGGCGGCGCATCAGGCGAGGTGGAACAGCGGCACGAGCGGCCATTCGACGGGCTTGTTGTCCGGCTCCACCACCATCAGTTCGGCCATATGATCCCACCAGCGCCGCATCACCGGCTGGTGCGGCAACGCGTCGCGCGTGTTATCGTCGCGCAGCTTCAGCACTGCGAACAGCGCCAGCGTCTCCTCGTCGAGGAAGATCGAATAATCGTAGATGCCGGCGGCCGAGATCGTCTCGGCCAGTTCGGGCCAGATTTCGTCGTGACGGCGACGATATTCGTCGATGACGCCGGGCTTCAGCTGCATACGAAACGCGTGGGTAGACATCGGACCTCTCCGTCCGTCGATCATGTGGGACAACGGATCATTATCTGGGAGTCATGCCCGATTGGGGCGGACCCGTCAATCGTTCCTCTCCCCTCCCCTTCAGGGGAGGGACCGGGAGTGGGGCCTTTCTGCGCGTGCTCCGTCTGTTGAAACGCCCCACCCCAATCCCTCCCCTGAACGGAAGGGGCTTTGTTACCCCTGATCGGCCTTGGCGATCCGCACGTCCTTGCTATCCCGCACCACCGGCTCGCCCGATGCCTTCAGCCCTTCGATCACAATGTCGCGCCCGTCCTCGACGATCACTGGCGGGCGGGCATCGGGCATGTCGGTCGACAGCGTCACATGGCGGGCGGTGATGCCGCGCGCGTGGCGGATGTACAGGCCATAAGCGGGCAGGGGGCCGAACATGCTGGGTTCGGGATAGCCGTCCCGCGCCTCCGGCACCGGGCGTGCCGCATCGGTGGCGGTACCGCCACCGGCATAGCGGACATCGAGATCGGTCAGCGTCACGTCCTCGACCGGGCTGTCCGCCAGTCCGACGATCGACGCGGCGAAACGCGGATCGATCCCCGTGGCGGTCAGGTTGGCGATCGCGACGTGGCGGATGCGGCCAAGGCCGGTGCCGTCCGGCCCGCGCCGCCGGTCGCCGGTGCGCAGGAACAGCGGCGCGGTCGTCACCTCGTCCATCGTCAGGTTTCGCGCGGTCACTTCCTCCAGCACGCCGCCGTCCACCGTTTCCAGCGCCAGCCCGCGGGACCGCTGGAACCGGCAGTTCTCGATGCGGATGCGGCGGAAGCCGCCATGCGATTCGGTGCCCAGCTTGATCCGCCCCGTCACCCGGTCGCGGTCGGGCGCCAGTTGCTGGGTCCGCCGGCGCGTGCCGTCCAGCAAGGTGCCGGGGTCGAAGCCCGATACCGAACAGCCGGTGATCGTCACATCCTCGCAAGGCCGCGCGTCGCCCAGCGCATAGCTCGCCTTCAGCACGATCGCGTCGTCATTGGGGCTGTTGACGTGGCAGTTGGTGATGGTGACGCGGCGGCAGGCATCGATATCGATGCCGTCGCGGTTGGTGTCGATCCGCAGACCCTCGATCGTCACATCGTCGCAGCCGGTGGCGAGGATCGCGAAATGGCCGCCACGTGCGATCGTCAAGTCCGCGATCCGCACCCGGCGCGCGTTCTTCAGCGCGATCGCCTTGTTGCCGCGCCCGTTCATCAGGCTGCGGTCCGGCTCCAGTTGCCGCATCTCGGTGCCCGTCACGCTGCGCATCGAAGCGGGGTGCGACCCGGCGTTCTTGCCGCCGCCCTTCCACCGCGCGCCCGGCCCCTCACGCGTCAGGCCGATCCCGTCGATCATGCCGGGGCCGACGATCGCCACGTCGTGCACCCCGTCCGCCCAGATCAGGCTGTTGTGGAAATGGCTGTGGCCGAAATCCTGATACACGTCGTTCGACGGCGGTTCGGGCAGGTCGTATCCGCCCGCGTGATGCGCCGGATCGGCCGCCTCGATCACCGCACCCGCCGCCAGCATCAGCGTGACGCCGCTTTTGAGCCGGATCGAGAAACACAGATAGCGGCCGGCGGGGATCAGCACCGTACCGCCCGATCGTGCCACCGCAACGATCGCGCGGTTGATCGCGTCGTGATCCAGCGTCCGCCCGTCACCCTTCGCGCCGAAGGTCCGCACGTCGACCGGCGCAGCGGCGGCGGTCAACAGCGGCACGGCCAGCCCTGCGCCGATCACGGTGCGTCGGTCGATCATGCGATCGACCCGATGGAGGATATCTCGGCCATGGATCTTCCGCGGCGGAGGCCGGAGTCCAGTTGGGAAGCCCGTCGCGATTCATCATTCCCGTTCGCCCAACTGGACCCCGGCCTTCGCCGGGGAGAAGCGGAGCGGTGGGGGCGGAACATCGTCACGCCGTCCAGCCGTGCCGCGCGGCGAACGCGGCGACCAGGTCGATCCAGACATGCGGTTTGCCGTCGCGCCCGATCAACGGCACGCCGTGGCCGCCCGCCTCGCCGATCATCATCTCCGAGGGAATTTTCGCGGCCTGCAGCGCGGTGAACATGCGGATGCTGTTGGTATAGGGTACCGTCCGATCGTCGGCGGCATGACAGACGAAGGTCGGTGGCATCGTCGCGGCGACATGGCGTTCCAGCGAGTATCGATCCGCCATCGCGGCATCGGGCCCATTGCCCAGCAGTTCGCGCTTCGACGGCCCATGCGCGTCCGCCTCCGCCATCGTCACCACGGGGAAGAACATGCCGATCGCCATCGGCCGCGCCGGCAGCGCGTCGGCGGCATCGACCGGGTCATAGGTCTTCGCCGCCGCCTGTTCGCCCAGTCGCCCGACCAGATGCCCGCCCGCGGAGAAACCCAGCGCCAGCACTTTCGCCGGATCGAAGCCCCAGCGCGTCGCCCCCGCGCGGATCACCCGCATCGCCCGCTGCGCATCCTGCAACGGCGCATCCGGCCCGGCCGCCCAATTGTCGTGCGGGAGGCGATAGAGCAGTTCGAACGCGGTCGTGCCGTTTGCGGCATAAAGCTGCGCGAGGTTCGATGGCGCGTTGCCCACCGCGATCCGGGCATAGCCGCCGCCGGGGATCATCAGCACCGCCGTCCCGTTGGGGCGGGCGGCGGGCGTCACCTTCAATACCGGGGTCGCGAGGTGAGTCCACGCGATGTCGTCGGCGGGGCCATCGGGCGATCGCTTGACGAACACATCGGTGACGGTGCGCCCCTCGCCACCGGGCACGCCCTTGGGCCAAAGGGGCAGGCGCTGTGCCGCCTTTGCCGGTGAGGGTCCCTGCGCGCGCAGCGGTGCGGCGGCGGCAAGGGCGAGGCCGGAGGCGAGAAGCGTGCGACGGTCCATCGGGTCAGTTTCCTGCCGGTCGCTGGTCGCTGAACGCGACGCTGGGGGCGATCCGGAATGTCTCGGGCGCCGGCGGATGCGCCGGGTCGAACGGCGGCAGCCTGGGGGCGAGCATCGCGGCCAGCGGCAGGCCGGCGGTCCGCACCCCCTCCGCCACCGCGCGCGCCAGCACCCAGGCGCCGTAATTATCATGATGCGTCGCGTCCTTGCCGCCATCGTTGAAGGCGAGCGGCGCGCGGGCCGGCCCCAGCGCCTCGTAAAAGGCGATCGAGGCGGCGTTCAGGTCGATCAGCGGCACCTTTTCCGATGCTGCCACCGCGCGCACCGCTTCGGCATAGTCGGACAGGGTCGGCTTGATCCGGTCGCCCGTCCAGTTGCGCCGTTCGGGCGAGGTGACGAGGATCGGCGTCGCGCCGCGCCGCCGGAATTCGGCGACGAAGGTGCGCAGCCAGTCGCGATAGGTGGTCGCGGCGGGGGCATGGGTCTGCGGCCACTGTGCCTTCTGGTCGTTGTGGCCGAACTGGATCATCGCCCAGTCGCCCGGCTTTACCCGCGACAATGCCTTGTCCAGCCGCAACTCGGTGACGAAGGATTTCAGCGTCTCGCCGGATTCGGCATGGTTGGCGACCGCGATGTCGGGGCCGACAAACGCGGTCAGCATCTGGCCCCAGCTCGCCGCCGGTTCGAACCGCTGGTCGGTGACGGTGGAATCGCCCAGCAGGTACAGCGTCGGCACCTCGACCGGTGCGATCTCCATCGATCGTACCGCCGCCGTCTCGCCCAGTATCTCCAGCGTCAGCCGGTCGTCCCAGGTGAACGATCCCTGCTCGCGGTCCTTCAGCCGCACCGCCGTGCCGCCCGGCGCATTGAGCGGCGGCGGGGCGAGTGCGGGGGTGCGGACGTTGACGACGAAGCTGCGCGTCACGCTGCCGTCGCGCGGCACCGCGACGGCATTCAGCATCAGCCGTCGGCTTTCCGCCTTGATCGTCGTCACCGACGCGCGTTTCGGATCGCCCAGCGTCACGGTGACGCGGTAATTGCCCTCGGGCAGTTTGACCGAGAACAGCCGCCGCTCGCCCGGTTCGTGCCCCGACGTGCCGTCATAGGGCGCGGCGGTCATCGGCGTGAACCGCTGCGCGACGACCGGGGTCGCGAGCAAGGCCATCGCGGCGACGATCAGCCGCACGACGGCGTCCGCCGCAACGTCTTCGCGACCGGCAGGCCGGTGCGGCGCAGGCCACCGGCGATCAGCGCGGCGACGCCGTCCGCCCCCGCCTTGCTGAAATGCACGTCGTCGTCGACGCCCTTGGGAAAGCCCGGCCAGTTGTCCGCCGGGGTAGCATGGAGATAGAACCGGCGCGATCCCGCGTCGCCCGCGCGTTCCACCCAGCGGCGCGACAGCGCGGCGAGGTCGATCAGCGGCGTCCTGGTCTGTTCGGCGACCTGTTTGGCGGCATCCTCGTACAGCGGGAAGCTGCGGGGCACGTGACCGTCCCGGAAGCTGCGGCGGGTGACGGGCGTGATGATGACGGGCGACGCGCCATGCTCACGCGCCATGTCGATGAAGCGGCGCAGGTTCGCGATGTAATCGGGGATCGGGGTAAAGCGCTCCGCCATTTTTTTGGTGTCGGCGTCGTTATGGCCGAACTGGATCAGCAGCGTGTCGCCCGGCCCGATATCGGCGGCGATCCTGTCGAACCGCCCCTGTTCGATGAAGCTGCGCGTGCTGCGCCCGCCGATCGCGCGGTTCTCCACCGGTTGCGGCGTCCAGCAGCGCAGCGCCGTGCCCCAGCCGGATTGGGGGGCCTTGTCCGCCTTGTAATCCTGCGCGGTGGAATCGCCCGCGATGAAGATGCGGGGCGCCGGCGCCGCTCCCGTCAGCAACAGCGCGGCGAGCAGCGATCCGGCTTGCTTCACCAACGGTCCATGGGGAATGCGGGTCGGCCGCCGCGGGACAATGGGGATCATGGCTTGCTCGTCAGGCTGGTGGCGGCGGTGCGCAGACCGGGAGCGGTGGCGGTGATGCGGACGGCACCGCCGCCGCTGCCGCCTCGCACCATTGCCAGCGCGCGGCCGGCATTGGTGGTGCGGGTCGGGCTGGCGAAGGGGGTGTGATCGGTCACGCTGCCATTGTCGAACGCCGCCAATGTACCGCCGCTGACCGCGACCGTCACCGGCACCGCCGCGTCGGGCACGATCACGCCCTTCGCATCGACCACCTCGACCCGGACATAGCCGACCGCGTCGAAGCCGGTGCCGATCGCCTTCGCCTCCGGCACCAGCCGGATCGCCGCCGCCGGGCCGGCGGTCCGCAACCGGTTCTCGCCCAGCTTGCGCCGGCCATCCCAGCCGATCGCGCGAACCTCGCCGGGCGCATAGGTCACCGGCCAGCTGCGCGCGCTGTCGTCCCTGGGGCGGGGCTTGCGCCCTTGCGAGCGGCCATTCACCAACAACTCCACCTCGGGCGCGTTGCTGTAGACCTCGACCGTTTCGGGATGGGCGCTGCGATCCGCGGGCGACCAGTCGGCCAGCGCGCCCGGCCCCTTGGGCTGGGGCAGCGCGACGCCGACCATCGTCGGCATCTCGCTAATGTCGATCACCTCGGTCACGCGCCGCGCGATCTTGACGACGGGCGTTTCCGACCACCAGCTGGCGCGTTCCCAGCCGATCGGTTTCACCGCATCGGTGCGGTCGACCAGACCGGAGGGGTTGCTGATCGCGGGCCAGCCGGCGCGATCCGCCTCGCCCAGATAATCGACGCCGGTCCACAGGAACATGCCGGCATAGGCGGGATCGTCGCGCACGATCGTCCAGCTCCCGCGGTTCTTGCTGTTCTCGGTCCCGACGATCTTGCGGCTCGGCTTGTCGGCATGGGCCTTGGCCAGTTCGTTCTCGCGGTAGTTCTGGCCGACCACGTCGAGCAGGTCGGCGGTGCCGTTCTCGTAATCATGCGTCACGTTGGGGCGGAACAGCGCCATGGTGACCGGGCGGGACGGGTCCTCGGCATGGAACACGTCGCGCAGGCGGGTGATGATCGACTGCGCGACCAGCGGATAGGGCGTGTCGTGGATTTCGTTGCCGATCGACCACAAGGCGATCGAGGGGTGGTTGCGGTCGCGCCGCGCCATCGCGCGCGCATCGATGCTCGACCAGTCGGTGAAGAACAGGTGATAATCCTGCGGGTTCTTCGCCACCGTCCACATGTCGAACGCCTCGTCCATCACCACCAGCCCCAGCCGGTCGCACAGGTCGAGGAATTCCGGCCCGAACGGATGGTGCGCGGTGCGGATCGCATTCACGCCCAGCGCCTTCAGGCCCTTCAGCCGGCGCTCGTAGAAAGACAGCGGCACCGCCATGCCGAACGCGCCGCCATCGGCGTGGATCGCGGTGCCCTTCAGCTTGATGTTGCGGCCGTTGAGCCAGAAGCCGGTCGGGGCCTCGAACTTCATGTCGCGGATGCCGAAGGAGACCCGGTCCTCGTCCAGCACCGCGCCGTCGTCGGCGACGACGCGGACCACGGCGTTGTGCAGCGCGGGGTCGGCGATGTCCCAGCGACGCGGCTTCGTGACGGCGGCTTGCGCCGACAGGTCGATGGTACGGCCGGCGGGCAGTGCGACGGGGGTGCCCTTGCTGGTGGCGACGCGGCGGCCGTCGGGGCCGAGCAGGTCGACCTCCAGATGCGCGGTGCGATCGGTCGTACCCTGATTCACCACGCTGCTGCGCACTGCGACCGTCGCGGCGTCGGCGGTCAGGGTCGGGGTGGTGACATAGGTGCCGTCGGTATCGACATGCACGTCGCCGCTGACGATCAGGCGGACATGGCGATAGATGCCGCCGCCGGCATACCAGCGCGACGCGGGCTGCGACGAGGTGTCGGCGCGCACCGCGATCACATTGTCGCCGTCCGCCTTCAGGTGCGGGGTAATCTCGTAGCGGAAGCTGGCATAGCCGTTGGGCCGGTGGCCGACATGCACGCCGTTCACCCACACGCCGGACCGTTCCATCACCCCGTCGAACTCGACGAACACGCGCTTGCCGCGCATCGCGGCGGTGACGGTGAAGTGCTTGCGATACCAGGCGACGCCGGTCGGCAGGAACGCCCCCGATCCGGTCGCGGCGGCATGTTCGTCGAACGGGCCGGCGATCGCCCAGTCGTGCGGCAGGTCGACCGCGGTCCAGCCGGTGTCGCCGAACTGCGGCGCTTCGGCCCCGGCCACGTCACCGCGGTTGAAGCGCCAGTCGGCGTCGAACGGCACCCTGTCACCCGCCAGCGCGGGCGTGGCGAGCAGCAGCAGCGGGGCAAAGAGGATGGTGGCCAGTCGTGATCCACCCCACTTTTTTTCCACCCCGGCGGAGGCCGGGGTCCAGTTGGGGGACGTTCCGTGGAAGCCACTCCAGCTATCCCAACTGGACCCCGGCATCCGCCGGGGTGGAGTAGTATGTGGGGCGCCGCTCACCGTGCCGCTCCCGCCTTGGCGATCTCGACCGCGTAGATGCCGGTGCGGCCCTCCATGTTCGACCGGAACACCAGCCACTTGTTGTCGGGCGTGAAGTGGATGTTCGGCTCCAGCTGGTAATTGTGCTTCGACAGGTCGACCAGCCGTTCGGGTTCGAACGTGCCCGGCGCGATCAGCTGGTCGGCATCGGCGGCGTGGATGCCGGCGACGTCGGGGATCGCCTTCGGGGTCAGCAGGTACAGCCATTTACCGTCTTTGGCGTGCGCCACCATCTCGCTGTCGCCGCCGTCGCCCGCGAAGGTCTTCCCGTCCGACGAGGTGTTGTAGTGGACCGACCACTGGTCGCGCTCGACATGATACCAGCGGCGCTTCTTCGTATCGACATCGTAGCCGGCGACCCAGAACACCTGACCGCGCGGGGTCTGCAGATCGTACCAGATCGTCTTGCCGTCCGGGCTCCACCATTCATGGCCGGCGATCTCCATGTTCATGGTGCGCTGGTGGACCTTGGTCAGTTGCGTGCCGTCGGTACGGATCGTCCAGATGCGGTCGACCTTGTGCCACGGTCCTTCGTGGCAGAACATCAGCAGGCCGGGATCGGTCGGCGAGAATTGCAGGTGATTGAGCCAGTCGGTCGCCTTGTGGACGACCTTGCGCTCGCCCGTCTTCAAATTGACGGTGAATATCTCCATCGGGATGCGTGCTTCGAGCCGGTCGTTCAGGCGCACCTCCTTGGCCTCCGCGAAGGGCAGGGGTTTGCCGTCGGGGCCATTGGCGGCGTATTCGGCCTGATCGGTCTTGCCGCTGCGCCCCTCGCGCCCCGGTTGCAGCGGCATCGCGCGCGCCGCGACCTGGCCCGCGACCAGCGTCTCGTCCGCGTTCATCGTGTCGACCTGCCCGGCGGGCAGATCGATCACCTTGCGCGCCTTGCCGGTTTCGATGTCGGCGGCCCAGAGCTCCAGCGGCTCGCGCTGCCCGTCCGATCCCGCGCCGGCGGTGGGTGCCTTGCCGGTGGCGGCGACGGTGTAATAGGCGGTGCGCGTCTTCTGCCCGGTGAACAGCAGGCGGACGATCTTCTGCCGGACCAGCGGCGTCACGCCCCATGTCTTCAGATCGACGACCGAAATGCCCTCGGCGGTGGAGAACACCATCTTGTCGCCCTGCGGGGTGAAGGCGTTATAGTTGAAATAGAGCGCGTAATTACCGGGGGCATCCGACAGGCGGATGATACGGTGGCCGGTCTTCGCGTCGATCCACGACGCGGGTTTCGACGTGGCCGACGCGGCCGGCGCGGGCGCCTGCGCGAGGGCGGCGGCCGGTAACGCCAAGGCGAGCAACAGGGACGCGAACTTCATGCACCACTCCTTGGGAAACGCAGGGCGATCTTCGGCCGCCTTCATCCCAGATGATCGGACTCTATCTCACATGATGCAAGCGAATTATGTGGTCTGAAAAAGGTGGATTCGCGCAGAGGCGCGGAGACGCGGAGGAGAAAGGGCGGCGATGGGAGCGCTTGATCTGCTCTGTCGTGATCCGGCGGACTCGTGTCGTTCGGACGCCTGCGGCGTCGGATGCCAGCCGCGTGCAGCGCCCTCGACTTTCGTCTGCGCGCCTCCGCGCGAACCCGTCTTGTTGTTCGATCAGGCGCGCAGGTTCACCAGCGCATCGCGGGTGATGCGGTCGATGCGGGTGCAGCTGGTTAGTGCCATCGCGACGCGCATCTCCGCTTCCACCAGTTGCAGCATGTGGGTGACGCCGGTCTCGCCCGCCGCCGCCAGCGCATAGACCCAGGCACGGCCGAGCAGCACGCCGTGCGCGCCCAGGGCCAGCATCCGCACCACGTCCAGTCCCGAACGGACGCCGGAATCGGCCAGCACGGTCAACCGGTCACGCACCGCATCGGCGATGGCGGGCAGCGCCTGCGCGGTGGAGGGAACGCCATCGAGCTGGCGGCCGCCATGGTTGGACACGACGATGCCGTCCGCGCCCAGATCGGCGGCGGCGATCGCATCCTCGCGGTCGAGGATGCCCTTGATGACCAGCGGGCCGTCCCAGCTCTCGCGGATGAATTCGAGGTCCTTCCACGACACGGTCGGATCGAAATTGTTGCGCATCCACGCGAAGAAATCTTCCAGCCCGGTGTTCTTGCCCAGCACCGGCGCGACGTTGCCCAACTGGTGCGGGCGACCGCGCACGCCGACGTCATACGCCCAGGCGGGCCGCAGCATCGCCTGCACCGTCCGCCGGAACGAGCCCGCGAAACCGGATGCGCCGGCCAGCCCCGACCGATAGTCGCGGTAACGCGAACCCGGCACCGGCATGTCGACGGTGAAGACCAGTGTCGAGCACCCCGCCGCCCGCGCCTGCGCCAGCAGGTCCTTCATGAACCCCCGGTCGCGGATCATGTAGAGCTGGAACCAGATCGGCTGCGCGCTGGCCTGCGCCACCTCGTCGATCGGGCAGGCGGAGACGGTGGACAGGCAGAAGGGGATGCCCGCTTTCTCCGCCGCGCGCGCCGCCTGCACCTCGCCCCGCCGCGCATTCATGCCGGCGAGGCCGATCGGGGCGAGCGCGACGGGCAGCCGCTGTTCGCGCCCGAACAGCGTCGTCGTCAGGTCCAGCGTCGACACGTCGGTCAGCACCCGCTGACGCAGCGCGATCGCCTCCAGGTCGGCGACGTTGCGGCGCAGCGTCACCTCCGCATAGGAACCGCCGTCGATATATTCGAACAGGAAGTGCGGCAGCCGCCGCCGCGCGAGTTCCCGGTAATCGAGCGCGGATGCCGCCTTCGCCATGGTCGGTGCCTTACTGGAGGTTCACGAACGCGCCGCCATCGACCAGCAGCGAGGCGCCGGTGACGTATTTGGCGAGATCGGAGGCGAGGAACACGATCGGCCCTTCCAGATCGTCGGGCTGGCCGAGCCGGCCGAGCGGGATGCGCGCCGCCATCCGCTCGCGCTTGTCCATGTCGGCGAGATCGTCCTTGTTGATGTCGGTCAGGATCGTGCCCGGCAGCACCGAGTTGCAGCGGATGCCGTATTTACCCAGCGCGATCGCGGTCGACTGCATCAGCGAATGCAGCCCCGCCTTGGTCGGCGTGTAATGCGTCTGATACTCGCCGCCGACCAGCGCCGAGATCGACGATACCGCGACGATCGCGCCGCCGTGACCCTGTTTCACCATCTGGTTCGCGGCGGCCTGCACCATGAAATAGGCGCCGTGCAGGTTGACGCGCATCGTCCGCTCGAACGTCTCGACCGGCATGTCGAGGAACGCGTGGAACGGGCAGATGCCGGCATTGTTGACGAATACGTCGACCGTACCGAACGCGTCGACCGCTTGCGCGATGAAGTCCTTGGCGGTGGCCGGGTCGGACACGTCGCCCTTCACCGACAGGCCGCGCTGGCCCAGAGCCTCGATCTCCGCGACCGCCGAGGCGGCGCCCGCCTCGTCGCGCGAGAAGTTGATGACCACGTCGGCACCGTGGCGCGCCGCGCCGATCGCGGCGGCGCGGCCGATGCCGGCGGATGCGCCGGTGACCAGCACCGTCTTGCCTTCCAGAAGCTTCACGCAAACTCTCCTAACAAAAAAGCGGCCTATTTCCTGACCTTGGGTCGGGGTGTCTCGTCGGTCCAGCCAAGATCGCGGCTGATCGCGGTGGCGGTGGCGCAAACCTCGGCGGTCAGTGATTCCATCCGGTCGTCGGCCATGTACTGCGCCGCGCTCGACACGCTGATCGCGGCGACGATCCGGCCGGATGCGTCGCGGATCGGCGCGGCGACGCAGCGGATCTGGTCCTGATTCTCTTCGAGATCATAGGCGCGGCCCGCCGCGACATAGCCGTTCATCCGCTCGGTCCAGACGCCGTAATCCGCCTCCGGCGCACCCGCGATCCGGTCGCCGTCGAACAGCGACTGCCAGCGGCCGGGCGCATCGTCGAGCAGCAGGGCCTTGCCCAGACCGGTCGCGGTCAGCGGCTGACGATCGCCGACGCGGCTGGAAATCTCGACGCGGCGGCGGCCGGGTATCTTGTCGAGATACAGCGCGCGTTCGCCGTCGAGGATGCCGAGATGCACGGTATCCTCCGTCGCCAGCGCGAGATCCTCGATATGCGGGCGGGCGATTTGCACCACGTCCGCCTGCCGCTGCGCGAGGAAGCCCAGTTCCAGCAGCTTCGGCCCGAACTGATAGCCCAGCCGGGGCACGAACGTCAGGTAGCGGCGATCGATCAGCGCATTGGCGAGGCGATGCGTGGTCGACCGGGTCAGCCCCAGCTTGGCGGCCAGATCGGCGAGCGCGATCGGGCCATCGACCACGGCATCCAGCACATCCAGCCCGCGCAGCAGCGTCTGGCTGCCGGGGGGGCTTTTCGCGGCCGTTTCGACGGATTCGGGGTTTGACGGAGAGTTTTTCATTTCGTAATACGCAATTCCATAATGTGGAAGTAAGGCCGCTGCAAGCGGTTAGGGGAGGGGCCATGCGCAGCCATCGTCAGCCATCACGCGGCGGCACCGTCTTGCGGTGCGTGTCGATCGATGCGCGCGGCCTGCCCCTCATGGCCGGAGAAGACGCATGACTTTGTCGAAGATCAAGCATGTTCGCGCGTTCGTCGTGCGCGGCGGCGGCGCCGATTATCACGATCAGGGCGAAGGCCACTGGATCGACGATCACATCGCGACGCCGATGAGCCGCTATCCCGAATACCGCCAGTCGCGACAAAGCTTCGGGATCAACGTGTTGGGCACGCTGGTGGTCCAGATCGAGGCGGAGGACGGCACGGTCGGCTTCGCGGTGACGACCGGCGGCGAGCCGGCGGCGTTCATCGTCGAAAAGCATCTCGCCCGTTTCCTCGAAGGGCGCGACCCGGCGGAATATGAGAAGATCTGGGACCAGATGTACTTCTCGACCCAATATTACGGGCGCAAGGGTATCGTGGTGAACGCGATCTCCGGCGTCGACCTGGCGCTGTGGGACCTGCTCGGCAAGTTGCGGCAGGAGCCGGTTTATCACCTGCTCGGCGGCGCGGTGCGTGACGAATTGCAGTTCTACGCCACCGGCGCACGGCCCGACATCGCCAAGGAACTGGGCTTCATCGGCGGCAAGCTGCCGCTCCACCATGGCCCGGCCGAGGGACTGGAGGGGCTGCACAAGAACGTCGCGCTGCTGGCCGACATGCGCAGCAAGGTCGGCGACGATTTCTGGCTGATGTACGATTGCTGGATGGCGCTGGACGTGGACTACGCCACCCGCCTTGCGATCGCCTGCCACGAACATGGCCTGAAGTGGATCGAGGAGGCGATCAGCCCCGACGATTACTGGGGCTATGCCGAACTGAAGCGCAACGTGCCCAAGGGGATGCTGGTGACCACCGGCGAGCATGAGGCGACCCGCTGGGGCTTCCGCATGTTGATGGAGATGGATTGCTGCGACATCATCCAGCCCGATGTGGGCTGGTGCGGCGGCGTGACCGAGTTGCTGAAGATCAGCGCGCTGGCGGATGCCAAGGGCAAGATGGTCGTGCCGCACGGATCGTCGGTCTACAGCTACCACTTCGTCATCACCCGCCACAACTCGCCCTTCGCGGAGTTCCTGATGATGCATCCGGGGCCGACCGAGGTGGTGCCGATGTTCAGCCCGCAGCTGCTGGGCGAGCCGGTGCCGCAGAACGGACGACTAAAGGCGTCGGCGCTCGACAAGCCGGGTTTCGGCGTCGAGCTGAACCCCGAGGTCGCGCTGCACCGGCCATACACGCATTGACCCATCAAGCCCCTCCCCTTCAAGGGAGGGGGGAATTGCCTCCCCAGCCAAGGACTACCCGATGAAACTTTGCCGTTATGGCCCGAAAGGCGCCGAGAAACCCGGTCTGGTCGACGATGACGGCCGCATCCGCGACCTGTCCGCGCAGGTCGATGACATCACCGTCGGCGTGCTGGCGACGCTGGCCGGGGTCGATGCCGCCGGCCTGCCGGTAGTCGAGGGCAGCCCGCGTTACGGCGTGCCGGTGGCGGGCATCGGCAAGATCGTGGCGATCGGCCTGAACTACCGCGATCATGCGATCGAATCGAATCTGCCGATCCCGACCGAACCGATGATGTTCATGAAGCCGCTGCCCAGCCTGACCGGCCCGAACGATCAGGTGATGCTGCCCAAGAATTCGACGCACAGCGACTGGGAAGTCGAACTGGGCGTCATCATCGGCAAGACCTGCCGTTACGTCGACAAGGCCGAGGCGATGGATCACGTCGCGGGTTATGTGCTGGCAAACGACGTGTCGGAACGCTTCAACCAGAAGCAGCGCGGCACCCAGTGGTCGAAGGGCAAAGGGCACGACACCTTCTGCCCGGTTGGCCCGTGGCTGGTGACCCCGGACGAGATCGGCGATCCGCAGGATCTGGCCATGTCGCTCGACGTGAACGGCGAGCGGATGCAGACCGGCAACACGAAGACGATGATCTTCGCGATCGACGAACTGATCGCGTATGTCAGCGAGTATGTCACGCTGGAGCCAGGCGACCTGCTCATCACCGGGACCCCGCCGGGCGTGGGCGAGGGCAAGAAGCCCGAATCGATCTTCCTGAAGGCGGGCGACACGATGTCGCTGACGATCGACAAGCTGGGCACGCAGACCCAAGCCGTCGTCGCCTGGGCGCATCCGCGCACGGGTGCCGCCGCATGACGACCTTCGCAGGCCGCTTCGACGGCCGTACCGCGATCGTCACCGGCGGCGCCTCCGGCCTCGGCAAGGCGGTGGCCAAGCGCATCGTCGCCGAGGGCGGCAAGGTTTGCCTGTGGGACCTGAACCCCGACGCGCTGGCCGCCGCGAAAAGCGAGGTCGGCGCGACGCATACCGTGGCGATCGACGTGTCCGACCATGCCGCGGTCGCCCGCGCCGCCACCGAAGCCAATGCGGCGCTCGGCGGCCGGGTCGACGTGCTGGTCTGTTCGGCGGGGATCACCGGCGCGACGGTGCCGGTGCACGAATTCCCGCTCGACAGCTGGCTGCGGGTCATCGACATCAACCTGAACGGGTTGTTCTATTGCAACCGTTCGGTGGTGCCGCTGATGCTGGCGAACGGATATGGCCGCATTGTCAACGTCGCCTCGGTCGCAGGCAAGGAGGGCAATCCCAACGCCTCCGCCTATTCCGCGTCTAAGGCAGGCGTGATCGGCTTCACCAAGTCGCTGGGCAAGGAACTGGCGGGCAAGGGCGTGATCGCCAACACGCTGACCCCGGCGACGTTCGAAAGCCCGATCCTGGAACAGCTGCCCAAGAGCCAGGTCGATTACATGCGCTCCAAGATCCCCATGGGCCGACTGGGCGAGATCGACGAATCGGCGGCGATGGTATGCTTCATGGCCAGCGAGGAGTGCAGCTTCACCACGGCGTCGACGTTCGACACGTCGGGTGGGCGGACGACGTTCTGAAATTCTACCAGCTCCTCTCCTTCGGGAGAGGAGCGGGGTGGGGCCTCTCCACAAGCGCCGCGTTTGTTGAAGCGCCCCACCTCCAACCCCTCCCCTGAAGGGGAGGGGAGCAAGAAGAAGAGGATCAACCATGGGCAATCCCCTGATCGGCGTCGCCTTCCACTGGCTGGGCGGGCTGGCGTCCGCCAGTTTCTACGTTCCCTATCGGGGCGTGAAGCGCTGGTCGTGGGAAGTGTACTGGCTGACCGGGGGCATCTTTTCGTGGTTGCTGGCGCCGTGGTTCTTCGCCGGCGTGCAGACCAACGACCTGCTCGGCGTGCTGGCGGCGACGCCCGCCCCGAACATCTGGTGGCCGGTGTTCTTCGGGGTGTTGTGGGGGTTCGGCGGTCTGGGTTACGGCCTGACCATGCGGTATCTGGGCCTGTCGCTGGGCATGGCGGTGGTGTTGGGGCTGTGCACTGTGTTCGGTACGCTGGTACCGCCGCTGTTCCTGGGCGACTTCCATGAAAAGCTGCTGGCGACGACGTCGGGCAACATCATCCTCGCCGGCATCCTGCTGACGCTGGTCGGCATCATCGTCGTCGCGATGGCGGGGGCGCGCAAGGATGCCGCGCTGTCCGACGCCGAAAAGGCCGCAGCGGTGGCGGAGTTCGATTTCAGGAAGGGCATCGTCGTCGCGATCTTCGCGGGCATCATGTCCGCTTGCTTCGCGTTCGGATTGGCGGCGGGCGAGCCGATCAAGGCGCTGTCCGCCGCTGCCGGCACCGGGCCGCTGTGGACGGGGCTGCCGGTGCTGTGCCTCGTCATGTTCGGCGGGCTCATTACCAACGCCTTGTGGTGCGGATACCTCGTGATGAAGAACCGCAGCGCCGGGCAGTGGTTCGGCCGCGGGGTCGCCACCGATCCCGCCGCGCAGACCGCCTCGCCCGAGCATGGCGCCACGTTCGAGCCGGCCGCCATCGCCGCCGGATCGGCCACGCCGGCGAAAGCGCCCATGCTGCGCAACTACCTGCTGTGCGCGGTGGCGGGCATCGCGTGGTATTTCCAGTTCTTCTTCTACACGATGGGAGAGAGCCAGATGGGTACCTACGGCTTCTCGTCGTGGACGCTGCACATGGCCTCGATCATCATCTTCGGTACATTGTGGGGCTTCGCCTTCCGCGAATGGAAGGATGCCGCACCGCGCGTGCGGGGCATGGTGTGGGGCGGGGTCGCGATCCTGATCCTCGCCACCATCGTGATCGGTTATGGCAATTATCGCGGAGCATAACGTCATGCGCGACATCCCGCCCGAGTGGATGCGAGACATCCCGTTCGTCGATGCCCATGTCCATCTGTGGGACCTCGACCATCTCCGCTATCCGTGGCTGACCGGGCCGTTCGGCGACGACGGTCCCAATGGCAGTGTCGAGGCGATCGCGACGACCTATCTGCCTGCCGATTACCGCGCCGAAGCGACGAACTGGACCGTCGCCGGCATCGTCCATGTCGATGCCGGCGCCGACGCGGCGCACGCGCTGGCGGAAACCGAATGGCTGGAGGGACTGGCCGACAAGGGCGGCCTGCCGACCGGCATCGTCGCCTTCGCCGCGCTGGACGATCCGGAGGTCGAGACGCTGCTGGCGGCCCATGCCGGGCATGGCCGGGTGCGCGGCATCCGCCATATCGTCAACTGGCACGCCAATCCGCGCCGAACCTATACGGCGCGCGACATCACCGATCATCCCGACTGGGCACGCGGCTTCGCACTGCTGGGCAAATACGGCCTGTCGTTCGACCTGCAGGCGTATCCGGGCCAGTTTCCGGCGCTCGCCCGGTTGCTGGCGGCGCATCCCGATACCCCGGTCGTCATCAATCATCTGGGAATGCCGGTGGCCGACGATCCCGATGGTCGCGCACAGTGGCGCACCGGCATGGCCGCGCTCGCCGCGCTGCCGCAGGTGGCAGTGAAGATATCCGGTTTCGGCTTCGTGCAGCGGCTGTGGCGCGTGGACGACGCGCGGCCGTGGATCGCGGAGACGATCGACCTGTTCGGGCCGGACCGCTGCCTGATCGCGAGCGATTTTCCCACCGACCGGCTGTTCGGTACGTTCGATGCCACGCTGGATGCCTATGCCGCGATCATCGCTGGCTATTCCGAGAATGAACGCCGGGCGATGTGGGGGCGTAACGCGGACCGGGTGTACCGGCTGGGGCTGGGGGTCTGATCCCGCACCCGGCAACCGGTACGGGATCGCCCTGACGCCAGCCATCTTGCCCCTCCACGATCAACCCGCTACGACTTGTCCGAGTAATAGGCCGAGGGCCTGCAAGGGAGAGGATGGCCAATGCGCCTGTCGTTGCTGCAATTTCGGGATGGATCGGGTGTGCGGGGCGTCGCGGCGCTGGGCGAGGATCGCGTTCCCCGCCGTGTCACCGGCGTGGAAACCACGCGCGCCCTGGCGCAGGGGGCGATCGATGCCGGGCATGGCCTGGCCGATGCCGTCGCGGCGGCGGGGCTGGGCGAGGTGGTCGATCTTGGCACCGTCACGCTGTTGCCGCCGATCGATCATGACGATCCCGCGCATTGCGTGCTGACCGGCACCGGCCTGACGCATCTCGGTTCGGCGGAGGGACGTGACCAGATGCACCGCGCCGCCAAGGCGGACGCCGCACCGACCGATTCGATGAAGATGTTCCTGATGGGCGTGGAAGGCGGCAAGCCCGCCGATGGCACCGTCGGCGCCCAGCCGGAATGGTTCTACAAGGGTAACGGCCACGGCCTCGTCGCCCCCGGCGCGCCGCTGCGCTCGCCCGCCTTTGCGAAGGATGCAGGCGAGGAGCCCGAGATCGCCGGCATCTATCTGGTGGCGGGCGACGGGACGCCGGTGCGGCTCGGCTTCGCGCTGGCCAACGAATTTTCCGACCATGTCACCGAACGCGGCAATTACCTGTGGCTGGCGCATTCCAAGCTGCGTCCCGCCGCGGTCGGGCCGGAACTGCTGGTCGGCGACCTGCCGCAGGAGGTGATCGGCACCAGCCGCATCGTCCGCGAGGGCGAGACGCTGTGGGAGAAGCCGTTCCTGTCGGGCGAGGCGAACATGTCGCACAGCATCGCCAATCTGGAGCATCATCACTTCAAATACGGCGTGTTCCGCTCGCCCGGCGATGTCCACGTCCACTTCTTCGGCACCGCCACCCTGTCGTTCAGCGATGGCGTGACGACGCAGGCCGGCGACGTGTTCGAGATCGAGGCGGCACCCTTCGCGCTGCCGCTGCGCAACCCGATCGCGATCGAGGCGGCGGAACCGGTCTCGGTGAGGGCGCTCTGATGACGATCCGGCTCGGGCTGGTCGGTGTGGGCAAAATCGCGCACGACCAGCATATTCCCGCGATCAAGGCATCGCCCGCCTATGAACTGGTCTGCACCGCCAGCCGTCAGGGCAGTGTCGAGGGTATCCCCGCCTATACCTCGATCGAGGCCATGCTGGACGGCGAACAGGTCGACGCGGTCGCGCTTTGCCAGCCGCCGCACGTCCGCTACGACGCGGCGAAGCTGGCGATCGAGGCGGGCAAGCACGTCTTCCTCGAAAAGCCGCCCGGCACCACGCAGGCGGAGGTGGTGGCGCTGGCCGATCTGGCGCGCGAGCGGGGCGTGACGTTGTTCGCCAGCTGGCATTCCCGTTACGGTGCGGCGATGGACGCGGCGCGCGACTGGCTGGCCGCGACGACGATCCACGGCATCCAGGCGGTGTGGAAGGAGGACGTGCGCGTGTGGCATCCCGGCCAGGAATGGCTGTGGGAACAGGGTGCGCTGGGGGTGTTCGATCCCGGCATCAACGCGCTGTCGGTGCTGACCGCGCTGCTGCCGCGGCCCTTTTTCCTGCGTGAGGCGGTGCTGGAATATCCCGCCAACCGGCATGCGCCGATCGCGGCCGATCTGGCCTATACCGATGCCACGGGTCTGCCGATCGGCGCGACGTTCGATTTCCGCCAGCCTGGCCCCCACAACTGGGATGTCCATGCCCAGACCGAAGCGGGCACGATGCTGCTCGCCAAGGGTGGCAACGAACTATGGGTCGACGGCGAGCTGAAGACGACGGAGCCGGAGGCCGAATATCGCGGGCTTTACGCCCGCTTCGCCGGGCTGATCGGCGACGGTGGCGCGGTGGACGCCGATACCGTGCCGCTGGCGCATGTCGCCGATGCCTTCATGAAGGGGCGGCGGGTGACGGTGGAGGACTTCCACTACTGATCCGGCGGGGTCGATCCGATCAGCGGCGGCGCAGCGGAGCCGATTGCCGCCACCGCCCGTTGGGGGATGATGGATCAGACCGGCGGCGACGATATCGAGGAACTGAAGGCGGCCGACGCCAGGCAGGTCCATCGTGCGGTACGCGAGGAAGGCGAGGCGGAACTGGATCGGCCGACCGCATCGCTGTTGTGGTCGGCGCTGGCCGCCGGCCTCGCCATCACCGCGTCGCTGCTGGCGGAGGCGGTGATCCACGACATGACCGCAGCGACGCCGTGGCAGCCGTTGCTCGTCAGCCTCGGCTATCCGGTCGGTTTCCTGATCGTGATCCTCGGCCGGATGCAGTTCTTCACCGAAAGCACCATCACCGCGATGTTGCCGCTCGTCACCCGCCCGTCCTGGCGGAAGGCGCGGCGGACATTGCGGCTATGGGGGCTGGTGCTCGTCGCCAATCTGACGGGCACCGCGATCGCCACGTTGGCGCTGACCGGGTTGCCGCTGGTCGATCCGGCGTTGCGGGACGGGATGGTGGCGGTGTCCGCCGCGATCCTCGAACACGATGCGCTGTCGACCTTCCGGACCGCCATACCGGCCGGGTTCCTGATCGCGGGCATCGCGTGGCTGCTGCCCAATGCGCGCGAGCAATCATTCTGGGTGATCGCCACCCTGACCTATATCGTTGGCGCGGCGGGGCTGAGCCATTCGGTAGTGGGGTCGGCGGAGGCGTTCACGCTGCTGTGGGCGGGGCAGATCGATGCCGCACGCGCGCTGGGCAGCCTGATCGCGCCGGCGGTGGCCGGCAACCTGATCGGCGGGGCGGGGCTGTTCGCGCTACTCGCGCACGGACAGGTGCATGGGGAGCCGACGGACAACCCCCCGACGGACAACGGGCGGGGCTGACGGCCCGCCCGGTCATCAGGACCGGGACGGGGCCGTCAGCGGGGCGTGCTGCCGGTCAGTGATTGTCGCGCGGCAGGCCCTTGGTCTGGGCGATACGCTGGTATTTTTCGGCCCCTTCCAGGATCGCGCCGGTATTCATCTGGCCGACGGTGGCGCGCTGGATTTCCTGCCACGGGGTCTGCGAGGCGGGATAGGCATAGCCGCCCGTCGCCTGCAACGCCGCGCGCCGTTCCGCCAGTTCCTCCAGCGGGATCAGCACGTCGGCGGTGCCCTTGTTCAGGTCGATCCGCACGCGGTCGCCGGTGCGCAGCAGCGCCAGCGTGCCGCCCGCCGCCGCTTCCGGGCTGGCGTTGAGGATCGAGGGCGAGCCCGACGTGCCCGACTGGCGACCGTCGCCGATGCAGGGCAGCGCATGGATACCCTCGGTGATGAGGTACGCCGGCGGGCGCATGTTCACGACCTCGGCCGCGCCCGGATAACCGATCGGCCCGGCACCGCGCATGAACAGCAGCGTTTCCGGCGTGATGCCGAGCGCGGGATCGTCGATGCGGTGGTGGTAATCCTCCGGCCCGTCGAACACGACCGCCGGCCCCTCGAACGCCTCGGGATCGTCGGGGTTGGAGAGATAGCGGTCCCGGAATTCGGGGCCGATCACCGATGTCTTCATCACCGCCGCGTCGAACAGGTTGCCCGACAGCACGATGAAGCCGGCATCCTCCTTCAGCGGCCGGTCGAACGGGCGGATGACCTTGTCGTCCTCGATCGTGGCGCCCCGGCAATTGTCGCCCATGGTGCGGCCGTTGACGGTCAGCGCGTCCTCATGGATCATGCCCTGGCCCATCAGCTGGTTCACCACCGCCGGCACGCCGCCGGCATGGTAGTAATCCTCGCCCAGATATTCGCCCGCCGGTTGCAGGTTGACCAGCAGCGGCACCTTGTGCCCCTCCGTCTCCCAGTCCTTCAGCGGCAGGTCGACGCCGATATGGCGGGCGATCGCCGCCAGGTGGATCGGTGCGTTGGTCGATCCGCCGATCGCGGAATTGACGCGGATCGCGTTGTGGAACGCGGGCTTGGTCAGGATGTCGGAGGGCTTCAGATCCTCGGCGACCATCTCGACGATGCGCTTGCCGGTGCGCCATGCCACTTCCTGCCGGTCGCGGTAGGGGGCGGGGATCGCGGCGGAGCCGGGCAGCGACATGCCCAGCGCCTCGGCCAGCGAGTTCATCGTGGTGGCGGTGCCCATCGTGTTGCAATAGCCGGTCGACGGCGCCGACGACGCGACGAGGCGGATGAATTCCGCATCGTCGATCTCGCCCGCGGCCAGCATCTGCCGCGCCTTCCACACGATCGTGCCCGACCCGGTCCGCTCGCCCTTGTGCCAGCCGTTCAGCATTGGGCCGACCGACAGCGCGATCGCTGGGATGTTGACGGTGGCGGCGGCCATCAGGCACGCCGGCGTCGTCTTGTCGCAGCCGATCGTCAGCACCACGCCGTCGAGCGGATAGCCGTACAGCACCTCGACCAGCGCCAGATAGGCGAGGTTGCGGTCCAGCCCGGCGGTCGGCCGTTTGCCGGTTTCCTGGATCGGATGGACCGGGAATTCCAGCGGGATGCCGCCCATGTCGCGGATGCCGTCGCGTACCCGTTCCGCCAGCACCAGATGATGGCGGTTGCAGGGGGACAGGTCGCTGCCGGTCTGGGCGATGCCGATGATCGGCTTGCCGGAACGCAGTTCCTCCAGCGACAGGCCAAAGTTCAGGTACCGCTCCAGATAGAGCGCGGTCATATCGATATTGGCCGGGTTGTCGAACCAGGCACGGCTACGCAAGGGGGTGGGATCGGTCATGAAGGCAGGTCCGGGTTGGATCAGCGGGCGCTGGTCGAGAAGCGATAGACGATGACGCTGCGATAGGTCTGGCCGGGGTCGAGCCGGGCGGAACCGAGCGCGGGCTGGTTGGGCGTGTCGGGGAACACCTGCGGCTCCAGCGCCAGTCCGTCGGACTGACGATAGGCGAGGCCGGAACGGCCGATCGCGGTGCCGTCGAGGAAGTTGCCAGTGTAGAACTGGACGCCGGGCTGGTTGGTGGAAACCTCCATCACCCGGCCGGTGCCCGGCTCCTCCACCCGCGCGGCGAGCCGCATTCCCTTCGCATCGGGGGCGCCGAGAATATAGTTGTGGTCATAGCCCTGGCCGATGCGGATCTGGTCGTCGCGCCCGTCGCGGATGCGGTCGCCGATCACGCGGGGGGCGCGGAAATCGAACGGCGTGTTCGCCACGGAACGACGCTCGCCGGTGGGGATCAGCGTCTCGCCTACGGGCGTGAACTGCGCGGCGGGCATGGTCAGCACATGGCTGACGATCTGCTTGCCGGATGCCTCGCCCCACAGGTTGAAGAAGCTGTGGTTGGTGATGTTGACGATCGTCGGCTTGTCGGTCGTCGCCTTGTATTCCACGGTCAGCGCGTTGTCAGCGCCCAGCGTGTAGGTGGCGGTGACGTCGAGTTTGCCGGGATAGCCCTCCTCGCCATCGGCGGCGGTATAGGCGAGGGTGACGGCGGGGGCGGGGCCGTCCTTCACCGCGACGATCCGCCACAGCACCTTGTCGAACCCGACTTTGCCGCCGTGCAGGGCGTTGACGCCGTTGTTCTGCGCCAGCGTGTACGTCTTGCCGTCGATCGCGAAGCGGCCGTTCGCGATCCGGTTGGCATAACGGCCAACGGTGGCACCGAAATAATTCGGCGCCTTCAGATAGCCGTCGATGCTGTCATAGCCCAGCGTGATCTCGGCGATCTTGCCGGTGCGGTCGGGCGCCTCGACCGACTGCAGGATCGCGCCGTAGCTGATGATCCGGGCGGTGACGCCCTTGCCGTTGGTCAGCGTGACCGATTCGACCGCACGGCCATCGGCCAGCGTGCCGAAGGGCGCACGCTTAACCTCCGCCTGGGCGGTGGCGGCGCCGGCAAGCGCGAGGGCGGCGGCACCGGCCGCGGGCAGGATGTTCACGTTGGGCTCTCCCTGATCGGCCCGTTCCCGGCCGTTGACGTTGCTCATGCGGACTTATAGTCTGACAAGATGATCGGGGGCAAGCCTCGACGTCGGGGCGCGGCCATGCCAGTGGGGTGGCGATCGCCGGGCAAACCGGAACGTATTCAAAGGGAGGACCGCCAGATGGCCGGACCAGTGGGAACCAGTACCGCCTATACGGCATCGGCCGCGCCGGGGGCCAGTTACGGCCGCGCGCTTGGGCTGCTCGCCAGCCTGTTCTTCATGTGGGGCTTCATCACCGTCATCAACGGGACGCTGCTGCCGCATCTGCGCAGCGTATTCGAACTCAGCTATTTCCAGGCGGCGCTGATCGAAAGCGTGTGGTTCATCGCCTATTTCTTCGCCTCGATCCCGTCGGCCAAGCTGATCGAGCGGATCGGCTACCAGAAATCGCTGGTCGTGGGGCTGCTCATCATGGCGGCCGGTGCGCTCGGCATGATCCTGGCCGCCAGCATCCCGTCCTATGGGGTCACGCTGGTCATGCTGTTCGTGATCGCCAGCGGCATCACGCTCTTGCAGGTCGCGGCCAACCCGTATGTCACCGTGCTGGGGTCGCCCAAGACCGCGTCGTCGCGGCTCAATCTGGTGCAGGCGCTGAACTCGGCGGGCACGATGCTTGCGCCGCTGTTCGGTGCGTACCTGATCCTCGGCCGGTCGAAAGGCGGCACCGCGGAGGCGGGGACCGTCCTGACCCAGGCGGAGCGGCTGGCCGACGCGCAGTCGGTCGTCCTGCCCTATGCGCTGGTCGCGATCGTGCTGGTCGTGCTGGCGATCATCATCGCCCGCTTCCCCCTGCCGGCGATGGGATCGGCCACCAGCCGCGTCGCTAAGGCGGATCGCAAGAACCATTCGCTGTGGAAGCATCGCAACCTGGTGTTCGGCATCCCCGCGATATTCATCTACCTGATCGCCGAGATCGGCGTCGGCAACCTGTTCGTGAACTTCGTCAGCCGTCCCGACATCGGCAACATGACCACCGAACAGGCAGGGCGTTACCTGACGTTCCTGTGGGGCGGCATGATGATCGGCCGGTTCGCCGGCTCCGCGATCATGCAGAAGGTGGCGGCTGACAAGGTGCTGGCGTTCTTCTCGATCGGCGCGTTCATCGTGATGTCGATCACGGTGGTGACGACCGGGCATGTCGCGATGTGGTCGCTGATCCTCGTCGGGCTGTTCCACTCGATCATGTTCCCGACGATCTTCACGCTCGGCATCAAGGGGCTGGGGCCGTTGACCGAGGAGGGCTCGGGCCTGCTCATCATGGCGATCGCCGGTGGCGCGCTGGTCGCGGTGCAGGGCTGGCTGGCCGACGAATATGGCCTGCAGCTGTCCTTCGTCCTGACCGCGATCTGCGAATTGTATATTCTCTTCTATGCCTTGTGGGGCAGCAAGCCGACCAACGCCTTCCCGGACGAGGCGGCTGCCGACCCGCAATAATCATTTGGGAAAACATTCCAGCATGTGCGATGTGACGCACAAGCGCCGTGGTGACGGCCGCTCCTGACGGGGCGGCCGGCCCGGCGTCCCCCTGTCAGGGCGAGTGGCCTCCGGCCCCGCCGAAACCGGAGTGACACGATGTTCGACCGCACCTATTACGCCACGCATCCCGACATGATGGAGTGCGTCTCCAACGACGAACTGCGCGACCGTTACCTGATCCAGGGGCTGTTCCGCGACGGTGAGTGCGTGCTGAACTACACCCATGCCGACCGTTTCGTGATCGGCGGCGTCGCCGTGGCCGGCGCGCCGGTGAAGTTGCCGACGCAGACCGAGCCGAAGTCGGCGGAGGGTCACCCCTTCCTCGAACGCCGCGAGCTGGCGATCGTCAACGTCGGCGAGGTCGAGGGCACCGTCACCGTCGATGGCGAAAGCTTCACGCTGGGCAACAAGGACTGCCTGTACGTCACGATGGGCGCGACCGATGTCGAGTTCGCCGGCGCGGGCGCGCGTTACTATCTGGCGTCGTGCCCCGCGCACAAGGCGTTCACCACCCGCAAGCTGGGCATCGCCGATGCCAACGCGCTGGAGCGTGGCAGCCTGGAGGAATCGAACGAGCGGACGATCTTCCAGCTCGTGATCCCCGGCGTCTGCGATTCGGCGCAGCTGGTGATGGGGCTGACCGTCCTGAAGCCGGGCAGCGTCTGGAACACGATGCCCCCGCACATCCACGAGCGCCGCAGCGAGATCTATTTCTACTTCGAGCTGCCGACCGACAACGACAAGGTGTTCCATTACATGGGCGAGGGCGATGCGATGCGCCACATCGTCGTCGGCAACGAGGAATCGGTGATCTCACCGCCCTGGTCGGTCCATATGGGTTCCGGCACGCGCGCCTATGCCTTCATCTGGGCGATGGCGGGCGAGAATCAGGATTATACCGACATGAACGTCCTCGACATCTGTCAGCTGGCGTAACCGGCACGCTCCCTCCCGTCCGACGGGAGGGGGCGTCGTTCCGCATGCTCCCCCTCGACCCCTGCCGCCACCGGCGGGGGAGGAGATGATGATGATTACCAATCCCTTCGATCTGACCGACAAGGTCGCCATTGTCACCGGCGCCAATACCGGCATCGGTCAGGCCATCGCCGTCGCGCTGGCCGCCGCCGGGGCGGACGTGGCCTGTGTCGGTCGTACCCCGGCCGAGGAAACCGTCGCCGAAATCCGTGCGCTCGGCCGCAAGGCGGAGGTGATATCCGCCGATCTCTCCACGATCGAGCCGGTCGGTCGCGTCGTCGACGAGACGGTCGCGAAGCTGGGCGGGCTCGACATCCTCGTCAACAACGCCGGCATCATCCGCCGCGCCGACGCGGTCGATTTCAGCGAGGAGGATTGGGACGCGGTCGTCGACACCAACCTGAAATCGGTGTTCTTCCTGTGCCAGGCCGCCGGTCGGCATATGATCGCTAACGGCGGCGGCAAGATCATCAACATCGCGTCGATGCTGACCTTCCAGGGCGGCATCCGCGTGCCGAGCTACACCGCGTCCAAGAGCGGGATCGGCGGGCTGACCAAGCTGCTGGCCAATGAATGGGCGGGCAAGGGCATCAACGTCAACGCGATCGCACCGGGCTATATCGCCACCAACAACACCGCGGCGCTGCAGGCGGACGAGGCGCGCAACAAATCGATCCTCGACCGCATCCCCGCCGCGCGCTGGGGCAATGCCGACGATCTGGGCGGCGCGGCGGTGTTCCTCGCCAGCGGCGCGGCGAATTACGTGCAGGGTCATATCCTGGCCGTCGATGGCGGCTGGCTGGCACGGTAACCACGGCCCCCGCCGGTGGCGGGGTAACAAGGCGCCGGGGCGCCGCAAGGGAGTAGGGCATGGCGAAGTTTCTGGCGTTCGGCGAGATCATGCTGCGCCTGTCGCCCCCCGGCCGCGAGCTGCTGATGCAGACGCCCCGGTTCGACGTGTGGGTCGCGGGGGCGGAGGCGAACGTCGTCACCCAGTTGGCGAAGCTGGGCCATGATGCCGGCATCGCCACGCTCGTACCCGACAACGATCTGGGTCGTGCCGCGATTTCCACCCTGCGCGGACACGGCGTCGATACCGGTACGATCGCGCTGGGTGGCGATCGCATGGGGCTGTATTTCGTCACCTCGGGCGCCGGGATGCGCGCGACCGAGGTGATCTACGACCGGGCATGGTCCTCGTTCGCGCAGGCGCCGGTGGCGGCATGGGACTGGGACGTGCTGCTGGCGGGGGTCGACCGGCTGCACCTGTCGGGCATCACCCCCGCGCTGGGGCCGGTGCCGGCCGACAGCGCGATCGCCGCCGCCCGCGCCGCCACCGATCGCGGCATCCCGGTGTCGTTCGACGGCAACTGGCGCGGCAAATTGTGGGAGCGGTGGGATTCGAACCCGCGCGCGATCCTGACCGAACTGGTCGCCCATGCCGACCTGATGTTCGGCAACCACCGCGATATCGCGCTGCTGCTCGGTCGCGACGACTTCTCCGGGGATGGCGAGGACCGCCGCCGCCATGCCGCCGAGGCGGCGTTCGAAGCCTTTCCGCGCCTGCAGACGATCGCGTCGACCGCGCGGCATGTCGAGCATGTCGATCTCCACCGCATCGCCGCGCGCATCGACACGCGCGACGGCACCGCGCAGACCGAGGAGGTCGTGCTGGCCGGGATCGTCGACCGGATCGGCGGCGGTGACGCCTTCGCCGCCGGCGTGCTCCACGCCTTGCGATCGGGACACGACATTGCGCAGGCCGCCGCGACCGGCGTGGCGCTGGCGGCGCTCAAGCATTCGCTGCCGGGTGATGCCGGGCTGTTCCGGCAGGCCGATCTCGACGCCTATCTGGCGGGCGGACTGGACGTGCGGCGGTAGGAACCCCTCACCCGTCTCGCTCGATCGTCATTGCGAGCGTAGCGAAGCAATCCACAGCCCAGCGTGTTACGCTCTGGATCGCTTCGCTGCGCCCGCAATGACGGAAGGGGTCAAGGCGGTGTCTAACGCCTCGCCACCACCCGCCGCACGCTGACGATCTTCACCGGGGCCGACAGGATCTGCCCCGTCATGCCCGGCGGGCCACCGGCGGCGGTCGGGGCGCGGAGGATGCGGCGGACGATGTCCATGCCGGCGGTAACGTGGCCGAACGCGGCATAGCCCAGCTTGTCGCCGCTCGCCGCCGGATTGGCGTCGAGGGTCGGCACCGATCCCACCACGATGAAGAAATCGCCGCGTCCGCTGCCCGGCGCCGCCCGCGCCAGCGAGATCGCGCCATCGTCATGCGTCAGCCCGGTCGTCGTCGTCGGCTCGTGTGCGATCGGCGGCAGGATCAGGTCGCTGCGATTGCGCACGCCGCCCTGGATCAGCCCCGCGCTCTCCCCCAGCGGCATCGCACGGTAGAAAGCGGTACCGTCGAACCGCTTTTTATCGACGTAACGCAGGAAATTGGCGGTGGTGATCGGCGCACGCTCCCGTTCGAGCGCCAGCGTGATCGGCCCCTCGGTGGTGGTGATCGTCACTGCGATGGTCGCATAGGGGCGGGGTGCGGCGGTGGGTGACGGTGCGGGTGCCGGCGGCGGTGCCGTTTGCGGCGCGGCCGCGATGGTGAGCAGCGAACAGGCGAGGAGCATCAGGCGGGCGTTCATGCCACGTTCCTATCCGGTCACGTCGCTTTCCGCCACGCCGCGATCCGCGCGCCTGTTCACCGTGGTGACGTGGCCCATCTTGCGGCCCGGCCGGGCGGTGCCCTTGCCATAGAGGTGGAGATGTTCGCCCGGCGTGGCCAGCACGCCTTGCCAGTCGTCGTCGCCGATCAGGTTGCGCATCGTCACCTCCCGCCCGGTGAGCGCGGTCGATCCGAGCGGCAGGCCGCAGATCGCGCGGATATGATTCTCGAACTGCGAGGTTTCGGCCCCCTCGATCGTCCAGTGGCCGCTATTGTGGACGCGGGGCGCCATCTCGTTGAACACCGGGCCTTCGGGGGTCGCGAAGAACTCGCAGGCCAGCACGCCGACGTAGTCCAGTTCGGCCGCGATCCGGCAGGCCAGCGCGCTGGCCTCCTCCACCTGCGCCAGCACCGCCGGCGGCGCAGGCAGGGTGGAGGTGCGCAGGATCGCGTCATGATGGATGTTGAGCGGGGCGTCGTAGCGGCGGGTATCGCCGTCCTGCCCGCGCACGATCAGGATCGAGAATTCATGCTCGAACGGCACGAACGCCTCCAGCACCGCCGGACCGCCGATCGCCGCCCATGCTTCCGTCGCATCCTCGGGCGAGGAGAGGCGCACCTGTCCCTTGCCGTCATAGCCGAACCGCGCGGTCTTCAGCACCGCCGGGGTGCCCACCTCGGCGATCGCCGCCTCCAGCGTGGCGAGGCTGTCGACCGCCGCCCAGCGCGCCGGCCGGCCACCGACCCGCTCGACGAAGCGTTTCTCGGCGATCCGTTCCTGCGCCGCCGCCAGCGCGCGGGGATGGGGATGGACGGGCACGCGCTCGGCCAGCCATTCGACCGGGGCCAGCGCGATATTCTCGAACTCGTAGGTCACCACGTCGCAGGCGGCGGCGAAATCGGCCAGCACGATGCGGTTGTGGTAGTCGGCGCGGGTCATGCTCGACGCGGTCTGTGCCGCCACGCTTTCGCGGTCCGGCGCCAGCACATGCGTGCGATAGCCGAGCTGCGCCGCCGCGACGCCGAGCATCCGGCCAAGCTGCCCGCCGCCCAGGATGCCGATCGTGCCGCCGGGCGCGATCATGCCGGGTCGACCGCGACGCCGTCGGTCTGGGCCGCGCGCCATGCCTTCAGCCGTTCCGCCAGGGCCAGGTCCGCCAAGGCGAGGATCGCGGCGGCGAGCAGCGCGGCGTTGATCGCGCCGGCCTTGCCGATCGCCAGCGTGCCGACGGGGATGCCGCCGGGCATCTGCACGATCGAGAGCAGGCTATCCATGCCCTTCAGCGCCTTGGATTCCACCGGCACGCCCAGCACCGGCAGATGCGTCATCGCCGCCGCCATGCCCGGCAGGTGCGCCGCGCCGCCGGCGCCCGCCACGATCACCTGCAAGCCGCGATCGGCCGCCGTCGTCGCGTAATCAACGAGCCGGTGCGGGGTACGGTGCGCGGACACCACCTTCGTCTCGTACGCGACGCCGAGCGTATCGAGCGTCGTGGCGGTATGGTGCATCGTGTCCCAATCGGACGTCGAGCCCATGATGATGCCGACCTGCGCTGTCACATTGCCCTCCACGGAAGCGGGCTGACTAGCGATGCGGGAAGGGCGGGGCAACGGTTGGTTTTATGTCCGATCCGGACCGGGTTGAGGCTGCGTTTGATTGATTCATCTGCGAATGGCGAGGCAAGGAGACCGAGAATGACACCAAACCCGACTATCAGCATCGATACGACCAACGATACCGCAAGCATCGCTTTGAAAATCCCGGATGGCGCTTACGTCCACATCAATCAGATCGAACTGGGGGATACTGGCTCCCTCACGATGGATCAGGTTGATGCCAAAGCCCGCGCCTTGGCCAGAGAGGCTCTAAAGGCTGCAATCGACGCACTCTGATCGGCAGCGCGACGTCGATGGAAATTCCACCACCCCGGCCTGCGCCGGGGTGGTGGAAAACAGGTAACCTGATCGGCCGATCAACGCTCGCTGAGATAATAGCGGTCGGTCGGGGTCAGGTCATTGTCCAGTTCGTAGACGATCGGCTGGCCGGTGGGGATTTCCAGCCCGGTGATCTCGTCGTCGGGGATGTTCGACAGGTGCTTCACCAGCGCGCGCAGCGAATTGCCGTGAGCGGAGATCAGCACGCGCTGCCCGTCGCGCAGCGCCGGGGCGATGCGATCGTCCCAATAGGGCAGGACGCGGGCGATCGTGTCCTTCAGGCTTTCGGTCTGCGGGATGGGGATGCCCGCATAGCGACGGTCGTTCGACAGGTCGAACGCGCCGCCCGGCTCGCCCAGCGGCGGCGGCACGTCGAAGCTGCGGCGCCAGATCTTCACCTGCGCCTCACCGTGCTTGGCCACCGTCTCCGCCTTGTCGAGGCCGGTGAGGCCACCGTAATGGCGTTCGTTCAGCCGCCAGTGCTTCTCGGTCGGCAGCCAGAGGCGGCCCATCGCTTCCAGCGCGATGTTCAGCGTCTTGATCGCGCGCAGCTGGAGGCTGGTGAAGGTCTGGTCGAAATCGAGGCCCTTCGCCGCCATCAATTCGCCCGCCGCCTTCGCCTCGCGCGCGCCCTGCTCGGTCACGTCGACATCCCACCAGCCGGTGAAGCGGTTTTCCAGATTCCAGCTGGACTGGCCGTGACGGATGAGGACGAGCTGAGGCATACGGTTTCCTTCGAGCGGGAGCGTCATGAACCGCCTTGGAGCGGCAGCGTCATGAACTGGTTGTGCGGGCTGGGCTGATAGTCGGCAAAGGGCGGACAGTCCATGAAGCCGGCGCTGCGATACAGCGCGACCGCCGGTGCGTGCAGCGCCGCCGTGCCGGTTTCGAGACAGAGGCGGCGATACCCCCGCGACCGGGCGACGGCGACGACATGCGCCAGCAGCGCGCGGCCCACGCCGGTGCCCCGCGCGGCAGGTGCCGCGCGCATCGATTTCAGTTCCGCGGCCTCGTCGTCCAGCCGCTTCAGCGCCGCGAAGCCGACCAGCCCATCGCCCCGCCACGCCGTCCAGAAGGAGACGCCAGGGGCCGACAATCCGTTCGCATCGAGCGCGAAGGCGAAGTCGCGCATGTGACCGCGCACTTCGGCCAGATGGTAGGCCAGCAAATCCGCGACATGCGCCGCGCCGGGATCGTCGGGCCGGATGACGAGGTGGTCGGTCATATGGGGCCGTCGGTCATATCTCGTCGATCATGCCGGCCAGCGTCTCCAGCATCGCATGGGCCAGCTTCTTCGACCGTTCGCCGTTCCAACCGAATTCCGGATCGGCATTGGGGTCGTGATCCTTGAACGGCATCTCCAGCGTCATCGACACCGCGCCGAACCGCTCGGCAAGCTGGTTGGTCGACATCGACAGGTTGGCGGTGCCCGGCGCCGATCGGGGATAGCCCTGCTCGGTCTGGAAATCGGGGGTATGCGCCGCAAGCCGGCGGCCGAATTCGTAGAATTTCCCGCCATGTTCGTCGGTCCAGGACGGGATGCCCTCGAACCCGGCGATGAAGTTCGCGGGGATCGCCTCGTCGCCATGGATGTCCATCGCCACGTCGACGCCGGTCGCATCCATCATGGCGCGCACGCCCAGTACCTCGGGACTGCGTTCGGGCGAGGGGGCATGCCATTCGCGGTTCAGGTTCACGCCCGCCGCATTGGTGCGCAGATGGCCGCGCCGGGTGCCGTCCGGGTTCATGTTGGGCACGACGTGGAAGGTGGCCTTCGCCAGCAGATCGCGCGTCACCGGATCGGCGGGATCGGTCAGCCGTTCCAGCGCGCCTTCCATCCACCATTCGGTCATCGATTCGCCGGGATGCTGGCGACCATAGAGCCACACCTGCTTGCGACCGGTGCCGATCCGCAGGTAATCGATCGCCTGCCCGTCAAGGCTCTGCCCCAGTTCGCGGTGCGACACGCCCGGCGCCTGTGCGATCCGGGCGACCAGCGCCTCGTGCTGCTCCATCGTATAGGGCTGAAAATAGGCGAACCACGCCAGCGGCGCCTGCGCGGTCCATCTCCATTCCAGCACCCCGTCGGCATAGCCGGTGTCGAGCATTCGCCATGCCGTCCGGTCGGTCGACCCACGCACCTTGTAACCGGGCCAGCCGAACGGATAGGCCGACCTGCCCGCGTTCAGGATACGGAACACCACCGTCCGCCCCACCGCGACGCCGGCGAGGCGGAAATAGAACCACTGGAAGAAATCCGAGTCGCGATCCGTGGCAATCGACAGGTCGATCCGGGTTTCCGGGCCGCTGTCGTCGATCGAGACAACCTGGATGTTGCCGCCGTCAAAGGCGGCATTGATGGTGGGGACGGGCAGCGCGGGGGCTGAGGTGGTGAGCGTCATTTCACCTCGATAGTGCGCCCCGACTCTCCCGGAAACCCCGTGAACAGCGCGGTCGCCAGCTTTCCGGCCATCATCCCCGCATCGCCGTCCGGCTTGCGCGGGTCGCTGATCGCCTGTGCGCGCCCCTCCCAGACCGGGGACTGGTCGAGTCGGCGCTTGATCGTCACCACCAGTTCGGTCGCGACCAGTTCCCGCGCGCCGCCACCGCCGATCGGGAAGCCGATGCCGCCGCCCAGACCGACGCCGCCACCACGCCCGCCGCCGAACGATCCGCCGCCCAGCCCGACCGTGACCGGCGACTGGCGCGGCGGCCCCAGCCGGTTGGCGCGGTTGAACCCGACAGTCGCCACCAGCAGCGGCTGCGCACCCGGCGCTGGCAGGGTATAGCCGTTGCGCAGCAATTGCGTCTCGACTGCGGCGGCATAGGTCTTGAACTCGATGCTGGCGGTGCCGGCGGTCAGCGGCTCGACGCGGATCGTACCGCGATCGAGCGGGGCGCCCAGATGGTAGCGGATCACCTCGGTCGGGGGCAGCGCGCCGCCCGTGGCGCAACCGGACAGCGCGAGGCCGGCGGCGAGAAGGGCGGGGGTAAGCAGGGCGGTCGGGCGGATGGACATCGATACCTCATGAACGTTGCGAAGGCGGAACGCACGGAACCGGTGGTCCGTTGCTTGACTTGAGCGCCTGCGAACACTAGGTGCCAGCACTTTCCGAACCATTCCAACAGAAGCGCGCAACCCATGAAGATCCGCAATTCGCTGAAGTCGCTCAAGGACCGTCACCGCGATAACCGCGTGATCCGTCGTCGCGGGCGCACCTATGTCATCAACAAGACGAACCGCCGGTTCAAGGCACGCCAGGGCTGATCCGCCCGGCCCCGGCCACCCGCATGTCGGCGATCATCTTCGACATCGGCCGGGTTCTCTACGACTGGGACCCACGGTTCCTGTACGAGCGTCTCATCCCCAGGGGTGAGGCGCTTGAGTCGTTCCTGCGCGATGTGGTCACTGTGGACTGGCATTTCCAGCATGATGCCGGGCGCGATTTCGCCGATACCTCGGCGGAACTCACCGCGTTGCATCCGCATCATGCCGATCTGATCGCCGCTTGGGGGCCACGGTTCGCGGAAAGCATTCCCGGCCCGATCCCCGGCATGCACGATCTGGTCGCGCGGCTGGATGCCGCCGGCGTGCCGCTGTTCGCGATCACCAACTTCAGCCACGAATTCTTCCCGCCGTTCCGGGCGACGGAGGCGGCGCTGTTCGACCGGTTCCGCGGTATCGTCGTGTCGGGCGAGGAGAAGCTGGTGAAGCCCGATGCCGCGATCTATCGGCTGGCGCTGGACCGTTTCGGCCTGCCGGCCAAGGGAACGGTATTCATCGACGACAATGCCGCCAACGTGGCCGGGGCCGATGCGATGGGGATGACCGGCATCCTGTTCACCGGCATCGACGATCTCGTGCCCCGACTGCGCGCATTGGGATTTCCGGCCTGATCGACCCGTTCAGGGCAGAACCGCCAGTTGTTCGGCATTGGCGCGCATCACTTCGGTCACCAGCATATTGCGATCCAGGGTGCTGCCTTCGACGAAGTCGTCGGTGATGACCACGGTGGTGCCGACATCGGTGATCGCGAACAGTTTTTTGGCGAATTCGGTCGGCAGACGGATACAGCCATGCGAATCGGGGAAGCCGGGATTGCGCCCGGCATGGAGCGCGATGCCATCCCAGGTCAGCCGCTGCATGAAGGGCATCGGCGCGTCGTTATACAGATTCGACCGATGCTTCTCGTTCTTCTGCAGGATGGGATAGATGCCGACCGGCGTCGGGTTTTCGTCCTTGCCCGTCGACACGCTGGATGCGGCGACCAGCGTGTCGCCGCGATAGACGAAGGCGCGCTGCAACGGGATACTGACCACGACGGTGACCGGGCTCATTACCGGATCGACCAGACTGGCATCGGACCAGACGAAGCGGTTGGGTGCCAGCGTCGCCGCGGCGGTTTCCAACGCCATCGTCGCGTCATTGGCATCGCTTGCCTGGGCCGGGGTGGTCAAAACCAGGGTCGCCATGGCGGCGAGAGAGAGAATGCGATTCATCGCAACTTGATCCTTGTTACGCTTTCACTGTCTTGACTTGCCTAACGCATTGTGCAGCATTTCGTGCCATGGTCGGCGCCGGGCGAATGGTGTATTCGCTGCGGCAGGGCGAGCCCGGTTCGGGAACAATCAGGCCGCAACGGGGCGGAATCACCGACATTCCATGCTATTAAGCATGTCATAGGGGCCCACGATATTTTCGGGTAATCGATGCACGATCATGATGCCGCGCGCACGCGCCGCGCCTTTTTATCCAATGGCCTGATCCTGGCGGGATCGCTGGCCGTACCGGGGGCCGTCGCCTCCGCCATCCGTCCCGCCGCCGGGCGCGACAGCGAAACCGCCGCCGCCAACCGTGCCTCCGCACAGCGGATGCCGGCCAGCCCGGTCGTGTCGTCGCGCGTCGTGCGCCCCGAACTGCTGCGCCGCGCCATCGCCTCGCTCGATCGTCACGGCGCGCACATCCGCAAGCGTGACCGGATCGCGATCGCCGACTTCACCGCCGGATCGTCGCAGCCGCGCTTCCACTTCGTCGATTTGGCCAGCGGGCGCAGCGAATCGCTGCTGGTGTCGCACGGCAGCGGTTCCGATCCCTCGCACACGGGCTATGTTCGCCGCTTTTCCAACGATTTCGGCTCCAACGCATCATGCGAGGGGGCGTTCGTCACCGCCGATTATTATGTCGGCAAGCATGGCCGGTCGCAGCGGTTGCAGGGGCTGGACCCGACCAACAACAACGCGCTCGGTCGCGCGATCGTGATCCATTCCGCGTGGTACGCCAATCCGGATATGATCCGCACGCATGGAATGCTGGGGCGCAGCCAGGGCTGTTTTGCGGTCGGCGAGGGCGATCTGGATCAGGTCTTCGCGCGGCTTGGCCCCGACCGGCTGTTGTTCGCCGCCAAGGTCTGACGCCCGGATCGGGGGCGGAGATCAGGCGGCGGTCGCCCGCCGCACGATCGGGGCCAGTTGCGCCAGCATCGCCTGATCGCGATGGGCGGGGGCGGTGATGATCGCCTGATCCAGCACCGTATCGATCGGTGACGGCGCACGGGTCGCGGGCAGCATGTCGGCCAGTCGCGCGATCGCGGCCTTTGCCAGCGTGCCGTTGGCGCCGACGCGGGCGAGCACCTCCGCCACCTCGACATGCGCGGTATCGGGTCGCCAGCAATCGTAATCGGTGACCATGCCGAGCAGCGCGTAGGGCAGCTCCGCCTCTCGCGCCAGTTTCGCCTCCGGCATCGCGGTCATCCCGATCACGTCGGCACCCCATGTGCGGTACAACAGGCTTTCGGCGCGGGTGGAGAATTGCGGCCCCTCCATCGCCAGATAGGTGCCACCCCGCGTCACCCCGGCCCCCGCCGCCGCGGCGGCATCGGCGACCAGTGCCGACAGTCGCGGACAGACCGGTTCGGCCATCGAGACATGCGCGACAAGCCCGGGGCCGAAGAAGCTCGACGCCCGGTGGACGGTGCGGTCGATGAAATCGTCGACCACCACGAACCGGCCGGGCGCCAGTTCCTCCCGCAACGATCCGATCGACGAGATCGCCAGCAGGTCGGTACAGCCCGCCGCCTTCAGCGCATGGATATTGGCACGGGCATTGATCGCGGCCGGCGGCAGGCGATGGCCCCGCCCGTGACGCGGCAGGAAGACGAAGCCAACCGGCCCGATCCGCCCGCGCAGCAGCCGGTCGGACGGTGGCCCCCACGGCGTGTCGAGATCGAGCCATTCGGCATCCGTCAGCCCCTCCATCCCGTACAGACCGGAGCCGCCGATGATACCGATCGTCCACTGAGTCATGCCGGGCATCTCCATGGGTGCCCGGTAGACAAGGGCCGGACCGTCGAGGGGAAGCGGAGGAACGTCAGCGTGCCGCCGTCACCCGCCAGATACGGTTGCCGACATCGTCCGCCACCAGCAGCGCCCCGGCGCGGTCGATCGTCACGCCGACCGGGCGGCCACGGGCATCGCCCTCCGCATCGAGGAAGCCGGTCAGCACGTCGATCGGCTTCGCGCCCTTCACAGGGTAGCCGGTGGCGGTGAACGGCACCCAGGCCACCTTGTATCCCGACACCGGCTTGCGGTTCCACGAGCCATGCTCGCCGACGAACGCGCCCTGCGTCCACCGGTCGCCCAGCTTCGCATCCTGCGCGAAGGTCAGGCCCAATGCCGCGACATGTGGCCCCAGCGCGTAATCGGGACGCTTGGAATATTGCTGCATCTCCGGCCGCTTCGGCTCAACCCGGTCATCGGGGTAACCGCCCCAATAATACCAGGGCCAGCCGAAATGATCGCCGAATTCGACCTGCGTCAGGTAATCGGGGGCGAGATCGGAGCCGAGCATGTCGCGCTCGTTCACCACCGTCCACAGATTGCCGTTCTTTGGGTTCAGCGCCATGCCGACCGGGTTGCGCAGGCCGGCGGCATAGATGCGCCAGTTCTTGTCGGGCCATACCTGCAGGATGTTGGCGCGGTATTTCTCCGCCTCCATGCCACCCTCTGCGATGTTGCTCGCGGAGCCGACGCTGACGAACAGCGTCTTGCCGTCCGCCGCCGGAATGACGTTGCGCGCCCAATGGTTGCCGCCGCCGTTCAGCTTCACGATCAGTTCGGGCTTCGCAGTGATGTTGGTCGCCCCCTCGGTATAGGGCACGCGCACCAGCGCATCGGTGTTGGCGATGTAGAGCTGCCCGTCCATCAGCGCCATGCCGAACGGCGAGTTCAGCCCCGACATGAACACCGACCGGGTTTCCGCCACCCCGTCGCCATCGACATCGCGCAACAACGTGATTCGATTGGCGGAGGGGACGCCCGCCCCCGCCTTGCCCATCAGCAGGCCCATCACCCAGCCCTGGATGCCACCGCCCTTGCGCGGCGGGCTGTTGGTTTCGGCGACCAGCACATCGCCATTGGGCAGCACGTACAGCCAGCGCGGATGATCCAGCCCCGCCGCGAAGGCTCCGACGCGCAGGCCGGCGGCGGCGGTCGGCGTGGTGCCGGCGGGCCAGCCGACCACATCGGCGACCTTGACGGTGGGGATGGTCTGCACGCGGGGCGTGGAAATATTCGGTCGGTCGCCCTGCACGGCGGCGATCGGCAGCGTCGCCGTGTCCGGCCACGCGATATAGGCGACGATCGCGCCCCCGACGACGATGACGAGCGCAAGGATGCGCAGGACGTGTTTCAGCATGGCCGATATCTAGGCGGCATGCGCGGGCGCGGCAATGCCGGGAAGGAAAGACGCGCGGCAAACGAAAGGGGCGCCGGCATGGCTGCCGACGCCCCTTCGTCTCTTGCCAGTCGAACCACTCAGTCGAGCAGGTCGTAGCGGTCCGCGTTCATCACCTTGGTCCACGCCGTCACGAAATCCGCAACGAACGTCGGCCCGGCATCGGCACAGGCGTAGACTTCCGCCAGCGCGCGGAGTTGCGAGTTGGAGCCGAACACCAGATCGGTGCGCGACGCGGTCCACCGGTGATCGTGGGTGCCGCGCGTGGTGCCGACATATTCCTGATCGCTTTCCTCGCTCACCTGCTTCCACGCGGTGTTCATGTCGAGCAGGTTGACGAAGAAGTCGGTGGTCAGCTGGCCCGGCCGGTCGGTGAACACCCCGTGCGCCTTCGCGCTCGAATGGTTCGCGCCCAGCACGCGCAGGCCGCCGATCAGCGCCGTCATCTCCGGCGCGGAAAGGCCGAGCAACTGCGCCTTGTCGACCATCAACTCCTCGGTCGGCACGGTGAAGCGCGTCTGGAGATAGTTGCGGAACGCATCGGCCTTGGGCTCGAGCACCTTGAAGCTCTCGGCGTCGGTCTGTTCCTCGGTCGCGTCGGTGCGACCGGGAGTGAAGGGCACCTCGATCTCATGACCGGCCGCCTTCGCCGCCGCCTCGATCCCGACCGAGCCGCCCAGCACGATCAGGTCCGCGACCGACACGCGCTTGGCGCCCTCGCTCGGGTCCTTGGCATCGAATTCCGCCTTGATCCCCTCATACACCGCCAGGACGCGGGCGAGCTGTTCGGGCTCGTTGACGTCCCAGTCCTTCTGCGGTGCGAAGCGGATGCGCGCACCGTTGGCGCCGCCGCGATGGTCCGACCGGCGCCAGGTCGATGCCGATGCCCATGCGGTGCTGACCAGTTCGGCGATTTCCAGACCGGAATTGGCAATCGCCTTCTTCAGGTCGGCGACGTCGAAGCTGTCGATCGGCTTGTAATCCGCCTTGGGGATCGGATCCTGCCAGATCAGGTCCTCGGTCGGCACTTCCGGGCCGAGGTAACGCTGCTTCGGTCCCATGTCGCGGTGGGTCAGCTTGAACCACGCCCGCGCCCAGGCATCGGCGAAATACGCCGGGTCAGCCCGGAATTTCTCCATCACCGCGCGGTAGGCGGGGTCGACCTTCAGCGCCATGTCGGCGGAGGTCATCATCGTCGGCACGCGCTTGTCGGGCGAATGCGCGCCGGGGGCCAGCGTCTCCGCGGGGTTGCCGACCGGCTGATACTGATGCGCGCCGGCGGGGCTGCGGACCAGTTCGTACTCATGGTCGAGCAGCATGTCGAAATAGGTCATGTCCCACGTGATCGGCGTGGGCGTCCATGCGCCCTCGATCCCGCTGGTGATCGTATCGTCGCCCATCCCGGTGCCGTGAGTCGACGTCCAGCCAAGGCCCTGCGACGCGATGTCCGACCCCTCAGGCTCCTTGCCGACCTTGGACGCATCGCCGTTGCCGTGCGCCTTGCCGAAGGTGTGGCCGCCCGCGGTCAGCGCTGCGGTCTCCACGTCGTCCATGCCCATGCGGCCGAACGTCTCGCGCATGTCGCGCGCCGATCCCATCGGGTTGGGGCAACCGCCGGGGCCTTCGGGGTTCACGTAGATCAGGCCGTGCTGGATCGCCGCGAGCGGCTCCTCCAACGCCATGCCGGCTTCCTCGTCGATCCGGGTCTGGCCGAGCCATTCCTCCTCAGTGCCCCAGTAGATGTCCTTCAGCGGCTCGAACACGTCGGCACGCCCGCCGGAGAAGCCGAAGGTGGGGCCACCCATCGATTCGATCGCGACGTTACCGGTCAGGATGAACAGGTCCGCCCAGCTGAGCGCGCGACCGTATTTCTGCTTGATCGGCCAGAGCAGGCGGCGTGCCTTGTCGAGATTGCCGTTGTCGGGCCACGAGTTGAGCGGTGCGAACCGTTGCGCGCCCGACGACGAACCGCCGCGCCCGTCACCGGTGCGATAGGTGCCGGCCGAATGCCACGCCATGCGGATGAAGAAGGGGCCGTAATGCCCGTAATCGGCCGGCCACCAGGGCTGACTGTCGGTCATCAGCGCCGTGATGTCGGCCTTCACCGCCGCGTAGTCGAGCGTCTTGAACGCGGCGCGGTAATCGAAATCGTCGCCCAGCGGGCTGACGGCCAGCCCCGGACCCTGCAGGATTTCCAGCGGCAGCGTATCAGGCCACCAATCGCGGGCGGTGCGGCCCAGCAGCGCACGCTTCGCGGCCGGCTGCTTGGCGGGATCATTGATCGGGCTGCCTTCGGTGATCGCATCCATCTTTCTCTCCTCGATCGCGCTATCGTGTGCTTCCAGCCAGATAAGGGATTCGAGCGTAAAACGGCAACGATTTAGCCTGATGGGTTTAAGTGGCTGACTCGATCAATAGCCTGACGGTCATTGCCTGTATCGATGATGCGTGCAGCAAAAACGACGATCCGATCGGTAGCGGGTCGGGATGAAGCCGCACTTGGGATGCGCCTTCATCCCGATGCTCAGTCTTCTTCGATGGCCAATGCCACGGGAGGATGCAGACGCAGGCGGTGGACGCGACGCTCGTCGGCGTCGGTGATCTCCAGCTTCCACCCCGATACGTGATCGACGCACTCCCCGACCGGCGGCACCCGCCCCGCCAGCACCGCCGCAAGGCCGCCGAGCGTATCGACATCCTCCTCGGTTTCACCCAGCCGTTCGTCGACGACCTGTGCCACCTGTTCCAGCGGCGCGCGGGCATCGGCATCCCAGCCGCCGCCATCGAGCGGGATCAGCAGCGCGGTGGGCGCGTCATCATGCTCGTCCTCGATATCGCCGGTGATCTCCTCGATCAGGTCCTCGATCGTCACCAGCCCCTCGGTGCCGGAATATTCGTCGAGCACCACCGCCAGATGCACCCGCTTCGATCGCATGTCGGCCAGCACGTCGAGCGCGCCGCGCGACATCGGCACATATAGCGGCTCGCGGATCAGGCCCGACAGGTCCTCCGGATGCGGCGCGTCGGTCGCCAGGATCGTGAACACGTCCTTGATGTGGACCATGCCGATGATCGTATCCAGTTTCTCGCGATAGACCGGCAGGCGGCTATGCCCAGCCTCCGCGAAGATCTGGACGAGGTGGGCGAAGGTCGTCTTCTCCTCCACCGCGACGATGTCCGCGCGCGGCACACCGACATCGCCGGCATCGCGCTCGCCGAAATGGAGCAGGTTGCGCACCATCTGCCGTTCCAGCTGGCTCAGGTCGCCCTTGGCATCAGGGGCGGGATCGCCCTCGTGCCGGTCGATCGCCTCTTCCAGCTGGTCGCGCAGGGATTCCTCGGCATCGTTGCCGAAGATCAGGGATTTCAGCCCCCGCCAGATGCTGTCGCTGTCGCCGCCCGCGGCGCTACTTCGGTCTTCGGACACTTATTCCTCGCGTATCAGATAAGGGTCGGCGATGCCGAGACCGTGCAGCGCCTGCCGCTCGATATCCTCCATCGCCTCCGCCTCGTCATCGGACATGTGGTCATAGCCTAGCAGGTGAAGCACGCCGTGCACCATCAAATGGGTGGCATGCGTCTCCACCGAAATTCCCCGCTCCGCCGCTTCCGCCACGCAGACACCATGTGCGAGCACGATATCGCCCAGCAACACCTCGCCATCGTCGGAATTCTGGCTGATCGTGTCGATCAGGTCGGGCTGCACCATCGGAAAGGACAGGACGTTGGTCGGCTTGTCCTTCTGGCGATATTGCCGGTTGAGCGCATGAACCTCCTCGTCCGAGGTCAGGCGCACGCTGACCTCGATCGTGGCGGGGGTGGTGAGCAGGGGGCCGTGCGGCGTCCGCTCGATCGCGGCGCGCGCAGCGCGATCGGCCAGTGCCTCCCAGTCGCCATCGGGCCAAGGGGATTCGCAGGAGAGTTCGATCTGGATCATGCCCGTGTCCTAGCCCAGGTCCGTGTGAATGAAATCGTCGCCCTTGTAGAGCAGGTGGGCGGCGTTGGTCTTGGCGCATGCATAGGCGAAACAGTCACCCATGTTGAGGCGGGCGGGGTGGCCGGTGCCCTTGCCGTAGCGTTGATGGGCGTCGATCGCGTGCCGGGTTGTAGCCTCGTCGATCGCAACCAGGTCGATGCCGACATCGATGCGTAGCGCTTCACAGAGCCGCAGCGCCTCGGGAATGTCATTCGATCCCACCTTGGCGACGGCGCGCACCGCCTCCCACATCGCCAGCGCACTGGTAAGCCGGGTGCGATGGACAGAGATCGTTTCAATCAGGGCAAAGGACTCCGGTTCGTCTTTGATGATCGCGACCAGCGCCGATGCGTCGATAAAGACGGTCAACCGTCTTCCTCGTCGTTCAACGAGTCATAGAACGCCTTGTCGATGACGACGGTCGGATCGAACTTCAGGGTCGAGGTGCGCCGCAGTTCCGCGATAACATCATGCAGCGATTGCTCAGGCTGATCCTTCGCCAATTCGTTCGTCAGCGCCAGTCGCACTGCCGCTGTCTTCGTCAGCTGACGCCGTTCAGCCAGTTCCTGGGCCAGCCGGCTGGTTTCCTCATCCTTGATATACAACGATGCCATGCCCGCCTCCGGTATATCCATAGCGTAAGTCGGTATATCCCAGCCGTCAACCGGTGCCGCCGACCCCTTCATACGCCTCGACGATCCGGCCGACGATCGGGTGCCGGACCACGTCGGCGGCGGTGAAGCGGCTCATCGCGATGCTCTCCACTCCCTCCAGCCGGCGGACCGCGTCGGCGAGGCCGGAGGCCGCGACGCCGCCGGGAAGGTCGACCTGATTGGGATCGCCGCAGATCACCATGCGGCTGTTCTGGCCGAACCGGGTCAGGAACATCTTCATCTGGGCGGGTGTGGTGTTCTGCGCCTCGTCGAGGATCACGAAGGCGTCCGCCAATGTCCGGCCGCGCATGAAGGCGATCGGCGCGACCTCGATCTCGCCGCTGGCGATCCGGCGTTCCACCTGTTCGGCGGGCAGGCAGTCGTACAGCGCGTCGTAGAGCGGGCGGAGATAGGGATCGACCTTCTCCTTCATGTCGCCGGGCAGGAAGCCGAGCTTCTCGCCCGCCTCCACCGCCGGGCGCGACAGGATCAGCCGTTGGACGCTGCCGGTAATGAGCTGCGCCACCGCCTGCGCGACCGCGATATAGGTCTTGCCGGTGCCCGCCGGCCCGAGGGCGAAGATCATGTCGTTCGCCACCAGTTCGCGCATGTAATGCGCCTGCGCCGGGGTGCGCGGCACGATCGTCTTCTTGCGGGTGCGGATCATGATGCCCGGGCCACCGCGACCCTGCGCCTCGGCGGAGACGATGCCGTCCAGCGTCGGTTCGTTCGCCATCGCGATCGCGGCATCGACCAGCCCGGTATCGATCTGTTCGCCGCGTTCGATCCGGCGGTACAGGTCGTGCAGCACGTCGCGTGCGATCGCGACCTGTTCGGCGGTCCCCTCCAGCCCGATGCGGTTGCCCCGCGCGGTGATGTAGACGCCAAGCCGGTTTTCCAGCGCGACCAGATTCTGGTCGTATTGCCCGAACAGTTGCGCCAGCGCCTGCGGCCTGTCGAACAGCACCTCGGCACGGGAACGTTCACCCGCCTGGGCGGGTACTGGCTTGCGACTCATGCGGTCCTTTCCGTTGGGTTACGACCCGAAAGGTGGCCACTCGCCCGGCGTTGCGCAAGCACCCGCCGCCGGGGCGACGGGTACGGGCGCAGGATTTCGTCAGGCGGCGGCGCGAACCGTCGCCGACCGGCGCGAGCGGCGGCGCAGCGCGACCCCGCCGAGCGACAGGCCGAGGAACATCGTCGCCCAAGTGGCAGGTTCCGGAACCGCGGCGACCATCGTGCCGCTGACGCGGAAATTGAAGTCGCAGTTCGTGGTGGTCGTGCAGTCGGCATAGGGAACGGCGGTGAAGTAGGCGGTGCCGCCGGCATAGGCATCGCCCGTCAACTGCACACCGGTAGATGTGTTCACCGTCGGCCCGATGCCCACCAGATTGCGGATGTTGGTGCTGCTCAGCGTCGCCGTATAGCGGCTGCCGATCGTCGCCGCGATGCTGGGCAGCAGGATGTCGACAAAGGTGAAGGTCCGCTGGGCAAGCGTCGACGAGACGACGAAGCTGGTGGTGTATAGAGAGGTGCCGGACAGGCCGTCGCCCGACAGGATGTTGAGCGTATAGGCGGAGTTGACGGCGGCCGCGTTCGCGCCGCGCGTGAACTGGAAGCCGATCGACGTCAGGCTGTTGTCGACCGCGGTGAAGCTCTGCCCGACCGTGTTGCCGAAGCTGCCGAGCGCCACCGCGCGCGCGCCGGATACCACTTCGAAGGTCGTGGCGGCGGCCGGCAGGCTGGTCAGCGACAGGGCAACGGCAACGGCGCCGAGCGCCAGCGTGCGAAACGTGGTCATGATCGATTTCTCCCTTTATCGACAATGCCTAGGCGATCGAGATGACCGATTAAAGACTCAGGCGGCCAGCAATCGCCGTGCCGTCCCTGACAGGGACACTGGCCCGGCGGCGGTCAGTTCCACCTCGACCAGATCGCCGATCGCGTGATCCCCCATCAGGTGGACCGATTGCAGCCAGGGCGATTTGCCGAGCATCTGGCCGGGCAGCTTGCCGGGCCGTTCGATCAGCACCGTGCAGGTCCGCCCGACGCTGGCGCGGTTGAATGCCTGCTGATCGCGGCCGAGCGCGGCCTGCAACGCCTGCAACCGTTCGTCCATCACCGCTTCCGGCACCTCGTCGTCCATGTCGGCGGCAGGGGTGCCGGGGCGGGGGCTATATTTGAACGAGAATGCCTGGGCATAGCCGACCGCGTCGACCAGGCTGAGCGTGTCGGCGAAATCGTCGGAAGTTTCCCGCGGGAAACCTACGATGAAATCGCCCGACAGCGCGATATCGGGTCGCGCCGCGCGCACCCGGTCGAGCAGGCGGAGATAATCGTCGCGGCCATGGCTGCGGTTCATCGCCTTCAGGATGCGGGTGGAGCCGGACTGCACCGGCAGGTGCAGGAACGGCATCAGGCTTTCGACATCGCCGTGCGCGTCGATCAGCCCCTGCGTCATGTCGTTGGGATGGCTGGTGGTATAGCGGATACGCGACAGCCCCGGTATCCGGTCCAGATCGCGGATCAGGTCGTGCAGGCCGCGCCGGTTGTGCTCCTCGGTACCGTCGGTCCAGGCGTTCACGTTCTGGCCGAGCAGCGTGATCTCCCGCGCGCCGGCATCGACCAGCGCGCGCGCCTCGTCGACGATCGCGGCGAACGGCCGGCTGATTTCCGCGCCGCGCGTATAGGGCACGACGCAATAAGTGCAGAACTTGTCGCACCCTTCCTGCACGGTCAGGAAGGCGGACGGGCCGACCCGGCGGCGCGCGGGCAGCCGGCCGAACTTGGACGCGAGCGGCATGTCGGTATCCAGCGCCGCCTCACCGGCGGCGGCCTGCGCGACGAGGCCGGGCAGGTTGTGATAGGCTTGTGGCCCGACCACCACATCCACCTTGGCGCGGGCGACGATCTCCGCGCCTTCCGCCTGCGCGACGCAGCCGGCGACCGCGATCATCGGATCGCGACCGACCTTGCGCGCATCCTTGCGGAGGCGGCCGATGTCCGAATAGACCTTCTCGGTCGCGCGTTCGCGGATGTGGCAGGTGTTGAGCACGACCAGATCGGCCTCGCCCGCCGCTGTCGCGGTCATTCCCTGCGCCGCCATCAGTTCCGCCATCCGCTCGCCGTCATAGACGTTCATCTGGCAGCCGAAGGATTTGACGTGGAAGGTCTTGGGTGGGGTCTTCATGACTGTGCCCGTAGCAAGATTCCCGTGGCGAGGGGAGGGGCGGCGGTGTCGGCGCCGCGTCTCCACGTGACCTATTCGCGGTCGCGCACCCATGCCGCCTCGATCTGCTGCTGCGCCGCCGCCGCGATCGCCTTGCGGCCAGCCGGCGCGATCGGCGGCAGGAAGCGGAGATGCGCGGTGAAGCCGCCGGGCCGCCGCAGGACGCGCAGCGCATGGGCCACTCCCGTCTCGCCGCCGGTCCACGCCAGTTCCTGCGTCGCCGCGCCGTAATCGATCGCTACCGGCTGCACCCGTACCCCCGGCGGCGCGGGATCAAGCGCGGCGAGCAGCGCGGACTTGAACGGGAGCAGCGTCATCCCGTCGCCCGTCGTGCCTTCGGGAAAGATCGCCACCGGGCGTGGGCCGATCGCGGCGCGCACCGCATTCACTTGCGCGCCTACCGCCATGCGTTCACCGCGCGCGACGAAGATCGTGTCGTTCAGCGCCGCCAGCCAGCCGACCAGCGGGGCGGCACGCAATTCGCCCTTGGCGACGAACACCGCATTGGCGAACCCGGCCAGCAACAGGATATCGATCCATGACAGATGATTGGCGAGGATCACCACGTCGCGGGGCAGGGGGGTGCCCATTGTCACCGGCCGCGCACCGACGATCCGCGCGCATGTGCCCAGAAAACGCCGGGGCCAGGGGGAGGGCCGCCGCGCCAGTCGCCAGAGCCCGTGGACCGGCAGCAACGTCAGCAGCAGGGCGGCCAGCGCGATCAGGCGGAGGCCGGCGCGGATCGCCCCCACGTGCGGTCAGTTCTTGCGGTCGAGGCTGACGCCGTAGAGTTCCATCCGGTGATCGACCAGCCGGAAGCCCAGCCGCTCGGCGATTGCCTTTTGCAGCTGTTCCAGTTCCGGATCGACGAATTCGAGCACACGACCGGTCTCGACATCGATCAGGTGATCGTGATGCGCCTCTGGCGAGGGTTCGTACCGGGCGCGGCCATCGCCGAAATCATGGCGATCGAGGATACCCGCCTCCTCGAACAGGCGGACGGTGCGATAGACGGTGGCAATCGAGATGCCCTTGTCGATCGCGGAGGCGCGTTCGTACACCTTTTCAACGTCGGGGTGATCCTCCGCCTCCGACAGGACGCGCGCGATAACCCGGCGCTGCTCGGTGATGCGCAGCCCTTTTTCGTGGCAGAGTGCTTCCAGATCGATATTGCGCGGCATGTCGTGAAATCCCTTCGATACCGTTCCTGTAGGCCGGAACGCTTGTTGCGAAAAGAGATACCGACTCGCAACAAGCCGATCAGGTTGATCCCAGCGCCAGCGAATAGGTGTGCGCGTCATATTGCCGGCCGTCGCGACCGCGATAATAGCCGCGCCGTTCGCCGACCTTGGCGAAACCGGTGGCGCGGTAAAGGTACAGCGCGTCGTTATCGGCGCGCACCTCCAGGTGCAGAATGGTGACGTCCTGCATCCGGCAATCCGCGACCACTGCGTCCATCAACGCCCGGCCGACGCCGGTGCGCCGGAACGGTGGCGCCACCGCGAGCAGCAGCAACTCCGCCTCACCCGCGATCGCGCGGGTCAGCGAGAAGCCGGCCGGCTCGTCATCGACCGTCGCCAGCAACAGCCGTACGCCCGGCATCGCCAATACGCCCAGACACTGGCTGCGCGTCCACGCCTCGCCGAAACGGGGATCGAATGCCGCCGCCATCAGCGCATCGACGATGCCGGCATCGCGGGCATCGCCCTGGCGCAGCGTGATCAGCCGGGTCGCCATCAGCCGGGCAGCTTCGCATCGGGCGCGCGGCCGTAGAGCGGGCGCGGGTCAAGGTCGGCCAGCAGCGTCGGCAGCAGCGGCAGGTCGCGCGCGTCGGGCAGCGCATCGGTCAGATTGTTCGCCATCCCGGCCAGCCGGCGCACGCCGCTGCCCACCGCCGGATGACCCGCCAGCGCCGCCGCCGCGGCGGCGGGGGGCAGCGAAACCACCTCGCCAAGCGGGGTCAGGGCGGCATCGAACATCTGCATGAAGACCTCGCCATGACCGGCTTCGAGCAGCGCAGCGATTCGCGGCGACGGTCGGCGGGCAAGTGCGGCGGCGGCGACCAGCGCCAGCGACGAGAAACCTCGCACCTCGCTGCCCCAGCCCAGCGCCAGTCCGCGTGCCGCGGCGATACCGACGCGTACACCGGTGAAGCTGCCCGGTCCCACATCGACCAGGATGCGCGGGGCGCGGCCGCCACCCGACAGTTCGGCGATCATCGGCACCAGCCGTTCGGCATGGCCCCGTCCGATCTCCTCGTATCGTGCCTCGATCACCTGCCCGCCAGCAAGCAATGCGACCGAACAGGCGGCGGTGGCGGTCTCGATGACCAGCGTGTCGGCCTGCACGGCGCTTCCTTCGCGGCCGTTCAGGCGATCGTGTTGAACCGGTCGAACGCGGGGCGCGGCGAGCGGCCTTGCAGCGTCGCACGGTCGCCATGGCCCAGCGTGGCGATGAAATTGGTCTTCACCGCCGGCTGGTCGCTGAAGAACGCCTTGTCGACCGCACCCGCATCGAACCCGGACATCGGCCCGGTATCCAGCCCCAGCGCCCGCGCCGCCATGATAAGATAGGCGCCCTGCAACGTCGAGTTGCGAAACGCGGAGGCGGCGCGCAGCTCGGCATTGCCGTCGAACCAGCTCTTCGCATCGGTATGCGGGAACAGCTCCGGCAGATGCTCGTGGAACTCGTGATCCATCGCGATGATGACCGCGACCGGCGCCTGGCGGATCTTGTCGGCATTGGTGTCGCTGGCGCAGGCGGCCAGCTTTTCCTTCGCCTCGGCACTGGTACACCAGACGAGGCGGGCGGGAAGCTGGTTGGCGCTGGTCGGCCCCATCTTCATCAGGTCCCAGATCGCGTGCAGATCGGCGTCCGATACCGGTTCGTCGGTATAGTGGTTGAAGGTGCGCGCCTCGGTGAACAACTGGGCGATGGCGGCGGGATCGATCGCGGTCATCAGACGGCCCTTACTTCGGTGACTTCGGGAACGTAATGGCGCAGCAACTGCTCGATGCCGTTCTTCAGCGTCGCACTGGACGACGGGCAACCCGCGCAGGCGCCCTGCATCCGCAGGAACACCTTGCCCTTGTCGAAGCCGCGATAGACGATGTCGCCGCCGTCGTTCGCCACCGCCGGGCGCACCCGCGTTTCGATGAGTTCGCGGATCTGCGCCACGATCTCCGCATCGGCGGGATCGTCGGCGAACGCCTCCTCCTCGGCCGGAACCGAGAAGCCGGCGGAGGGGCCTCGGAACAGCGGCATGTGGGCGGTGAAATGATCGAGCAGGATCGACAGCACGTCGGGCTTCACGTCGCGCCAGTCGATCCCCGGCGCGACCGTGACCGATACGAAGTCACGGCCGAAGAACACGCCGGTCACGTCGCCCAGCCCGAACAGCGCTTCGGCCAGCGGGCTGGCCTCCGCCTCCTCGGGCGTGGCGAAGTCGCGGGTGCCGGCATCCATCACCTGGCGGCCGGGCAGGAATTTCAGCGTTGCCGGGTTCGGCGTGGATTCTGTCTCGATCAGCATATCGGGCATGTGGCCCGGCCGGGGCAGGGGATCAACCCGTCGCAGGCCGAAACGATACGTATCCTGTCGTGGAAATCGCGACAGGTCATGGCGGGATCGTCCCGGCATCGCTAGATGGCGGGCATGACGTCCCTGTCGCGCGCGTTCCGCGCTTCCATCCTGCCCTTCCTCCTCGTCTCGACGTCGCCGCTGGTTGCCCAGCAGCGCGCCGCACGACCCCGGCCGGTCCCGGTGGCGACGCCCGCGCCTGCGCCTGCGCCGGTCGCCGTCGATACGACCGCCTGGCTGTACAAGGGCAGCGACATCGCCCCCGATCCGGCGTGGAGTTTCGGCACCCTGCCCAACGGCCTGCGCTTCGCGGTGCGGCGCAACGGCGTGCCGCCGGGGCAGGTGTCGGTACGGGTCGCGATGGATGTCGGCTCGCTGCACGAGACGGATGCCGAGCGCGGCTATGCGCATTTTATCGAGCATCTGAGCTTCCGGTCATCGGCCTATGTCCCGGATGGCGAGGCGAAGCGGGTGTGGCAGCGGCTGGGCGCGACCTTCGGGTCGGACTCCAACGCGCAGACCACGCCCACCCAGACGCTGTACAAGCTCGACCTGCCCTCCGCGACCGAGGCGGGGATCGACGAGTCGCTTCACATCCTGTCGGGCATGATGGCGGCACCGGTGATGACCGACGCCTCGGTCGATGCCGAACGGCCGATCGTGCTGGCGGAGCGCCGCGAACAGCCCGGCCCGCAGGTCCGTTTCCAGGATGCGCTGCGCGAGACGTTCTTCGCCGGGCAGCGGCTGGCGGAACGGTCACCGATCGGCACCGAAAAGACGCTGCTGGCCGCCAACGGCACCGCCATGAAGGCGTTCCACGATCGCTGGTATCGCCCGAGCCGGGCGGTCGTCATCATCTCCGGTGACATGGACCCGGCACTGTTGTCGCGCCTCGTCGTCAAGCATTTCGCCGGCTGGCGGCCGATCGGCCCCGATCCCGCCGATCCCGATTTCGGCAAGCCCGATCCCGCCAAACCCGCCACCGCCACGATCGTCGAGCCGGGATTACCCTCCGTCGTCGCGATGGCGGTGCTGCGGCCGTGGCAGTTCAATGCCGATACGATCGTCTTCAACCAGAAGCGGATGGTCGACACGATCGCCACCCGTGTCGTCAGCCGCCGGCTGGAGACACGCGCGCGAGGCGGTGCGCCCTTCCTCCAGGCGTCGATCTCGCTGGACGATCAGGAACGCTCCGCCAACGGTACCTTCACCACCATCGTGCCGGTCGGCAACCAATGGGATGCCGCGTTGCGCGAGGTGCGCGCGGTCGTCGCCGATGCGCTCGCCAAGCCGCCGACGCAGGGCGAGATCGACCGCGAACTGGCGGATTACGACACCATCCTGCGCACCGTCGTCGAAACCTCACGCGTCGAGGCGGGCGGCAAGCAGGCCGACGACATGGCCGAGGCGCTGGACATCCGCGAGACGGTGACTGCGCCCGCCACCTCCTATGCGATCTTCAAGGATGCGCGGACCAAGGGGATGTTCACCCCCGATACCGTGCTGGCGTCCACCCGCCGCATCTTCCAGGGGGATGCCACCCGCGCGATCGTCAACACGCCGACGCCCGAAACCGGGGTCGCGGCGAAGCTGGATGCCGCGCTGAAGGCGGACGTGACCGGCCTGGCCGGCAAGCGGCGGGTGCAGGCGGCGGTCGATTTCTCCAGCCTGCCGTCGCTCGGCCAGCCCGGCGCCGTGACCGGCCGTACGACGATGGCGGGGATCGGGCTGGAACGCGTCACCTTCGCCAACGGGGTGCGGCTGCTCGTCTTCTCCAATCCGTCGGAGACGGGGCGGGTCTATGTTCGCACCCGCTTCGGCGGCGGGTACGGCGCGCTGCCGGCCGACCGGCCGACCCCGGCCTGGGCCGCTGACAACGCGCTGGTGGCCAGCGGTGTCGGCAAGCTGGATCAGGGCGATCTGGAGACGCTGTCGGCCGGGCGGCGCATCGGACTCGATTTCGGGATCGATGACGATGCGTTCCTGCTGGGTGCGATGACTTCGCCGGCGGATTACAAGGACCAGCTGAAGCTGATGGCCGCCAAGCTGGCCTTTCCCGGTTGGGACCCTGCACCGATCGCGCGGGCGCGGGCCGGGGCCTTGGCGGCGCAGGCGGGCTTCTCGGCTTCTCCCTCTGGCGTGCTCGGTCGCGATCTGGAAGGGTTGCTGCGTGACGGCGATCCCCGCTTCACCACACCGACCCCGCAACAGATCGGCGAGCTGAATCCGAAGAACTTCCGCAAGCTGTGGCAGCCGCTGCTCGCCACCGGCCCGGTCGAAGTGATGGTGTTCGGCGATGTGAAGACCGACGAAGCGATCGCCGCGGTCGCCGCGACGTTCGGCGCCATGAAACCGCGTGACGGCAATTTGCCGCCCGCCCCAGCAATGCGCTTCCCCGCGCATGTCGCAACCCCGGTGATCCGCACCCATGACGGCGCGGATACGCAGGCGGCGGCGGTGATCGCATGGCCGACCGCAGGCGGCGTCGCGGAAATCCGCACCAGCCGCCAGCTCGACGTGCTGGCGCAACTGTTCTCCGACCGCTTGTTCGAGCGGCTGCGTCAGGCATCGGGCGCCAGCTACAGCCCCTCGGTGCAGAGCCAGTGGCCGATGGGATCGACCAACGGCGGCCGGCTGGTCGCGATCGGGCAGGTCGCGCCCGAGAATGTCGGCCTGTTCTTCCGCCTGTCGCGTGAGATCGCGGCCGATCTGGCGAAGAACCCGGTCGGTGCGGACGAGCTGGAGCGCACCATCAAGCCGATGGGCCAGCAACTGATGCGCGCCTCCACCTCCAGCCAGTTCTGGATGCAGCAGATGGGCGGCGGCACCGTCGACCCCCGCCGCCTGAGCGCGATCGGTACGCTGGGCAGCGACCTGATGGGCACGACGCCGGGCGACATCCAGGCGCTGGCGGCACGCTACCTGCGGCCGGAGACGGACTGGACGCTGGCGGTGTTGCCGAAGGGGAAGGAAGCCGCGGCGGTCGCGAAGTGACCAGCTTCTCCCCTCTCTTGCGGGGAGGGGAGAAGCAGGCGCCGGCCGCCTAGCCCTTGTACAGCGCCTCCAGTCGCTCGCCATACATCTGCCGGATCACGTGACGCCTGATCTTCAGGCTGGGCGTCAGCTGTTCGTTCTCGATCGTGAAGGGTTCGTCGGCCAGGATGAAGCGGCGGACCCGTTCGGTCACCGACAGGTCGCGGTTCACGCGTTCCACCGCCGCCGACAGTGCCGCGCGGTAGTCCAGGTCGTCCATCAGCGCCTTCGCGTCGCAGCCGCGCCCGGTCCTGGCACACCATTCCTGCGTCCAGTCGGGATCGGGCACCAGCAGCGCCACCATATAGGGGCGGCGGTCGCCGGCGATCATCGCCTGCCCGATCTCGGGTTGCAGGGTCAGCATCCCCTCCACCTTCTGGGGCGCGACATTGTCGCCCTTGTCGTTAATGATGAGGTCTTTCTTGCGATCGGTGATGCGCAGGCGGCCGGCCGCGTCGAATTCGCCGATATCGCCGGTGTGCAGCCAGCCGCTCCGCAACACCCGCGCCGTCTCCGCCTCGTTGCGCCAGTATCCGTGCATCACCAGCTCGCCGCGCACAAGAATCTCGCCATCCGCGGCGATCACCACCTCGGTATCGGCGAGCGGCGGGCCGACCGTGTCCATCTTCACGCCGGCGGCGGGCCGGTTGCAGGAGATGACGGGTGCCGCCTCGGTCTGGCCATAGCCCTGCAGGAAGGTGAGGCCGAGCGACTGGAAGAACACGCCGATCTCCGGGTTGAGCGGCGCACCGCCCGATACCATCGCCTTCAGCCGCCCGCCGAACTTACGGCCGATCTTCGGCTTGAACAGCAGGTCCACCGCCCATTGCGACGGCCGGTCGATCAGCCGCAACCGCCCTTCGTGCCGGCGCGCGCCGATGTCGAGCGCGCGCGTGAGCAGCTTCTGCGGCAGACCGCCCTGCTTCTCGATCGTCTTGCTGATCCGCGTCCGCAGCACCTCGAACAGGCGGGGGACGACGAACATGATCGTCGGCCTCACCTCCTCGATATTGCCCGCCAGCTTCTCCAGACCCTCGGCGTAATAGATCTGGCCGCCCAGCCCGATCGGCACGAACTGGCCGCCGCTGTGCTCATAGGCGTGGGACAGGGGCAGGAACGACAGGAACACCTCGTCCCCCCAGCCGAAATCCTCCGCGATCACCGCGACGCAGCCGCCGACATTGTGCAGGATCGCGCCGTGATGCTGCATCACCCCACGCGGCGCGCCGCCGGTGCCGCTGGTGTAGATGATGCAGGCAAGGTCGTCGCGCCGGAAATCCGCCCGCGCCGCCACCGTGGCGGGATCGGTCGCGTGGTCGGCGATCAACCGGTCCCATTGATGCACGTCGAGGCTGGCGGCGGGGGCGCGGATCGCATCGATGCCGATCACCGTCTGCCCCTGGTTCGATCGCAGCACGGCGGGCAGCAGCACGCGCGCCAGCTTGTCGGTCGATACGATGATCGCGCACGCGCCGGAGTTTTCGAGGATGTGCAGGTGATCGCGTTCGGTGTTCGTCGTGTAGGTCGGCACCGTCACGCAGCCCGCGGCCATGATCGCCAGATCGGCGATGCACCATTCCGGCCGGTTCTCCGATACCAGCATCACCCGGTCGCCGCGTTTCAGCCCGATCGCGGTCAGCGCGGTGGCGAGGGCGGCGACCTGCCGCGCCGCCTCCGCCCAGCTGGTGGATTGCCACGCGCCACCTTTCTTCGCCCACAGGAACGGCACATCGCCAAGGTCGTGCGCGCGGGTGAAGAACATGGTGACGAGGTTGGGGAAATGTTCGAGCCTGCGCATTCTCTCTCCGCCCGGCGCATTGCTTCCTGCGCCTGTCATGGTGGTTATTCCGGTGGTCTGCTCAGCAGGCTGCCGACGCGCCTGATGTTGGTGACGCGGCCGTCCTCGCCGATCGCCACGCCCTCGCTGCGGGGATCGGCGGCGCCGACCCAGCGGCCGCCGACGCGCTCGATCGCGTTCGCCTTCAGCCCCAGCGGCGCGACCTTCACGGTTTCGCCCAGCGCCTGCAACGCAGGCACCATCGCCTCCAGCGCGGTGCCCTGTTCGGCGGTCGCGCCGGGGCCGGGCGCATAGAGCAGGCCCATGCCGATCGCGTCCTGCGCGGTCATCTTCCAGTCGAGCACGCCGACCAGCGCCTTGGCGATCTGCGCGATGATGGTGGGGCCACCCGCCGCCCCCAGCGCGAGCCGCACGCTGCCGTCCGGATTATAGACGATCGTCGGCGCCATCGAGCTGCGCGGCCGCTTGCCGCCCTCCACCCGGTTCGCGACGAGATAGCTGTCCCTGGCGGGCACGGTATCGAAATCGGTCAGTTCGTTGTTCAACGGGATGCCGTCCACCGACAGGCCCGATCCAAAATACCCCTCGATCGTGGTCGTCACCTCGACGACGTTGCCGTGCCGGTCGGCCGTGACGAGATCGGTGGTTCCCGCGACCTCGGACGCCGGTACCGGCAGCCGCCGGGGGGCGCCGGGCGGGGTGCCGGCGGCGACGGTCGCGATCGTGCGGTCAGGGGCGATCAGCGCCGACCGGGAGGCGAGGTAGCGCGCGTCGAGCATCCCCTTCACCGGCACGCGGACGTAATCGGGATCGCCGATGTACAGGTTGCGATCCGCATAGGCGAGACGCGAGGATTCGGCGAACAGGTGCCACGCGGTCGCATCGTCCTTGCCCAGCGCGGCCATGTCGAACCGTTCGAGCTGTTTCAGGATCATCAGCACGGTGATTCCCCCGGACGAGGGCGGCCCCATCCCGCAGATGCGATAGACCCGGTACGTCACGCACACCGGCGGGCGAGCCTTGGCATCGTAGCTGGCGAGATCACCGGCGGTCATCTTCGACGGATTGCGCGCCGCGCCGTTGACGGTGGCGACGATCTTCGTGGCCTGCGGCCCGACATAGAAGCTGTCCGCCCCCAGCTTCGCGATCCGTTCCAGCAGGGCGGCTTGCGCCGGGTTGCGCATCGTCACGTCCGGCTTCACCGGCGTGCCATCCGCCATCGTGTAGATCGCGCGCGTCTCCGCCGTGACGTGCTTGCCATAGCGGGCCATGCCGTTGGCCAGGCGCGGCGTCACGGTGAAGCCATCGCGCGCCAGCCGGATCGCCGGGCCGAACAGCGTCGCCCAGGGCAGCGTGCCCGCCTGCCGATGCGCCAGCGCCATGCCGCGCAGCGCGCCCGGCACGCCGACGCTGCGCCCGCCCGGCACCGCTTCGGCATGATCCATCGGCCGGCCGGCCGCGTCGTAGAACCAGTCGGCGGTGGCGGCGGCGGGGGCGGCTTCGCGCGCGTCGATCGTCGTCGTCTTCGCGCCGCGGGCGGCATGGCTGACCCAGAAGCTGCCGCCGCCGATGCCGCTGTTCTGCGGTTCGACCACACCCAGCGCCAGCATCGTCGCGATCGCGGCATCGGTGGCGCTGCCGCCGGCGCGCAGGATTTCCACCCCCGCCATCGCCGCGCGCGGATCGGCGGCGCTGACCATGCCCTGGTCCGGACGCGGTGCCGTGTCGCGGGCAGTCGCCGGTGCGAGGGGCAGGAGGAGCGCGAGCAGCGCGGGCAGCGTTTTCATGATCGCAGACCGTAACGTCCCCGCCGCCACGGGCAAGCCGTCAGGCGTCGATTCCGACCGCTTCGGCCATGTGCGCGAAACCGTCGCGCGCCAGCAGCGCATCCAGGTCGCGCAGCATCCGTGCCGGCAGGCCCGGCCCTTCATAGACCAGCGCGGTATAGAACTGGATCAGGCTGGCGCCGGCGCGGATGCGGGCATAGGCCTCGGCCGCGTCGCCGATCCCGCCGACGGCGACCAGCGTGATCGCGCCGCCCGTCGCCCGGCGGAAATCGGCCAGCCGCTGGCGGGCGAGCGGGGCGAGCGGGGCGCCCGACAGCCCGCCCGTCTCCGCGCCGTTGGCGGAGCGCAGCGCGGGGCGGCTGATCGTGGTGTTGCCGATGATGATCGCATCGACCCGGTGGTCGGCGGCGGCGCGCACGACATCATCGATCCCGGCGGCATCCAGATCGGGCGCGACCTTCAGGAACAACGGCGTATCGCCCCGTGCCTGCGCGCACGCGGCCAGCAGGTCGCGCAGCGCCGCGCCCGATTGCAGGTCGCGCAGGCCCGGCGTGTTGGGGGAGCTGATGTTGATCGTCACGTAATCCGCGACCGGCGCGGCCCCCGCGACGCCCAAAGCATAATCGCCGATGCGGTCGGCGGAATCCTTGTTGGCGCCGACGTTGATGCCCAGCACGCCGCTTCGTTTCGCGGCCTTGGCGTGCGCGAGTCCCGTGGTCAGCCCGTCATTGTTGAAGCCGTAGCGGTTCACCACCGCACGGTCCTCGACCAGCCGGAACAGGCGCGGCGTCGGGTTGCCCGGCTGCGGGCGCGGCGTCAGCGTGCCGATCTCCACCGCGCCGAAGCCGAGGCCGAAGAACCCGGCGATCGCCTCGCCGTTCTTGTCCACCCCCGCCGCCAGCCCGACCGGGTTGGCGAAGTCGATACCCGCCACGCGGCTGGCCAGCCGGGGAAACGCATCCGGCGCGCGGCCCAGCGGGGCACCGATCCGGCCCCACGCCTTCAGCGCCCTGACGGTCAGCAGATGTGCGCGTTCGGCGTCGAGGGCGAAGAGGGCGGGGTGGTAGAAGGCCATGATTGACCCTCTGCCCTGTACGGCGTGAAACGAGAAGGGTGGATCGCCTGTCCGTTCGAACGCCACCCGCCCGCGCCCTGCGAGTCGTTTGCAAAGATAGCGGTTGATTCGCCTCCCGCGCTGCACCATCTGCCCAATCGGAATGAATTGGTCCGATTAGCCTATGCGCCTGTCCTCCCTTGCCGACTACGCGGTCGTGATGCTGTCCGCTGCCGCCCGCCGTTGCGGGTCGGCGGGGCGGTGCAACGCCACGATGCTGGCGGAGGAAACCGGCGTGCCGTTGCCGACCGCGCAGAAACTGGTCAGCCGCCTGTCCGCGGCCGGCCTGCTGGAAAGCACGCGCGGCACCGGTGGCGGCTTCCGTCTTGCACGGCCGGCGGCGGCGATCAGCCTCGCCGACATCGTCGAGGCGGTGGAGGGGCCGATCGCGCTGACCGCGTGCGTCGACCACCGGGCCGACGATTGCGCGATCGAGGGGAACTGCCGGGTCAAGCCGCACTGGAGCGTCGTCAACGGCGCGGTGCGGGGGGCGCTGGCCGGGGTCAGCCTCGCCCAGTTGTCGGCGCCCCAATCAACGGCCTCCGAGTTATCGGCCCCCAAATTACCGGACCATGTGCCGGATGTGGAGATTGCATGATGGCGACCAAGAACGCCGAAGCCTATGCCGCCGTATCCAAGACGTATGAATGGGGTTTCTCCTCGGACATCGAACAGGAATTCGCGCCCAAGGGCCTGTCCGAGGATACCGTCCGCTATATCTCCGCCAAGAAGGGCGAGCCGGCGTGGATGCTCGACTGGCGGCTGAAGGCGTTCCGGCTGTGGCAGACGATGGACGCGCCCGACTGGTCGAAGCTGAACGTGCCGCCGATCGATTATCAGAACGCCTATTATTATGCGGAGCCCAAGGCGAAGCCGAAGCTGGGTTCGCTGGACGAGGTCGATCCGGAAATCCTGCGCGTCTATGAGAAGCTGGGTATCCCGATCGCCGAGCAGAAGATGCTCGCGGGCGTCGAGGATCTGGACGAGGACGGCCAGCCCAAGCGTCGCGTCGCGGTGGACGCGGTGTTCGACAGCGTGTCGGTCGCCACCACCTTCCGCAAGGAACTGGAGGCCGCCGGCGTCATCTTCCGCTCGATCAGCGAGGCGATCAAGGAATATCCCGATCTGGTCCGCAAGTGGCTGGGCAAGGTGGTGCCGCAGCGGGATAATTACTTTGCGACCCTGAACTCGGCGGTCTTCTCGGACGGTACGTTCGTCTATATTCCCGAGGGCGTCCGCTGCCCGATGGAATTGTCGACCTATTTCCGCATCAACGCGGAGAATACCGGCCAGTTCGAACGGACCCTGATCGTCGCCGACAAGGGCAGCTATGTCAGCTATCTGGAGGGCTGCACCGCGCCGATGCGCGACGAGAACCAGTTGCATGCCGCGGTGGTGGAACTGGTCGTGTTGGACGATGCCGAGATCAAGTATTCGACCGTTCAGAACTGGTATCCCGGCGACGAGAACGGCGTCGGGGGCATCTACAATTTCGTCACCAAGCGCGCGCTGTGCCAGGGGCGAAACAGCAAGGTGTCGTGGACGCAGGTCGAAACCGGCAGCGCGATCACGTGGAAATATCCGTCCTGCGTGCTGGCGGGCGATGGATCGGTCGGCGAATTCTATTCGGTCGCGGTGACCAACAACCGCCAGCAGGCCGATACCGGCACCAAGATGATCCACCTCGGCAAGAACACGAAGTCGACGATCGTGTCGAAGGGGATTTCGGCCGGGCGCAGCGACAACACCTATCGCGGCCTGGTGCGCGTCGCCCCGACCGCGGAGGGGGTGCGCAACTTCACCCAGTGCGACAGCCTATTGCTGGGCGACCAGTGCGGCGCGCACACCATCCCCTATATCGAAATCCGCAATCCTTCGGCGCAGATCGAGCACGAGGCGACGACCTCGAAGATCAGCGAGGACCAGTTGTTCTACGCGATGTCGCGCGGGCTGGATCAGGAGGCGGCGGTCGCCCTGATCGTCAACGGCTTCGCGCGCGAGGTGCTGAAGCAGCTGCCGATGGAATTCGCGGTCGAGGCGCAGAAGCTGTTGGGGATTTCGCTGGAAGGCTCGGTGGGATGACGCCGCAGGACGATGCGAAGCGCCTGAACTCCCCTCCCCTTCAGGGGAGGGGCCGGGGGTGGGGCCTTTCCGCGAACGCCATCGCCAGCGTGCAAGGTCACGCCGCCGCGATGCGTCGCGATCCGACCGAACCGGAAAAGCGGCTATGGTCGCATCTGTCGCGGTCGCAACTGGGTGGTTTCAAGTTCCGACGTCAGGCGGCGATCGGCTCACGCATCGCGGACTTCCTCTGCCCGCAGCACCGGCTGGTAGTCGAGATTGACGGGCATACACATTTCGATGCGGCCATGGATGCGCAGCGCGACGCTGAATTGGCGGCTCTTGGATATCGCACGATCCGCTACACCAACACCGATGTGATGCAGAACGTCGAAGGCGTGTTGCAGCACCTGCTGTCCGAATTGCATGCGTTGCCCGTGCGGCAGGCGCCCCACCCCAACCCCTCCCCTGAAGGGGAGGGGCTAGAGAGATGACGATGCTCAAGATTGAAAACCTCCACGCCGAGATCGACGGCAAGGAAATCCTGAAGGGCCTGTCCCTCACCGTGAACGCGGGCGAAATCCATGCGATCATGGGGCCGAACGGCGCGGGCAAGTCGACGCTGGGTTATGTGCTGGGCGGACGGCCCGGTTACGAGGTGACCGGCGGATCGATCGAGTTCGACGGGCAGGACCTGCTGGAGCTGGAGCCGCACCAGCGCGCCGCCGCCGGCGTGTTCCTGGGCTTCCAGTATCCGGTCGAGATTCCCGGCGTGTCCAACGTGCAGTTCCTGCGCGAGGCGCTGAACGCGCAGCGGGGGCAGCGCGACGAAAAGCCGCTGTCGGGCGCGGAGTTCCTGAAGCTGGCGCGCGAGGAGGCGCGCAAGCTGGACATGGATGCCGAGATGCTGAAGCGCCCGGTCAATGTCGGCTTCTCCGGCGGCGAGAAGAAGCGCAACGAGATGGTGCAGATGGGCATCGTCAACCCCAAGTTCGCGATCCTCGACGAAACCGATAGCGGGCTCGACATCGATGCGCTGCGCATCGTCGGCGACGGCATCAACCGTATCATGCGCGCGCCCGACAAGGCGGTGCTGCTCATCACCCATTACCAGCGCCTGCTCGACTACGTGCAGCCCGATGTCGTCCATGTGCTGGCGGACGGCCGCATCGTCCGGTCCGGCGGCGCCGAACTGGCGCACGAACTGGAGCGCGAGGGCTATGCGCAGGTGACCGCGTGAGCGTGATCGAACTCCCCTCCACCCGTGAGGAGGCCTGGCGCTGGGCCGATCCCGATGCGATCGCCACCGCCGCCGCGCTGCCGCGTGCGGCCGTATCGCCGGATGTGGCCGGGAACTGGTTCGACCTGCCGGGCGCGCGGATCGTGGTGCGCGACGGGGTGATCGACACTGCCGCCAGCGACCTGCACCGCGTCGAACTGCGCAGCGTCGAGGCGGGCGAGCATGCGCTGGGCGCGCGGGCGACCGGCGCCGGCTGGGCGCTGCATCTGGCCGAGGATGCCGCCGCGCATCCGGTGCAGATCGTTCATGTCTCCGCCGGCGGGGCCAATCACCTGCCGTCCGAAATCGTACTGGCCGACGATGCCGCCGCGCAGGTGATCGAAACCTATATCGGCGCGGGCTGGGCCAACCGGTATCTGCGCGTCACGCTGGGCAAGGCGGCGCGGCTGATGCGGTCGGTGCGGCTGGTGCAGGATGGCGGGTTCGTCTCCCTGCGGGAGGATGCGGCGCTCGGCACCGGGGCCAGCCTCGTTACCGTATTCCTCGGCGCGGGCGCGGCGGGAACGCGGATCGATGCGACGATCGTCGCGGGTGAGGGGGCGTTCGCCGATTATGGCGGCGCGCTGCTGACCGCCGGCGAACAGAAGCAGGAATGCGCGGTCACCGTCCGTCATGCCGAACCGAACGGCAGCAGCCAGCAGGTGTGGCGCGCGGTCGCCGCCGATCGCTCCACCGCCAGCCTGGCGGCGCGGGTCGAGGTGGCGCGCCACGCACAGAAGACCGACGGCGTCCAGTCGTTGCGCGGCCTGCTGCTGAAGCGGACCGCCACCGTCAATCTGAAGCCGGAACTGGAGATTTTCGCCGACGACGTGAAGTGCGCGCATGGCGCGACGGTCGGCGAACTCGATGCCCGTGCGCTGTTCTACATGGAAAGCCGTGGCATCCCGAAATCGCGTGCGCAGGCGTTGCTGACGACGGCGTTCGTCGCCGACGCGCTCGACCGGATCGGTGACGAGACGGTGCGCGACGCGTTTTCGGCGGATGCCGAGGCATGGCTGGGGCAGGCGTTATGAACGGCACCGCCCCCCTCGACACGCTGGCCGATTTTCCCGCGATCCCGGCGGGCTGGGCGTATCTCGATACCGCCGCCACCGCGCAGAAGCCGCAGGCGGTCGTCGACGCGATCACCCGCGCGTACGGCGAAACCTACGCCACCGTGCATCGCGGCGTATACCAGCGATCGGCGGACATGACGGTGGCGTACGAGGCCGCGCGCGCCCGCGTCGCCCGGTTCATCGGGGCCGGCAGTCCCGAGGAATGCGTGTTCGTGCGCGGCGCGACCGAGGCGATCAACCTCGTCGCGCAATGCTGGGCGGGGACGCAGCTCAAGGCGGGCGACCGCATCATGCTGTCGATGCTGGAGCATCACAGCAATATCGTGCCGTGGCAGATGATCGCCGAACGCGTCGACGCCGCGATCGATGTCGCGCCGCTGACCGCGGACGGCCGCATCGATCTGGATGCGATGGCCGACATGCTGACCGAGCGGCACAAGCTGGTCGCGCTGGCGCATGTCTCCAACGTGCTCGGCTCGGTCCTCGATGTGGAACGCGCGGTCGCGCTGGCGCACGGGGTCGGCGCGAAGATCCTGATCGACGGGTGCCAGTCGGTCCCGCGCGTGCGCGTGGACGTGGCGGCGCTCGGGTGCGACTTCTATGTCTTTTCGGGACACAAGCTTTACGGCCCGACCGGGATCGGCGTGCTGTGGGCGCGGCCTGAACTGCTCGATGCGATGCCGCCCTGGCAGGGCGGCGGATCGATGATCGACCGGGTCAGCTTCCAGCGCACCACCTATGCCCCGCCGCCCGGCCGGTTCGAGGCGGGAACGCCGCACATCGTCGGCGCGCTGGGGCTGCATGCGGCGATCGATTATGTCGACGGCATCGGCCGCGATCGCATCCACCTGCACGAGACGGCACTGGTGGCCCGCACGCGCGAGGCACTGGGCGCGATCAACAGCGTCCGCCTGCTCGGCCCCGCCGACAGCGCCGGAATCGTGAGTTTCACGATCGAGGGGGTGCATCCGCACGACATCGGCACCATCTTGGACGAGGGCCGGGTGGCGATCCGTGCCGGCCATCATTGCGCGCAGCCGCTGATGGAGGCGATGGGCGTGGCGGCGACCGCACGGGCCAGCTTCGGCGTGTATAACGGTCCGCAGGATGTCGATGCGCTGGTCGCCGGCATCGAACGGGTCACGCGAATCTTTGGATAGGAATGACGGCATGAGCGGCTTCGAGGTCGAGGAAGTGGACGGCGTAGCGCCCCCGCCCAAGGCGCGGGTCGATGACGGGGCGGCCCCCGCAGTGCGCGAGCGCGATTACCTGTCGGGTTTCCTGGCGCAACGCCCGCGTGAGGATGCGCCCGGCGAACCCGGCGGCGCGCTGTACGACAGCATCATCGAGGCGCTGAAGGAGATCTACGATCCGGAAATCCCGGTCAACATCTACGATCTCGGCCTGATCTACGGCGTCGACGTGACGGAGAACGGCCATGCCGCCGTCACCATGACGCTGACGACGCCGAACTGCCCGGTCGCGGAATCGATGCCGGCCGAGGTGGAACTGCGCGTCTCTGCCGTGCCGGGCGTCTCCACCGCCGACGTCAACCTTGTCTGGGACCCGGCATGGGATCCGCAGAAGATGTCGGACGAGGCCAAGCTAGAACTGGGGATGCTGTAATGGCCACCACGCTGCGCGCGCGGCCCGCCGCACTGAACCTGACTTCCTCCGCCGAAGCGCGGATCGCCGACCTGATGGCGCGCGCGCCGGCGGGAACGGTGGGCGTCAAGCTGTCGACCCCGCGGCGCGGTTGTTCCGGCCTCGCCTATTCGGTCGACTATGTCGCCGAAGGCAAGCCGTTCGACGAGCGGATCGAGACGCCCGGTGGCGTGCTGTTCGTCGATGGCGGATCGATCCTGTATCTGATCGGATCGACGATGGACTGGGTGGAGGACGATTTCACCGCCGGCTTTGTCTTCGCCAATCCCAATGCCAAGGGCGCGTGCGGCTGCGGCGAAAGCTTTACGGTTTGAGCGCGGCCGACTGACGATGGCCGATCTGCCGACCGGCCTGCCGATCCGGCTGGAACCGCTGGTGACGCGCATCCTCGCGCCGAACCCGTCCGCCTATACCCACACCGGCACGCAGACGCACATCGTCGGCGACCGGGACGTGGCGGTGATCGATCCCGGCCCCGACGATCCCGCGCACCTCGCGGCGATCATGGCCGCGATCGACGGGCGGCCGGTGCGCGCGATCGTCATCACCCACCACCACCGCGACCACAGCCCCGCCAGCCGCCCGCTCGCCGCCGCGACGGGGGCACCGGTCACCGGTGCCGCCCCGTTCGCCGCCGCCGGCGATGCCGGGCGCGCCGATGCGTCGTTCGATCACGCCTATGCGCCCGATCGCGTGCTGGCGGAGGGCGATACGGTCGGCAGCGACGGCTGGACGCTGACCGCGCTGGCGACGCCGGGTCACACCTCCAACCACCTGTGCTTCGCGCTGGCGGAAACGCAGGCGTTGTTCTCCGGCGATCACGTGATGGGCTGGGCGACCAGCGTCGTCTCTCCGCCGGATGGTGATATGGGCGCGTATATGGCGAGCCTCGAACGGCTGCTGGAACGCGATGACCGCATTTATTACCCCGGCCACGGTGAGGCGGTGGAAAACCCGCGCCGGCTGGTGCGCGGGATGCTGGGTCATCGCAGGCAGCGCGAGGGGCAGATATTAAGGCTGCTGCGCGAGGACGCGCAGCGCACGGACGCGATGGTCGGGCGGATGTATGCCGGGCTCGATCCGCGACTGGTGCCGGCGGCGGCGCGATCGGTGCTGGCGCATCTGTACGATCTCGGTCGGCGCGGCTTGGTGATCGAGGAGGGAGAGACATGGCGGATCGCAGCGTGACCGAACCGATGGCCCAGCATCCCGCGCAACAGCCGGCACGCGCCGGCATCGGGGCGTTCCTGATCAAGGCGACCGGAGTGGTGCTGATCCTCGTCCTTGCGGTCCTGATCGGCTTGTGGGGTGTGCAGCGTTATGTCGACGAACGGCTGACTCCCGATCCGACGACGATCGCGAGCGCCAGCTTGCAGGGGCTGCGCGAACAGAACCGGCTGTCCGCCTTTGCCGCGCGCTATGTCGCGGTCGTCACCTCGCGCCAGTCCCAACTCGGTTTCTCGACCGAAAAGACGCTCATCATGCCCGGCTCCGTCCGGTACGAGGTTGATCTCGGCAAGCTGACGGAGCGCGACGTGGCGTGGGACGCGGGCACCCGGACGCTGGCGGTGCGGCTGCCCGCGGTCGAGGTGGATGGCCCGCAGGTCGATCTGGCGGCGATCCGCGAATATGGCACCGGCGGCGTGCTGACGACCTTCACCGATGCCGAAGCGCGGCTCGACGCCGTCAACCGTGCGCGCGGCCAGGCCGAACTGTTGCGGCAGGCGCGCGAACCGACCGCGCTGCGCCTCGCCCGCGATGCCACTCGTCGCGCGGTGGAGCGGAGTTTCGGCCTGCCGCTGCGCGCTGCCGGGGTGGACGCGAAAATCGTCGTCCGCTTCGCCGACGATCCCGTCGCAAACGGCGAACAATGGGATGTATCCCGCTCGATCGGTGAGGTGCTGGGGAACCGCCGGTAAGCCGGCGGGCGATCACAATCGCGGCAGGGTGACCCCGCGCTGACCCATATATTTGCCGGCCCGGTCGGCATAGCTCGTCTCGCACGGTTCGCTGCCCTTCAGGAACAGGAACTGGCATGCACCCTCATTGGCGTAGATGCGCGCCGGCAACGGGGTGGTGTTCGAGAATTCGAGCGTGACGTGCCCTTCCCATTCCGGTTCCAGCGGGGTGACGTTCACGATGATGCCGCAGCGCGCATAGGTCGATTTGCCCAGGCAGATGACCAGCACGTCGCGTGGCACCCGGAAATATTCCACCGTCCGGGCGAGCGCGAAGCTGTTGGGCGGGATGATGCAGACATCGGTCTTGCGATCGACGAAGCTGTTGGCCGCGAAGTTCTTCGGATCGACGATCGCACTGTCGACATTGGTGAAGATCTTGAACTCGTCCGCCACCCGCGCGTCATAGCCGTAGGAGGACAGGCCGTAGCTGATGCAGCCGTCGCGTCGCTGCGCCTCCACGAAGGGTTCGATCATCCCGTCGGCGATGGCGCGTTCGCGAATCCAGCGATCGGACAGGATGGACATGGCAAGGGCTCCGGCAGGGGATCGTGCCGCTCCTTGCGGCGAAGCGTCCGCCGGTACAAGCGTGGCGTTCGTCGAGGGGAACCGCGCCTTCGACGGGCGGTTGGTTCCGGATGCTGTCCCGCAGCATGGGGCGATGGAGGAAAATCAGGCATGATCCACGCCTTTCGCGCCGAATTGCTGAGCGTGCCCGACGATCCCGCCCATGGCGGCATACCCGTCCACCATCCCGACGGGCTGATGGTGGTGGAAGACGGACTGGTCGTCGCGTTCGGCGCCTTTGCCGACCTTGGCGATCGGTTCGCCGATGTGCCGGTCGAACATTTTCCCGGCGGGCTGATCGTTCCGGGCTTCGTCGATGCGCATGTCCATTATCCGCAGACCGACCGGATCGCCGCGCATGGCGAGCAATTGCTGCAATGGCTCGATCGCCACATCTTTCCCGAGGAACGCCGCTTCGCCGATCGCGCCCATGCCGACGCGGTCGCGGCGTTCTTCCTCGATGAACTGCTCCGCAACGGCACGACCAGTGCGCTGGTGTTCGCCACCGTCCATGCCACATCGGTCGATGCGCTGTTCGAGGCGGCGCTGGAACGGGACATGCGGATCGTATCGGGCAAGGTGCTGATGGATGCCGGGCCGGCCATATTGCGCGACACCGTCGACAGCGGGCGGAACGACAGCGAGGCGCTGATCCGGCGCTGGCGCGGGCGCGGGCGGCTGGGATACGCGGTGACGCCCCGGTTCGTCCTGACCTCCAGTGATGCGCAACTGGCGGCGGCCAGCGCGCTGGTCGCGGCGCATCCCGACGTGCTGATGCACACGCATCTGGCCGAGAACCACGGCGAGGTCGCGGCGGTGGCCGAGCGCTTTCCCGACGCGGTGGACTATCTGGCGGTGTACGACCGGTTCGAGCTGGTCACCGACCGGTCGGTCTTCGCGCACGGCATCCATCTGGACGACCGGGCGCTGGCGCGGATGGGGGCGGCCGGCAGCGGCATCGCCTTCTGCCCCACATCCAACCTGTTCCTGGGATCGGGACTGTTCGATCTGGCGCGGGCGGACGCGCACGGGGTGACGGTGGGGCTGGGCAGCGATGTCGGCGCGGGCACCAGCTTTTCCGCGTTGGCGACGATGGGGGAGGCGTACAAGGTGGGGCAGTTGCGTGGCACCAGCCTCGATCCGTTCCGCGCGCTGTATCTCGCTACCATGGGCGGGGCGCGGCTGATGGGGCTGGGCGAGCGGATCGGTACGTTGCGGGTGGGGCAGGAGGCGGATTTCGTCGTGCTCGATCCCGCCGCCACGCCGCTGCTGGCGCGCCGCACCGCCGGCGCCACCCTTGCCGAGCGGCTGTTCGCCCTCCAGATTCTGGGGGACGACCGCGCGGTAGCACATTGCTATCTCCGGGGCCGCCGCGCCCACAGCCGACAGGATCACGCATGACCGATTTCCACGCCGCCATCCCCAAGGCCGAACTGCACCTGCATATCGAAGGCACGCTGGAACCGGAGATGATGGTCGCGCTGGCCGCGCGCAATCGCGTCGCCATCCCGTTTGCGTCGGTGGAGGAGGTCCGCGCGGCGTACCGCTTCACCGATCTCCAGAGCTTTCTCGACATCTATTATGCCGGGGCGGAGGTGCTGCGCACCGAGGAGGATTTCCACGATCTTGCCGCCGCCTATTTCGACCGGGCCGCCGCCGACGGCGTGGTTCATGCCGAGATATTCTTCGATCCGCAGACCCATACTCATCGCGGCATCCCGTTCGATACAGTCGCGCGCGGGCTGTTCGCGGCGGTCGAGGGCGCGCAGGCGAAGCACGGCATGACGGTGGGAATCATCATGAGCTATCTCCGCCATCTGGATGAGGACGACGCCTTCGCCACGTTGAAGCTCGCCGAGCCTTGGCTCGACCGGTTCGTCGGTGTCGGGCTCGATTCGTCGGAGGTAGGCAATCCGCCCGCCAAGTTCGCGCGCGTTTTCGCCGCCTCGCGCGAGCGGGGGCTGAAACTGTGCGCCCATGCCGGCGAGGAGGGACCGCCTGCCTACATCCACGAGGCGCTCGACGTGCTGAAGGTCGACCGGATCGATCACGGCAACCGCGCGATGGAGGACCCGGCGCTGGTCGCGCGACTGGCACGGGAGGCTATGACGCTGACGGTGTGCCCGCTGTCCAACGTGGCGCTGCGCAACGTCGACACGCTGGCCGCGCATCCGATCGACCGGATGCTGGACGCGGGCCTGCGCGCGACGATCCACTCCGACGATCCGGCCTATTTCGGCGGCTACATCGCCGAGAATTTCCGCAGCCTCGCCGCCGCACGCAACCTGTCGCGCGCGCAGGTGGTGACGCTGGCGCGCAACAGCTTCGTCGGTGCGTTTCTGACCGACGCGGCGCTGGCCGGGCATCTCGCCACGCTCGACACCTTCGCCCGCGCCCATCCATGATCCGGCGTTTCCTGTCGCTGTTCGAGCCATTCATCCTGATGCTGCTCGGCACGGTGTTGCTGGCCAGCATCCTGCCGCCGCGCGGGGTGATCGCCATGATCGTCGGGGCGGCGGCGGATATCGGCATCGTCCTGCTGTTCTTCCTGCACGGCGCCCGCCTGTCGCGCGAGGCGATCCGGGCGGGGGCGAGCAACTGGCGATTGCACGCAGCGGTGCTGGCGGTGACCTTCGTCGTGTTCCCGCTGTTCGGGCTGGGGCTGAGCCGGATCATGACCGGGCCGGTCGCGGCGGGCATCCTGTTCCTGACGCTGCTGCCGTCAACGGTGCAGTCCTCGATCGCGTTCACCGCGATCGCGCGGGGCAACGTCGCGGCAGCGGTGTGCAGCGCGTCCTTCTCCAATCTGCTCGGCATCGTCGTCACGCCGTTGCTGGTGGCGTGGCTGATGGGGGGGGCGGGATCGATCTCGCTGGATTCGATCGAGGCGATCGTGCTGCAATTGCTGGTGCCGTTCGTGGCGGGGCACCTGTTGCGGCCGTGGATCGGTGCATGGGTGACGCGGCAGAAGACGATGCTGACCGTGGTCGATCGCGGGTCGATCCTGCTCGTCGTCTATTCCGCGTTCGGCGCGGCGGTGGTGGAGGGGCTGTGGCATCGCCTGTCGCCGGGCGATCTGGCGCTGGTGGCGCTGATCTGCTGCGTGCTGCTGGCGTTGGTGCTGTTCGTCACCTGGGGGCTGGGATCGTTGCTGGGGCTGAACCGCGAGGATGCGATCGTGCTGCAATTCTGCGGGTCGAAGAAGAGCCTCGCCTCCGGCGTCCCGATGGCGGGCGTGCTGTTCGCGCCGGCGCAGGTGGGGGTGGTGCTGTTGCCGGTGATGCTGTTCCACCAGATTCAGCTGATCGCCTGCGCGATGATCGCGCGCCGTTATGCCGAACGGCCGGCCGATCCGACATAACCCTGACCGAAAAAGAAAATATGCCACCGTCCTGTCATCAACGCTGGCTAGAAATCCGAAGTCGAGGCACGATCGGTTAACCATGGGGTCGCGGAACGACGCGAAACCGGGCGAATCGAACGATATGCATGTTCCGGACAGGGGGTAGTGGCGTGAGCGCGGATTATTGGAACCTGGGGTCTGCCGACTTCAGTCAGGACTGGAGCGACAAGACGCTCATCACCACGACTGGCGACTGGAGTCGGGTACCCGGCATCGTCGGTTTCCTGGGTGATTATTCCACGGCTTCGCCGACCAACGTCGATCCCAGGACGTTGACGGGGATCACGTCGACCAGCGTCAACGTGTTCGCCAACCAGACCAATCCGACCACGTTCAGCAGCGGCGGCGTCGCCGAGTTCGACATCGCGAACCCGACCATCGCCATTCAGGGTTCCGGCACCGCCGACGCGCCGTATCTGGCGCTGTACCTGAACGCCAGCGGCCGTCAGAACGTGACGCTGAGCTTCAACGCGCGCGATCTCGACGCCAGCGTGGACAACGCCATCCAGCAACTCGCCGTCCAGTACCGGCTCGGCGAAGCCGGCATCTGGACCAACGTCTATTACAATGCCGACGTGACCGAGGGCGGCACCGCGACGAAGGTGACGGAGGTTAGCGTCACCCTGCCGGCCGACGCCAACGACGCGGGCCAGTTGCAGGTCCGGATCATGACGACCAATGCCGGCGGTAACGACGAATGGGTCGGCATCGACGACATCGTCGTGACCAGCACGGGCAGCGGCGGCGGCCTGACCGGCACGCTCGGCATCGCCGACGCCAATGTGGTCGAGGGCAATGACGGTGTTCAGGACCTGACCTTCACCGTATCGCGCACCGGCGGCAGCGATGGCGCGGTCGAGGCGACCTATACGGTCGGCCTGCCCGGCGGCGCCAATGGCGCCGATGCCGGCGACTTCGCCGCCAATGCGGCCTTTACCGGCAAGGTCAGCTTCGCCGCCGGCCAGACCAGCGCGACGATCACGCTGCCGGTGCTGGGCGACCGGCTGCCCGAGAACAACGAGGCGTTCACCATCACGCTGTCCTCGCCCACCGGCGGCGCACAGTTGGGCCGGGCGGTCGCGACCGGGACGATCCTGAACGACGACGTGGTCACCCTGCTCGTCGGACAGATCCAAGGCGAGGGGCATCGCTCCGCCTATGTCGGGCAGGAAGTCGTCACCAACGGCATCGTCACCGCGGTCGACAGCAACGGTTTCTATCTGCAGGATTCGGGCGACGGCAATGGCCGTACTTCGGACGGCATCTTCGTGTTCACCAGCACCCCGCCGGAGGTGTTCGCCGGCGATCTCGTATCGGTGGCGGGACGCGTGTCCGAATTCGTCGGTGGCGTGGGCGGGTTGTCCGTCACGCAGATCGTGACGCCGACGGTCGACATCGCCAGCTATGGCAACATCCTGTCGGCCTCGACGCTGATCGGCGTCGGCGGGCTGCTGCCGCCGACCCAGACGATCGACGACGATCGCCTGACCAGCTACGATCCCGCCACCGACGGCATCGACTTCTGGGAATCGCTGGAGGGGATGCGCGTCACGATCGACAACCCGCTGGTCGTGTCCAACACCAACAATTTCGGCGAGACGGACGTGGTCGCCTCGCTCGGCAGCGGCGCCACCGGCGTCAACGACCGTGGCGGCATCACCGTGTCGACCGGCGATTTCAATCCCGAGAAGATTCAGATCGACGACGACAGCGCGATCTTCGCGGGGTACGCGCCGGGCTACAATGTCGGCGACCAGTTGAGCAGCGTGTCGGGCATCGTCAACTATGCCTTCAACCAGTTCGAGGTGGTGGTGACCGATACCGTCACCCTGACCAAGGACGTGACGCTGACGCGCGAGACGACGGCGCTGGCCGGCGATGCCGACCACCTGTCGATCGCCACCTACAATGTCGAGAATCTCGACGCGTCCGACAACAAGTTCGATATCCTCGCCGCCAACATCGTCTACAATCTCCGCGCGCCCGATGTCATCGCGTTGCAGGAGATTCAGGACGCCAACGGCGCGGCGAGCGGTGGCAGCCTGTCCGGCGCGCCGACCGCCAACGGGCTGATCGCCGCGATCGCCGCGCTGGGTTACGGCAACTACAAATATGTCGAGGTCGCTCCTGCGACCGCCAATTCCACCGGTGGCGAACCCAACGGCAATATCCGCAACGGTTATCTCTACAATGACGACCGCGTCGATTATGTCGCGGGCAGCGCGACGCTGATCACCGGCGGCGCCTACAGCAACAGCCGCAATCCGCTGGCCGCGCAGTTCGCCTTCAACGGCGAAACGGTGACCGCGATCAACGTCCACTTCACCTCGCGCGGTGGCAGCGACCCGCTCTGGGGTGCAACGCAGCCGCCGACGGATGCGGGCGACGCCGCCCGTACCGCGCAGGCGGCGGGCGTGAAGGCCTGGGTGCAGGACAAGCTGGCGGGCGATCCCGACCTGAACCTCGCGATCCTGGGCGACTGGAACGGCTTCTATTTCGAGAATGCGCAGACCCAGTTGACCGACCCGGCCCGCGGCGGCGTGTTCACCAACCTGAACACCCTGCTCGCCCCCGAAGAGCGCTACAGCTATCTGTTCGAGGGCAACGCGCAGCAGCTCGACAACATCCTCGTGACCGGTGGATTGCTGGCCGACGCACGCTACGACGCGGTGCACATCAACTCGCAGTTCACCGGCGATCGCCCGACCGACCATGATCCGCAGGTGGCATTGCTGAAACTGGGCAACGGCGCGGCCGCCGTCAGCGAGGACGTGTTCACCTTTGCCGATAGCGGTCGCGTGCCGGTATCGGCCGACGCCGGGTCGGTCGCCGATGCGGCCTTCTGGTCCGGCGATGCGACCAGCGCGCCGGCCCCCGACATCGTGGTGCACGCCGCCTATGACGATGCGATGGGCGGCTTCGGCGACTGGGTGTTCCGCGACCACCACATGGAACTCCACGCTTATTGATGCCGTATCGCCGACCGGTCGGATCGCGTATCCAGCCGGTCGGTAACGGGTCTGAACGGAAACGATGGCGGAAATGGCGCATCACGGGGCGATGCGGGCGGCGTTCGCCCGTTGTCGCCGACATTTCATGGCGGCGGCGGGGTTCAGTGCGCTCGTCAACCTGCTCTACATCGTGCCGACGCTCTACATGCTTCAGGTCTATGACCGGGTGGTGCCGACGCAGGGGCGGCAGACGCTGTTCTTCCTGACGCTGGTGCTGCTGTTCGGGCTGGCGACGCTGGCGCTGCTGGACAGGGTGCGCGCCCGGCTGCTGGTACGCGCCGGGGTGGTGCTGGACGGCGTCGTCGCGCCGGCGTTGCTGAATGCGACGCTGGGGCGGCCCGACTCGGCGGCGGCGCGCGCGGCGCTGCGTGATTTCGATACGATGCGCGGCACGCTGACCGGGCCGGGGATGCTGGCGCTGTTCGACGCGCCGTGGACCCCGGTCTATGTCGCGGTTTGCTTCCTCGTCCACCCCTGGATCGGCGCGATGGCGCTGGCCGGTGCGGTGATCCTGCCGGTGATCGCATGGCGCAACGAACTCGCGACCGGGGATCGGCTGGCGCGCGCGCAGGCTGCGGCGGGTGTCGCCTATGCCGCGCAGGACAGCCTGCTGACATCGGCGGAGAGCATCCGCGCGCTGGGTATGCGGCAGGCGCTGGTCACGCGCCAGTTGCGCCACCGCCGCTCGATGCTGGCGCTCCAGACCGAAGCGGGGTTCAGGGCGGGTGCCTATTTCACCGCGACGAAATTCGTCCGGCTGGCGCTGCAATCGCTGGCGCTGGGGCTGGGCGCGCTGCTGGCGGTGAACGACCAGATTTCAGGCGGCGCGATCTTCGCCTCGTCGTTCCTGATCGCGCGTGCGCTGGCCCCGATCGAACAACTGGTCGGGACGTGGAAGGCGGTGGTGCAGGCGCGCGGCAGTTATCATATGCTCGACGCCCTGCTGGCCGGCCCCGCCACCGCGATGGTCACGCAACTGCCCGCCCCGCGCGGGGCGTTGCGGCTGGACGGGGTGACCGTGCTGAACGACAGCCGCGACGGCGCGATCCTGAACGCGGTGTCGTTCGATATCCGGCCGGGCGAGGTGGTGGCGATCGTCGGCCCGTCCGGCGCCGGCAAGTCGACGCTGCTCCGCGCCATCGCCGGTGCGCTGCCGATTGATCGTGGCACGGTGCGGATCGACGAGGCGGATATCGGTGACTGGGACCCGGAACGGCTGGCCCGCCATATCGGCTATCTGCCGCAGGATTCGGCGCTGTTCGAAGGATCGGTGAAGGAGAATATCTGCCGTTTCGCGACCGAACTGGGCCAGACGGACGATATCGATGCGGCGGCGGTGGCGGCGGCGAAGAAGGTGGGGGCGGACGCGCTGATCCTGCGGTTGCCGAACGGGTTCGACCATCGGCTGCGGCTGGGCGGGCGGGGTGTGTCGGCGGGGCAGGGCCAGCGGATCGCGCTGGCGCGGGCGGTGTACGGCGATCCCGCGCTGTTCATCCTCGACGAGCCCAACGCGCATCTCGATGCGGAGGGGGATGCCGCCCTCAATGCCGCGCTGGTCGCGTTGAAGGGGGAGGGACGAACCGTGCTGGTCGTGTCGCACAAGCTGAGTATCCTGCCCGTCGTCGACAAGCTGCTGGTGCTGCGCGACGGCCGGGTCGAACTGTTCGGCCCGCGTGACGAGGTGCTGCCGAAGCTGATGCCCGCCAATGTCCGCCGGATGCCGCAGGCGGTACCGGGGGCCGGCGCGGCATGACCGCCGCCCTGCTCCCCGCCGCCGACGGGCCGGACGACACCGCCGCCACCGGCGATCCGTCGCGCGACATCCGCCACGGGCTGATCGTCGCGGGGCTGTTCTTCGTCCTGTTCCTTGGCTGGGCGGCGACGGTGCGGCTAGACGCCGCCGCCTATGCGCCGGGCACGCTGGTCGTGTCGGGGCAGCGCCAGTCGGTGCAGCACCGCGATGGTGGCGTCGTCGGCGCGATCCATGTCCATGAGGGGCAACGGGTGCGGCAGGGCGATCTGCTGATCCGTCTCGCCGCCGCCGACGTGCTGGCGCAGGAACGCGCACTCGCCGCCCAGTCGATCCGGCTGCTGGCGCAGCGGGCACGGTTGCAGGCGGAACAGCTCGGGCAGTCGCGCCTGGTCGTGCCGCCCGAATTCGCCGCGCTGCCGCCCGAGGATCGCGAGGAGGCACGGCTGGCGCTCCGCCTTCAACAGAGCGAACTGGCCGCGCGCACCGCCACCCTGTCGGCGCAGCGCGGGGCGCTGGGCCAGCGGGGCGCGCAATCCGGCGAGCAGGGGCGGGGGTACGGCACCCAGGTCGTCTCCGCCGACGAGCAGTTGCGGCTGATCGAACAGCAACTGGAGGCGCTGCGGCCGCTGGCCGAACGCGGGTTCGTATCGCAGACCCGGCTGCGCGAACTGGAACGGGTGCGCGCGCAACTGATCGGCCAGCGCGGCCAATATGCCGCCAGCGTCGCCCAGACGCGTGAGGCAGCGCGCGAAAGCGAGATCGAGGTACTGGAGGCGGAGCGCACCTTCCGCGAACGCACCGCCGCCGATCTGCGCGACGTCGACGGGCGGCTGGGGGACGTGATGCCGCGGCTGGCGGCGGCACGCGACCAACTGGCCCGCACCGATATCCGCGCACCCGCGACCGGGGCGGTGATCGGCCTGACGGTGTTCACGCCGGGCGGCGTCGTCGCGCCGGGGCAGAAGCTGATGGATATCGTGCCCGAACGCACGCCGCTGCGCATCCAGGCGCGGATCGCGCTGGACGATGCGGACGACCTGTCGGTCGGGCAGCACACCCGCGTTCGTTTCCCGTCGCTCCACGAACGCGACCTGCCAGATCTCGCCGGGCGATTGACCCGGTTGTCCGCCGATGCGCTGACCGACGAGAAGACGGGGGCCAGTTACTTCACCGGCGAAGTCACCGTGCCGCGTGCCGAACTGGACAAGCTGGGCACGATCCGGGGCGGCGGGTTCGAACTGCGCGCGGGCATGCCGGTACAGATACTGGTCCCGCTGCGCCCGCGTACCGCGCTCGATTACGCGGTGGAGCCGCTGGTCGGCGCGTTCTGGTCATCGTTCCGTGAGCATTGAGTGTCGATGCCGGGCCGGAATGCGAATGACGTTGCGCGGCCCCGGCAATCGCGGCAGCATCGCCGTATCCCCTTGAAAGGCCGATCATGAACCGCCCCGCCTGCCTGATCCTGCTCGCCGTCCCGATGCTCGTCGCGGCGACGCCGCCCCGCGTGCCCGCCCCGATTGCCGCCGCCGTCGCTGCATCGACGCGGACCCCCGCCAACACCGCCCGCGACCGGTATCGCCACCCGGCTGAAACGCTTGCCTTTTTCGGGGTGAAGCCGACCGATACCGTGGTCGAAATCTGGCCGAGCGGAGGCTGGTATACCGAGATTCTCGCGCCGCTGACCGCACGGGGCGGTGCCTATTACGCCGCCGGACCATGGCAGAAGGGACTGGCCGGCGTGCGCGCGATGCAGGCGAAGGATGCCGCCACCTATGGCCCGGTGAAACTCGCCGCCTTTCCGCCGGAGACGGGGGCGCCCGCCGTACCGGACGGCAGCGCCGATGTCGTCCTCACGTTCCGCAACGTCCATAATTGGCGCTTCGGCGGTGCTGACCGCGCCCGCGCGATGTTCGCCGCGATGTACCGGATGCTGAAGCCCGGCGGCACGCTGGGCGTGGTCGAACATCGCCTGCCCGAGGCGCGCGACGCCGCTGCCGAGGAGAAGAGCGGTTACATGAAGACCAGCAGCGTCATCGGCTTCGCCACGGCCGCCGGCTTCCGGCTGGCCGGCCGGTCGGAGGTCAATGCCAATCCCCGGGATACCGCCGACTGGCCCGAAGGCGTGTGGACCCTGCCGCCGGCCTATCGTTTGAAGGATGTCGACCGGGCGAAATATGCCGCGATCGGCGAAAGCGATCGCATGACGCTGAAGTTTGTGAAACCGCGCTGAAGGATATGCTAGGGGCTGCGGGATGACCGATCCACTTTTCGACCCGCAGACCCTGCCGCGCTTCTCCGACATTACGCCCGACCTGATCGCACCCGCGCTCGATCGCGCGATTGCCGATCACGAGGCGGCGGTCGCCGCGATCGTCGCTGCGCGCCCCACCGGCTTTGCCGAGGCGTGGTTGCCGCTGGAACGCGCCGATGCCGCGCTCGGTGCGATCTGGTCGGCGGTGTCGCACCTGCACGGCGTCGCGGATACGCCCGAACTGCGGGCCGCCCATGCGGCGGGGCAGGCCCGGCTGGTCGAGAATGCGATGAAGGTCGGTCAGAACCGCGACCTGTACGACGTTCTGGTCGGCATCTCGACCGCGCCCGAATTCGCCATGCTGCCGGTCGCGGATCGGGTGGCGGTGGAACATGCGATCCGTGATTTCACCCTGTCGGGCGTCGCGCTGGACGATGGCCCGCGTGAACGATTCGCGGCGATCGCGATCGAACTGTCCGCGCTGTCCAACGCCTTCGGCAGCGCGGTGCTGGACGCCACCGACGCGTGGAGCGAACTGGTAACGGACTCGGCGATGCTGGCGGGCATCCCCGATCCCGCCCGCGCGATGTTCCGCGCCGCGGCGGAGGCGAAGGGGCAGGACGGCTGGCTTGTCACGCTGCAACAGCCCAGCATCAATGCCGTGATGACTTTTGGCGAGGATCGCGACCTGCGTTACCGGGTCTATCACGCCTCGGGCACCCGCGCCTCGGATCAGGGGCCTCATGCCGGCCGGTTCGACAATTCGCCGCGGATCGCGCGTATTCTGGAACTGCGGCGGGAGGCGGCGGCGCTGCTCGGCTTCCCCGATCCGGTCGCATGGTCGCTCGCCACCAAGATGGCGCCCAATGCCGGCGAGGTGCTGGTGTTCCTGCGCGATCTCGGCGCGCGCGCCTGGCCTGCCGCGGACTGCGACATGGAGGAATTGCGCGATTTCGCGGCGACGTTGGGGATTGCCGATCTGCAACCGTGGGACGTGTCGTTCGTCTCCAACCGGTTGCGGCTGTCGCGCTATGCGGTCGACGAACAGGAGGTGCGCGCGCATTTCCCCGTGGAACGCGTGCTGGAGGGGTGGCAGGCGTTGCTCGTTCGGCTGTTCGGTATCCGGCTCATGCTGCGCGACGACGTGCCGGTCTATCATCCCGACGCGCGCTATTTCGATATCGTGGACGATCGCGGCGAAGTGTTTGCCGGCATCTATATCGATCTCCACGCCCGCCCCGGCAAGCGCGGCGGCGCATGGATGGCACAGGCCCGACCGCGCCTGCGCGATGGCAACGTGGTGACGCTGCCGGTCGCGTATCTGGTCTGCAATTTCGCTCCGCATGGCGAGAATTCACCGTCGCTGCTCAGTCACGACGACGTCGTCACGCTGCTGCACGAGACGGGGCATTGCCTGCATCACCTGTTCACCCAGGTCGACCGGCCGAGCATCGCCGGCACCAGCGGCTTCGAATGGGATGCGATCGAACTGCCCAGCCAGCTGATGGAGGATTTCGCCTGGGATCAGGGCGTGCTGACCGCGATGTCGGGGCATCACGTCACCGGCGCGACGCTGCCGACCGGCCTGTTCGACCAGATGCTGGCGGCGCGCCGGTTCCAGTCGGGTATGTTCATCGTCCGGCAGGTCGAGTTCGCGCTGTTCGACCTGCTGCTGCATCTCGGGACGCTGGGCAGCGACCCGATGGAGGTGATCGAGGCGGTGCGCGACGAGGTGGCGGTCAACCGTCCCCCCGCGTGGCACCGCTTCCCCCATGCCTTCAGCCATATCTTCGCGGGTGGCTATGCATCGGGCTACTACAGCTATCTGTGGGCCGAAGTGCTGGCGGCGGACGCATTCCAGAAGTTCGTCGAGGCCGGGCTGGTCGACCGGGCGACCGGCGACGCGTTGCGCGTCGATGTGCTAGCACGCGGTGCGACGCGGCCGGCGGCGGAAAGCTTCCGGGCGTTTCGCGGTCGCGATCCCGATCCGGCGGCGATGCTGGTCCGCCATGGACTGGCGACCACCACCACCCGGTAGCGACGGTCAGGCGGCGGCCCGCGCCTTCAGCAGATCAATGACCGTCGTGGTATCGGCATAGGGCTGGTGGCGCTGCTGGCCGGTCAGGGCATGATCGGCCGCATCGGGGCGGCGGAGGATGGTGATGGGCGCACCGGCCCGGTCGTCGATCAGGCCCATCAGCCGGAACGCGTAGAGCCAGTGCCCCATCGTCCGGTATCCCCATTTCGCTTCGAACAATTCCGCGTTGCGCACCACGCTGTCGAGATGGTGGACCGGGGGCATGTGGTGGGGATGATATTGATGATAGGCGAGACCGCCTTTCATCCAGGCTAGGGGAATGCCGCGATCGCCCAGCGTCTTGGCGAAATCGGTATCCTCGCCGCCATAGCCGACATAGCGTTCGTCGAACCCGCCGGCGGCAAGGAAGGTGGTACGGCGAACCGCGAAGTTGAGCGACCAGAAACAGCGATAGTCATCGCAAATCTCGCAGCCGGTTTCGGGTGGCCCGCGACGATCGGGGTGACGCACCGCGACGGCGGCGAACCGCTCGATCGTCCATCCCGGTGCGGTCGCCCCGTCCGGCAGGTACGACACTTCGCCCATCAGCACCCCCTCGAGCCCGGCGAGACCCGCGACGTAATCGCCGATCAGCGTCGGCGCCGGGATGCAGTCCATGTCGAGGAAGATCAGCGCATCGCCGATCGCCGCCTGCACCGCCGCATTGCGCGCGGCCGCCAGGGGCAGGGCATCGCCCGCGATCGTCAGTTGCCGGATCGGGAAGGGGGCGGGCGGCAGCGTGTAGGGATCAGCCTGCATCACCGCGACGATGAGCTCGATCGGACGATGCGCCTGACGGATCAGCCCCAGCACCATGTTGTGCAGATGCTCGGGCCGCCCGCCGGCCAGCGTCAGCACCGATACGCCGGTCACGCGCCGACCGGCACGGGGGCGGTAACGCGCCACAGCTGGTCGGCCAGCGATTCCAGCCAGTCCGCGGCCTTCGTCGCGGGGCGATCCTCGATCAACGCGCACTGCGCCGCAGCGTCATGCCCGGCGAGTGTCTCCGCCAATGCCTGCTGCCACGCCTCCGCCGAGGAGGGAAGATGCGGCCGGGTGGTGGCCACCCCGGCCGCGCCCAGCGCCTGCGCCTTGCGGTGCTGCTCGTCGAAATAGCGCCATTCCGGGATCGCCAGCCATGGCCGCGCTGCCGCCAGGATCTGCTGGCAGGTGGTGTTGCCGGTCGACGCGATCACGAGATCGGCGGCGGCGATATGGTCGGCGGCGTTATCGACCCAGCCGCGATGCTCGATGTTCGCGGGCTCCGTGGCGTGCCAGTCGCGTTCGACCGGGCCGATCGTGATCCAGCGCGCACCGGGTCGGCTGCGCGCGCCGACGCCCAGCGGCGCCTGCCCGAAGCCGCTGCCGCCGCCACCCGCCGTCACGAGGATCATCTCCTCTCCGGCTCCGACGCCGATCCGCTGGCGCGCCAGTTCGCGTTCGACGACGCGGGTGTCGACCCCCAGACCGCCGGCGAAACAGGTCTTCGCGCGCATGGCCGCGTCCCATTCCGGTTGCGCGAGCGCGAGGTGGAAGGGGGCGAGCAGGCCCGCAGCCCCGTCATAGGCGGCTTGGTGACCGGGATCGCCGCGGTCGCCGTGCTGGAGAATCTTGACGTGCGGAACGCTGCAGATGCGGGACAATTGCGCGATCTCGGCGGAGACGTCGCAGATCATCAGGGCGGGGTTCGTCGTATCGAACCAGCCGGCGATCGTCGCCATTGCCCGGCGGATGCCGGGCCAGCCGAGTGGCGCGCAATGCAGCGTCGCGGGGGTGGGGATGTGATCCATCGCCGTCGCCTCGTCCCCGCGCGGTTCGAACAGCGAAGGGATGACGGTGATCGATGCCTGGGGCGGCAGCGTCGGGAAGATGTCGTCACGCGCGCAGAAGATGACGAGCGGCCGGTCCGCCGGCAGGGCATGGGCGATCGCCGCACAGCGTTCGGCATGGCCGCGGCCCTGATGATGGACGAAATAACCGAACGCCTGCTTCATGCCGCCATCATCTCCCGCACCGGCGGTACGATCCCGATCGCCGCCAGCCCCTCCATCACGCCTGCCGCATGGCGACCGCGCACCCGGTTCAACCCGGCACGCGGCGTAAGCCCGTCGAGTTCCGCGCCGGCATTGCCGACGACGATCGCATGGCCGCACGCCTCCAGCATGTCGATGTCGTTGCCGCTGTCGCCCGCCGCGATGCAATCCGCCAGCGACAGGCCGCGCCGCGCGGCATAGGCGGCGATCGCCGCCGCCTTGCCCGCATGGGGAGCAAGCACGTCGATCAGTTCGCCGTGGGAGAACACCACCCGCGTCGCCAGCCCCGCCGCCGTCAACGCCGCGCGGATCGTCGCCGCATCGGTCGCGTCGCCGAAGAAGCTCAGTTTATGCGGCCCCTCCGTCTCATGCGGCTGCGCGGTCAGGGCGAGCGGGGCAAGCGCAGCCACCACCGCTGGCCGGTCCCAGTCCCGGTCGAGCGCCACGGCATAATTGTCCCATTCATGCCAGCCGCCGCCCGGCGTCGGCAGCATGATCCGCGTGCCGACATCGACGATGAAGGCATCGGGTTCGGGCAGTCGCCATTGTGCCAGCACCTTGCGTGCCGCCGCGAAGGACCGACCGGTCGCGACGACATAGCCCAGTTCGCGTGTCCGGTTCCATGCCGCGAACGCCGCCGCGCCGGCGGTGCAGCCGGTCAGCGTGTTGTCGATATCGCTCGCCAACAAGATCGGCATCCGCCGCAATCCTGCATAGACCGCCACCGATCCCGCGGCGTAGTTCGCCCAGCTGTAATGGCCGGCATGCGCACGCGCCGCCCCGGCCAGACGCCGGTGCAGCGCCGCATCCGATATGATCGCCAGACAGGCGGCGCCGATCGCCGCCTCGTCGCGCGGATCGACGAGCAGACCATGGCCGACCGTCGCGACGATCTCGCTCGGTCCGCCATGACGGGTCGCGACCACCGGCACACCGGCGGCCGCGGCCTCGATCAGCGTCAGGCCGAACGGTTCATGCAGCGCGGGGTTGACGAAGACGCCGCCCGCCGCCGCCCGGCGATAGAGCGCCTCTACATCCGCCTCGTCGTGACGCGCCGGCAACGCGACGCGCCCTTGGAGGGCCGGGTCGGCGCACAGGCGACGCAACTCGGCGATCACCTCACGCTCTTCGATCGAGCAGCGTCCGTCATCCTGCTGACCGGCTAGGATGACGAGGTTCGCCCGTTCTGCGAGCGTGGGGGTCGCAGCATAGGCGCGGACCAGTGCGGCAAGGTTCTTCTTGCGGACCGGCCGAGCGATCGCCAGCACGATCGGCTTGCCGGGATCGGCCAGCATGGCATCCACCGTGTCGATCACGCCGGTACCGCGACCGGCGGGGCGCGATGGCGCGCCGGGCGACAGGCAGTGAAGGCGCGATGCGGCATCGGCGACGCCATAGGCGGCGATCTGACGATCGGCCTCGTCGCGGGTCGATACGATGATGGCATCGGCAGCAGCGATCGCGGCGCGCTCTTCCGCGATGCGCACGTTCAGGCCGTCACCGCCGACCTGTTGCGCGCGCTTGTCGATCCCGAGCGCGTGGGGCGTATAGACGAAGGGAATGCCCCAGCGCTCGCGCACCGCCATGGCGATCTCGGCAGCGTCGGCGAAATGCGCGTGGATAGCATCGGGGCGCCGGGGCAATGCCGCCAGATGCGCGTGCAGCGCCGCGAGGAAGGCGGGCCGGTCGGCGAGCAGCGCCTCCTTCTCCAGATAGGCGGTGTTCGCGGTTCCGATCCGGTCGATCGTGATCCGGTCGCCCATCCGCTCTGTGGCCCGATCATGATCCGCGCCCAACGCGGGGTCGTCGAACCGCCGGGTGACGATCGAGATACGCTCGATCTCCGGCATCTCGGCCTGCGCGAGCGCAGCTTCCATGATATAGGCGATGTGACCGCCGGTGTCCGCCGTCAGGCCATATCTGACCGGCGGCGCCTTCAGGCAACCGCCCAGCGCCAGATGCATCACGAACACCATGATCCCCCGTTATCGTATCCCCGGTGAAACGATAACGGTGACCGAAAAGACCCAAGCCGATGATCGAAAACGACTAATCTAGATTTATCGGTTGGTGGATTTCAGGTCGGGAAATGCGGCGATCAGCGACGCGTGGCGAACCAGATGACGTGAGTCGGCCCCTTGCCGTTGTCACGGGCACGCACCCGAATTTCGTCGACGGCGAACCCCGCCTGGCCCAGACGGCGGGTGAAGGCGGCGTCGGCCCCCGCCGACCAGACCGCCAGCACCCCACCGGGGCGTAGCGCCATGCGGGCCGCGGCCAGACCGCGCGCGGTGTACAGCCCGTCATTGGCCTCCCGCGTCAGCCCGTCCGGACCGTTGTCGACATCGAGGAGGATGGCATCATATCGGCCGCTACCGCCCGCGATCGCGCCGCCGACATCACCGATCACGATCTCGACCCGGGGATCGTCGAGGCAATCGCCGGTCAGCGCCGCCATCGGTCCGCGTGCCCAGTCGAGGATGCCCGGTACCAGTTCTGCGACGACGATCCGCGCATCGGCACCCAGACTCGCCAGCACCGCCCGAAGCGTGAAGCCCATGCCGTATCCCCCGATCAGCAGCCGGGGAGCCGGATGGCCGGTCAGTCGCGCGCACGTCATCGTGCCAAGCGCGATCTCGGACCCACTCATGCGGCTGCTCATCAGTTCGTTGCGATCGAGCACGATCATGAAATCGTCGCCGCGCCGGAACAGGCGGAGCGGCGGACCGCCCGGCACCTCTGCGGTGCCGAGCAGTTCGCGGGGTGTCACCGCTTGCGGGCCTTGCGCGCTGCGTAACGCGCATCGCGCGCGGCTTTCATCTCGGCTTCAGTCGGGGGCTTCGGGCGCGATGCCTTTTTGGCGGCGGCGGCTTCCAGTTCGGCCTGTTCGGCCGCTTCCTTGGCGGCGCGGGCGGCTTCCTTGGCTTCCGCCTCGGCAGCCAGCTTGGCGGCGCGGCGCTCGGCGGCGGCCGCCTCGCGCGCTTCGCGTGCGGCCTGGCGCGCGGCCACGACCTCGGGATCGGGAGCCGGCTTGGCGCGCAGCTGCTCCAGCGCCCGCTGCCGCGCTTCGCGTGCCGCGGCATTACGCTCGGTGAAATCGGGGGTCTTGTAGGCTGCCATACTCTTTTCCGCTGCAAGTGATGCGATCGCGAGGATCGCCTGAAACACGCCCTCATAGCCGAAACGGCGGAAAAGTCTCGCCTTGCGCGATATCGATCGTCAAAAGCCGTTCGGTCGGCGGCTTGCCATCCGCCTGCTATCGCCCATATTGTGCAGTGCAGCATCGCCGCCGCGGTGCCTGTCAGCGGACGGTCCGCTTCGGAGTGTTTGCATGCGGCGTCTGTCCGATACGATCAATCGCCTGTCCACGATGCGCGACGCGATGAGCCGTTTCCAGCCCGACGACGGCGCCGGCCGGCTGAGCGCCCTTGATGGATTCGGCTCCAATCCCGGTGGCCTGCGCGGCTGGGTCCATGTGCCGGATCGGCTGGCGGCAAAGCCGGCGCTGGTCGTCGTGCTGCACGGCTGTACGCAGACCGCCGCCGGCTATGATCGCGGTTCCGGCTGGTCGCAACTGGCCGACGAACACGGGTTCGTCCTGCTGTATCCGGAACAGCAGCGGGCCAACAACCCGAACAGCTGTTTCAACTGGTTCACGCCCGAGGACACGGTGCGCGACGGCGGCGAGGCGCTGTCGATCCGGCAGATGATCGCCACCGTCGTCACCCGGCATGGCATCGATCCCGCCCGCGTGTTCGTCACCGGCCTGTCCGCCGGTGGGGCGATGACCTCCGTGATGCTGGCTACCTATCCCGAGGTGTTCGCGAGCGGTGCGATCATCGCCGGCCTGCCTTATGGCAGCGCCAGCGGTGTGGTGCAGGCGCTCGACCGGATGCGGGGGCACGGCGCGGTCGATGCCGAAATGCTGGGCGATCTGGTCCGCCGTGCCTCGCCGCATCGCGGGCCTTGGCCGACGGTGTCGATCTGGCATGGCGGGGCTGATGCGACCGTCCATTCGTCCAATCGCGAGGCGATCCTCGCTCAATGGCGTGCGGTTCACGGCGTCGCGGCGGCCCCTGCGCAGGTGGATACTGTCGACGGCATTCCCCGCCGCCGCTGGCAGGCCGCCGATGGCCGGGTGGTGATCGAGGAGTTCAGCATCGCCGGCATGGGTCACGGTACGCCGCTGGCGACCGGTACGGCGGATGATTACGGCGCGGTGGGGGCGTTCATGCTCGACGCCGGCATCTCGTCCACCTGCCATATCGCCGCGTTCTGGGGGCTTGCCGACGACGTGGCGACCGTGGAGGCCATGCCCGCGTCGACCCACACGATCGAGGCCGATCGATCCTCACCGCAGCCGGCACCAAAACCGGCATCCATGCCCTTGTCGGTCGGGCAGGTCATCGACGATGCGTTGCGCGCCGCCGGCCTGATGCGATAGCCGGTCCCGGCGACGCCTCCCTCATCACGGGCGAAGTCGTCCTCCGCCCGTGACGAGGAAACGTTCAGCCCGGCTGGCTCACTGGTCGGCCGTACCCGGCTCGGCCATCTTGCGATGCTGTTCGGCCAGCACCGATCCGGGCGTGACGTTGGCGAGAACGCCTTGCAGCTTGGTCTTCCAGCCCGAGAAGATCGACGGCTTGCCGGCCATCACCGCATCCCAGCCGTCCTTCGCGACATCCACCGGATCGCTCTTGTTGGGATCGGTGCCAACCGACGTGTCGTTCATCCCGCCACGATCGAAGAACTCCGTATCGACCGGTCCCGGCATCAGCGTGGTCAGCGTCACGCCATCCGCGTCCTTGATCTCGTTGCGCAGCGCTTCGGTGAAGCTGTCGATGAACGCCTTGGTGCCGTTGTACACCGCCTGGAACGCGCCCGGGATGTAGCCGGCGACCGATCCGGTCACCAGCACCTTGCCGTCGTTGCGTGCCACCATCGCCGGCAGCACCTGCTGCAACAGGTAGATGGTGCCCGTGATGTTGGTGTCAACGACGAAGCGCCAGTCCTTCACCGACTGGTCGAGAAAGCCATGGCCCAGCCCGTGGCCCGCATTGGCGCACAGCAGGTCGATCCGCCGTCCGGCCGCGGCGGCGATCAGCGTATCGACCCCCTCGATGGTCGACAGGTCCGCCTCGACCGCCTGCACACCGGTGCCGAACTGCTTCAGATCGGCACCGGCATCGTTGATCAGCGCCTCGTTGGCGACGATCAGGATGTCGTACCCGTTCTTCGCCGCCAGCGTGGCGAGTTCGAAGCCGATGCCGGTCGAGGCGCCGGTGATGATCGCGAATTTGTCAGCCATGTCGATGTCCTCAGTTGAAGCCGGGCTTGAGCACGACCTTGGTCACGTTGTTCTGGTCTTCATGGAACATCTTGTACCCCTTCGGGGCATCCTCCAGATCCATGCGGTGCGAGATCAGGAAGGTGGTGTCGATCTTCCCCTCCATGATCGCGTTGAGCAGCGCTGGCATGTAATGCTGGACGTGGGTCTGCCCGGTCTTGAGCGTCAGCCCCTTTTCCATGAACGCGCCCAGCGGGAATTTGTCGACGAAGCCGCCATAGACGGCAGGCATCGACACGCGGCCACCCTTGCGGCACGCGACGATCGCCTGCCGGATCGAATGCGCGCGATCGGTGCCGAGGAAGGTCGACGCCTTGATCTGGTCGACGACGTTGTCGACGAACAGGCCGTGCGCCTCCAGCCCGACGCTGTCGATCACCGCATCCGGGCCGATCCCGCCGGTCATCTCCATCAGCGCTTCGTAGACCGCGCTCTGTTCGAAGTTGATCGTCTCCGCTCCGAACCGCTTCGCCAGTTCCAGCCGCCGGGGGAAATGGTCGATTGCGATCACTCGCGCCGCGCCCATCAGGAACGCCGACTGCACCGCGAACAGCCCGACCGGCCCGCAACCCCATACCGCGACGGTGTCGCCCGGTTCGATCTGGGCATATTCGGCCGCCTGCCATCCGGTCGGCAGGATATCCGACAGGAACAGCACCTTCTCGTCATCCACGCCGTCGGGGATCACGATCGGGCCGACGTCGCTGAACGGCACGCGGACATATTCCGCCTGGCCGCCGGCATAACCGCCGGTCAGATGGCTGTAGCCGAACAGGCCGGACATCGGCTGGCCGTATAGCTCCATGCCGATATCCTGATTGTCGGCGGGGTTGCCGTTGTCGCAGGCCGAATATTGATGCTTGCCGCAGTGATAGCAGCTGCCGCACGCGATCGTGAAGGGCACCACGACCTTCTGACCCTTTCTGAGGGTGGATTTCGGTCCGGTTTCGACCACCTCGCCCATGAATTCATGGCCCAGGATATCGCCCGACTGCATCGTCGGAATATAACCATCGTACAGGTGCAGGTCCGATCCGCAAATCGCCGTCGCCGTGACCTTGATGATCGCGTCGCGCGGGTTGACGATTTCGGGATCGTCGACAGTATCGACGCGGACGTCGTGTTTACCGTGCCAGGCAAGGGCGCGCATCAGGCCAGTTCCTCTTCACGTTGCCGGGTGTTCATCGCCGCGGTGGCGATCTCGCCCGTTTCCATCAATTGCTTGAACCGGCGCAGGTCGCGCCGCGCCTGGATCGCGGGTTCGCGCTGGAACATCTTGGCGATGATCTTGCCGATCACGCCGCCGGGCGGGTCATAGAGAATCGTCGCGGTGACGACCGTGCCGCGCGCCCCGGCATCGCGAAACTCGATCCGGCCGCTATTGGCGACATCGGCACCCGGTTCGGATGCCCAGGCAATGAACTGGTCCTGTGCCTCGTCGGTGACGAGCGCATCCCATTCCACGGTCCGGCCGCCGGGGGCCTTCACCACCCAGTGCGACCGCTTGCCATCCAGCACGTCGATCCGGTCGACATTCTCCATGAAGGTGGCAAGGTTGGCGAAGTCGCGGAAATAGGCGAACAGTTCGGCGGCGGGACGGTTGATCGTCACCGAACGGCCGATCACCGTTTCGCCCTTGCCGTCGCCGATCCCGGCTGCGGCGATGGCATCGCCCTTTTTCCAGCTGGCGGGTGGGGCGTCGTCGCCATGAGCGACGTTGGTATCCGTCATCTCGAAACTCTCCCTTGGCGTCTGCACGAAGCAGGCGATCACCGCCGCCACCGGACGGTTCGGCAGAAGGAGTGATGATCGCCCAACAACGCGCGACGAAGGGATGCTGACGGCCCGAAGCGATTGCGGCTCGACCGGGAAAAGCAACGGTCCGGCGGCAAAGAACTCAACTATTGCTGTAGGTTAAGACGATTTCCACCGTCCTGTTTCCATCCATAGCAGCAATGGTCGCATCGGCGTGATCCACGCGAGCCCCGCGACGAGATAGAACAGGGCCTGCGCCACCCAGTGCCAGCCGCCCACCAGCCCGGACAGGCTGGCGACCAGCACCGCCCAGATCGTGATGATCGCGAGGATGGCGAACACGCCGGCGGGTTTGCGCCAGCTCGGGGTCATGACGGCATCGGCCCGGCGGAGGATGCGTGGCAAGGCATGGGTGTGATCCATTCCAGTTCGGTGAGGATGGCGTGAAGCGGTACGTCCCACGGATCGGGCACCAGGCCCGGCACTTCCTGCACACTCCAGGCAAGGCCGATGCGCCAGGCGGCGGGATGATCCGCGAATGCCCGGTCGTAATGGCCCGCACCCTGACCCAGCCGGTTGCCGCACCGGTCGAAGCCGACCAGCGGGGTCAGGATGATGTCGGGGACAAGCTCCGTCGCGTCCGCGGCCGGCTGGCGCAGGCCGAACGGGCCATTGCCGAGCGTACCGGCGGCATCGAGGAAGCGGAGCGGTGTCGCGCGATCGACGACATGGGGCAGGGCGATGGTGCAGCCGGCGGCGCGGGCGATGGCCAGCAACGGGGCCGGATCGACCTCGCCCCCGATCGGGACATAGGCCGCGATCACCAGGCCGGGCACCAGCCGCTCCCGCAACGCGTCGGGCATCGTCATCGTGCGCGGCGTGAAAGCGGCGCGCGCGGCACGCAGACGCAGACGGAGGGCATGTTTGTCGGTCATGCGTCGACCATCGGGAGGGGGCGGGTGGCGGGACCGCCGTGGCCGTGTGCCGGGTTATCCACTGACGCACGGTACGTCAGGTGGGGACCATGTACGTCGGACCAGGGTCCGGGCAGGGACAGCCCCCTATGGATGATGAATAGCCTCAGGGATAATAAAGGCTCGTACCGGGCAGAACCCGCCACGCCCTATCTAGGATACCGGCGGCGATTGCTCAAGGGCCTGTGCAAGCCCTTCGAGCGTATCGGCGATCCGCTGCAACGCCGATTCGCTGACGGCGGCGCCTTCGGGCGGGCGCTTCTCCACCTCGTCCAGCGCATCGGCCAGCATCAGCGCCACGAACAGCATCGCCCGGTCGGGCTGGCCACCCGCCGCGCGATCGGCGGTGGCCCAGCGTTCGTCGAGCATCCGGCCGAGCAATTGCGCCCGTGCCTCCTCGCCCGCGCGGCAGGCGACGGGGTAGGGGCGGCCACCGATCTGGAGCGTGACGGTGGGCATCAGCGGGTGCCGCCGCGCGCAATCACGTCGTCCAGTGCGGCGACGGCATCCGCCATGCGCGACCGCAGTACGGCATGGCGGCGGGCCAGCGCCTCCGCACTGTCGGTACGGGCGGCGATCGCGGTCTGGATGCGGGAGATCGCCCGGTCGATGCGTTCGACCGCGGGAGAGGTGCCGTCCGCCTCGGTTGCTGTGTCGGTCATGGCATGGCGATTAGGATGCGTGTCCGCCACCGGCAAGGCGTTTCCCACTTGTTGATACGGGAACGGTCGACGCCAGTGGTTGACAGGGGCCGGCCCGGCCCCGCAAAGGCGGCGGCATCCCGGCCCCGGCCCTTTCCGCGGCCGCCCCTGATGGAGAACCACCCATGACGGTCAAGGTAGCGATCAACGGTTTCGGTCGGATCGGGCGCCTCGTGGCGCGCGCGATCCTGGAACGCGGCGACAGCGGGCTGGAGCTGGTCGCGATCAACGATCTGGCCGACGCCAAGTCGAATGCGTGGCTGTTCAGCCGCGACAGCATTCACGGCAAGTATCCGGGCGAGGTCGCGGCCGAGGGCCAGGACCTCGTCGTCGACGGCAAGCGTATCCGCGTGACCGCCGAGCGCGATCCCGCCAACCTGCCGCACAAGGAACTGGGCGTCGATCTGGTGCTGGAATGCACCGGCTTCTTCACCGACAACGTGTCGTGCCAGAAGCATATCGATGCCGGCGCCAAGAAGGTGCTGATCTCGGCCCCCGGCAAGAATGTCGACCTGACCGTCGTCTACGGCGTCAACCACGACAAGCTGACCGCCGAGCATACGATCGTGTCGAACGCGTCGTGCACCACCAACTGCCTCGCCCCCGTCGCCAAGGTGCTGAACGACGCGATCGGGATCGAGCGCGGGCTGATGACCACGGTTCACGCCTATACCAACGACCAGAAGATCCTCGACCAGATCCACCCGGACCTGCGCCGCGCGCGGGCGGCGGCGATGTCGATGATCCCGACCACCACCGGCGCGGCCCGCGCGGTGGGCGAGGTGCTGCCCGAGCTGAAGGGCAAGCTGGACGGCTCCGCGATCCGCGTGCCCGTGCCCGACGGCAGCCTGATCGACCTGACCTTCACCCCGTCGCGTGACACGACCCGCGACGAGGTGAACGCGATCCTGAAGGCGGCGGCGGAAAGCGGCCCGCTGAAGGGCGTGCTGGTCTATACCGACGAGCCGCTGGTTTCGATCGACATCCAGCACACGCCGCAGTCCTCGACGATCGACAGCCTGGAGACGGCGGTGCTCGACGGCAAGCTGGTCCGCGTCGTCAGCTGGTACGACAATGAATGGGGCTTCTCCAACCGCATGGTCGACACCGCCGGCGTGATGGCGTCCTTCCTTTAAGGTGACGGGCACGATCGCCGGCATCGCCCGCCACGGGCGGCCCAAAGGCCCGGTCGAGACAATCGACCGGGTCGCGGTGTCGCTGGATGGCGGCATCGCCGGCGATTGTCGCGGGGTACGCAAGCCCGGCGGGCGCGGCCGGCGTCAGGTGACGCTGATCGAGCGGTGCGACTGGGACGCGGCGGTGCATCAGGTCGGCCACGATCTGCCGTGGTGGGCGCGGCGCAGCAACCTGCTGGTCGACGGGTTCGATCTGCCGCAGGTGCCCGGCACCCGCCTGCGCATCGGTGCCGACGTGGTGCTGGAGGTGACGCGCGAAACCGACCCGTGCGACCGGATGGATAAGCTGGCGCCCGGCCTGTTCGCGGCGTTGCTTCCCGATTGGCGCGGCGGCGCCTGTTCACGCGTATTGGCCGGCGGCACGATCGCCATCGGCGACCCGATCAGGATCGAGGAACCATGACCAAGGCTTTCAGAACGCTGGACGATATTGGCGAGGTCGCCGGCAAGCGCGTGCTGGTGCGCGAGGATCTGAACGTGCCGATGGCGGACGGCCGCGTCACCGACGACACCCGGCTGCGCGCCACGATGGCGACGGTGAACGAACTGGCCGATCGCGGCGCGATCGTGCTGGTGCTGGCGCATTTCGGCCGGCCCAAGGGGCAGCCGAACCCCGAAATGTCGCTGGCGCTGGTGACGAAGTCGTATGAGGCGGTGCTGGGCCGCCCGGTGCGCTACATCGACTGGGAAGGGGCCGAGGAAGCGATCGCCACCCTGCGGTCCGGCGACATCGCGGTGCTGGAGAACACCCGTTTCTTCGGCGGCGAGGAAAAGAACGATCCCGCCGTGATCGACCGGTTCGCCGCGCTGGGGGACCTCTACGTCAACGACGCCTTCTCCACCGCGCACCGCGCCCATGCTTCGACCGAAGGACTGGCGCACCGGCTGCCGGCGTTCGCGGGCCGGGCGATGCAGGTGGAACTGGACGCGCTGGAAAAGGCGCTGGGCAATCCCGAGCACCCCGTTGCGGCGGTGGTCGGCGGGGCCAAGGTATCGAGCAAGCTGGACGTGCTGCGCCATCTGGTGACGAAGGTCGATCACCTCATCATCGGCGGCGGCATGGCCAACACCTTCCTCGCCGCGCGCGGCGTGGCGGTGGGTAAGTCGCTGTGCGAACACGACCTGACCGATACCGCCGAGGCGATCCTCGACGCGGCGGACAAGGCCGGCTGCACCGTCCATCTGCCCTATGACGTGGTGGTGGCGAAGGAATTCCGCGCCAACCCCCCGGTTCGTACCGTCAACGTCCACGAAGTGGCGGCGGATGAGATGATCCTCGACGTCGGTCCCTCCGCAGTCGAGGCGCTAGGCGATGTGCTGAAGAACTGTCGCACGCTGGTGTGGAACGGACCGATGGGTGCGTTCGAGACACCGCCATTCGATACCGCCACGGTCGCGCTGGCGAAGACCGCGGCGGCGCTGACGCAGGACGGCAGCCTCGTGTCGGTCGCGGGTGGCGGCGATACCGTCGCCGCGCTCAATCAGGCGGGGGTGGCGGATCGCTTCACCTTCGTCTCGACCGCCGGTGGCGCGTTCCTGGAATGGATGGAGGGCAAGGACCTACCCGGTGTCGCGGCGCTGATGCGCTGACCCGTCACCCGCCGGTCGCACCGGCCGGCGGGGCTTCCTTCAGCAGCGGGATCAGCAGGCGGTTCAGGTCGTCCAGGTCGAAGGCGCGGGCGGCCGCGTAACGGACGATCCCTGCGCGATCGATGATATAGTTGGTCGGCACCGCCCTTACGTTTGCATACTCCCCCTTGACCCGTTTGGCGGGGGTGATCGCCAGCGCGGCGAACAGGGGCTTCATCCGGTACGCGGGCACCGATCCTTCGGTCGTGATCGCGAACACCCGCAATCCGTGCTTTTCGGTCCGCCGGTAATATTGATCGAGCAGCGGCAGTTCGACCCGGCAGGGCACGCACCACGTCGCCCAGAAATTCAGCAGCACCACCTGCCCGCGCAAAGACGACAGCGCCACCTTGCTGCCGTCGAGCAGCGTCAGTTCGGTATCCGGCGCCGGCTGGCCGACCACGATCCTGCCGGCGGTGGCGGGCGTTGCCGTCCAGAGGAGGGCGGCGGCCATCATGACGTTCCACCATCTCGTTATCATCATCGCCGCTCCCCCTCGTCTCCGGCCATTCCCCACCAACACAAGACAGGTGCGTAATTGCCGCGTCAATCGCGGCGCTTGAACGCCGCGCGGCAAGACGCTATGTTAAACACGTTAAACATCAGGGGTAACGATGCTCGGCGTCAGGCTGGATACGGAACTGGAAGAGCGTCTTGCAGCCGTGGCGCGCACCCAGGGCCGCAGCAAGAGCGATATCGCGCGCGAAGCGGTGCGACGCTACGTCGACCTGCACGACGAGGCGTATCGACGCGAAGCCCGCCGCCAGTCATTGCGCGCCTCGAAGCGCGAGGGCGAGCCTCATGCCGTCTGGGATGCGATCGACACGGATGATACGGCATGGAACTGACACCGGTGGACACCGTCGCCGGCGACATCAGGCACGGTGCGATCGTGCTGGTGGCATCGGCGCCCGACCGTACCGACCGCGCCCGGCCCTGCGTCGTCGTCCAGTCCGACCTGTTCAACGCCACCCATCGCACAATCACCTTGTGCCCGCTGACCGACATCGTCGGCGGCGAGGCACTGTTCCGCGTCGCCTTTTCACCGCGCGAGCATACCGGCCTGACGGTCGAGTGCGAGGTGCAGATCGACCAGATCACCAGCGTCCGCCGCGAACGTATCGTCCGCGTCATCGGCCAGTCATCACCGACCCGCATGGAGCAGGTCGATCAGGCGCTGCGCCGCTGGCTGATGCTGTGATTCCATCGTTTTTCCTACCATCGTCCTTCCCAGGGAGATTTCCATGTCCACGACCGTGACGCCTGCCGTAAAGGCCATTCTCGACAAGTACGAAGCCACCAGCCCGGCGGTGAAGGGCAACCTCGCCCGCATCCTGATGCAGGGCAAGCTGGGCGGTACCGGCAAGCTCATCATCTTGCCGGTCGATCAGGGGTTCGAACATGGGCCGGCCCGCTCGTTCGCGGTGAACCCGGCAGCCTATGATCCGCACTACCACTATCAGATCGCGATCGATGCCGGGCTGTCTGCCTATGCCGCGCCGCTCGGGCCGCTGGAGGCGGGGGCCGATACCTTTGCCGGACAGATCCCGACGATCCTGAAGGTCAACAGTTCGAACAGCTGGGCGACCAGCATCGATCAGGCGGTGACCGCCAGCGTGTCCGACGCGTTGCGCCTCGGCTGCGCGGCGATCGGCTTCACCATCTATCCGGGATCGGATGGCATCTTCGAGCAGATGGAGGAAATCCGCGAACTGTCCGAGGAGGCCAAGTCGGTCGGCATCGCGACGGTGATCTGGAGCTATCCGCGCGGCGGCAACCTGTCGAAGGACGGCGAGCTGGCGCTGGATGTCGGCGCCTATGCCGCGCACATGGCGGCGTTGCTGGGCGCGCACATCATCAAGGTGAAGCTGCCGAGCGCGCATATCGAGCAGCCCGAAGCGAAGAAGGCGTACGAAGGCACCGACTGGTCGCAGCAGTCCGAGCGTGTTCGTCACGTCGTCCAGTCCAGCTTCGCCGGACGCCGGATCGTGGTGTTCTCGGGCGGCGCGGCCAAGGGTGCGGATGCGGTCTATCAGGACGCGCGCGACATTCTGGCGGGCGGCGGCAACGGCTCGATCATCGGCCGCAATACCTTCCAGCGCAGCCGCGAGGACGCGCTGGCGATGCTCGACAAGCTGGTGTCGATCTACAAGGGCGAGGCCTGATTTGGCCCGGTGGCGGCGCGGCGTATGCCGTGGCCGCCACCAAACGTCATGCGCTTGGCTAGGTCGCGGCTTTCGTCGCGGACGGGGTAGGGTTAGAGGGGGCGGATGATCCAAGACCCTCTCGGCCCGCTCGACCCCGATTTCGCCGCGAACTTCACGCGCGATCTTCGCCGTCCGCCCTGTCAGCTCTATCTCGTATCGCCGCTCGATGTCGGTGGTGCTTTCCCGGACCGGCTGGCGCGCGCGCTGGATGCGGGGCCTGCGGCGGCGTTCCAGTTCCGCGTCAAGGACATCGACCAGCACGAAGCGGCGCGACTGGCCGAACCGTTGCAGCGCATCTGCGCCGACCGGGAAGTCGCGTTCATCGTCAATGATTCGGTCGCGCTGGCCAAGCGGCTGGGCGCGGACGGCGTGCATCTGGGCCAGGACGATGGCGACCCGCGTGAGGCGCGCGAGGCACTGGGGCCGAGCGTGCAGATCGGCGTCACCTGCCACGACAGCCGCCATCTCGCGATGGAAGCGGGCGAGGCGGGGGCCGATTATGTCGCCTTCGGTGCCTTTTATCCGACCACGACCAAGGAAACCAAGCATCGCCCCGAACCGGTGATCCTCAGCTGGTGGTCGGCAGTGTTCGAACTACCCTCGGTCGCGATCGGTGGAATCACGCCGGACAATGCCGCGCCGCTGGTGAAGGCGGGGGCCGACTTCCTCGCCGTCTCCGGTGCGGTATGGGGCGGGAACGAGGCGGCGGCGATGCGCGCCTTTGCCGACATACTCGCCGCGCGATAGGCACGGAGCCAAGCGGGGTGCCGCTCGTTTGATCTGACAGCGTAACAGTCTGATCGGAACATCCATGCGTCGTTTCCTGCTCCTGCTCGCCCTGGGGATTGCCGCACCCGCGATCGCGCAGCCGGAAGTTTCCCGCGGGAAACAAATCCCGCTCGACCGCAATCTGCTGAAGATGCAGGTCGTGCTCGACCGGCTCGGCTTCTCGCCCGGCGTGATCGACGGGCGGGCGGGTATGTCTCTGACCTCGGCGATCAAGGGGTTTCAGGAAAGCCGCGGGTTGCCGGTGACGGGCAAACCCGATGCGCCGACGATGCAGGCGCTCGCGCCCTATTGGGGAACCGAGGCGACCAAGACGCTGGAACTGAACGCCCGGGTGCTCGCGGGGCCGTATCTGCCGGAGATTCCGAAGAGCGAGGTCGATCAGGCGAAGCTGCCCGGCCTCTATTACCGCAGCCCGCTGGAGAAGCTGGCGGAGATGTTCCACACCACCCCGCGCGTGCTGGTGGAACTGAATGGTCCGCAGACGATGCTGACGCCTGGCACCAAGGTGGTGTTTCCGAACGTGCTGCCGACCAGCCGCGCCTATGACCCCGAGCGGACCGACGAATGGCGGGCGACGCTCAACATGCTGAACGTCGATGCGGTGCAGCCCGAGGCGTCGAAGATCGTGGTCGACAAGTCCGACAAGGTGTTGCGCGTCTATGACAAGGCGGACAAGCTGGTCGCACAGTTCCAAGTGACGACGGGATCGCAGCACGATCCGCTGCCGATCGGCAACTGGACGATCAAGGGCGCGGATTATAATCCGAAGTTCCATTACAATCCCGCCCTGTTCTGGGATGCGGACAAGAGTGACGACAAGGCGCAGTTGCCGCCGGGGCCGAACGGGCCGGTCGGGGTGGTCTGGCTGGACCTGTCGAAGAAGCATTACGGCATCCACGGCACCCCCAATCCCGAACTGATCGGCCGCAGCGAAAGCCATGGTTGCGTGCGGCTGACCAATTGGGATGTGGCGCGGCTGTCGGTGATGGCGAAGCCGGGAACGCCGGCCATCTTCCAGGAATAGCCGGGGATGACGAAGCTCGGCTGGGGCATCCTGATCGCACTGGTGCTGGTGGTGGGTGGCTTCCTGTCGATGCTATCCTTTTCGGGCGACGGCGAACCGGGCGTGCGTGAACGTTTGCGCCGGGCAAACCCGTTCGTCCGTACGCCGACGTCGCTCGTGGTCCCGGTGGCGGGCGTTGCGCCCACCGCGATCGCCGATAGCTGGGGCGATGCCCGCGGGGGCGGCGCGCGGGCGCACCACGGCACCGACATCATGGCGCCGGGCGGTACGCCGGTGCTGGCGGCGGCAGACGGCACGGTCGAGAAACTGTTCGACAGCCGCCTCGGCGGCACGACGCTCTATGTCCGGTCGCCCGATCGGCGCACGATCTATTACTATGCGCATCTGTCCCGCTATGCGGACGGGATCGGTGAAGGGGCGGTGGTGCGGGCCGGCCAGCCGATCGCCTATGTTGGCGATACCGGCGATGCGGGGCCGGGGAACACCCACCTGCATTTCGGGGTGCAACGGATGCGCGCCGGCGAGGGATGGTGGCAGGGGCAGGACATCAATCCCTATCCCTTGCTTGCCGGAACGGCCGGGCAGCGCTAAGTCGCGCCATCGCTCTTTCCAGCAGGTACAGTCATGAAGATCAGCGGCGTGGACATCCGTCCCGGCAACATCATCGAGTATGAAGGCGGCATCTGGCGCGCGGTCAAGATCCAGCACACGCAGCCCGGCAAGGGCGGCGCGTATATGCAGGTCGAGATGAAGAACCTGATCGATGGACGCAAGAACAACGTCCGCTTCCGCTCGGCCGAGACGGTGGAACGGGTGCGGCTGGATACCAAGGATTTCCAGTTCCTGTTCAAGGACGGCGACCAGCTGACCTTCATGGACAAGGACAATTACGAGCAGATCACGCTGGATGCCGGCATCCTGGGCGATGCCGCCGCATTCCTGCAGGACGGCATGGACGTGGTGCTGGAACTGTACGACGAACGCCCGATCTCGGTCGAGCTGCCCTCCACGATCGAGGCGATGATCGTCGAGGCCGATGCGGTGGTGAAGGGGCAGACCGCCTCGTCCAGCTACAAGCCCGCGATCCTCGACAACGGCGTCCGCGTGATGGTGCCGCCCCACATCGGCGCGGGCACGCGGATCGTGGTCGACGTGTACGAGCAGACGTACGTACGGCGCGCGGATTAACTAATGGGCGATGTTCGTTTTAGTGCTCAGGTTAAAGAAGTCATTAACCGGAATGCGCTGGTCAGCGAACTACTTATGCTCGGTTTTAATGCTTATTTGCCAGTGTATGATCGCGGCGTTGATCTGGTGGCTTACCGAGATGCGGATGCCTCGTTTCGTCCGATACAGCTCAAAGGGCGTTGGATAATCGACCGGAAGTATGAAGGGAAAGGCGTATGGATTGCCTTTCCATCGTCTGGGGGGTGGTTCGTTGCCCCTCATGACGAAATGGTCAAGATGGGGCAGGAGGTAGGTTTCTGCTCCAGTTCTTCATGGAGCGATGGCGGAGCTTATAGCTGCCCATCATTGAGTAAAAGGTTGGCGCTGCTCATGGAGCCGTACCGGCTTAATGCGCTTTCTCAATTTTGCATGGTGGTTTGAAATGCCTTCCCATTCCGGTCTTTTCACCGTCATCGAGCGGGCCGCGCGCAAGGCGGCACCCCGGCTGCGGCGCGACTTCAACGAGGTCCAGCAGTTGCAGGTCAGCCGCAAGGGGCCGGCGGATTTCGTCAGCCAGGCCGACCAGCGCGCCGAGCAGACGATCTACGAGGAATTGTCGCGCGCACGCCCCGACTGGGGGTTCCTGATGGAGGAGCGTGGCGAGGTGGCGGGCGATCCCGACAAGCCGCGCTTCATCGTCGATCCGCTCGACGGCACCTCGAACTTCCTCCACGGCATCCCGCATTTCTGCATCTCGATCGCGGTCGAGGAGCCGATGCCGAACGGCAAGCGCGAGATCACGACCGCGCTCGTCTATCAGCCGCTGACCGACGAAAGCTTCTGGGCGGAGAAGGGTCGCGGCGCATGGCTGACCGACCAGCGGCTGCGGGTGTCCTCGCGCCGCGACATGAGCGAGGCGCTGATCGCGACCGGCATCCCCTTCATGGGCCATGGCGACTTCGTCGAATGGAGCCGCATTTTCGGCGCGGTCGCGCCCGAAGTGGCGGGCATCCGGCGCCTGGGCGCGGCGGCGCTCGACCTCGCCTGGGTGGCGGCGGGGCGATTCGACGGGTTCTGGGAATCGGACCTGCAGATGTGGGACGTCGCGGCCGGCCAGTTGCTCATCAAGGAAGCCGGCGGCTTCGTCACCGACTATCGCGGTGGCGACAAGCCGTTGGAACGCAAGGAAATGCTTGCGGCCAACGATGCGCTCCACTCCAAGCTGCACAAGCTGGTGGCGGGCGCCCTACGCTGATGGCGTGACGGCCACGTCCGGTCGGCCTGTCGCCAGTTGCGAGTTATTCTCATAGCTTGCAAACCTTGCCGCTTGGGCTTCACCGGCCTAAAGCGATCACTATCCGTTCGCACTTGCGAGATGCCCATTGGTCGACCTGTCGCAATATCTGCCGATCCTGCTGTTCCTTGGTGTCGCGATCGTGCTTTCGAGCGCGTTCGTGTTTCTTCCGATGGCGGTCGGGCGGCTTACCGGCTCGCACAAGCCGAACGAGCAGAAGCTCGCCGAATATGAATGCGGCTTCCCTGCATTCGAGGATTCGCGCAGCCGCTACGACGTGCGCTTTTATCTCGTCGCGATCCTGTTCATCGTCTTCGATCTGGAGGCGGCGTTCCTATATCCATGGGCGGTCAGCGTGTTCAGCATCGGCTGGACCGCGTGGATCTCGATGATGATCTTTATCGGCGAACTGGCCCTGGGCCTCGTCTATGCGTGGAAGAAGGGAGCGTTGGATTGGGAGTAGTCGACATGCACTCCGGTCCCGTCGAACTAGGCCGGCCGGCCGGTGACGGCAGCGTGCTGCCGCCCGATCAGGGGTTTTTCGACAGCCTGAACGGCGAACTGACCGACAAGGGTTTCCTCGTCACCTCGACCGAGGAACTGTTCCAGTGGGCGCGTACCGGCAGCCTGTGGTGGATGACGTTCGGCCTCGCCTGCTGCGCGGTCGAGATGATCCACGTCAACATGCCGCGCTACGATCTCGAACGCTTCGGTGCCGCGCCGCGTGCATCCCCGCGCCAGTCGGACGTGATGATCGTCGCGGGTACGCTTTGCAACAAGATGGCCCCGGCGCTGCGCCGGGTGTACGATCAGATGTCGGAGCCGAAATACGTCATCTCGATGGGTAGCTGCGCCAATGGCGGCGGCTATTACCATTACAGTTATTCGGTTGTGCGTGGCTGTGACCGGATCGTGCCGGTCGACATCTACGTGCCCGGATGTCCCCCGACCGCGGAGGCGTTGCTGTACGGCATTATGCAGTTGCAGCGGAAGATCCGTCGCAGCGGGAGCATCGAACGGTGAGGGCGCCTGCTCCCGCCTATGCCGCAGCGGGCGACACGATCGAGGTCGCGCGCGGCGCGATTGGTCCGGCCCTGATCGACGCGCTCGAGCGGGTCGGCGAGGTCCAGTTGTACGTCCATCGCGATGGACTGGTCGATGCGATGATCGCGCTGCGTGATACGCCGGGGCTGGAATATCAGCAGCTGATGGAGATCGCCGGGGTCGATTATCCCGAGCGGTCCGAGCGGTTCGATGTGGTCTACAACCTGTTGTCGCTGACCCGGAACCACCGCGTACAGGTGCATGTCGCGACCGATGAGGAGCAGCCGATCCCGTCCGTCACCGGCTTGTGGCCGGTGGCTGGGTGGCTGGAGCGCGAAGTGTATGACCTGTACGGCGTGCTGTTCACCGGCAATCAGGACCTGCGCCGCATCCTGACGGATTATGGCTTTCGCGGCCATCCGTTGCGCAAGGACTTCCCGATGACGGGCTATACCGAATTGCGCTATTCCGAGGAGGAGAAGCGCGTCGTGTATCAGCCGGTGCAGCTGGCTCAGGATTTCCGCACGTTCGACTTCCTGTCGCCATGGGAAGGTGCGGGATATGTGCTGCCGGGCGACGAGAAGGCGGCCGCTCCGGCGGGTGGCCCCGCGGTACCGCAGGCCAAGGGCGCGCAGACGCCGCTGACGGCGGACCAGATCCAGAAGGCGGACACGGCCGGCGCGCCGAAGCAGGCTCCGGCGGCATCCAGCGAACCCTATGCCAAGACGACGGCGGAGAGCACCGCCGATACCGGCAAGGGCGCGCCGCAATCGGACGCGACGCCGAAGCCGAGCGATCCCGATGTCGTTCCCACCAAGGCAGGGCAGAACCAGTGAGTGATGCACCCGTGATCGCCCCGGCGACGACGACGATCGACCCCCATGTCGATCAAATGCTGCATAACGTCAGCGCGTCCGATCCGTCGACCGGCGACGTGACGATCCAGAACTACACGATCAACTTCGGCCCGCAGCATCCCGCCGCACACGGCGTGTTGCGGCTGGTGATGGAACTGGACGGCGAGATCGTCGAGCGGATCGATCCGCATGTCGGTCTGCTCCATCGCGGCACCGAGAAGCTGATTGAGGCGAAGACCTATATCCAGGCTTTGCCCTATTTTGATCGGCTCGATTACTGCTCGCCGATGTGCATGGAGCATAGCTGGGTGCTGGCGGTCGAGAAGCTGCTCGACCTCGAAGTGCCGGTGCGCGCGCAATATCTGCGGGTGTTCTTCGCCGAGCTGACGCGCATCTGCAATCACATGCTGAACCTCGGCAGCCATGTCATGGATGTCGGCGCGATGACGCCGAACCTCTGGCTGTTTGAAATCCGCGAAGATTGCATGAATTTCTTCGAGCGCGCGTCGGGTGCGCGGATGCACCACAATTACATGCGGCCGGGCGGCGTTCATCAGGACGTGCCGCTGAAGCTGCTGACCGACATCGGCGACTGGCTCGACACGCGGTTGCCGCGCCTGTTCGAGGATGCGATCTCGCTGGTCGCGGACAACCGTATTTTCAAGCAGCGCAACGTCGACATCGCCACCGTCAGCCGTGACGACGCGATCGCCTGGGGCTTTTCCGGCCCGATGATCCGCGCGGCGGGCATCCCGTGGGACCTGCGCAAGTCGCAGCCCTACGACGTGTACGACCGGATGGAATTTGACATTCCGGTCGGTACGCGGGGCGATTGCTATGACCGGTTCATGGTGCGCGTGGAGGAAGTCCGTCAGTCGGCACGGATCATGAAGCAGTGCCTGCGCGACATGCCTGAAGGCCCGATCGCGTCGGACGACCGCAAGGTGGTGCCGCCCAAGCGCGCCGAGATGAAGCGCTCGATGGAGGCGCTGATCCACCACTTCAAGCTGTACACCGAGGGCTTCCACGTGCCCGCCGGCGAGGTCTATGTCGCGACCGAAAGCCCCAAGGGCGAATTCGGCGTGTACTTGGTCGCCGACGGCACCAACAAGCCCTATCGTTGCAAGATCAGGCCGACCGCATTCAGCCATTTGCAGGCGATGGACTTCATGAGCCGTGGCCACATGCTGGCGGACACGACCGCCATTCTGGGCGCGATGGATATCGTGTTTGGGGAGTGCGATCGGTGAACGATAGTCACATCCGGATCATGCTGGTGACGTTATCGGTCGTGCTGTTGGCAATCGGCATGGTCCAGCTGATCGTAATCGATAGCGCCGTGGGCGGTTTGGGGTCGATCACGGTAGCGCTCTGCCTGATCGTCGTCGCGTCCTCCACTCGCAAGAAGCAGAATAATGGCTGACTCAGTCCATATCCCCGATGAAGCCGAAACCCGCGCACGTTGGGGCTCGTTCAAATGGAACGAGGAAAACCAGCGCAAGGCGAACGAGATTCTCGGTCGCTATCCCAAGGGGCGCGAACAGTCCGCGTCGATCCCGTTTCTTGATCTTGCCCAGCGGCAGGTCGGGGCGGAGACGCACACGCAGGGCTGGTTGCCGGTGCCGGTGATCGAGTTCGTCGCGCGTGCGATTGGCGTACCGTACATGCGCGTGTACGAGGTCGCGACCTTCTATACGATGTTCAACCTCGCGCCGGTCGGCCGTTATCATGTGCAGGTATGCGGTACTACGCCGTGCATGCTGGCGGGATCGGACGACGTCTTGGCAGCGTGCAAGAACCGCGGACTGGTGAAGGGCGGCACGACGCCTGACGGCCTGTTTACGCTGACCGAGGTCGAGTGTCTGGGCACCTGCGCCAATGCGCCGATGGTCCAGATCAACGACGATAACTACGAAGACCTTGACTATGATCGGACCATCGCGGTGCTGGAAGCTCTGGCCAACGGTCAGACACCCGAGCCGGGATCGACGATCGGGCGGCGGGCCAGTTGCCCGGAGGGCGGGCCGACCTCGCTCAGGCAGATGGTCGACGCCAACCATGATTATCGGGGGGAGTGGGCGTAATGCTCGCCGACAAGGATCGCATCTTCACCAACGTCTACGGGTTCCAGCCATGGAACCTCGACGCGGCGCGTGCGCGGGGCGACTGGGACAATACCAAGGCGCTGCTGGAACTCGGCAACGACAAGATCATCGATGTCGTCAAGGCATCGGGTTTGCGCGGTCGTGGCGGGGCGGGTTTCCCGACCGGCACGAAATGGTCGTTCATGCCCAAGGAGCCGAAGGCGGAACGGCCCAATTTCCTCGTCATCAACGCCGATGAATCCGAACCTGGCAGCTGTAAGGATCGCGAGATCATCCGCCACGATCCGCATAAGCTGATCGAAGGTGCGCTGGTCGCGGGCTTCGCGATGCGGGCGCGGGCGGCATATATCTATATCCGCGGCGAATATATTCGCGAGGCGGAGACGTTGTTCGCGGCGGTGGCGGAAGCCTATGCCGCCGGCCTCATCGGCAAGAACGCGTGCGGGTCGGGCTATGATTTTGACGTCTTCGTCCATCGTGGCGCGGGTGCCTATATCTGCGGCGAAGAGACCGCGATGCTCGAAAGCCTGGAGGGCAAGAAGGGCCAGCCCCGGCTGAAGCCGCCATTCCCGGCGGGAGCGGGGCTTTATGGCTGCCCGACGACGGTCAACAACGTCGAATCGATCGCGGTCGCGCCGACGATCCTGCGGCGCGGGGCCGAATGGTTCTCCAGCTTCGGCGCAGAGAATAATCGCGGGACCAAGCTGTTCCAGATCAGCGGTCACGTTAACAAGCCGTGCGTGGTCGAGGAGGCGATGTCGATCAGCTTCCGCGAACTGATCGAGACGCATTGCGGCGGTATCCGGGGCGGCTGGGATAATCTGCTCGCGGTCATCCCGGGCGGATCGTCGGTGCCGCTGGTGCCCGCCGCGCAGATCATCGATGCACCGATGGATTTCGACGGACTGAAGGCGGTCGGCTCCGGCTTGGGCACCGCGGCGATCATCGTCATGGACAAGTCGACCGACATCGTCCGCGCGATCAGCCGCATCTCGTATTTCTACAAGCATGAGAGCTGCGGCCAGTGCACGCCGTGCCGCGAGGGCACCGGCTGGATGTGGCGGGTGATGGAGCGGCTGCGCACCGGCGACGCCGACCTGTCCGAGATCGACATGCTGCAACAGGTGACCAAACAGGTCGAGGGCCATTCGATCTGTGCGCTGGGCGATGCCGCGGCATGGCCGATCCAGGGTCTCATCAAGCATTTCCGGCCCGAACTGGAGCGCCGGATCAACGAACGCGGGGGCGACCTCGCACCGATGCAGGAAGCGGCGGAATAATGCCCAAGCTGAAGGTAGACGGGATCGAGGTCGAGGTGCCGGCCGGCGCCACGGTCCTGCAGGCGTGCGAAGCGGCGGGGAAGGAAATTCCGCGCTTCTGCTATCACGAGCGCCTGTCGATCGCGGGCAATTGCCGCATGTGCCTCGTCGAGGTGAAGCCGGGCCCACCCAAGCCACAGGCATCGTGCGCGCTGCCGGCGGCGGACAATCAGGAGGTCTTCACCACCACGCCGATGGTGAAGAACGCCCGTGAGGGCATCATGGAATTCCTGCTGATCAACCATCCGCTCGATTGCCCGATCTGCGATCAGGGTGGCGAATGCGATCTCCAGGACCAGTCGGTCGCCTATGGTCGCGGCGCGTCGCGCTATGCCGAAAACAAGCGCGCGGTGACCGAGAAATATATGGGGCCGATCGTCAAGACGATCATGACCCGCTGCATCCAGTGCACGCGCTGCATCCGGTTCGCCGAGGAAGTGGCGGGCGTGGAAGAGATCGGTGCGATCTATCGCGGCGAGAACATGCAGATCACCTCCTATCTGGAAGAGGCGGTCACCAGCGAACTGAGCGGCAACGTGGTCGATCTGTGCCCGGTCGGGGCGTTGACGTCGAAGCCCTATGCCTATGAAGCGCGGCCGTGGGAATTGCGCCGGACGCTGACGATCGACGTGATGGACGCGGTCGGCACCAACATTCGCCTCGACAGCCGTGGGCGGCAGGTGTTGCGCTGCGTGCCGCGGATCAACGAGGACGTGAACGAGGAGTGGGCGTCGGACAAGACGCGCCATGCCGTCGATGGCCTGGTGCGGCGTCGGCTCGACCGGCCGTTCATCCGGCGTGACGGCAAGCTGGTGCCGGCGAGCTGGGACGAGGCATTTGCTGCGATCGCGGCCGTCCCGCATGGCGGCAGCGTCGCGGCGGTTGCGGGCGATCTGGTCGATTGCGAGACGATGTATGCCGCCAAGGCACTGGTCCGCGCACTGGGTTCCGACCTGCTGGAAGGCCGGCAGACGGGGATGGATTACGACACTTCGTCGCTCGCGGCGGTGAACTTCAACACGACGATCGCCGGCACCGAAGAGGCGGACGCGATCCTGCTGGTCGGCACCAACCTGCGCTGGGAAGCGCCGCTGGTGAACACCCGCATCCGCAAGGCGATCAAGAAGGGCGCGAAGGTCTTCGCGATCGGACCGGAGACGGATCTGACCTACAAGGTCGAATGGCTGGGCGCCGATCTGGCAGTGCTGGGCGATCTGCCGCAGACGGTGCTGGATGCCTTTGCAGGCGCGGCGAAGCCGATGATGATCGTCGGCGGTGCGGCGCTGAAGGGCGCGCATGGCGGGGCGCTGAAGCTGGTCGAGACGCTGGGTCTGGTGAAGCCCGACTGGAACGGCTTCAACGTCGTTCATATGGCGGCCTCGCGGATGGGCGGGCTGATGCTCGGTTATGCACGGCAGGGCGGGATTGCCGACCTGCACGACGCGAAGCTGGCATTCTTCCTTGGCGCGGATGAAGCGGATTTCAGCCGCTTCATCGGATTCAAGGTGTTCGTCGGCCATCACGGCGACAAGGGCGCGGCGTCTGCGGATGTGGTGCTGCCGGGCGCGAGCTATGCCGAGAAGTCGGGCACCTGGGTCAATCTGGAAGGCCGGGTCCAGCGTGGCGAACGCGCGGTGTTCCCACCGGGCGACGCGCGCGAGGACTGGAGCATTTTCCGGGCGCTGTCCGACACGATGGGCGTGACCCTGCCGTTCGACAGCTTCGCGGGTGTGCGCGAGGCGATGTTCACCGAAGTGCCGGCATTGCGCGAACAGGGCCTGGTGTCGTTCGACTGGCAGATGCCCGCAATCGAGGGCAGCGCGGTGGGCGTGCTGACCGGCTATCCGATCAAGGATTTCTATCTGACCAACGCGATCTGCCGTGCATCGCCGACGATGCAGCGCTGCTCGGCCGAACTGGTCCATGGCGAGACGTTCGCGGAGGCCGCGGAATGACCGCTTTCTTCCATACCACCGTCGGCCTGTCCTATGACTGGGCCTGGTTCGTCGCGACGATCATCGGCATCCTCGTCATCGCGCTGCCGCTGATGCTGGCCGTGGCGATGATCATCTATGCCGATCGCAAGATCTGGGCAGCGATGGCACTGCGTCGTGGCCCCAACGTCGTTGGCCCGTTCGGCCTGCTGCAGTCGTTCGCCGACGGCCTGAAGGTCTTCCTGCAGGAAACGATTATCCCGTCGGCGGCGAACAAGGGTCTGTTCCTGATCGCGCCGATCATCACCTTCACGGTCGCACTGATCGTGTGGGCGGTGGTGCCGTTCCAGGCAGGAGTGGTGCTGGCCGACATCAACGTCGGGCTGCTCTATGTCCTCGCGGCCTCGTCGCTCGGCGTGTACGGGATCATCCTCGCCGGCTGGGCGTCGAATTCCAAATATCCATTCTATTCGGCGTTGCGGGCAGCGGCGCAGATGGTCAGCTACGAAGTCGCGATCGGCTTCATCCTGATCTCGATCGTGCTGTGGTCGGGTACATTCAACCTCAGTGGCATCGTGATGGCACAGAAGGGTGTGTTGAACACGCCGATCAACGGCTTCTTCCTGAACCCGCTGCTGTTCCCGATGGCGATCATGTTCCTGATCTCGTCGCTGGCCGAGACGCAGCGGGCGCCGTTCGACCTGACCGAGGCGGAATCGGAACTGGTGGCGGGCTACCAGACCGAATATTCCTCGATGAGCTTCGCGCTCTACTGGCTCGGCGAATATGCCAACGTCATCCTGATGTGCGTGCTGAACGCGACGCTGTTCTGGGGGGGCTGGTTGCCGCCGCTCGATTGGGCGCCGCTTTATGCCGTGCCGGGAATCATCTGGCTGTTCGCCAAGATGATGTTCTTCTTCTTCGTGTTCAGCTGGATCAAGGCAACGGTGCCCCGTTACCGCTACGACCAGCTGATGCGGCTGGGGTGGAAGGTATTCCTGCCGGTGTCGCTGTTCTGGGTTTTCCTCGTGTCGGGCGTCCTGATGTGGATGCGCGTAGGATTCGGGTCATGAGTGTCGCGCAATATGTGAAGTCGTTCTTCCTCGTGGAGTTCGTGAAGGCGCACGCGCTGACCTTGCGCTATTTCTTCAAGCCCAAGGCGACGATCAACTACCCGTACGAGCGCAATCCGGTCAGCCCGCGGTTCCGCGGAGAACATGCGCTGCGCCGTTATCCGAATGGCGAGGAACGCTGCATCGCCTGCAAGCTATGCGAGGCGGTATGCCCGGCTCAGGCGATCACGATCGAGGCCGAGCCGCGTGACGACGGCAGCCGCCGCACCACGCGCTATGACATCGACATGACCAAGTGCATCTATTGTGGCTTGTGTCAGGAGGCGTGTCCGGTCGATGCGATCGTCGAGGGGCCGAATTACGAATTCTCGACGGAAACGCGCGAGGAATTGATCTACGACAAGAACAAGCTGCTCGATAACGGTGATCGCTGGGAGCGGACGCTCGCGGCAAACCTTGCCGCCGACGCGCCATACCGTTAATGCGCGCCCACTTCGTTCCAACGCCAGGCAAGGGGGCCTGACCGCGTGATCCAGGCAATCGCCTTCTATCTCTTCGCCGTCGTGGTGATCGTGTCGGGCGCGCTGACGATTTCGTCGCGCAACCCCGTCCATTCGGTCATGTGGCTGATCCTCGCCTTCTTCAACGCCGCCGGTCTCATGGTGCTGGTGGGGGCGGAGTTCATCGCGATGCTGCTTGTCATCGTCTATGTCGGTGCGGTCGCGGTGCTGTTCCTGTTCGTCGTGATGATGCTCGACATCGATTTCACCCAGCTTCGGGCCGGCGTGGCGCGCTACGCCGGCATCGGCCTCGCCATTGCGGTCGCGCTGGCGGCCGAGGTGATGATCGCCCTGGGCGCATGGAGCGCGGGTAAGATCGACCTGACGCGCCGCGCCGCGCCGCTTGATCCGACAGTCCCCAATATCCAGGCGATCGGCAATCTGCTCTATACGCGGTACGTCTTCATATTCGAGGCAGCGGGTTTCGTCCTTCTGGTCGCGATGATCGGGGCGATCGTGCTGACCCACCGCGAACGTGGCGGCAGCCGGTACCAGAACATCGCGCGTCAGAATGCGCGGCGTCCGCAGGATGCGACGCGCAACGTTCAGCCGCCGATCGGGCAGGGGGTGCAGTTGTGATCGGGTTGATCCATTATCTGGTCGTCGCCGCCGTGCTGTTCACGATGGGGGTGCTGGGCATCTTCGTGAACCGCAAGAACCTGATCGTCATCCTGATGGCGATCGAGTTGATCCTGCTGGCGGTGAACATCAATCTCGTCGCCTTCTCGGCCTATCTCGGCGATCTCGTCGGGCAGGTGTTCGCGATGTTCGTGCTGGCGGTGGCTGCCGGTGAATCTGCGATCGGGCTGGCGATCCTCGTGATCTATTTCCGCGGTCGCGGCACCATTGCGGTCGACGACGTCAACCGGATGAAGGGATAAACGGTTGATCCTCGCTATCGTCTTTCTGCCATTGCTGGCGGCCGCCATTGCGGGGCTGGGCAACAAGGCTCTGGGTTTCGTACCCACCAAGGTCGTCACGACCGGCGCGTTGTTCGTATCCTGCGCGTTGTCGTGGCCGATCTTCATCGGGTTCCTGTCGGGATCGTCGGTCGCCAGCGTCACGCCGGTGCTGACTTGGATCGTGTCGGGCGACATGACTGTCGACTGGGCGCTGCGGGTCGATGCGTTGACCGCGGTGATGCTGGTCGTCATCACCAGCGTCTCCGCGCTCGTCCACCTCTATAGCTGGGGCTATATGAGCGAGGACCCAGACCAGCCGCGGTTCTTCGCCTATCTGTCGCTGTTCACCTTCGCGATGCTGATGTTGGTGACGGCCGACAGCCTCGTCCAGATGTTCTTCGGCTGGGAGGGCGTCGGTCTGGCGTCTTACCTGCTGATCGGCTTCTGGTTCCGCAAGCCATCGGCCAATGCCGCCGCGATCAAGGCGTTCGTGGTCAATCGGGTCGGCGATCTCGGCTTCATGCTGGGTATTTTCGGGACATTCCTGGTCTTCGGCACGGTGTCGATCCCGGAAATCCTGAATGCCGCGCCGGGGATGGCCGGATCGACGATTGGGTTCCTGGGACACCGGTTCGATACCATGACGGTGCTCTGTCTGCTGCTGTTCGTCGGCGCGATGGGCAAGTCGGCGCAGCTTGGCTTGCATACCTGGCTGCCCGATGCGATGGAGGGGCCGACTCCGGTGTCGGCGCTGATCCATGCCGCGACGATGGTGACCGCCGGCGTGTTCATGGTTTGCCGCCTGTCGCCGATGTTCGAGGTCGCACCCGTGGCGCTCGATGTCGTGCGCTTTGTCGGCGCTGCGACCTGCCTGTTCGCCGCGACCTGTGGTCTGGTGCAGACCGACATTAAGCGCGTGATCGCCTATTCGACGTGCAGCCAGCTCGGCTATATGTTCTTTGCTGCGGGCGTGGGCGCCTACGGGGCGGCGATGTTTCACCTGTTCACCCATGCCTTCTTCAAGGCGCTGCTGTTCCTGGGCGCGGGATCGGTGATCCACGCGATGCATCACGAACAGGACATGCGGTACTATGGTGGCCTGCGGAAAGAGATCCCGTTGACCTTCTGGGCGATGATGATGGGCACGCTGGCGATCACCGGCGTCGGCCTGCCCGCCGTGTTCGGCAATCCGCTCGGCATCGGCTTTGCCGGCTTCCATTCCAAGGATGCGATCATCGAGGCGAGCTGGGCGGCCGGTCAGCCGGGCGTGTGGTTCGTCGGTGTGCTCGTCGCGCTGCTGACCAGCTTCTACTCGTGGCGACTGATGTTCCTGACCTTCTGGGGCGCGCCGCGCTGGGCCGCCTCGGAGCATATCCAGCATGCGCTGCATGATGCCCATGGGCACGGCACGCATGACGGACATGGCCACGACGACCATCATGCCGATGAAAGCCATGGCAACCCGTCGCACGCCGAGGATTCGGGCGATGCTCCGTCGACCCATGGTCCCGCGCAGCAGGACCTGCCGGCTGGTACGGGTGGCTATCATCCGCATGAAAGTCCGATCCCGATGCTGGTGCCTCTCGGCATCCTGTCGATCGGCGCGGTGGCCGCCGGCTTCGCCTTCCATGGCTATTTCATTGAGCCGGAGTCGGGCGAGCATTTCTGGCGTGGTGCGCTGGCCTTCCGCGAGCACCTGATGCATTCGATGCACGAGGTACCGGTGGCGATCAAATTGTCGGCGACGATCGCGATGCTGCTGGGGCTGTTGACGGCATGGTACGCCTATATCCGCAACACCGCCTTCCCGGTGGCGATGGCCGAGCAGTTCCGCGTTCTGTACGGCTTCCTGCTGCGGAAATGGTATTTCGACGAGCTATATCATCTGATCTTCGTACGCCCTGCCTTCGCCATCGGCCGTCTGCTGTGGCATCGCGGTGACGAGCAGACCATCGACCGGTTCGGTCCGAACGGATCGGCCTGGCTGGTCCAGTTCGGCGCACGGGGTGCCGCCAAGCTACAATCTGGATATCTCTATTCCTATGCCTTCGTCATGCTGATCGGGCTTACCGCCGCGGTCACCTGGGCCATTGCGGGTTGATCGGGTGATGGACGGCTTTCCTATCCTTTCCGTGATGCTCGCGGTCCCGGCCATCGCCGCGATCGCCTGTCTGTTCCTGTCGGCCGACGGTGCCCGCTGGACGGCACTTGGCGCGACCTTCGTCGATCTCGCTCTCGGCATCCTGTTGTGGCTCAATTACGATATCGGCGGTGCCCAGTGGCAGTTCGCGGAACAGGGCATCCGCCTTGGGTTCTTCAGCTGGGATCTGGGCATCGACGGCTTCGCGCTGATGCTCATCATGCTCAGTGTGTTCCTGATGCCGATCTGCATCGGTGCCAGCTGGCGCTCGGTGACCAAGCGCGTACCGGAATATATGGCGGCGTTCCTGCTGACCGAGGTGCTGATGATCGGCACCTTCGCGGCACAGGACCTGTTTCTGTTCTACCTGTTCTTCGAAGCCGGCCTGATCCCGATGTACCTGATCATCGGTATCTGGGGCGGGGCGAACCGTATCTACGCGTCGTACAAGTTCTTCCTCTATACGTTGCTCGGCTCGCTGCTGATGCTCGTGGCGATGCTGTACATGGCGGGGACGGCAGGCACGTCGAGCATCCCGGCGCTTCAGGCCTATGATTTCCCGGCGGGCGTACAGACCTGGCTGTGGCTGGCGTTCTTCGCGTCGTTCGCGGTCAAGATGCCGATGTGGCCGGTGCATACCTGGCTGCCCGACGCGCACGTCCAGGCACCGACCGCTGGTTCCGTGATCCTGGCGGGCGTGCTGCTGAAGTTGGGTGGTTATGGCTTCCTCCGCTTCAGTCTGCCGATGTTCCCGGAGGCGTCTGGTCAGCTGACCTGGCTGATCTTCGGCTTGTCGGCGGTGGCGGTCATCTACACGTCGCTGGTCGCGCTGGTGCAGGCCGACATGAAGAAGCTGATCGCCTATTCGTCGGTAGCGCATATGGCGATCGTGACGATCGGTCTGTTCGCGTTCAACCGGCAGGGTATCGAAGGCGCGATGATCATGATGCTCAGCCACGGACTGGTATCGGGCGCGCTGTTCCTGTGCGTGGGCGTGATCTACGATCGCCTGCACACGCGGGAGATCGCGCGATATGGTGGCCTCAGCATCAACATGCCGCGCTATGCGATCCTGTTCCTGTTCTTTACCATGGCCTCGATCGGTTTGCCGGGCACCAGCGGCTTCGTCGCCGAGTTCCTGGCCTTGATGGGAACCTATCAGGTATCAACCTGGACGGCGTTGCTCTGCACGACGAGCATCATCCTGGGTGCGGCATATATGCTCTACCTTTACCGGCGTATCGCCTATGGCGAGATCCCGTCGGACGAGGTCAGGGCGATGCCAGACCTTTCCCGACGCGAGTTGTGGCTGATGGCGCCGATCGCGGCGGTGGTGCTGTGGATGGGCGTGTATCCGGAGAGTTTTCTGGCACCGATGCGTAAGGACGTGGCGGTGCTGCTTCAGCGCATCGACCGTGCGGCACCCATCAGCGACTCCCGTCCGACCGCAGGCAACCCGGCGGCTGCCGCCGCCCATGGCGCGGTACATGCGCCCGAACACGAATCGACGCCCGGGGAGGCGCACTGATGGATTATGCCGCCAATCTGGCGATGACGCTGCCCGAACTGGTGCTCGGCGTCGGCGCGGTCGCGCTGATGCTGGTTGCCGCTTGGGCAGGGCCGGCGTCTACCCGCGCCGTATCGTGGGCCGCAGTCGCTATCCTGTTGGGGGCGGGGATCGCGCTGACCGGTCCGGCGGGGTCGGGCGGCGATGCGTTCGACGGCCTGTACCGCGCGGATGCGTTCTCCACCTTCGCCAAGGTTTTGATCTACGGTGCGACGGCTGTGGCCGTGCTGATGGCGCCCGGATTTTTCCAGCGGACATCAGGTGATGATCTGCGCCCGGAATATCCGGTGCTGTTGCTGCTTTCCGCGGCAGGCATGGGTATCATGGTGTCGGCGTCCGACATGCTGACGCTATATGTCGGGCTCGAATTGCAGAGTCTGTCGGCCTATGTGCTGGCGAGCTTCATGCGGCGGGATACGCGGTCTGCCGAGGCGGGACTCAAATATTTCGTGCTCGGCGCATTGGCGAGCGGTATCCTGCTCTACGGCATCAGTCTGGTCTACGGGTTCTCCGGCACCACGCAGTTTGATGCGATTGCCAGTGCCTATGCGGCACCGGGCCGGTCCATCGGCATGCTGTTCGGATTGGTATTCGTGTTTGCCGGGTTGGCGTTCAAGATGGCGGCCGTGCCGTTCCACATGTGGACGCCCGACGTATATGAGGGCGCACCGACCCCGGTCACCGCCTTTTTCGCTTCGGCGCCCAAGGTGGCGGCCGTGGCGCTGGGCGTGCGCGTCGCGGTCGAGGGGATGGGGCCGGCGCTGGCCGATTGGCGGCAGATCGTGATCTTCGCTGCGCTCGCGTCGATCCTGCTTGGCGCAGTGGCGGCGATCGGACAGAACAACATCAAGCGGCTGCTGGCCTATTCGTCCATCAACAACGTCGGCTTCGCGCTGGTCGGATTGGCGGCGGGGACGCCCGAAGGTGTCGCCGGAGTGCTGACCTATCTGGCGATCTACATCGTGATGACGCTGGGCAGCTTCCTCGTCGTGCTGGAGATGCGCGATGCGGATGGCCAGCCGGTCGAGGCGATCGACAGCCTCGCGGGAATGTCGGGGACCCGGCCCGCTCTGGCGGCGGCGATGGCGATCTTCATGTTCTCGCTGGCGGGTATCCCGCCGCTGTTCGGCTTCTATGCCAAATTCGCGGTCTTTGCCGCAGCGGTGGATGCGGGGCTGTTCCCCCTTGCCGTGGTCGGTATCGCCGCTTCGACGATCGGCGCCTACTACTACCTTCGGATCGTTAAGACGATGTACTTCGACGAACCTGCGACCGCGTTCGTCAAGGGTAACGAGGGGCCGTTGATGGGCGGCCTGATCGCGGTGAGTGCCGTGGTGATCTCGCCTTTGGGTTATCTGTTGATCCCCGCATTGGCGGCTTGGAGCCTCGCGGCCGCGCGATCGTTGTTCTGACTGCACTATCGGCCCGAGGGATATGGTGATCCACATCGTCCGGGAGACGGGATCCACCAATGCCGATCTGTTGTCCTTGGCACAGGCGGGGGTAGCCGAAGGATATTGGCTGCAGGCCGAGTGCCAGCTAAACGGTCGCGGGCGGCAGGGTCGTCACTGGGTATCACCGATCGGCAATTTCTACGCCAGCACGCTGGTCCGGGTACGGCCAGGCGATCCTCCCGCCGCCACCCTGGCGTTGCTGGCGGCAGTCGCCCTGGAGGAGACGATCGGCATATTCCTGGCCGATCGCACGGTGATGACGCTGAAATGGCCCAATGACCTGTTGCTGGACGATGCCAAACTCAGCGGCATCCTGCTCGAACGGATCGACGATGCGGTCGTGATCGGCATCGGCGTCAACCTTGCCCATTATCCCGATCTGCCTGATCGTGCGACGACCAGTCTGGCCGCGCACGGCGTGAACGTGCTGCCGTCGACGCTCGGCGAGGTATTGGCGGACAGCATGGCGCGCTGGCTGGTCCGGTGGCGGAGTGAGGGACTGGTGCCGGTGCGGGCACGCTGGCTGGCGCGTGCGCATCCGGCTGGCACGGCCCTGACCGCTCGGTTGCCCGATGGCGGCCGGATCGACGGGCTGTTCGACGGTCTGGATGCCGATGGCGCGCTGCTGCTGCGGTTGGCGTCCGGCGAGCGGCGTATCATCCATGCTGCCGACGTCTTCCTGCTCGAAGGGGCCTGACATGCTGCTCGCGATCGATGCCGGCAATACCAACGTCGTCTTCGCCTTGGTCGAAGGCAGCGATATCCGGGGCCGCTGGCGCATCGCCACCGATCCGCGGCGCACCGCCGACGAATATGCCGTCTGGCTCAGCCAGTTGCTGGCGCTCGAAGGCTATACCCGCGATGTGGTGGAAGCGGTGATCGTCGCCACGGTCGTGCCGCGCGCGCTGCACAATCTTCAGGTGCTGGCGTCCAAATATTTCCGGACGGAGGCGCTGATCGCCGGACGGGCGCCGGTGGAATGGGGCATGGCCATCGACGTCGACGAGCCCGCCTCGCTGGGCGCGGACCGCGCGGTCAACACGATCGCGGCGCATGCGCTGCATCCCGGCGATCTGATCGTGATCGACTTCGGCACCGCTACCACGCTCGACGTCAGCGATTATCGCGGCGCCTACAAGGGCGGCATCATCGCGCCCGGCATCAATCTGTCGCTGGATGCCCTGGTGACGGCCGCCGCGAAACTGCCGCGCATCGCGATCGAGGCGCCGGCAACGGCCAGCGTGATCGGGCGCAACACGGTCGACCAGATGCACATCGGCATCTATTGGGGCTATATCGCGATGATCGAGGGGCTGGTCGCCCGCCTGAAAGCGGAAGTCGGCCGGCCGGTAACGGTGATCGCGACCGGCGGCCTCGCCACCCTGTTCGAGCGTCATACCGACGTATTTGACCGGATAGAACCCGACCTGACCATCCAGGGACTGGCGATGATGTGGCAAAGCGCCCATATCCCCAGAACCACGCCCCCGCCGGGCGACCATCCGGCGCTTCCGACAAGAAAGATCTGAATGACTCCCAAGAACGAACTTCTCTTCTGCGCCCTGGGCGGCTCCGGCGAGATCGGCATGAACGTCAACCTTTATGGCTGTCGCGGCAAGTGGTTGATGGTGGACTGCGGCATCACCTTCGCCGATCCGGCCTATCCCGGCATCGACGTGATCCTGCCCGATCTGCAGTTCATTGAGGACCGAATCGATGATCTGGTCGGTATCGTGCTGACCCACGGCCACGAGGACCATATCGGTGCGTTGCCGTATCTCGCCGAAGACCTCGGCGTGCCGCTCTATGCGACGCCGTTCACCGCCGGGCTGATCCGGGGCAAGCTGGACGAGGAGGGCATCGCCGATCGCGTCAAGCTGAAGCTGGTCGAATATGGCAAGCGGATCGACCTGAAGCCCTTCGGCGTCACCTTCGTCCCGCTGTCGCATTCGATTCCCGAGGCGTCGGCACTGGTGATCGACACGCCCGAGGGCAAGGTGTTCCATTCGGGTGACTGGAAGCTCGATCCCACGCCCGTGCTGGGCAAGCCGGCCTCACCGGAAGAACTGACCGCGATCGGCGATGCCGGGATCGACGTGCTGGTCTGCGATTCGACGAACGTCTTCAACAAGGAAGCCTCGGGTTCGGAAGCCAGCGTCCGCAAGGGGCTGGGCGAGACGATCGCGCGGGCCAAGGGGCGGGTGCTGGTGACCAGCTTCGCCTCCAACGCGGCACGTCTGCACACCTTGGGTCAGGTCGCGCGGGAAACCGGCCGGCGGCTGTGCGTCACCGGTCGGTCGCTCGACCGGATCCTGAAGGTAGCCAAGGCGACCGGCTATCTGCTCGATTTCCCCGAGACGATCGATCCGGAAGCGGCGATGCGCCTGCCCAAGAACAAGGTGCTGATCGTGGCGACCGGCGGCCAGGGCGAGGCGCGCGCCGCGCTGTCGCGCGTGGCGGAGGGTTCGCACACCATCTCGCTGGACGCCGGCGACATGGTGATCTTCTCGTCGAAGCAGATTCCCGGCAACGAAGTGGCGATCGGCCGCATCCAGAACCTGCTCGCGGGCAAGGGCGTGGAGATGGTCACCGAGCGGCAGGCGCATGTCCACGTCTCCGGCCACCCCGGCCGTCCCGAACTCGCCAAGATGTACGAATGGCTGCGTCCGGACCTGCTGGTCCCGACCCATGGCGAGATGCGGCATATGATGGAGCAGGCCCGGTTCGGGCTGGCACAGGGTGTGCCGAATTCGATCGTGCAGAAGGACGGCGATATCGTCCGGTTGCTGCCGGGGCCGGCGAAGAAGATCGGCAATGCGCCGATCGGACGACTGGTGCTGGACGGCGACGTGATCCTGCCTGCCGATGGGTCGACCGTGAACGAGCGGCGCAAGCTGGCATTGAACGGCCAGATTTCGGTCGCGGTGGCGATGGGCAAGGATGGTCGGCTGATCGGACGGCCGCAGATCCGGGTGCAGGGCGTACCGGTCGAAGACGAGCGGCAGGCGTTCGTCGACGATGCGGTCGATGCCGCGGCACAGGCGATGCGCGGCAACCGGCGCGGGATCGATCGCCAGCGTGAGGACGTGCGGCTCGCCGTGCGCAAGATCGCGACGCGCTGGACGGGCAAGAAGCCGATCGTCGACGTATTGCTGATCGAGGCCTGAATCCCATGCGCTGGACGTCGGCGCTGGCGATCTACATCCTGTTCTGGTCGTTCTCCGTCTTCCTCGTCCTGCCCTTCGGGGTCAGGACGACGCATGAAGCGGGGGGCGACCATGTTCCGGGAACCGCAGAAAGCGCGCCGCACGAATTTCGGGCGGGGCGGATCGCCTTACGGGTAACGGTGGTGGCGACCCTGCTGTTCGTGCTGTTCCAGTTGAATTACCATTACGGCTGGGTCACCCCGCGTGATGTCGATCTGTTCGGCCGAATGGACATGGAAACGCGTTAACACGGCATAGTTTCGCCATACCGCAGTGGTTATGAACGTTCCGCCAGCCAATGGCGTGATCGACACAGGTCCGGCATCATCACAGGTGCCGGCTTGCCGGTCGATGGCAGGTGACGGCGATCGGCGTTCCGATCACCGTCACCTGATCGATCAATCCACGGTCTTTGCCGGTACCGTGTTTTCGTCCGCGATCCCCGCTTCGAAGGAGGCGGAGGAATCGCTGCCATCGGGTTGATGCGCGATCGCCTTGGTCTTGGCTACGGCGGGATTACCCGGTTTGGCGGAACTGCCGCGCAAGCTGAGCAACGCAGCCGCCGCACCCGCAACCGCCAGTCCCGCGCCGATCGCTGCCACGCCCCATTTGCCGCCGACCCGGTCGGTGGCGGTCCTGGCCGCCGCTTTGGTGCGCGTGGCGGCCTTGCGTGCGGGGTTCTGTCGCGATGCCGCAGCGGCGGTACGCTTGGTCTTGCGGGGCTTGGGCGGCGCCTTCGCCTTGACCGGTTCCACCGCAGGGGCGATGGCCGGCTTCGCCTTCACCGCCCGGGGCTTGGCGGCCGCCGACTTGGCCGGGGTGGTCGAGCGACGACGTGCCGGCTTCTTGGGCGTGGTATCGTCGGCGGGCGTGTCGGTATCGGCCATGATCGGCTCCCTCGGAATGGTTCCGGGAGCGTAACGCCACCATCACGCGATGGTTGCGATCCTAGCGGAAGGGGGGTTCGTTGAAGGCGCGCAGCTTGCGGCTGTGCAACTTGGCGCCTTCGAGCCGCAACTGCTCGCAGGCCTCGATCCCGATCCGCATATGCTCGCTGATCGCGCGTTCGTAGAACCGGTTGGCCTGACCGGGCAGTTTCAACTCGCCGTGCAGCGGCTTGTCAGACACGCACAGCAACGTGCCATAGGGTACCCGGAAACGATAGCCCTGTGCCGCGATCGTCGCCGACTCCATATCGATGCCGACCGCCCGGCTGAGCGAAAAGCGCAACGCGGAGCGGGAATAGCGCAATTCCCAGTTGCGATCGTCGGTCGTTACGATCGTGCCGGTGCGCAGGCGACGTTTCAGTTCGTCACCCGATTGGCCGGACACAATCTCCGCCGCCTTGGCCATCGCCACCTGCACCTCGGCGATGGCGGGGACGGGGATTTCGGGCGGCAGCACGTCGTCCAGCACATGGTCGTCGCGCAGATAGGCATGGGCGAGGACGTAATCGCCGATCCGCTGCGACGGGCGCAGGCCGCCGCAATGGCCGATCATCAGCCACGCTTCCGGTCGCATCACCGCCAGATGGTCGCAGATCGTCTTCGCATTGGAGGGGCCGACACCGATATTGACCAGCGTGATGCCGGTATTGTCGTCCGCCATCAGGTGATAGGCCGGCATCTGGTGACGGCGCCACGCGCTGTCGGTGACGATGGTGTCGACATCCTCGGGCCGCGTGATCATCACATTGCCGGCGCCCGACAGCGCGGTGAACCGGCTGCCCTCGCCAAGCTGCGATGCGGCCCAGCGAACGAATTCATCGACATAGCGGTGATAATTCGTGAACAGCACGAACCGCTGCACATGCTCGGCCGGGGTGCCCATGTAATGGCGCAGCCGCGCCAGGCTGAAATCGGTGCGCAGGCCGTCGAACAGCGCGAGCGGTCGGGTGCCGTCCGCCGTCATCCACAGTCCGTCGGCGATCTCGTCGCCGATATGCGCCAGTTCGGTCGCGGGAAAGAAGCGGGACAGTTCCGACGCGGATACCTCGTCCAGGCTCAACGCGTGGCCGGGATCGAGGACATAGGGGAAAGGTATCTCCTGCCGCCCGGCCACCGCCTCGACGGTGACGTCATAATCCTCGATCAGCAGATCGAGCTGTTCGGTCAGATAGGCGGCGAAGGTCGCCGGCTTGGTCACGCTGATCCGGTATTCGCCGGCCGATACCAGCCGGCCGAACGAGCGCAACGGCGCGGGCCGGCCATGCTCGCCGGCGAACCGCAACCGGATTTCGGGATAGGCGAAGCTGCCGTCGGACCGTGCCGCGGCATCGGGCACGGTCCGATCGGTGAGATAGGCGGTCAGCGCCGCCTGCAACCGCGTGACGGAGGCGGTGTACAGGCGGTCGAGTTCGGCGACGATGGTGGAAGCGGTGGACATGCCCGATCGCTACGCCCCGACGAAGACGGAGGCAAGACACCGCCTCCGCCCCGCCCGCCCGGCGATCCCTACAGGGCGCCCAGCAGGTAATCGCCGGAACTGACGCGAAATTCGCCGGGCTGCTCGACGTTCAGCTGGGTCACTACGCCATCTTTCACCAGCATCGAATAACGCTGGCTGCGGGTTCCCATCCCGAACTTGGAACCGTCCATCGCCAGCCCGAGCGCCGTGGCGAATTCGCCGTTGCCGTCCGCCAGCATGGTGATGCCCGCCGCCTCGGCCTGCTTCGCCCAGGCCTGCATCACGAACGCATCGTTGACGGAGGTGCAGGCGACCTCGTCGACGCCCTTCGCCTTCAGCAGGTCCAGATTGTCGACGAAACTGGGCAGGTGACGCGCCGAGCAGGTCGGCGTGAAGGCGCCCGGCACCGCGAACAAGGCGACGGTGCGGCCCGCGAAGAAGTCCGCGCTGTCGATGCTGTCCGGGCCGTCGTCAGTCACCTTGACGAGGGTGGCGGAGGGAATAGGCTGGCCGATGGCAATGGTCATGATGATCTCCTGAGGTTCGGGCGGCATGTCGATGGGGCACGCCGCCATTTCAAGCGATCATTCCGGCGTGGCGGAGGCGGCCGGCACGCGCTATGACGGTGGGACGTGTCGCAAGCCGCTTATCTTACCGGACAATTCCTGTTGGCGATGCCCGGTATGGGCGATCGCGATTTCGATCGTGCGGTGATCGCGATGTGCGCGCACGATGCCGAGGGCGCGGTCGGGATCGGGCTGGGCGACGTGATCGGGGGGATCGGCTTCCATTCGGTGCTTCGGCAGTTCGGGATCGATCCGGGCGATGCGCCCGACGCGCCGGTCCATGTCGGCGGCCCGGTGGAGGTGCGCCGTGGCTTCCTGCTTCACTCGCTCGACTGGATGGGGCAGGATTCGGTCGACGTGGCCGGACGCTGGGCATTGTCGGGGTCGCTCGATATCCTGCGCGCGATCGCCGCCGGGGCGGGGCCGCGGCAATGGGTGATCGCCCTCGGCTATGCCGGCTGGGGCGCGGGGCAGCTGGATGGCGAACTGGCGACCCCTGGGTGGCTGCCGGTCAAGGGCGGGATCGACCTGCTGTACGATGTGCCTGCCGCCGACCGATGGCAGCGCGCCTTTGCCGATGCGGGCATCGATCCGCGCCTGCTGGTGAGCGGAGCGGGAACCGCCTGAACAGATATAAAGATATCTTTATATTTGATCGCGGGGGACGAACCTCGTAAGGACGGCTTCATTCATTCGCGTTCAGGAGCATCACTCGTGGCCACCGCACTTGCCGCCGAGACCAACGACTACGTCATCCGTGACATCGGCCTCGCCGATTTTGGCCGGGCGGAAATCCGCATCGCCGAAACCGAGATGCCCGGCCTGATGGCCCTGCGCGAGGAATTCGGCGCATCGCAGCCGCTGAAGGGCGCGCGCATCACCGGCTCGCTGCACATGACGATCCAGACCGCGGTGCTGATCGAGACGCTGACCGCGCTGGGCGCCGACGTGCGCTGGGCGACCTGCAACATCTTCTCGACGCAGGACCATGCCGCCGCCGCCATCGCCGCCGCCGGTATCCCGGTGTTCGCGATCAAGGGCGAGACGCTGGCCGAATATTGGGATTATGTCGGCTCGATCTTCGACTGGGGCGACGAAACCGCCAACATCATCCTCGACGATGGCGGCGACGCCACGATGTTCGCGCTGTGGGGCGCCAAGCTGGAAGCTGGCGCATCGTTCGGCGAGCCGGAGAATGACGAGGAGGTCGAGTTCCAGCGGTCGGTCAAGGCATTCATCGCCAAGCGTCCGGGTTATCTGACCGAGACGGTGAAGAACCTGAAGGGCGTGTCGGAAGAGACGACCACCGGCGTCCACCGCCTGTACGAGATCGCCAAGAAGGGCGAGCTGCCGTTCCCCGCGATCAACGTCAACGATTCGGTCACGAAGTCGAAGTTCGACAATCTGTACGGTTGCAAGGAATCGCTGGTCGACGCGATCCGTCGCGCCACCGACGTGATGCTGGCGGGCAAGGTCGCCTGCGTCGCGGGCTTCGGTGACGTCGGCAAGGGCTCGGCCCAGTCGCTCCGCAACGGCGGCGCGCGCGTGATGGTGACCGAGGTCGATCCGATCTGCGCGTTGCAGGCGGCGATGGAGGGTTTCGAGGTGGTGACGATGGAGGACGCGGTGACCCGCGCCGACATCTTCTGCACCGCGACCGGCAATGCCGACGTCATCACCGCCGATCACATGAAGGCCATGAAGCCTATGGCGATCGTCTGCAACATCGGCCACTTCGACAGCGAGATCCAGATCGCCGCCCTGTCGAACTACAAGTGGACCGAGGTGAAGCCCGGCACCGACCTGGTCGAGTTCCCGGACGGCAAGCAGATCATCGTGCTGGCCAAGGGCCGGCTGGTGAACCTGGGTTGCGCGACCGGCCACCCGTCGTTCGTGATGTCGGCCAGCTTCACCAACCAGACGCTGGCGCAGATCGAGCTGTGGACCAAGAGCGACCAGTACAAGAACGAGGTCTATGTCCTCCCCAAGCACCTCGACGAGAAGGTCGCGGCGCTGCATCTGGAGAAGCTGGGCGTGAAGCTGTCGCAGCTGACGCCGAAGCAGGCCGGTTACATCGGCGTGCCGGTGTCGGGGCCGTTCAAGCCGGATCACTATCGCTACTGATCCCGTGCCGGTTCCGGTGGGAAGCGGCATCACACGATCGACGGGCGTCGGCTTTTGCCGGCGCCCGTTCTCGCGCCGGGGCGATCCGGGCTTGCATGATATGGACTTTGGCGTAACCCAATGAACCGATCGTGAGCGCAACTGGCAGACCGAACCGATGATCCTTCCCCGTCCATCGGCGCCCTGCCGTGGCGGCCGGCGATGATCGTCATCCCGAATCTGACGGCGGTGGCGATCGGTGCGGTCGTGTTCGTGCTGCTGACGGCCGGCGCCGCGCTGCTGTTCGTCGGCCTGCGCGCCCGGCGGCAGGCCGTGCAGGTGATGCACGACAATCGCGCGCTTCAGGCGATGTTGCGGACCAGTTCGTCGCTGGCGATGGTGGTGCGCGGCGACGGCCGGGTCGACATGCCGCCCAGTCTGGCCGACTGGTTCGGCCTGACGGTGCAGCCGACCTCGCTGGCGGCGATGCATCAGGGCGATGCCGGGCTGACCGCCGACGACGCCGCGATGCTGGAACATGACGTGTCGATCGCCCAGAAATCCGGGCGCCCGTTCGACCGGGCGATGCGGCCGCAGGGGTCGCCGCGATCGCTGACGCTGCGCGGTACCCGCGCACCGTCCGAACTGGGGCAGGGCGTGATCGTCGTCTGGGTGCATGACGCGACCGAGACGAGCGGCGAGATCGAGCGGCTGCGCGGCGTCAACGCCCGGATGCGCGATGCCTATGACGCGCTGACCGGGCTGATCGAGGCGGCACCGATGCCGATGTGGTATCGCGGTGCCGACATGCGGCTGGCGATGGTCAACTTCGCCTATGTCGAGGCGGTGGAGGGTCGCGATGCCGCCGATGTGATCGCGCGCGGGCTGGAACTGATCGAGGGGTCGGACCGCGGCGGGCCGCTGGCCGGAGCCACCGCCGCGCGCAGTCACGGCCGCCCCAGCGAACAGGTGCTGCCCGCCACGATCGATGGCGAACGCCGGACGCTGCGGGTGATCGACGTGCCGCTGCCGACCGGCGGCGTCGCCGGTTTCGCGGTCGATATCGAGGATCTGGAACAGGCCCGCAGCGGCGCGAAACGCTTCGCCGATGCGCAGCGCGAGATGCTCGACCGGCTGTCGGCGGGCGTCGCGCAGTTCGGGCCCGACCGGGCGCTGGTGTTCTTCAACCAGCCGTTCCGCCGGATGTTCGCGATGCGCGCCGAATGGCTGGCCGACCGGCCGGAGTTCGACCGCGTGCTGGAAAGGATGCGCGAGGCGAACCGCCTGCCCGAGGTACGCGATTTCCCCGGCTGGAAAGCGGAGCGGCGTGGCTGGTTCATCGGTGCGGAGGGCCCGACCGAAGAGAACTGGCATCTGCCGGGCGGGCTCCACATCCGCGTCGTGGCCCAGTCGCTGCCCGAGGGCGGGCTGCTGCTGGTGTTCGAGGACCGGACCGAGCAGGTCCAGCTGGCGAGCGCACGCGACACCTTGCTGCGCGTCCGCACCGCCACGTTCGACAATCTGTTCGAGGCGCTGGGCGTGTTCGCGGCGGATGGCCGGTTGCAGCTGTGGAACAATCGGTTCCGCGCGCTGTGGGATGTCGATGAGGAATTCCTGTCCGGGCACCCCCGGGTCGACGCCTTCGCCGAACGGGTAGCGAGCAAGCTGGCCAGCCCCGGCCGTGCCAGCCTGATCCCCGATCTCGTCCGCTCCGCCATCGCCGATCGCCAGCAACGCGGCGGGCGGATCGCGCTGGCCGATGGCCGCCATTTCGAATTCGGGGCGGTGCCGCTGCCCGACGGCAACGCGTTGTTCACGCTGCTGGACATCACCGACAGCCGCCGTGCCGAACAGGCGCTGCGCGAGCGCGCCAACGCGCTGGAGGCGGCGGACAAGGTGAAGACGCAGTTCGTCGCCAACATGAGCTACGAGCTCAAGACGCCGCTGACTTCGATCAGCGGTTTCGCCGAGATGCTGCATGGCGGTTATGCCGGTGCGCTGCCGGATCAGGCGGGCAGCTATGTCGAGGCGATCCTCGATTCGGTCGAGCGGCTGGCGCTGCTGATCGACGATGTGCTCGACCTGACGCGGGGCGACGAGGGAGCGGAGATCGAGCGCGGCGATGTCGACCTGGGCGTCGTCGTCCGCTCGGCCGCCAAGGCGGTGCAGCCCGCGATCAAGCGCCACCATATCGACTTCGCGATCGAGGTCGGCCGCTCGGTCGGGCGCGTGCAGGGCGATGCGAAACGGCTGCGCGAGGTCGTCGAGCATCTGCTGCGCCATGCGATGGCGGCGCTGCCGCAGGGCGGGCGCATCCTGCTCCATGCCGACGGTACCGCGACGCGGGCGCGGATCATCGTGTCCGACGACGGGCCGGGCCTCGATCCCGACAGTCTGGCGCGTGCCTTCGACCGGTTCGCCGAACCCAACCTCCAGCCTGGCGGCGAACGCGCGCTGGGGCTGGGTCTGCCGCTCGCCCGGCAGTTCGTGGAGGCGCATGGCGGCACCGTCCAGCTCGTGTCCGAACAGGGGCAGGGTACGCTTGTAACGGTGGAGTTGCCGCGGCGATGACGGTCCTTGCCGATGCGGCGGCGACCCACGCGGTCGGCATCGCGCTGGCCGGGGTCGTGCGGCCGGGTGATGTGGTGACGCTCACCGGGCCGCTGGGTGCCGGCAAGACCAGTATCGCGCGGGGTCTGCTCGCGGCGCTGGGGCTGGCGGGGGAGGCGCCGTCACCCTCCTATGCGATCGTCCAGCCCTATCGTCCGCCGGAGGTCAATCTGCCTGTGCTGCACGTCGACCTGTACCGGCTGGACGACAGCGACGCGGTGGCGGAACTGGGACTGGAGGACGAGCGTAGCGATGGCGTGCTGCTGGTCGAATGGCCCGATCGCGCCGGCCCGCGCGCCTGGCCGGAGGCGCTGGCGCTGGTGCTGGCGATCGAGCCGGACGGCACCCGTCGCTTGACAGCGACGGTGCCCCCGGCTTGGGAAGCGCGATGGCCGATCCGACCCTGATGGCGATGGCGCCGCCCCCCGGCGCCGCTGCATTCCTGACGCACCATGGCTGGGGCGATGCCGCCATCGCCCCGCTGGCGGGCGATGCGTCGTTCCGCCGTTACTTCCGGGTGACGGATGGTGCGCGCCACGCGGTGCTGATGGATGCGCCGCCGCCCCATGAGGACCCACGGCCCTTCGTCGCCATGGCGCGCTGGCTGGAGGAGCATGGCTTTCTGGCACCGTCGATCCTGGCGCTGGACGAGGTGCAGGGGCTGGTGCTGATCACCGATCTGGGCGACGTGCGCTTCCGCGAGACGGTGGATGCCGACCCGGCGGGCGAGGTGGCGCTGTACGGCGAGGCGATCGATCTGCTCGTCGATCTGGCGCGACATCCGGCCGGCCCGCTCCCACCCTATGACCGGGCGGTGCTGCACCGGGAGGCGGCGCTGTTCGTCGACTGGTATTGCCCGGCGGTAGGGATCGAGCCCGACCGGGACGGGTATGTCGCGGCGTGGGATGCCGTGTTCGATCACGCGATCGCCGCCGCGCCGGTCACCGTCCTACGCGATTACCATGCCGAGAACCTGATGCTGGTGGGCGAGGGGCGGCAACTGGGCCTGCTCGATTTCCAGGACGCGCTGGCCGGCCATCCGGCCTATGACCTCGTGTCGTTGTTGCAGGATGCCCGCCGCGACGTATCCCCCGCGATCGAGGCGGCGATGCTGGCACGATACCGCGCGGCGACCGGTGCGGACGCGGCGTTCCTGAACGCCTATCACGTGCTGGGCGCGCAGCGGAACGCGAAGATCGTCGGCATCTTCACCCGGTTGTGGCGACGCGACGACAAGCCCCGCTATGCCGGCCTGTGTCCCCGCGTCTGGGCGTGTCTGGAACGCGATCTGGCACAGCCGGTGCTGGCGCCGGTCGCGCGGTGGTTCGACGCCAATATCCCCGCCGACCGGCGCGGCGATCCGCTGGCGATCGCGGCATGAACCGGCAATTGTCGATCCGCCCCGATCCGGGCGCGCGGGTGCCGCACACCGCGATGGTGATGGCGGCGGGGCTGGGCAAGCGGATGCGCCCGCTGACCGCCACCCGGCCCAAGCCGCTGGTCGAGGTCGCGGGCAAGCCGCTGATCGACCATGTGTTCGATCGGCTGGCGGCGGCGGGCGTGACGCGCGCGGTGGTGAACGTCCATTACCTCGCCGATACGCTGGAGGCGCATCTGCAGGCGCGCGGCGACGGGATCGAACTGGTCCTGTCCGACGAGCGGGCACAGTTGATGGAGACGGGCGGCGGGCTGGCGCAGGCGCTGCCGCTGCTGGGCGATGCGCCGCTGTTCGTCGTCAACAGCGACAATCTGTGGGTCGACGGCCCGGTCGACACGCTGAAGCAACTGGCGGCGCGGTGGGACGGCGATACGATGGACGCGCTGCTGCTGATGGTGCCGCTGGCGCGGGCGCACAATCATCGCGGCGCGGGCGATTTCCATCTGGGCGGCGATGGCCGCATCACCCGCCGACGGCGGCCGGGCACGGTCGCGCCCTTCGCCTATACCGGCGTGCAGATCATCCATCCGCGCCTGATCGCGGACTGGCCGGCGGGGCCGTTCTCGACCAACCTGTTCTGGGATCGGGCGATCGCGGCGGGGCGTGCCTATGGGCTGGTCCATCAGGGACTGTGGTTCGATGTCGGCACCCCGGCGGCGATCCCCCGGACCGAGGCGTTGCTGATCGATGGCTGATGCCCGGGCCGGGATAGGGGCCGGGGCCGGCGGCGTCGCCCGGCCGCGCCTGTACACCATCCCCGCCCACCGCGCCTTCGCGGATGCGCTGGTCGCCGGACTGATGCGCGCGCGCGATCCGCACGAACTGGCACGGGGCATGGTGCTGCTGCCCAACAACCGCGCCGTGCGCGCGATCACCGATGCGTTCGTGCGGGCCAGCGGCGGCGGGCTGATCCTGCCGCGGCTGGTGCCGCTGGGCGATCCCGATCTGGGCGAGGCGGTGGGCGCATCGCTCGATCCGGTCGATGACGAGGCGCCGCCGCCCCCTGCGGTCGCCCCGTATGCCCGGCGCATGATCCTGGCCCGGCTGGTGGGCGAGGAACGGGCACGGGCCGGCCATCCGGTATCGGGGGCGGAGGCGGTGCGGCTGTCCGGCGATCTGGCCCGGACGCTGGACCAGTTGCTGGTGGAGGAGGTGCCGCCCGCGCGCCTTGCCGAACTGGATCTCGCGCCGGAGCTGACCGAACATTGGCGCCGCGCGCTGGCGACCTTTTCGGTGGTGCTCGATCGCTGGCCCGCCGAACTGGCGCGGCTGGGCGTGATCGACGCGGCGGCGCGGCGGGCGCGATTGCTGGGCCAGCTGGAGCAGCGATGGGCGCGGACGCCGCCGGCCGGGTTCGTGTGCGCGGCGGGGATCACCGATGCCGCGCCGGCGGTGGCGCGGCTGCTGCGCTGCGTATCCGGCATGGCGCATGGACAGGTGGTGTTCGCGGGGCTCGACCTCGACATGCCGGACGCGGAATGGGACGCGCTGATGCCGGCGGAGGGCCGGGCGATCGAGACGCATCCCCAGTTCCACCTGCGCCAGTTGTTGCATCGGATGGGGGTCGGCCGGGGCGAGGTGTCGCGCTGGCGCGGCGGGGGCGAGGGGGCCGATGCCGATGCCGCGCGGGGCAGGGCGATCGCCAACGCGCTGGCACCGGCCGATTTCACCGGCAAATGGACCGATCTCGCCGCCGCCGATCGCCGGCTGACCGGGGTGACCGCCGCCGAACTCGCCACCCCGGCGGACGAGGCGCAGGCGATCGCGCTGGCGCTGCGCGAGGCGCTGGAGGAACCGGAGCGGACCGCCGCGCTCGTCACCCCCGATCGCGCGCTGGCGCGGCGGGTGGCGGTGCATTGCAGCCGCTGGGGCATCGAGATCGACGACAGCGCCGGCCGGCCGCTGTCGCTGGCGGCACCCGGCACGCTGCTGCTCGCCCTGGCCGAGGCCGCGGCGCAGCGGTTCGCGCCACTGTCGCTGCTCGCGCTGCTGAAGCATCCGCTGGTGCGCGGTGGCGAGGCGCGGTTGCCGTGGCTGGACGGGGTCCGCCTGCTCGACCGGGCCTTGCGCGGGCCGCGCCCGCCGGCCGGGCTGGACGGGATCGGCGGCGCGCTGAAGGGACGGGCGGCGGCGTTCTGGGCGGAAGCCTGCCCGGCGCTGGAACCGGTGGGCAGGACCTTCGCCGCCGGGCCGCAGCCGCTGGGCGGGCTGATCGCCTGCCTGCGCGAGGCGGCGGTGGCGCTGTGCGGCGATCCGCTCTGGTCCGGTCCGGCCGGGCGGGCGGCGGCGGAGTTCATCGCCGATCTGGAGGCGGAGGCCCCCGCCGGCCCCGCGACGGTCGATCCGGTCGAGGTGCCGCAACTGCTGCGCACGTTGCTGGACGAGGTGGCGGTGCGGCCGGCGCAGGGGCGCGGGCATCCACGCCTCGCCATCTACGGCCTGATCGAGGCGCGGTTGCAGACCGCCGACCTGATGATCCTGGGCGGCCTGAACGAAGGGGTCTGGCCCGGCCGGCCCGCTCCCGATCCGTGGCTGGCGCCGCGCATCCGCGCGACATTGGGCGTTATGGGGCTGGAACGGCGGATCGGCACCGCCGCGCATGATTTCGCGCAGGGGCTGGGCGCGCCGCGCGTGATCGTCACCCGCTCGCGCCGCGACGGATCGTCGCCGGCGCTCGCCTCGCGGCTGTGGTTGCGGTTGCAGGCGATGGCGGGCGACCGGTTCGAACGCGATCATGCGCTGGAGGAACGCGCCCGCCTGATCGACGCAGCCGCCGCGCACGAACCCGCCGCCCGGCCGGCCCCGTCGCCGCCCGCGCAGCGCCGGCCGCGCGCGATCTCGGTGACCGAGGTCGATCGGCTGAAGGCGGACCCCTATGCCTTCTATGCGCGCCGGGTGCTGCGGCTGTCGCCGCTCGACCCGGTCGATGCCGATCCCACCGCCGCGTGGCGGGGCAACGCCGTCCACGACATTCTGGAGCAATGGTGGCGACAGGACGCCTGCGCCCCCGATGCGCTGCGCCCGCGGGCGATGCGGATGCTGGAAACCGCCGAGGTGCATCCGCTGCTGCGCGCCTTGTGGCAGCCGCGATTGCGCGAGGCGATCGACTGGATCGCGGATCAGGTCACCGCGTTCGCCGCCGAGGGCCGTCATGTGCTGGCGGCGGAGGGCAAGGGGACGATCGAGATCGCCGGCGTGACCCTGTCGGGGCGCTATGACCGGCTGGACCGGCTGGCGGACGGGCGGATCGCGGTGATCGACTACAAGACCGGCAAGCCCCCCAGCGCGACGGCGGTGCGCGAGGGGTTCAGCCTGCAACTGGGTTTGCTGGGCCTGATCGCGGAGCGCGGCGGGTTCGAGGATGTGCGCGGGGTGGCGGGCGCGTTCGAATACTGGTCGCTGGCCAAGCGGCGCGACGCGTTCGGCTATATCGATTCGCCCGTCGATCCCGACGGCAAGCGCGACCGCATCGTGACCGGGGATTTCACCACGCTGGCGGCGGCCAATTTCACCGACGTGGTGGGCAGATGGCTGACCGGCACCGAACCGTTCACCGCCAAGCTGGTGCCCGATTATGCCCCCTATGCCGAATACGACCAGTTGATGCGGCGCGACGAATGGTATGGCCGTGACCGCTGAACTGCGCCCCCTGCCACGCCTCAAGGGCGATCAGGCCGCGGCCAGCGATCCGCAGGCGCATGTCTGGCTGTCCGCCTCCGCCGGCACCGGCAAGACGCAGGTGCTGTCCGCCCGCGTGTTCCGCCTGTTGCTGCAGGGGGTGGAGCCATCCGCGATCCTGTGCCTGACCTTTACCAAGGCGGGCGCGGCGGAGATGGCGCACCGCGTCAACGCCCGCCTCGCCGCGTGGGTGCGGCTGCCCGATACGGTGCTGGCCGCCGATCTCCATGCGCTGGGCGAGCCCGGCGATCCGGTGCAGCGTGGCCGCGCCCGGACGCTGTTCGCCAAGGTGCTGGACGCGCCGGGTGGCGGCCTGCGCATCCAGACGATCCACGGGTTTTGTCAGGGGCTGCTCGCCGCCTTCCCGGTCGAGGCGGGGCTGACCCCCGGCTTCCGCCCGCTGGAGGCGCGCGAGGAGGCGGTGCTGGCGCGCGAGGCATTGGCGACGATGCTGTCCGATGCCGAGCGCGAGGGGCGCGGGATCGTGGTCGAGACGATCGGCGCGCTGTCGCTGCGGCTGGGCGAGGGCGGGGCGGAATCCTTCCTCCATGCCTGTGCGAAATCGCTGCGGGCGCTGGAGGCGTTGCCGTCCGGGATCGGGCCATGGCTGCGCCGCGCGCTCGACCTGCCGCAGGGTGAGGCGGCGGCGGCGATCGCGGAGGGCGTCGCGGCGCTCGACCTGGCGGCGATCCGCCGCATCGCCGGGGCCAATGCCGCCTGGGGCACCGCGACCGGCCTGGCCCATGCCGATATCGTCGCGCGCTGGCTGACCGGCGGGGCGGAGGCGCGCGCCGCCTCGCTGTCGGAACTGGCCGGGGTGGTGCTGACCGGCAAGGGGGAGCCGCGCAAGGCATCGCCCAAGCTGATCGCGGCGGAACCCGATTATGTCGAACTGGCGACCGAGCTGGGCACGCGATGCATCGACATCATCTCGCTCGGCGCGCGCATCGGCTATGCCGATCTGCTGGCGGGCGGGCTGGCGGTGGGGCGCGATTATGCGCGCGCCTATGACGTGGCCAAGCGCCGGGTCGGCGGGGTCGATTTCGACGACCTGATCCGCAGCACCGTCGCACTGCTCGAACAACCGGGCGTCGGCGAATGGGTGCGCTTCAAGCTGGATCAGGTGACCGAGCACGTTCTGATCGACGAGGCGCAGGACACCAATCTGGACCAGTGGCGGATCGTGCGGGCGATCGCCGACGAGTTCTTCGTCGGGCGCGGCGTCCATGCCCCGTCGAGCCGGACGCTGTTCACGGTCGGCGACTGGAAACAGGCGATCTTCGGCTTTCAGGGTACCAGCCCGTTCAACTTCGCCTGGGCCGAGCGCCATTTCGGGCAGCAGGCGCAATCGGTGGCGGGCGATGACGACTGGCCGGAGGAGGAACGCGGCCTGCCGTTCCATCGGCTGTCGCTGACCCAGAGCTTCCGCTCGACCCGGCCGGTGCTGGCCTTCGTCGACGCCGCCGTGGCCGAGGTGCCCGAACCGGGGCTGGGCGCGATCGGCGCGATCGAGACCCATGCCAGCGAGGTGCCGGGATCGGGCAGCGTGACGCTGTGGCCACCCGTCGTGCCGGGCGACCATGGCGAGGACGAGGAAGAAGGCTGGGTAACCGACTCGGTCCGGCAACTGGCGGGCGATATCGCGCGGGCGGTACGCGGCTGGCTGGACGAGAAAACGATGCTGGGTGCGCGCGGCCGGCCGATCCGGCCCGAGGATGTGATGATCCTGGTCAAGCGTCGTGGCGATCTGGCGGCGCTGATCGTGGCGCGCCTCTATGCCGAGGGGGTGCCGGTCGCCGGGGTGGACCGGTTGCGGCTGAACGCGCCGCTGGCGGTGCAGGACCTGCTGGCGGCGGTGCGCTTCGCGTTGCAGCCGGACGACGACCTGTCGCTGGCCAGCCTGCTGGTGTCGCCGCTGATCGGGTGGACGCAGGACGAGCTGATGGTTGCGGCACCCCGCAAGGAGGGCAGCCTGTGGTCGCATCTGGCCGATACCCAGACGACCGAACGGCTGGCGCCGCTGCGCCGCATCCTGGCACGCGCCGATTTCACCACGCCCTATCAGTTCCTGGAGGAGTTGCTGTCCGGGCCGCTCGACGGGCGACGCAAGCTGCTCCACCGGCTGGGCGCGGAGGCGCGCGATCCGATCGAGGAACTGCTGGGCGCGGCACTGGCGTTCGAACACACCACGACGCCGTCGCTGCAACGCTTCCTCGACTGGTTCGATCGCGGCGACGTGGAGATCGTGCGCGACCCCTCCGCGCCGCTGGACGCGGTGCGGGTGATGACCGCGCACGGGGCCAAGGGGTTGCAGGCGCCGGTGGTGATCCTGGCGGATGCGTGCGTCGATCCCACCGCCTCGCCGCGATCGGTGCTGCGCTGGTCGCCGGAGGACGGCGCGGCGGCGATCCCGGTGTTTGCGCCACGCGCCGGGGAACGGGGCGGCCCGCTCGACGAGGTGCGCAGCGCCGCCGAGGCGCGCGAACTGGAGGAGCATTGGCGGCTGTTCTATGTCGCGGCGACCCGCGCCGAGGAACGGCTGGTGATCGCCGGCGCGCTGGGCCCCAAGGCGAAGGGGGAGCCGCCAGCCGCCAGCTGGTATGCCGCCGCCGCCCGCGCGATGACCACGCTGGGAGTCCCCGTGGTCGAGGGCGGCGGCGTCCGGCGGTTCGAGGACGGCAAGCCGGTGCCGCCGGTCCGCGGCGAGGCGGCGACGGCGACCCGCGATCCGGTGCTGCTGCCCGACTGGGCGCGGACGCCCGCGCCGGTCGAGGCGCGACCGCCGCGTCCGCTCGCGCCGTCGGCGCTGGGCGAAGACATGGTTTCCGACCCGCCACCCACCGCCGCGATGCGGGCGGCGGCGGAGCGGGGCAGCCTGATCCATGCGCTGTTCGAGCGGTTGCCGGCGGTGGCCGCCGCCGACCGCGCACGCGCGGCGGATCGCTGGCTGGCGCAGGCGGCGGGTATCGGTGAGGCGACGCGGCGGGCGGAGATCGTGGCGGCGGCGCTGCGGGTGATCGACGATCCGGCGCACGCCGCGCTGTTCGGCCCCGACAGCCTGGCCGAGGCGCCGATCGCCGCGACGATCGAGGGCGGGCTGGTGGTGTCCGGCAAGGTCGACCGGCTGCTGGTCGGCAACACCATCCGCGTGGTCGATTTCAAGACCGGCCGGCGCGTGCCCGATACGCCGCCGGATTATCACCTGCGCCAGATGGCAGGCTATGTCGCCGCCCTGAAAGTGATCTTTCCGGGGCGGCCGGTGGAGGCGTCGTTGCTGTACACCGCCGGGCCGGTGCTGGTCACGCTGACCGACGCCGATCTGGCGATGCACAAGCCACGCTATCCCGTCACGGAGCAAAGCTGATCGCCCATGTGTTGAGCGGAACGATCCGGCACCCTAAATCGTCCGGCGAAGGAGTATCACGACAATGGCAACCAAGCAGATCACCGACGCCAGTTTCGAGGCGGACGTGCTGAATTCCGACCGCCCGGTGCTGGTCGATTTCTGGGCGGAATGGTGCGGCCCGTGCAAGATGATCGGCCCCTCGCTGGAAGAGATTTCCGAGGAGCTGGGCGAGCAGGTGACGATCGCCAAGCTGAACATCGACGACAATCCCGATGCGCCCGGCAAGTACGGCGTGCGCGGTATCCCGACGATGATCCTGTTCAAGGGCGGCGCCCCGGCCGCGACCAAGGTGGGTGCGGAACCCAAGGGTCGCCTGAAGGCGTGGTTGCAGGGCGAGCTGTAGGCGCCCGACCAGAGTCTCTGAATTCAGCTTTTCTTCCCAATAGAATACGCTTCCCCGGCGGAGGCCGGGGTCCAGTTGGACGAATGCTGGTAAATGGTCAGCAAGGCTTTCCCAACTGGGCCCCGGCCTCCGCCGGGGAAGAAGAGCCAAGGTAGAAGGACAGGCTTCCCGGGAGAATCCGGGAAGGGAAACGATCAGCTGCGATAGTCGGCGTTGATCGAGATGTAGCCATGGGTCAGGTCGCAGGTCCACACCGTGGCGCTGCCCTCGCCCAGACCCAGATCGACGCCGATCTCGATCTCGCTGCCCTTCAGGTGCGCGGCCACCGGCGCTTCGTCATAGCCCGCCACGGCCAGTCCGGCCTCGGCCACCTGCGTGGCGCCGAAGCGGATGGCGAGGCGGTCGCGCTCCGCCGGTTCGCCGGCCTTGCCCACCGCCATGACGATCCGGCCCCAGTTCGCATCCTCGCCCGCGATCGCGGTCTTCACCAGCGGTGAGTTGGCGATGCTCATCGCGATGCGGTGGGCGCTGCGGTCGCTGTCGGCGCCGGTGACGGCGATCTCGATCAGCTTGCTCGCCCCTTCGCCATCGCGGACGACCAGTAGGGCGAGTTGATGGCACAGGTCGGTGAGGGCGGCGCGGAAGGCGTCGGCCCCCGCGCTGTCGTCATCGACCAGCGTCGCATTGCCCGCCGCGCCGGTGGCGAACGCCAGCACCGTGTCGCTGGTCGAGGTGTCGCCATCGACGGTGATGCACGAGAAGGTGCTGGCGTTGGCGGCGGTCAGCATCCCTTGCAGGAAGGCGGGGTCGACGTCGGCATCGGTGAAGATAAACCCCAGCATCGTCGCCATGTCCGGGGCGATCATCCCCGATCCCTTGATGATCCCGACCAGCGTCACCGGGCGGCCATCGACGATCGCGGTGGTCGTCGCGCCCTTGGGATAGGTATCGGTGGTGCCGATCGTCTCGGCCGCCGCCTGCCAGTTGCAGGGCGTCGCGACGAAGGCCGCGTCCAGCCCGGCCTCGGCGCGGTCGATCGGCAGCGGCACGCCGATCACGCCGGTGGAGGCGACGAACACGTCCGACGGCTGGCATCCGGCATGGGCGGCGGTGCGTGCGGCGATCGCCTCCACCGCCTGTCGGCCCCGATCGCCGGTGAAGGCATTGGAATTGCCCGCGTTCACCACCAATGCCCGCGCCTGACCCAGCACCAGCGCGCGGCGGCACCATTCCACCTCCGGCGAGGGGCATCTGCTTTGCGTCAGGACGCCCGCGACCGCGGTGCCGGGGGCGAGCGTGACGAAGGTCAGGTCGCAGCGATCCCATGTCTTGTACCGCGCCCGCGCGACGCGCAGCTCGACGCCGGCGACCGGCGGCATGGCGGGGAACGGCAGGGCGAGGGGAGAGATGGCGTGGCTCATGACCGGGGGCTTTGCGGGAAAGGACGGGCGCTGGAAAGTCTCAAAAGTCGCATCCTACAGGGGTCCGACAAAGGGTGAGGTGTGACTTTCCGGGGACGACGCGGCGGACATGACCGATCCTTGCCATGAAGGCCGTCTGTAGGACAGCGCCGGCCCCAATCCACGTTTCGATTGCCGGTGCCGGGGCGTGTGGGTTCACGCGAAGAGGCGAAGAAGCGAAGAGGCGAAGGTGCGAAGAGGGGTGGTTCGCGCAGAGGCGCGGAGGGCGCAGAGAAAACCCCGCCCGCGTCAGCGGACTTGCTCATACCCGGTCGAGATACGAAAGCCGCTGCGCGGAAAGAGGCGCAGAAGCCGCGAACGATATCTCCGCGCCCTCTGCGCCTCTGCGCGAATCCACCTTCTTCCCTCGCGTCTTCGCGTCTTCGCGTGAACCATCTTCCCACGCCCCGGCGGGATGGACTGTTTAGCCCATGCTCCCTATGTCCGGGCGCGCATGAACCTGTTGCTGCTCCTGTCTGCCCTGTTGTCCGCCCTGACCGGGATCGGCGGCAGCGTGCGGTCGCCCGACGTGGCGCAGGCGGTGGCGGGACAGTCGGTCGTCGCGGCGGCGACGACGGCACGGCGTGCGGTGCCGACGCACCGGCCGGCCGATGTGATGCCGCAGGGGTCGCGAATCGCGGCCGTGGTGACGGCGTGGTCGCTGTCGCCGACGCAGCCATTCTGGGCGGCACGCCGCCGCGAATAGCGGGCGGACGCCTTCACCCTGTCTTCAGCGGTCGCCTCTATCGGGGGCGGGCCGCGCTTTTCTCGTTATCAGGAACCCGCCCACATGTTCGGTGGCCTCGCCAAATCGCTCTTCGGGTCGTCCAACGACCGGTACGTCAAGTCGCTCAACCCCATCATCAACAAGATCGCGTCGTTCGAGCCGACGTTGCAGGCGCTGTCCGATGCCGATCTCGCCGCGCAGACGGTGAAGTTCCGCGCCCAGCTGGCGGAGGGCACCAAGCTCGACGACCTGCTGCCCGAGGCGTTCGCGACCGTGCGCGAGGCGGCTCGGCGCGTGCTGGGCCAGCGGCATTACGACGTGCAGATGGTCGGCGGCATCGTGCTCCACCGCGGCGAGATCGCCGAGATGCGGACGGGCGAGGGCAAGACGCTGGTCGCGACGCTGGCGTGCTATCTCAACGCCCTGCCGGGCAAGGGCGTGCATGTCGTCACGGTCAACGACTATCTCGCCAGCCGCGACGCGACGTGGATGGCGCAGGTGTACGGTTTCCTGGGCCTGACCACCGGCATCATCGTGCCGAACCTGACCGACGAGCAGCGCCGCGCCGCGTATGAATCGGACATCACCTACGCGACGAACAACGAACTCGGTTTCGATTACCTGCGCGACAACATGAAGTACGAGCGCACCGGGATGGTGCAGCGCCCGTTCAACTTCGCGATCATCGACGAGGTCGATTCGATCCTGATCGACGAGGCGCGCACTCCGCTGATCATCTCCGGCCCGACCGACGACAAGTCGGACCTGTACAAGCTGGTCGATGCGGTGGTGAAGCAGTTCGCGCCGGAGGATTACGAGAAGGACGAGAAGCAGAAGTCGATCATCCTGACCGAGGACGGCACCGAGCGCGCCGAGCGGATGCTGGAGGCGGCCGGGCTGCTGGAAGGCGACAACCTGTATGATTTCGAGAACACGCAGGTCGTCCACCACCTGAACCAGGCGCTGCGCGCGAACATGATGTTCAAGGCGGACACGGATTACATCGTCAAGGACGGCAAGGTCGTCATCATCGACGAGTTCACCGGGCGGATGATGGACGGGCGCCGCTGGTCCGACGGCCTGCACCAGGCGGTCGAGGCGAAGGAGGGCGTGAACATCGAGCCCGAGAACCAGACGATGGCCTCGATCACCTTCCAGAATTATTTCCGTATGTATCCCAAGATCGGCGGGATGACCGGCACCGCCGCGACCGAGGCGGCCGAATTCTACGACATCTACAAGATCAACGTCGTGTCGATCCCGACCAACGTGCCGGTGCAGCGGATCGACGAGCAGGACGAATTCTACAAGGACACGCAGGACAAGTTCCGCGCGATCGCCAAGAAGATCGCCGAACATGCCGCGCTGGGCCAGCCGGTGCTGGTCGGCACCGTGTCGATCGAGAAATCGGAACTGCTGTCCGAATTCCTGACCCAGGAGAATGTGCCGCACAAGGTGCTGAACGCGCGCTATCACGAGATGGAGGCGCACATCGTCGCGCAGGCGGGCCGCAAGTCCGCGGTGACGATCGCGACCAACATGGCCGGGCGCGGCACCGACATCCAGCTGGGCGGCAACCTCGATTTCCGCATGTCCGACGAACATGCCGATCTCGATCCCGGCACCCCCGATTACGAGGCGGTGGCCGAGCGGGTGAAGGCGGAGATCGCGGTCGAGAAGGCCGAGGTGCTGGCGGCGGGCGGCCTGTTCGTGCTGGGCACCGAGCGGCACGAGAGCCGGCGGATCGACAACCAGCTGCGCGGCCGATCCGGCCGGCAGGGCGATCCGGGGCTATCGCGCTTCTACCTGTCGCTGGACGACGATCTGCTGCGCATCTTCGGACCGGACACGCTGTTCGCGCGGATGATGCGGTCGAACATGGACGACGGCGAGGCGATCGGCAGCAAGTGGCTGAGCAAGGCGATCGAGACCGCGCAGAAGAAGGTCGAGGCGCGCAATTACGACATCCGCAAGCAGGTCGTCGAATATGACGACGTGATGAACGATCAGCGCAAGGTGATCTACGAACAGCGCGCCGACATCATGGATGCCGAGACGGTCGGCGACATGGTGAGCGACATGCGCGCCGAGACGGTGAACACGATCGTCGGCGATGCCTGCCCGCCCAACTCCTATCCCGAACAGTGGAACGTGGAGGGGATGAAGGCGCAACTGGCGGACGTGCTGAACCTGTATCCGCCGATCGATGAATGGTTGCAGGAAGAGGCGATCGATCCCGAACTGGTGACCGAGCGCGTGCAGGCCGAGGCGGATGCCGCGATCGCCGCCAAGGCCGCCGATCTGGAGCCGGAGACGTGGGTGCAGATCGAGAAGTCGATCCTGCTCCAGCATCTGGACCATCACTGGAAGGAGCATCTGTCGACGCTGGATGCCCTGCGTCAGGTGGTCCATCTGCGCGCCTATGCGCAGAAGACGCCGCTCAACGAATACAAGCAGGAGGCGTTCTCGCTGTTCGAGCGGATGCTCGACAATATCCGCGAGGACGTGACGCGGACGGTGGCGCATGCCGATTTCCAGTTCCAAGCGGCCCCCGAACTGCCGCCGCTGCCCGATTTCATCACGACGCATTTCGACCCGTTCACTGGCGAGGACGACAGCAACGACCGCGATGCCGGGTCGCTTGGGTATGTGACGACGCAGCTGCCACCGCTCCAGATGGTGCGGCCCGAGGCGCAGGATCTGGGGCAGGACCCGGCCGAATGGGAAGGCCGCGTCAACCGCAACGCGCCGTGCCCGTGCGGGTCGGGGCGCAAGTACAAGCATTGCCACGGCGCCGTGACGGGGTGAGGTGATCCGTTCGTCGTTGCGGGGGTAGCGCGGCGATCCGGGGCGTCGTGTGTGCGGCCTCTGGATTGCCGCGTCGCTTCGCTCCTCGCAATGACGGAAGAGGGCGGCGGTTGTATTCGAAACGGTGCAGGTTTCAGGATCGACCTGTCCGTTCCGTCATTGCGAGCGTAGCGAAGCGATCCGGGAAGCCGCGCGTGTGACGCTCCGGATTGCTTCGCTACGCCCGCAATGACGACATTACAGCATCGTTACGCGGGCACACCGTACAGGTCGTGATCGTCGGCATCCTCGATCGTGACGGGGACGATATCGCCGACCGTCAGATGGCCGGCATCGCGCAGGAAGACCTCGCCGTCGATCTCCGGCGCGTCGGCGGCGGAGCGGCCGGTGGCGCCGCCTTCCTCGTCCACCGCGTCGACGATCACCGACAGGGTGCGGCCGACCTTGGCGGCGAGCTTGGCGGCGGAGATCGCGGCGGTCTTCGCCATGATGCGCTGATAGCGCTCCTCCTTCACCTCTTCGGGCACCGGATCGGGCAGCAGATTGGCGGTGGCGCCCTCGACCGGCTCGAACCGGAAGGCGCCGACGCGGTCGAGCTGCGCCTCGTCCAGCCAGTCGAGCAGGTACTGGAAATCCTCCTCGGTCTCGCCGGGGAAGCCGACGACGAAGGTGGAGCGGATCGCGATGTCCGGGCAGATCTCGCGCCAGCGGTGGATGCGGCCCAGCACCTTGGCGTCGTTGGCGGGGCGCTTCATCCGCTTCAGCACGGCGGGCGCGGCGTGCTGGAACGGGATGTCGAGATAGGGGAGGACCAGCCCCTCGGCCATCAGCGGGATGACCTGATCGACATGGGGGTAGGGGTAGACATAATGGAGCCGCACCCAGGGTGCGATCCGGCCGAGTTCGCGGGCCAGATCGGTCATGTGCGCGCGAACCTCGCCACCGCCCTTCAGCGGCCATGACGCATGGCGCAGGTCGACGCCGTAGGCGGAGGTATCCTGGCTGATGACCAGCAGTTCCTTGGTGCCGGCGGCGACCAGCTTTTCCGCCTCGCGTAGGATCGCGTCGGGCCGGCGGCTGACGAGATCGCCGCGCAGCGAGGGGATGATGCAGAAGGAGCAGCGATGGTTGCAGCCCTCCGAAATCTTGAGATAGCTGTAATGACGCGGCGTCAGCTTCAGGCCGGCGTCGGGGATCAGGTCGAGATAGGGCGACAGATGGGCGGGCGCGGCGGCGTGGACCGCCTCCACCACCTGTTCGTACTGGTGTGCGCCGGTGACGGCCAGCACCTGCGGGAAGCGGGCGCGGATCGTTTCCGCCTCCTTGCCCATGCAGCCGGTCACGATGACGCGGCCGTTTTCGGCGATCGCCTCGCCGATCGCCTCCAGGCTTTCCTCCTTCGCCGAATCGAGGAAGCCGCAGGTGTTGACCAGCACCACGTCCGCGCCGGCATAGTCGGGCGACATCTGGTAGCCGTCGGCGCGCAGCTGCGTCAGGATGCGTTCGCTGTCGACGAGGTTCTTCGGACAGCCGAGCGAGACCATGCCGACGCGCGGCGGGGTGGGGAGTATCGTTGCCATGGGAGCCGAAGCACATAGTGCGGAACGTGCCGATTTGCCAGCGTCGCGCTTTTATGCTCCGCAATGACGATGCTCGCCATCGGTCTCATGTCAGGAACCTCGCTCGACGGCATCGATGCCGCGCTCATCGACACGGATGGCGAGGGGGTGGTGCGCCCGGTCGCGTTCCGGGGCGAACCCTATTCGGATGCGGCGCGTGAGCAGCTGGCGGCGGCGACGGCGATCGCGCTGACCTATGACCGGCCGCGCGCCAGCCCGCCGCTGATCGAGGCGGCGGACCTGATTACCCGCGCCCATGCGATGGCGGTCCACAAGCTGCTGCGCGAGGCGCAGGTGACGCCGGAGGCGGTCGGCGTGATCGGGTTCCACGGGCAGACGGTGGCGCACCGCCCCGATCGCGGCTGGACGTGGCAGATCGGCGACGGCGCGGCGCTGGCGGCGGCATCCGGGATCACCACGGTGGCCGATTTCCGCAGCGCCGACGTGGCGGCCGGCGGGCAGGGCGCACCCCTGATCCCGATCTATCACGCCGCGCTGACCGCCGGGCTAGCCCGGCCGGTGGCGGTGCTGAACCTGGGCGGTGTGGGGAACATCACCTTCATCGGGGCGGACGGCACGCTGGTGGCGTTCGACACCGGGCCGGCGAACGGGCTGATCGACCATTGGGTGGGGGAGCAGACGGGCGCGCGCTACGATGTGGGCGGCGCGCTGGCGGCGGGCGGGCGCGTCGACCAGACGGTGCTGGGCGGGATGCTGGACCATCCGTTCTTCGATGCGCCCGCGCCCAAATCGCTCGACCGCAGCGACTTCACCATCCAGCCGGCGCGCGGGCTGTCGGCGGCGGACGGCGCGGCGACGCTGACCGCGTTCACCGCCGAATCGGTCGCGCTGGCGCTGCCGCACCTGCCGGCGCGCCCGGCCCGGTTGCTGGTGGTCGGCGGCGGCCGGCATAATCCGGTGCTGATGCGGATGATCGCCGACGCCACCGGACTGGCGGTGGAATCCGGCGATTCACTGGGCTGGAACGGCGACGGGGTGGAGGCGGAAGGATTCGCCTATATGGCGGTCAGGCGCCTGAAATCGCTGCCGATCAGCTTCCCCGGCACCACCGGTGTACCGGTCGCGATGACGGGGGGTGTCGTCCATCCCGTATGATCCACGCCCCGTCGATGGCCACCACATTAATCATGGACTAACGCCTGTCTTCGTATAACCCAGATCAACCACGCACCGGGAGGTTGGTCGTTGGAATCGGATCACCGTTATTACGCCCGCCGGCTCATCATCGAACGCGCCGCCGCACAGCGCGCGCTGACCGTGGAAGCGCGCGAACGCCGGCTGCAACTGGTGGAAACCTATGAGCGCAAGCTGGAGGCGCTGCGCGCCTGACCGGCGGGGTTCAGTTTCCCGAACGGGGGCGACCGGCCCCGGCCCCGGGCATACCGACATCCCGGCGCACGACCAGCGGGTCGGGGCAACCGTCCTTCGAGCGATAGACCGTCTTGATCTCCGTAGCGGGGGGCATGTCGCCAAGTTTCCCGAACGTGCCCGCCTGCTTTCCCTTCACCAGCACACGATCGGCCTTACGGCATTTTTCGGGCAGCGCGCCGGGATTGGGCATCGTGGTGACGGGAAGGTCGGTGGCGATCCGGGCCGGGGCGGTGGCGGGCGACAACGTGACAACGGCCGCAGCGGCAACGAGCATCAGGCGCATGGAACTTCTCCCGGAGACGATGGGGCATCCTATCTCCGCGGGGAACCCCGGGTCAATCGGGCGGACCGTCAGCGGAGCGGACGGGCATCCGGGACATAGGCGTCGATCAGCGCGCCGACATCGTCGGGATGCGCGCCGGTGAGTTCGGGGGCGGCGCGCCCCTGCGCATAGATGAAGCCCTGTACGGGATAGATGCCGCCGCCCAGCCCGTCATTGTCGCGGTACCAGACCTTCACCGACGACCAGTCGTTGGCGGACGATACGTCGTAGAGCGTGACATCCTGTTCGGCATGGCCCCGCTCGCCGTTCTGGCGCGACCAGTTGGCGTGGGTCAGCATCAGCACCCGTTTCTCGACGATGCGGCTGACCACCGCGACATGGCCCATCGGCAATCGCGGCGTCTTGGCGAAGACCATCACCGAGCCGACGCGCGGGCGATGGCCGCGATCGTACCGGCCGGCGGCCTGATCCCACCAGGTCCAGGCATTGCCATAGATCCGGATGCCGGAGGCCGCGCGCGCGAAGGGTACGCATTCGCCGACATAATCGAGCAGCGACTGCGCGGATGCCGGCGCCACGACGGCCAGCGCCAGCATGGCGGGGAGCAGGGAACGGCGGAACGATCGCATGGCGTGCATTATAGGCGGGTTCGCGTGAACCGGGCGTGGCCGCCACCTCTCCGTCGCTCCGTCGTCAGGCCGCTCACCCGGCGACGCCCAGCTGCTGGAGCATGAACGCCTGCCATTCCGCATTCTGGCGGAAGCGTTCGAACCGGCCCGACTTGCCGCCATGCCCGGCTTCCATGTTGATGCGGAACAGCAGGGGGTTGGCGTCGGTCTTCAGTTCGCGCAGCTTCGCGACCCATTTGGCCGGTTCGTAATATTGCACCTGACTATCCCACAGGCCGGTGCCGACATACATCGCCGGATACGCCTTGGCCGTCACGTTGTCGTAGGGCGAATAGCCGAGCATGTAATCGTAATAGGCTTTCTGCGCGGGGTTGCCCCATTCGTCATATTCGAAGGTCGTCAGCGGGATCGACGCATCGAGCATCGTCGTGACGACATCGACAAAGGGGACCTGCGCGATGATGACGCGGTAGTCGGCGGGCGCCATGTTGGCGATGCCGCCCATCAGCAGGCCACCGGCGCTGCCACCCATCGCCGCCACCCGGTCCTTCGCGGCATATTTCTGTGCGACCAGATAGCGGGTCACGTCGATAAAGTCGGTGAAGCTGTTCCTCTTGTTCAGCAGATGCCCGTCGTCATACCAGCCGCGCCCCATTTCCTGGCCGCCGCGGATATGCGCGATCGCGAAGACGACGCCGCGATCGAGCAGGCCGATCCGCCCCGGATCGATCCCCGGGTCCATCGAGATGCCGTAACTGCCATAGGCATATTGCAGCAGCGGGGCGGTACCGTCGCGCTTCACGCCCCTGGCATGGACCAGCGAGACGGGGATGCGGGTGCCGTCGCGCGCGGGCGCCCAGACGCGTTCGGTGACGTATTTCGCCGGATCGTAGCCGGGCACGGGCGCGACCTTCAGCACGCGGCGTTCGCCGGTGCGGGCGTTGACCTCGTAGGTGGTGGTCGGCGTGACCAGCGAGCCATAGGTATAGCGGACCCACGGCGTATCCGGTTCCTCGTTGACGTCGAGCGCCATGCGATAGGCGGGCTCGTCCGCCTTCACCGGAGTGGACACGCCGGCATCGGTCAGCAGGCGGATCATGCGGTTGCCGCCCTCGCGCTGGTCGATCGCGACGAAGCCGGCGAAGGGGCGGAAATCCTCGATGAACACGGTGTCGCTGGCGGGCGTCAGGTCGCGCCAGCCGGCGGTGTCCCTCGCCATGTCGGCATCGGCGACGGTGACGAGCTTGTAGTTCTTCGCATCGCGATTGGTCCGCACGATCCATCGCCCGCCCAGGTGATCGGCGTGGTAGCGGAATTCACGGGCGCGGGGGGCGATGACGGTGAAGGCGGCGGGCGACGTGGCCGCGCTGGCGACCGGGGCGCAACGCTGTTCGTCGCTGACGGTGGATTGCACCCCGATGCAGACGAAGCGATCGTCGGCGGTGCGGGCGATCCCCATCTGATAGGTGTCGTCCTTCTCCTCGTACAGCAGCCGGTCGGCGGTGGCGGGCGTGCCCAGCACATGCGCCTTCACCCGGTAGCCGCGCAGCGTGACGGGATCCTTCTCGACGTACAGGACGGTGCGGTCGTCCGCCCAGACGACATTCGGTTCGATATTGGCGACGGTATCGGCCATCACCCGGCCGGTGGCGATATCCTTCACCTTCAGCACATATTGACGGCGGCCGACGATATCCTCCGCCCAGGCGACACGCTGGTCGTCGGGGCTGACCGCACGGTCGCCGATCGAGAAATAGCTGCGGCCCTTCGCCATCGCGGGCTGGTCGAACAGGATCTCGGCCGGCGCGGTGGCGCTGCCCTTGCGGCGCTCGACGATCGGATAGTCCGCCCCGGTCTGATAGCGCGAGCCGTACCAGTAGCCGTGCTTGCGATAGGGAACGCTGCTGTCGTCCTGTTTGATGTGCGCGACCGTCTCGTCATAGAGCCGGGTCTTGAGCGGGGTGAGCGTGGCGAGGCGGGCATCGGCCCAGGCGTTCTCCGCGGCGAGATAGCCGAGCATGGCCGGGTCCTTGCGGGTATCGTCGCGCAGCCAGTAATAATCGTCGTTGCGGGTGCCGTTGGGGGACGCGACCTGATGCGGGCGTTTGGCGGCGCGCGGCGGGGCATCCGCCTGCTGTGCCGAGGCCGCCCCTGCGATCAACCCCGCAATCAGCAACGCGGCGAGCGCGGTTCCCGCCATGCCCGTTACCGCCGGTCTGCTGCGCCGCATCGTCATCCCCGATCATTCCCTTTTGCCGGCGGCAGCGTAGCGTCAGGATATCGGGTCGCGCAACGGCCGTTCGCGACGCCGTTGGCCGCGCGCGCGGATCGACGACGGGGCGGGGGCGGTTGCGCGGCGGCGGGCGCCCCCCTAAGTCCGTCGGCATGCTGGATATCGATCAGGCGCGTGCGCGCGCGCACGACATCGTCGCCCGCGCCACGGCGGGCGGGGCGGACGCCGCCGATGCCGTGTTCGCGGCGGATGCCTCGCTCGACGTGTCGGTGCGGCTCGGCCGGCTGGAGGATGTCGGCCGGTCGGAAAGCGCCGAACTGGGCCTGCGCGTGTTCGTGGGCCAGCGGTCGGCGAGCGTATCGACGTCCGACCTGTCGAGCGAGGCGCTCGACACGCTGGTCGAGCGGGCGGTGGCGATGGCGCGGGAAGCGCCCGAGGACCCCTGGGCGGGGCTGGCCCCGGCGGAACGGCTGCTGCACGGCGCGCCGCCGCTGCTGGGCCTGGACGATGGCGGCGACGTGTCGCCCGAGGCGCTGCGCGACGCGGCAATGGCGGCGGAGGCGGCGGCGCGAGACGTGCCGGGCGTGACCAACAGCGAGGGCGGCGGCGCCAGCGCCTCGCGTTCGGTCTGGGCGCTGGCGACCTCGACCGGCTTTGCCGGGGCCTATGCGGCGACGGGGTACGGCGTGTCGGCCAGCGTCGTGGCGGGCGAGGGCGGATCGATGCAGCGCGATTACGCGCATCACGCCGCGCGCCGCCGGGATCAACTGGACGATCCCGCCGGCCTCGGGCGCGAGGCGGGCGAGCGCGCGGTGGCGCGGGTCGGCCCCGGCCGGCTGACCAGCGGCGCGATGCCGGTGGTGTTCGATCCGCGGGTCGGCGCCTCGCTGATCGGCCATCTGCTCGGCGCGATCGGCGGATCGGCGATCACGCGGCGGACGTCGTTCCTGCTCGACGCGCTGGGCACGCCGGTGCTGCCCGCCGGACTGTCGTTGCGCGACGATCCCCACCGCCCGCACGGGCTGCGCTCGCGCCCCTTCGATGGCGAGGGGCTGGCGGTGTCGCCGGTCGCGATCGTCGAGGACGGGGTGCTGGAGACATGGCTGCTCGACAGCGCCGCCGCGCGCCAGCTGGGGCTGGAGCCGACCGGCCATGCCGCGCGCGGGATCGGCGGCGGGCCGGGGGTGTCGGCGTCGAACCTGTATCTCGACGGGGGCCATGTGCCGGTCGACACGCTGCTCGCCGACGTGGGCGAGGGCGTGTACGTGACCGAGCTGATCGGGCAGGGGGTGAACGGCGTCACCGGCGATTATAGTCGCGGCGCGGCGGGTTTCCGCATCACCGGCGGCGTGATCGGCGAGCCGGTCGCCGGCTTCACCATCGCGGGCAATCTGCGCGACATGCTGCTGGCGATCACCGCCGGCAACGATCTGCAATTCCGCTTCGGCACCAATGTGCCGACGCTGCGGGTGGACGGGTTGACCGTCGCGAGCGGCTGACCGGGATGGCGCCGCTGCTGGACGCCGTCGTCGAGATCGCCGCCGCGGCGGGGCAGATGGCGCTCGCGCGCTGGCGCACCGATTTCCGCCGGTGGGAGAAGGAGCCGGGCAGCCCGGTGTGCGAGGTCGATCTGGATGCCGACCGGATGCTCCACGCCCGGCTGTCGGCGCTGTTGCCCGAGGCGGGCTGGCTGTCGGAGGAGACCGCCGATGCGCCCGACCGGCTGGCGCGGCGGCATGTCTGGGTGGTCGATCCGATCGACGGCACCCGCGATTACATCCGCGGGCGCGAGGGCTGGGCGATTTCGGTGGCGCTGATCGAGGATGGGCAACCGGTGATCGCGGTGCTGGACGCCCCCGCCCGGCGCGAACGCTGGTCGGCGACGGCGGGGCGCGGGGCATGGCGCAACGGCGTGCGGCTGGCGGCGGGGGACCGCACGGCCCTGGCCGGTGCGCGGGTGCCCGCGGACGTGCTGCCCCGTACGGACCGCGATTTCGTGGTGGTGGCCAAGCCGAACTCGATCGCGCTGCGCATGGCGATGGTCGCCGCCGACGAGGCCGATCTGGTCGCGACGCTGCGCTGGGGCAACGAATGGGACATCGCCGCCGCGGTGCTGATCGGCGCGGAGGCGGGCGCGGGGGTGAGCGACGCGCTGGGCGCGCCGCTGGCGTTCAACAAGCGCGTACCACAGGCATTCGGCGTGGTGGTGGCGGCACCGGGTATCCACGACGCGGCGATCGAGCGGCTGGCGGAACGGGCGGCGGCGCTGGCCGGGTAATCCTCAAGCGGGTCGGGACGACATTTGCGTGAGCCATCACGTCATGGCGAGCGTAGCGAAACGATCCAGGGCGTCACGCGCCGGGCTATGGATTGCTTCGCTGCGCTCGCCATGACGAATGGGGGTACGTCATCATACCCCGAAGGATACCACCTTCCTGGCGGCGGTACGGGGTGTTCCGCAGAAGACCTGCCGACAGGGGTGGGGGCGGTCGTCACCCCCTGCCCGGTCAGTGGACGAAACGCGCCACCACGTCGCGGTACGAACGGCTGACCTTCACCTGCGCGCCGGACCCCAGCACCAGGAAGCATTCGCCGTTGGTATGCGGCTTCACCTGCTTGACGAGGTCGAGGTTGACGATCGTCGAGCGGTGGATGCGCTGGAACCGGCGCGGGTCGAGCCGCTTTTCGAGGTCCTTCATCGTCTCGCGCAGGATCAGCGTGTTGTCGCCGGTGTAGATGCACATATAGTCGCCGGCCGCGTCGATCCGCTCGATCGTGTCGACATCGACGCGGAAGATCTGGCCACGATCCTTGATGTTGATGAGCTTCTCGAACCGGTTGGCGGAGACGTCGCCGCCATCGGTTTCCATATCGGCGGCGGCATCGGGGGCGTGTTCGGCCAGCACCTCCTTCAGCCGGTCCACCTCCTCCACGCCGCGCTTTTCGGCCAGGCGCTGGCGCACCCGGTCGAGCGTGTCGGCGAGGCGGGTCTCCTCCACCGGTTTCAGCAGGTAATCGACCGCCTGCGCCTCGAACGCGCGCAGGGCATGGTCGCTATAGGCGGTGACGAACACGAACAGCGGCGGCTCCACCTCCATCAGCCCCTGCACCACCGAGAAGCCGTCGAAACCGGGCATCTGGATGTCGAGGAAGACGAGGTCGGGCTTGTGGGTCTTGATGGCGCGGATCGCTTCGCGCCCGTTCATGCATTTTTCAATGATCTCCACGTCTTCGTGCGTTTGCAGCCGAAGCTCCAGCCCCTGGATCGCCAGGGGCTCGTCGTCGACGAGGATGGTACGGATGGTCATGCGGCCTCTCTGTTCACGTCTTCCAGCTGGTAGGGAATCTCGATCTCGACCGAGAAACCGCCAGCGGGCATCGAGCGCGTCTCGAACTTCTGGTCCGGCCCGTAAGCCTGGACCAGTCGTTCGCGTATATTGGTGAGCCCGACACCCGTTGAAAGGCTTGGACTGATCCGCGCCTCGTGCAAGCCGGGGCCGGTATCGGATACGGCGATCTGCACCCGTTCCCCGGCGAGCCGCACGCGGACCGAGATATCGGCGCCTTCCTCCTGCGGAGTGACCGCATATTTGATCGCGTTCTCGACCAGGGGTTGCAGCAGCAGCGAGGGCAGGCGCGCGCGTTCGGCACGGGGATCGACCTCGAACAGCGGGCGCAGGCGATCCTCGAAGCGCATCTTCTCGATCTCCAGATACAGCTTCAGCGTCTCCACCTCCTGCGCGACGGTGACGTGCGCGGTCGGTTCGTTGGCGAGCGTGTAGCGCAGGAACGAGGACAGCCGTGACAGCATCGCATTGGCGCGCTCGGTCTGTTTCAGCAGCACCAGCGTCGAGATCGAGTTGAGCGTGTTGAACAGGAAATGCGGGTTCAACTGGTAGCGCAGCATCGCCAGCTGCGCCGAGGATGCCTGCAATTCGAGCGCGCGCATCTCGTCGATCTGGTTTTCCAGCACGAGGAAGAAGTTGATCGCCACATAGAGCGCCGACCAGCCCGCCAGCACGACGAAGTTCAGGAACAGCGAGCCGGCCACCAGCGTAACGGTGACGCCGGCGGTGCCCGTCTTCAGGAACGAGAAGGAGAAGGCGTTGATGGTCGCGTACAGGATCGTCGCCACCACCAGCGTCGCCACGGCCAGCGGCACGCCGGCGATACGGGGGACGTGCCGGTAATAGCCGTAGCAGGCCGACAGCAGCATCGTGATGCAATAACCGACGATCGCCTCGACGATCACCGGGATGATGAGTTCCAGCCGGAAGCCGTTGGACAGCGACGAGACGCTGCGCAGGAGCAGGTACCCGCCCCAGCCGACCGCCTGCAACGTCCAGAAGGCGCGGGCCTTGTTCTCGAAGAACGGCCGGACGTTGATCGTGCGCCCATGCGGCCCGCGGGCGACATAGGGCGTGGCGGGGGCGGCGGCAGCGGGGCCGGCGGCGGGGGAGGCGGGTAGCGTAGCCATCGATAGAGCGGCTTCTACACGCCCCCGCGCCGTCACGCAAAACGCCGCCGTTCCGATGTGGAACGACGACCCTTCGTCAGGCGACCCGGCGGTGGAACCGACCACCGCCTTCGCGCCGTGGCCGGCGGCTCAGAACGAGAAGCGGGCGCCGACGCGGATCGAGTAGAGCGACTGGTTCACATAGACCTGATCGGTCGGCGTGGTGAAGCTGGTCGTGCCACCCAGCGGTGCGTAGCGATACTGGACGCAGGGCTGGCCCGCGTTGTTCGTGACGACGCCGGTCGCCGCAACGCCCGTGGCGGTGGCTACGGCAAGACACTGAACCTGCGTCACCGCCGCATTGTACGGGAAGGTGTATTCGCGCAACTGGCCCCACTTCTTGTTGATGAAGTTGGTGAGGTTCTCGATATCGGCGAACACCTGAAGGCGCGAACGGCCCAGACCGGTCGGCACTTCCTGCGACACGTGCAGATCGAGGCGCGTGAACCAGCGCGAATTGAACGCGTTACGCGGCGCGATCTTGCCGCGATACTTGGCGAGACCCGACGAGTCGATGAAGTTGTTGAGCGCGGTCTGATATTCGGCGCTGCTGTACGACACCAGCGGGTCGTTCACGGTCGGCACGTACATCAGGTAACGCTGGCCACCGGTGCCGGTCGCGGTGCTGCGGCCGGTGGTGCCGAAGATCGCCGAGCGCGGCGTGCCGCCCGAGGGCTGATAATCCTGGAACGTGTAGCTGTACGGACGACCGATCCGGGTTTCGCCGAACAGGCCGATCTGCGTTTTCGAGTCGCCGAAGAACGCGTGGTCGAAGTTGACGCCGTACTTGAAGAAGTACTTCACCTGGTCGTTCGAGATGCCATAGGCGACGTTGTTCGCATCGACGAATGCGCCGTTGCTGTAGTTGGAGCCAGCGGTCGATGACGTGGCCGGCGACTGATCCTTCACATCCTGATAGGTGAAGCTGCCGTTGATGTTGAGGCCGAAATCCCACGTCTTGTCGAGGCGCGCGACAGCGATATAGGCGCGCCCCTTCTTGGTGTTGGTCAGCAGGATATCGCTGTTGGTGTTGGTGCTGGCGGCGCCGTTCAGAATATCCTGGTAACGCTGGCGACCATCGGGAGTCAGCGAACCGGCGATCGGCTGCGAGCGAATGTCGGTAAAGAACACCTGATTACGCACGTCCGAGTACAGGAAATCGGCCCCGAAGATCCAGTCGTCGCCAAGCGGCCCAAGGTTGGCGGTGTATTCGCCCGACAGGGTGGCGCGCCACTGCGACGGCACCTTGAAGTTCGGATCGAGCGCGTTGACGGTCGAACTGGTCGCGACGGTCGCATTGCCGAGCGTGGTATTGACGCTGGCCGGGATCGAGGTGCCGGTGACATTGTTCAGCGCGGCATTGCCGACCTCAAGCTGCGTCGCAGCCGCGGTTCCGGTCGGGAAGCCGTTATAGCCGGTCGCGGTGCGGGTGAGCGACAGGGAGTTGGTCAACACGCCGGTGTTCGAAAAGCTGTTCGATACGTACACGTCGGGCGTGCCGCCGCCGAAGATACCGCCGCCGCCGCGGATCGACAGACGCCGAGCCGGTTTCCAGTCGAATCCGGCACGCGGCTGGAACAGGTTGAAGCCGGAGATATTGGTCGTGTTGCCGCCGATCACCTTCAGCTGGCCATTGACGACCGCACCATTCGAATAACGCGAAAGGTACGCGTTGCTGAGCGCCGGATTGTCATGCATCGCATAGAGATCGTAGCGCGCGCCGTAAGTGATATTCAGCGTTGGCGTGATCCGCCAGTTGTCCATGATACCGAAGGTGTAGCTTTGATAGCCGAACTTGGCGGCTGCGGCGTCCGGATTGAACGCGTCGAGGCCATTGTTGGCGCGGATCGCGTTGCCATAGGCGAAGGTGCTGGCACGACGCGCCTGGAAATCGGCGATCGAGTCGAAGTAGTAGCTGCCAGCGCTGTTCTGCAGGAACGAGTTGAAGATCGACACGTCCTGGATTTCAGTGAAGACGCGCAGATCGTGGTCGTTCATCGTCAGGCGCGCCTGAACGAGGCCGCCCCAGGTTTCGGTGTACAGCTCGTTGGTCTGGCGGGAGCTGTCCGGACCGAACGACACCACCGCGTCGGTGCCGGCGCGGCCGGTGACGCTGGATTCGCAGCCCGTCAGCGACCCGATCGAGGTCGGGTTGGTGCAGACGCGCATCTGCGCGAAGCCGCGACCGTTCAGTGGTTCCTGAATGCGGGTATAGTGCTTGTAGAAACCGCGTGCTTCGGTCGAGAAGGTGTCCGACCAGTCGGAGTTCAGCTGGACGACCCCGGTGTGCAGACGGTTGCCCTGCGTATAGGCGTTTGACGCCAGACCCAGGCCGGGGCTGCCGGTGGTGATCGTGCTGAACGTGTTGTTGAGCAGCGTCACGCCGTCATCGGCATAGGTGTAGGTGAGGGCCAGGCGCTGGCGATCGGACAGGTTCGCGTCGATCCGCGCGACGACGCGGTCGTCCTTGTCGTTCAGGCTGCGCTGCACGCCGCCGGTGTCGTAGTTGTAGACGCTCTGTGCGATCGCGGAAACCTGATCGACCTGTGCCTGTGTCAGGTTGGGGATCGCGGTGCCGGCATTGTTGTCGGTCGGACCTTCCGGGATCGGACGGCCGCCGCGCAGACGCTCACCCGCAACCATGAAGAACAGCTTGTCCTTGATGATCGGCCCGGAAAGCTCGGCACCGTAATTGTCGATCTTGAAGTTCGGCACCGTGGCGCGGCCGTTCAGGATGCCGGGACCGGGCTTCGTCTTCTTGCCGACGAATTCGTCACCCGAACGGGCGTAGAAGCCGGTGCCGTGGAATTCGTTGGTGCCCGACTTCAGGATGATGTTGATCGCACCACCCTGGAAATTGCCCTGACGCACGTCATAGGGGGCGACCTGTGCCTGGAACTGGCCGATCGCATCGAACGGGATCGGCGAGCGGCGGCTGGGCAGGCCATCGGCGTTGAGGCCGAAATTGTCGGTGATCGGCACGCCATCGACCGTGAAGCGGTTATAGCGCGCATTCTGGCCGGCGAACGAGATCGCCCGACCGCCGGTCGGCGTGTCGTCAAGCCGGGCAAACGGATCACGACGCGACAGATCGCGAATGTCGCGGTTGAGGCTGGCGATGTTCGCGATATCGGCCGCGTTCAGCACGGTGGCCGGCCCCTGCGACACGGTGCGCGCATTGGGCAGGCGGGCGGCGGTGACGACGATCTCCTCGCCGGTGCCGGCCGCGCCTTCGGCGGTCAGCTCGATCGGCAGTTCGAAGGTCTGCGCGACGACGGTGCTGATCTCGGTCACCTGCGCGGACGAGAAGCCGGGTGCGCTCACACTGACGGTGTAGGGGCCGCCGGGGCGGAGGCCCGTGGCGGTGAAGCTGCCGCCGGCGTCCGTGGTGGTGTTGACGGTGGTGCCCTGAGACTGGCTGACGATCGTCACGGTGGCACCGGGCACGGCCGTGCCGTTCGCGGTCACGGTGCCGCGAATGGACGACGTGGTCTCCTGCGCCATCGCGCCGGCTGGCGCGACGATCGCGATCGCGGCGACGCCCAAGAACAGATTGTTCCGCATCTGAATTTTCCCCTTTTGGGCTGACGCCCCGAACCCCGCGGCATCGCCGCTCTACGGCCACGCCCCTGTGCGTGGATTATGTCTGTTCCATGACAGATGCGAGTCGGTTCCCTCCGCATGTGCAAAGGTTTATGCTGCGTTGCCGAAATGCCACGACAGGATCGGGGCGGCCCGATCGCGAACGGGGTGGTATGAACGGGCCCCACCCGGCTACGCCGTCTCCGCGCGGGGCGCCGCGCCCCGCGACCGGCCGGGTCCGGATGGGCGATGGGATAACCCCCGGCGACGATTACCCAATTTGGGTGGAGGGATCACCCGATGCGGGAGGGACCAGGGCCAGGATCGCGGCGGGGGACGGTGCCGTCATCGGACGGCGAACCCCTTGGCAAACGGATCGGCGGCGTCGATCCAGATCGTGTTGAAACCGGTGGCGATCGCCGATCCCTCGATCGAAGGGATGATCGCCGGTATCCCGCCGAGGTGCGTCGCCGCCTCCACCCGGCCGATGAAGCGGCTGCCGATATAGCTTTCGTGGACGAAGCGATCGCCCGGCGCCAGCGTGCCGCGATCCGCCAGATGCGCCAGCCGGGCGGAGGTGCCGGTGCCACACGGGCTGCGGTCGATCGCGCCCTCGCCGTAGAAGACGGCGTTGCGGCCGTCCGCGCCTTCCCCGCGCGGGGCATCCGCCCATAACACATGGCTGACGCCGCGGATGGTGGGGTCGAGCGGATGCACCGGATCGATCGCCGCCCGCATCGCGGCACGCACGCGGCGGCCCATCTCGACCAGCCATTCCGCGCCCATCGCGTCCAGCCCGCGATAGCCGCCCTGCGGCTCGACGATGGCGTAGTAATTGCCGCCATAGGCGACGTCGACGGTCAGCGGCCCGACCCCCTCGACATCGATCGCCACGCCCCTGGCCGCGACGAAGGCGGGGACGTTGGTGATGCGGACCGCGGTAACGCGGTCGCCCGCCGTCTCATAGGCGATGTCGATGATCCCGGCGGGCACCTCGACGCGCAGCCGCCCCGGCACGGCGGGCTGGATCAGCCCGTGTTCCAGCCCGAAGGTGACGATCCCGATCGTGCCGTGCCCGCACATCGGCAGGCAGCCCGAGGTTTCGATGAACAGGATGCCGATATCGGCATCGTCGCGCGTCGGCGGATAGAGGAACCCGCCCGACATCATCGCGTGGCCGCGCGGCTCGAAGCACAGCCCGGTGCGGATCCAGTCGAACCGCGCCAGGAAATCCTGGCGGCGTTCCGACATCGACGCGCCGCGCAGCAGCGGCGCCCCGCCGACGACCAGACGGACCGGGTTACCGGCGGTATGGCCGTCGATGCAGAAGAAGGTGTGGCGCATCGCTCGACGGTATCAGGCGGCCTTGGCGACCGAAAGCGTCGGCCGGGTCGCCGCCGCCTTCTCGACCATCGCGATCACCTGCGCACGGCGTTCGCCCTCCAGCGGATAGCGCGGCGGCAGGACCCGTTCCGAGCCACGGCCCATGACCTGTTCCGCCAGTTTGATCGACTGGACGAGATCATGTTCGGCATCGAGGTGGAGAAGCGGCATGAACCAGCGATAGATTTCCATCGCCTTGGCATGGTCGCCGCGCTTGAACGCGTTGACCAGCTCCACCGATTCCCGGGGGAAGGCGTTGGTGAGGCCGGAGACCCAGCCCTGCGCCCCGAGGTACAGCCCCTCCAGCGCGACGTCGTCCAGCCCGGCGAACAGGACGTAGCGGTCGCCGAACGCGTTCCTCACATCGGTGAAACGCCGCGTGTCGGGGGCCGATTCCTTGATCGCGACGATGTTCGGCACGTCCGCGACCATCGCCAGCACCTGGTTGTCGATCTGGGTGCGATAGGCGGGCGGATTGTTGTAGAGCATGATCGGCAACCCGGTCTGCTCCGCCACGCCGCGGAAATGCGCGGCCAGTTCCTTCGCCTTGGGCACATAGACCATCGGCGGCAGCAGCATGAGGCCGTTCGCCCCCGCCTTTTCGGCCGCCTGCGCATAGCCGGCGGCACGGCGGGTGTCGTATTCGGACACGCCGGTGACGACCGGGATGCGGCCGTCCACCACCTCGACGATCGCGGTCAGCACCGATATCTTCTCGTCGAAGGTCAGCGAGTTGTTCTCGCCCACCGTGCCGAGCGCGATCAGGCCGGTGATGCCGTCGCGGATCAGGTCGTCGACCACGCGCTGGGTATCGGCCAGGTCGATCGACAGGTCCTCCCGAATCTGCGTGGTCACCGCCGGGAAAACACCTTGCCAATCGATCGTCATTATCATGTCCCGATACTTGTTTACGTGAATCGTATACGATACCACCATGTGGTGATCAAGAAGGAAAACCACATGCGGGAACACAGGCCGTGACGGTGGCGGTGATCGGCGGCGGCATCGTCGGGCGCGCGGTGGCGCTGTCGCTGGCGCGTCGTGGCGAACGGGTGACGATGATCGATCCCGCCGCCGACCGGTCGGCGCCATCGTGGGGCAATGCCGGGCATCTGGCGACCGAACAGGTCGCGCCGCTCGCCTCGCCCGCGATGATCTGCAGCGTGCCGGGGCGGCTGTTCGCGCGGGGCGGGCCGCTCGACCTGCCGGTGGCGCAGGCCGGGACGTGGTTGCCGTTCGCGATCCGGCTGCTGGCGGCGTCCACCCCCACGCGGTTCGCGGCGGGATCGGCCGCGCTGCGCGGGTTGCTGGCGGGGGCGATGCCGGCATGGCGGCGGCTGGTCGCGGCGGTCGACGCCGGCGACCTGCTCCGCGAGGACGGACATTTCGTCACCTGGCCCGATGCCGTCCGCGCCGCGGCGGGGATCGCCCAGTGGCGGGCGGCGGATATCGGCACCACCCGGATCGACGCCGCCACCGACGCCGACCTCGCCCGACTGCGGTCGCTGTCGCCGCAGGTGGCGGCGGCGATCCGCTTCACCGGCAGTGGCCAGATCGCCGATCTCGACCGGCTCGCACAGGCGCTGGACACGGCGCTGGCGGCGGCCGGGGTCGAGACGGTGCGCGATACGGCGACGCTGTTCCGCGATGGCGACCGGATGACGATCCGGGGCATCGCGGCCGATCGCATCGTGATCGCCGCCGGGATCGGATCGGCCGCGCCGATGGCGGTCGCCGGGCATCGCGTGCCGCTGATCGCCGAGCGTGGCTATCATATCCGGGGGCAGGCCGAGCGGTGGCCCGCCGACCTGCCGCCGGTGGTGTTCGAGGATCGGTCGATCATCGTCACGCGCTACGCCGACAGCGTGCAGGTGGCGGGCTTCGTCGAACTGGGGCGGGCGGATGCCGCGCCGGACCCGCGCAAATGGGCGCGGCTGGAGCGGCACGTCGCCGAACTGGGCCTGCCGATCGCGGGGCCGTTCCGTCGCTGGATGGGTGCGCGGCCGACGCTGCCGGATTATCTGCCGGCGATCGGCCGCTCGACCCGCGCCGACAATCTGTATTATGCCTTCGGCCACCAGCATCTGGGGCTGACGCTGGCCGCGGTGACCGGAGAGCTGGTCGCCGACCTGCTGACCGGCGCCACGCCCGCGATCGACCTTTCGCCCTTCGCCATCGACCGTTTCCGAAAGCTGACGCCATGACCATCGGCCGTTCCGACGCCACCACCCAGCTTGCCGCGATCACCCCGCCGGCGCATCGCGTGCCACCGATCGCGGCGGATGAATATGCCGTCCGGCTGGACCGCGCGCGGGCGCTGACCGCGGCGGCGGGCGCGGGGGTGTTGCTGGTCCATACCGGGTCCAGCCTGCGTTACTTCACCGGCGTGCCCTGGGGCGCGACCGAGCGGATGGTGGCGCTGCTGCTGCCGGTCGCGGGCGAGCCGGTGATGATCTGCCCGCGGTTCGAGCTCGGCTCGCTGGAGGCCGATCTGACGATTTCCGCCGATCTGCGGCTGTGGGAGGAGGACGAGAACCCGGTCGCGCTGGTCGCGGATGCCGCCCGCGGGATGGGGGCGGTCGCGGTCGATCCGCTGATGCCGTTCGCGTGGGCGGAACGGCTGCGCGGCTTCGGCATCGCGCTGGTCGACGGCGCGCCGGCGATCGACGGGTGCCGGATGGTGAAGTCGGCGGCCGAACTCGCCTGCCTGACAGAGGCGAAGGCGATGACGCTGGAGGTGCAGGCCCGCGCCGCCGCGATCCTGCGGCCCGGCATCGCCGCGAGCGAGGTGATCCGTTTCATCGATGCCGCGCACCACGCGATCGGGGGTGGCGGCTCGTTCTTCTGCGCGGTGCAGTTCGGCCGCGCGACCGCGTTTCCGCACGGGTTGCCCGGCGACCAGCGCTTGGCGGAAGACGAACTGGTGCTGATCGACACCGGTTGCCGCGTCCACGGCTATCATTCCGACATCACCCGCACCTATGCGTTCGGATCGGTGGCGCAGGACATCCGCGATATCTGGGATGTCGAACACGCGGCACAGGCGGCCGCCTTCGCCGCCGCGGGACCCGGCGTGCCGTGCGAGGCGGTGGACGCGGCGGCGCGGGTGGTGCTGGAGGGGGCGGGGCTTGGCCCCGGCTATCACCTGCCGGGTCTGCCGCACCGCACGGGCCACGGCATCGGCCTGTCGATCCACGAACCCGCCAATCTGGTGCGGGGCGACACCACGCCGATGGCGCCGGGCATGTGCTTCTCCAACGAGCCGATGATCGTCGTGCCCGACCGGTTCGGGGTGCGGCTGGAGGATCATTTCCATGTCACCGATACCGGCGCCGCATGGTTCACCACGCCGCAGCCGTCGATCGACCGGCCGTTCGGGTAAAGGGCGGGAGCGGGGCCTGGCCTGAGCGTGACGTCATGGGATGCGAGCGCAGCTAGAGCCGGATGACATCAGGTCGAACCGGATGTTCGTCGTTGCGAGCGGAGCGAAGCAATCCAGGGCGTTCTGGTCCGGCGCTGGATTGCTTCGCTGCGCTCGCCATGACGGAACGGAGTGGGCTGATATCAGGGCGTGAGCGGATAAGGCCCCTTGCCGCCATCGGCGATGAAGCGGTCAACCCGCGCATCGACCAGCGGCAACGGCACCGATCCCAGCGACAGCATGGCATCGTGGAAGGCGCGGATATCGAATTTCGCGCCCAGCGCCTTTTCCGCCTTCGCGCGCCCGGCGAGGAAGGTCAGTTCGCCCATGTAATAGCTGAGGGCTTGGCCCGGCCAGGCGATGTAACGGTCGACCTCGGTCGTGATCTCGTGGGTCGACAGCGCGGTGTTGTCCCGCAGGAAGGCCTGTGCCCGTTCGCGCGTCCAGCCACGCGTATGGATGCCGGTGTCGACCACCAATCGGGCGGCGCGCCACATCTGGTAGCTGAGCATTCCGAACGTCTCGTAGGGGGTGTGGTACAGCCCCATATCCTCGCCCAGTGCCTCGCAATACAGTGCCCAGCCCTCGCCATAGGCAGAGATATAGGTGTTGCGGCGATAGTCGGGCAGCCCCTCCAGCTCCATCGCGAACGGCATCTGCCATGCATGGCCGGGTGCGCTTTCGTGCAGCGTCAGCGCGGGCAGCGAGTAGAGCGGGCGCGCCGACAGGTTCCAGGTGTTGACCAGATAGATGCCGGGACCACCGCGCCCGCCGGTGTAGAAGGGCGCGAGATCGGCCGGCACCGGTTCGATCGCGAAGCGGGCGCGGGGCAGGCGGCCGAACCAGCGGGACGCCTTGCCGTCGAATTCCTTGGCGGTCCATGCCGCCCGGTCGAGCAACGCCTGCGGCGTCTTCACGTAGAATTGCGGGTCGGTCCGCAGGAAGTTCAGGAAACCGGGCAGATCGCCCCGCCATGCCACCTGTTTCATCACCTCGCCCATCCGGGTGCGGATTCTGGCGACCTCGGCCAGGCCGATTGTGTGGATCTGGTCGGCGGACTGATCGCGGGTGACATATTCGGCGATCTTGGACGCGTAATAGGCGCGACCGTCCGGCAGATCATAGGCCGCCAGCGTCCGCCGTGCGCCGGGGATGTAGTCGTCGCGCAGGAAGGCGAGCAGCGTCGCGTGCGCCGGCACCACCGATGCCGCGATCAGCCGCTTCGCCTCCGCGCGCAGCGCCGCTTGCGTGGCGGCGGGGATGGTGGCGGGCATGTCCCTGAACGGCGCGTAGAAGGGGGAGGCGTCGGTGCCGCCTGCCTTCACCACCTCGGCCACCCCGATGTCGCGACCCTTGAGCGTGATCTGCGGCGGGGTGAAGCCGCGCTTCAGGCCGGCACGCATGTTGGCGATATTCTGGTCGAAATAACGTGGGATATCGCCAAGCAGCGTCAGATAGCCACGATACGCCTTTTCGGTGCGGTAGGTCGCGCGGCTGGCATAGCCCAGGTCGATCCAGAAGCTGGTATCGGCGGTCAGGGGCTTTTCGTAATCGCGGAACCGCTGTTCGGCGAGCAGTGCGGCGATCTGGCCGCGATAGACGGCGTAGTTGTCGCGGGCCGCCGGCGACAGGCTGGCTGGCGGTATCGCGTCGAGCGCCGCCAGCGTTTCGGTCCACCGCTTGGTCTTGGCCGCCTGCATGGCGGGGCCGACATCGGGCAGTCCGCGTGCCTCGTCCTGCGGTGTGTCCTCGTCCCCCGCCGACAACGTGCCGCGCCACTTGTATTCGGCCGCCGCCAGCGCATCGAACCGCGCGTCGGCGCCGGTGGCGGCGGTTGACGCCGGTGGCGTCTGCGCCGCGGCGGGCAGGGGGGCGAGAGCGGTCAGGAGCAGCGCGGGAAGGAGCCTCATGCAATATCCTCAGGTCACGGCGTCGATATCGGCGATCAGTTGCCGGGGGATCAGCACGCCATCGCGCAGGCTGACCGCGCGGGCGGCATGGCGGCGCGATCCGGGCAGGCGCGCGCCCTGTCCCTCGATGCCGGCGAACACCGCCTCGGCCCGCGCCAGATGACCGGCGGCAGCATCGCCCAGGAAACCGGCGGGATCGATCGCGAGGATCAGCTCGCCCCCGATCGGCGAGCCCTTGCGGCCCGCGTCGGCGGCCAGCGATTCGGCGCTGGTCAGGTCGCCGATCAGCGGCCCGGCGACCAGTTCCACCATCGTCGCCAGCGCGGAGCCCTTGTGCCCGCCGAAGGTGCGCATCGCGCCGGCCAGCACCGTGGCCGCATCATCGGTGTCGCCGCCGTCGGGGGCGTGGCCCCAGTCGGTCGGTATCCGCTGGCCGGCGCGGCGGTGCAGTTCGATCTCGCCGCGCGCGACCATCGAGGTGGCGAAGTCGAACACGAACGGCGTGCCGCCGGGGCGGGGCCAGCCGAAGGCGATCGGATTGGTCCCGAACAGCGACTTCGTGCCGCCGGCGGGGGCGACCCAAGCATGGCTGGGGGTGAAGGCGAGCGCAACGAGGCCGTCATCGACCAGCGCCTCGATCTCGGGCCAGAGCGCGGCGAAATGGACCACGTCGTTCAGCGCCAGCGCGGCGATGCCGCCCGCCCGCGCCGCCTCCACCAGCAGGGGGCGCCCGGTCTCGAACGCTAGCTGCGCGAAGCCGCCGCCCCCATCGACCCGCACCAGCCCCGGCTTCAGCCGCGAGGCGACGGGCACCGCATCCGGCACCACCACCCCGCTCGCGACGCTGTGCGCGGCGACGAGCAGGCGGTACAGCCCATGCGCGCCGCACCCGTCGCGCTCGCCCGCCACCATCGTCTCCGCCACCGCGGCGACATGGGCGGGCGACAGGCCGACCCGGGTCAGCGTGGCGCGCGCATAGTCGCGTACCTCGGCCAGCGTCATCCGGACATGATCGTCGCTCATACGGTGGGTGCCGGGGTCGTCGCGGGCTTCGCGGTGAACAGCCGCATCCCGAACACCGGGCCGGCGCTGTTCCGGTCATGCGGCACGACGCGCACCTTCACCTGTTTCTTGCCGCGGGTCAGCGCCTCGGGCAGCGGATAATCGACATCGAAGAACTGGCCGGGCCGGTCCGCGTCCAGCGACTGGGTGGCGATGCGCTGGTTGTCGATCAGGATGTCGAAGCTGCGCTTGCGCTCGTCACCCCAATAGGTCGCCTGCAACATCAGCGGCCCCGGCTTCACCGCCATCGTGAACTCGAAGAACCCGCCGCTGCGCGCGTCGCGGCCGGAGCGACCGCGATAGGACACGGGATAGGAGATGTCCGAGGTCAGCTGGTGATCGCGTTCGGGTTGCATCTCGCCCAGGTGCATCACGTCGACCGAGCGGGCGGCGAGGTCCTTCTGGCGGGCCTGTTCCGTCAGGAAGGCGGCTTCTTCCACCTGCCATTCGGCCGCGGTGAAACGCTTGAAATACACCGCGCTGCGGCGGTCGTGCTGGCGGTAGAAGGGCACGAAGCTGAGGTCGCCGGGACGGACCAGACCATCGGTTTCATACTGCGCCTGGTCCATCGCGACGGGGCGAAAGCGCGCGATCAGATCGGTGCCGACCATCGCGGGATCGGGCCGGTCCCATGCCCCGTCGGCGCGCCCCAGATCGCCGGCCAGCACCAGCGGGCCGCGCAGCACCGCGACCGTCCGGTCGTCGCCCGGTGTTGCCTCCAGCCGCAGGTCGAGCGGCAGGCGGATGGTGACCGTGTCGCCCTTCTTCCAGCGCCGCTCGACGATGGCATAGCCGCCTGCGCGCGCCGCCGTCACCGGCTTGCCGTTGAGAAACAGATCGGCCGAGGCCGCATAGCCGGGCACGCGCAACGCGACGGGAAAGGTGCCGGGCTTGCCCAGCGCGTCGAAGCGCAACGTCGCCTCGCCCTCGAACGGCCAGGCGGTGGCGAGGCCGACCTTCGCATCGCGCGCGGCCCAGCGCGCGTCGGCGGGGATGTAGAGGTTGACGATCAGCGTGTCGCCGCCTTCCCAGAAGATGCTTTCGCCGTGCTTGGCATGGCTTTCCATGCCGGTGCCGACGCAGCACCAGAATTCCTCGCCGTCCATCGCCGAATATTCGCGCTTCGCCCCGGTCATCAGCGGGGTCATGTAGGTGAAGCCGCCGTTCACCGGTTCCTGCTGCGCCATGACGTGGTTCAGGTGCGCGCGTTCATAATAGTCGAACAGCGCGCCGTCGGGCTGCCACGAATAGAGCTGCCGCGTCAGTTTCAGCATGTTGTACGTGTTGCAATGCTCGCATGTCTGTTCGGTGATGTGCTGTGCGATGGTGTCGGGCGCGGTGAAATATTCGCGGTCGGCATTGCCGCCGATCACGTAGCTGTGATGACGCGTCACCTGTTCCCAGAAGAAGCGGGCGGCGGTGCCATGCGCCGGATTGCCGGTGATCTCGTACAGGCGGGCCAGCCCGATCAGCTTGGGCACCTGCGTGTTGGCGTGGATGTTCGCCAGTTCGTCGCGCTTCTCGCTGAGCGGCGTCAGCACCTTCTTGTGATAGATCCGCTCCGCCAGCTTCAGCCAGCGCGGATCGCCGGTGCGGGCGTGGAGTTCGGCGAAGCTTTCGTTCAGGCCGCCATGTTCGCAGGCCAGCACCGTCTGCACCTGTTCGTCGTCCAGCGCCGCGAACACCCGCTCGATATAGGCGCCCAGCCCGGTAGCGATCGCCATCGCCCCGGGGTTGGGGCCGATATGGTCGATGACGTCGAACAGACCGGTATAGAGCTTGTGCCAATTGTAGAACGGCACCCAGCAACCGTTGAGGTCGAACCCGGCGGAGCGGATGTCGCCGCGCATGATCTCCGGAAAGATCTCCTTGCCGTCGACGACCTGGCCGTCCTTGCGCTTGCGGGTGAAGCCCGCCACATAGCCGTCGCCGTTCTTGGCCTGACACGCGGCGAGCTCGTCGATGATGTAGGCGGCACGGCGCGCGCAGTCGTCGCAGCCGATCTGGGCATGGGTCAGCGCCAGCCCCGACAGGTAATGACCCAGCGTGTGGCCGGCGATGGTATCGCTTTCCCAGCCGCCATAGACCTTTGCCTTGGGGGGCAGGCCGGCGAAGGCATGGAAATTGTGGAGCAGCCGGTCGGGTTCGAGCCGCAGCAGATAGGCGCGGTTGACCTCGACCGCATGGGCGAAGTCGGAGGGGCGCAGCCGGACGGCGGAGAGCGGCAGCGCCCTGGCCTTGGCCGGCAGGGCGGCGGTCATGGCGCGAGCGGCGGGGGGCAGGGCGGCGAGGGGCAGGGTGGCGCCGCTCATCAGGAAGGTGCGGCGACCGATCGACATTTCCATCTCCCAATAATATAGTATACGATAATCAGGCGGTGGACGATGGTCAACCATTCATGCCGTGTTACCATCGCCGAGGCGAGCCGGGGGAGAATATCAGGCGTGCGTATCGACAAGCTGTTGCCGACTGTCCTGCTGGCGATCCCGCCGCTGCTTGCCGCCGCGCCGGTCGCCGTTCCCCAGGCCCCGGCGGTGCCCGCCGTTCCGCCTGCGCCGGCCGCGCCGACCGAGGATCGCTACGCCGTCGGGGTGTTCGACATGGCGCTGCGCCGCGACACGCAGACGCTGGCGCGGCTGGCACCGCGCGGCGAGGGCGGGTTCGATTTCCTGCCGTCGAACCGCGCGGGCGAGCGGCGGGGCGACGGATACAACCATGTCGGCGACATCCATGTCCGGCTGCGCACCGGGGATGGCGCGTGGCGCGACTATTCCTCCGCGCGCACCCGCCGGCCGGTGCGGCCGCTGGCCCCCGGTGGCGCGGTGATCGCGCGAGCCGACATCACCGCGTCGATGGGCGACGGCTTTCCTTTGACGGTCGAGCGCGCCTGGGTGCAGCAGGACGGGGCGCCCGCGATGCGCATCACCATCGCCAATCCCGGCAAGCAGGCGGTGGAGATCGGCGCGCTGGGGCTGCCGATGGTGTTCGACAACATCATCAGCGGCCGGTCGCTGGAACAGGCCCATGCGCAGGCCAGCTTCGTCGATCCCTATGTCGGGCAGGATGCCGGCTATCTGCAGGTGACGCGGCTGAACGGAAAGGGCCCGGCGCTGCTGGTTGTGCCGGACGCCCGCACCCCGCTGGAGGAATACCGCATCCTGCGCGAGGCGAGGCGGCAGCCGGCGGGCGACGTCTTCACCGATCGCAGCCCGCGCGAACAGACGTCGGAGGGGTTCTACGACTGGATGGTCGCGAGCAGGGCGATGGCGGGCGAGGTGCCGAACCCCGTCGCCGGCAAGGCGGGGGCGCCGTGGAACCCGGCGAGCGGCTTCACGCTGGCACCCGGCGAGCGGCGGACGATCGGCATCCGCTTCGTCGCGGCACCCTCGATCCGCGCGATCGAACCGACGCTGACGACAGCGGGCCGGCCGCTGGCGATCGGCATCCCCGGTTACGTCGTGCCGACCGACGCCCCCGCCGACCTGTTCGTGAAGGCCGGCCAGCCGATCCGGTCGGTGACGGTATCCCCCGCCGGCGCGATGACGCTGACCCCGGCCAGGGCGCCGACCGGCTGGGCGCGCTATACGGTGAAGGGCAGCGGCTGGGGCCGGGCGCGGGTGGCGATCACCTATGCCGATGGCAGCGTGCAGGCGGTGCATTACTATGTCACGAAGCCGCTGGCGCAGGTGTCCGCCGATCTCGGGCGGTTCGCCACGACGCGGCAGTGGTTCGACGACAAGGCCGATCCGTTCGGCCGCGCGCCCGCGATCCTGACCTATGACCGGCAGGCGGACCGCATCGTCACGCAGGACCAGCGGGTCTGGATCGCGGGGATGAGCGACGAGGGCGGCGCCGGCGCCTGGGTGGCGGCGGCGATGAAGCAGCTCGACCATCCCGAGCCGGGCGAGGTCGCCAAGCTGGAACGGCTGGTGAATGAAACGGTCGTCGGCAAGCTCCAGATCGCCGAAGGTCGCCATGCGGGCGGGGTGAAAAAGAGCCTGTTCTGGTACGATCCCGCACGCTTCGGCCGCTATTACGACGCATCCGTCGACTGGAGCACCTGGGCATCGTGGAAGAAGGAACAGGCCGACGATCTCGGCCGCTCCTACAACTATCCGCATGTCGCCGCCGGTCACTGGGTGCTGTACCGGCTGGCGCGCAACCATTTCGGGCTGGTCACCCGCCACGACTGGCGCTGGTATCTGGGCTGGGCCCACAAAACGACGGTCGCGATGATGCGCGATGCACCGCATTATGCCGAGTTCGGCCAGATGGAGGGCGAGATATTCCTCGAAATCCTGCTCGACCTGAAGCGCGAAGGGATGACCGCCGAGGCGACCGAGGTCGAAGGGCTGATGCGCAAGCGCGCCGATCACTGGCGGACGCTGGCCTATCCGTTCGGCAGCGAGATGGCGTGGGATTCGACCGGCCAGCCGGAGGTCTATGCCTGGATGCGGTATTTCGGTCATGCGAAGGAAGCCGCGATCACGCGCGAGGTGATCCTGGGCTATGACCCCACGGTGCCGCATTGGGGCTATAACGGCAATGCGCGCCGCTATTGGGATTTCCTGTACGGCGGCAAGATCAAGCGGATCGAGCGGCAGCTGCACCATTACGGATCGGCGCTGAACGCGGTGCCGCTGTTCGACGCCTTCCGCCGCGATCCCGCCGACCTTCACCTGCTGCGCGTCGCTTATGGCGGGTTCATGGGCGGGATCACCAATGTCGATCGCGACGGCTTCGCCGCCGCCGGCTTCCATTCGGAACCGGACGTGATGGACTGGGACCCGATGACGGGGGATTATGGCATGGGTTATTTCGGCCATGCCTATGCCGCCGCGACCTATCTGGTGCGCGATCCGGCGCTGGGCTGGCTGGGCTTCGGCGGCACCGTGGCGGAGCGCGGGGACGCGGTGGCGGTGACGCCGCACGACGGCGCGCGCACCCGGCTGTTCGTGGCGCCGGCGGGGCAGTGGATCACGCTGGCGGCGGGCACCATCGCCCGCGCCGAATGGCAGCCCGCGCGACGCCGCATCGTGCTGACGCTTGATGCGGCGAGTGCGACGACCCCGGCGGCGCGGCTGCTGGTCGAGGCGCCGGCGGGGGGCGCGGCCTATGCGCCCGATCGCGGCACGGCGGCGCGCGGCATGTGGACCGTGCCGCTGGGCCGGGGGCCGCAGACGGTGATCCTGTCGGCGCGTTGATGGGGGGCGGCGCACCGATGGGGGCGGCGCGCTGGCCCGCCGGCTTTACGGCCGGTCGGCGCCGATCGTGAAGCTGTAGGACAACGGCTTCACCGCGATGCGATAGGGCATGTGCGCCCGGCCATCGAGGTTCCAGCCGGTGTCGCCGCCGACCCCCGCCTGCGCCGCGTCGATCAGCAGCGTGCCGTCGCCGTGCGGGCGGATGTCGCTGCTGTGCCGGGCGGTTTCCAGATCGTCATAGGGGAAGGGCAGGGCGTTGACCGACAGCGGCCGGGCGCCCGTGACGCGCAGCCCCGGTACGCCGGCACCGGTCAGCGCGATCCAGCGCACATCCTGCTTGCTGCCCGACTCCTGCGGCCGGGCATAGCCGTGATACTGGTCGGCCAGCGCCCCCTGCCAGATCGCGACCAGCCCGCCGGTCTTGCGATCGGCATAGGTTTCGTGCGGCCCTCGCCCGAACCAGCGGACCCGGTCGAGCGCGGCGGGCGTGCGGAAGGCGAGGCCGACGCGCAGTGGATCGGGGAGCGTGGTGCGCAGCGGGGTGAAATCGACCTCCGCCCGCACCGTGCCGTCCGCCGCCATCGTCCAGCGGGTGACCGTCTTCACCGATCCGACGCCCATGTCATGGCGGACGACGATCGCATCGCCCTCACCCGCGACCCCGTCGACGCGGCGGTTCCGGGAGAACTGCTTCCACATCGCATGGCTCTTCGGCACGCCGCTGCCGATGTCGTTGTCGGTCGGCGCCCGCCAGAAATCGGGGGCGCCGCCGGTCAGCAGCGTGCGGTCCCCGCGCGCATAGCGGCGGACGAGGCCGGTGGCGCGATCGATCTCCAGCACCGCATCGCCCGCCGCCAGCCGCAGCACGTCACCCGCCGCGACCGGCGCGACGGTGGCGGTGGCGGCGGCCGGTTCGCGCGGGGCCGTCAGCGGAAACTGTTCCCAGCCGACGACATGGCCCGCCGCGACCATCGGGATCGCCCCCGGCTTCGCGCGGGCGCGCAGTACCAGGATACGTTCCGCGCCCGCATCGCGGGCGGGTGGCGGGGTGAAGGCGAGGGGGGCGTGGCCGCCGGGCGCCACCACCGGCGTGGGGATCATACCGCTGGCGACGGCGCGGCCATCCTCCATCATCGTCCAGTCCAGCGTGAAGCGCGACAGGTCGATATGGTCGTGCCGGTTCTCGACCGCGTATCCGGGCCGCATCTGCGCGAAGGCGATTGGCGACTGGACCTTCGCCAGCTCGAAATATTCCGGGTCGGGCGTGCGGTCCGATCGGATCACGCCGTCGCCGACCGGGCTGTCGTCACCGCCCTTGTTGGCGAAATCGGGCCCTTGCGCGAAATAGTCGCGGCCCGCCTTGTCCTTCAGGATGATCGTCTGGTCGACCCAGTCCCATACGAAGCCGCCCTGCAGCTTCGGGTAGCGCCGCATCACGTCCCAGTAATCCGCGAAATTGCCCAGGCTGTTGCCCATCGCGTGGGCGTATTCGCACAGGATCAGCGGCTGGGTGAGGCCGGGTTGCTGCGCGTAATCGGCCAGTTTCCACACATCGTCGTACATCGGCGCGAAGATATCGACATAGGTGTTCACCGGATGGCGCCAGCCGCTCATGCTCCAGCCGAGGAAGCTGACGAGCCGCGACGGGTCGCGCGCCTTCACCCATTTCGCCGCCGCCTCGAAACTGGTGCCGATGCCGGTTTCGTTGCCCAGCGACCAGAAGATGATCGACGGATGGCTCTTGTCCCGCTCCACCATCCGTTCCACCCGGTCGAGATGCGCGGCACGCCATTCGGGCTTGTTGCCGAGGAGGACGGCGGGATCGTTGTCGTTCTGCTGCGACAGGCTGAGATAGCCGTGGCTCTCGATATCCGCCTCGTCCATCACGTACAGGCCATATTCGTCGGCGAGATCGTACCAGCGCGGATCGTTGGGATAATGCGAGGTGCGGACCGCGTTGACGTTTGCCTGCTTCATCAGTTCGATATCGCGGCGCATCGTCCCCTCCGAGACGATGCGGAAGCTGTGCGGATCATGTTCGTGGCGATTGACGCCGCGGATCATGATGCGACGGCCGTTCACCCGCACCTCCCCGCCCGCGATCTCGACGGTGCGGAAGCCGATGCGGCGGCTGGTCGCCTCGATCAACCGGCCCTTCGCATCGACCAGTTCGACCAGCAACGTGTAGAGGTCGGGCGTCTCCGCGCTCCACGGCCGGATCGCGGGCAGGGTGGCGTCGAGGGCCGCCTTGCCGCCCGCCACGGGCATCTCCCGCGTCAGCAGCGGGCGCTTGCCGTCGAGCAAGGTGGCGCGCAACCGGGCCGTCGGGTCGGTCGTGCCGGCGACGTCGACCGCCAGCGTCAGGCGACCGTCGCGATAGGCACGGTCCAGCCCGGCGCCGACCGACAGGTCGCGGATGCGCGTGGCGGGCGCGGCATACAGGGTGATGCCGCGTTCGATGCCGTTGACGCGCCAGAAGTCCTGATCCTCCAGATAGCTGCCATCGGCGTAACGATAGAGTTCGATCGCCACCGTGTTGCGGCCCGGCCGGGCGGCGGCGGTCACGTCGAACTCGGCGGGCAGTTTCGAATCCTCCGAATAGCCGACGCGGACGCCGTTGACCCAGATGTAATAGGCGGCACCCGCCGCCCCGACCGTCAGCAGCAGGCGCCGCCCCGCGAAATGCGCGGGCACGGTAAAATCGCGCCGGTACGATCCGACCTCGTTCAGCGTGTGATCGATCCAGGGCTGGTTGCGCGGAAAGGGATAACCCGAGCCCACGAACACCGGCCCGCCATGCCCCTGCGCCTGCAGGATGCCGGGCACCGTCACCGTGCCCCAGCTGGATACGTCGTAGTCGGGCCGGTGGAAATCCGCCGGCCGCGCCTCCGGCGTGGGCGACAGATGGAAGCGCCAGTCGCCATCGAGCGACAGGTGATACCGCGACCGGCGCACGTCGCGCGACAGGGCGCCCGCCCGCGTCTCGAACCCGTCGAAGGTCGCGTGCATCGGCTCCGCGCCTTGGCGGATTACCTCGGGCCGTTCCCATTCGGCGGGGGCCGGGACCTGCGCCGCCAGCGGCATGGCGACCGCCGCGAGGAGGAGGGCGATGGTCGGGTAGCGGCGCATCATATGGGTTTCCGGTCGCGGCGGGCGGCGCATCGGCCCGTGCGCCTTGACCCACATGACGGGGGGTTAGGTCAAGCCGTCGCGGGACCCGCCGCCGCATAACCGCGGTTCGGCCCGGGGGGGCTCCTGTCACAAGCCAATGAAGTACAAGGCATCAAGGCCTGGGCGACCTTGCGCGAGTATGTGGCGACCGCCTGCATGATCGCAGCGGGCCGAATCGGCTCCTCGGCGCCAGAAGCGCGTTCTCCACGATCTCGGGTCACCTTCGTGATACCCCCGGAGGCCGGAGAACGGCAGGGATCCGCCGCGACCGCTCTATTGGTCGGGCAGGGACGATCCGGCACCGAAGGCGTAGAACGGCTCGCCGCTATCGTCGGGGTCTGCCGGGTTCTGCCGTCGCACGGCCTCCATCGAGCGCGGCAGTTCGAAGGGTAGCCGGCCGCGGGGGGGGATGGCGCCGGTCACGGCAGCGAGCAGCGCATCGTCGCCAATACCGAAATTGCCGATGATGGCCCGCGCCGATCCGGCCACGCGGGTCAGCACGGCGGGGCGGTCGAGGAAGATCGCCATGACGACGGGCTTGATCCGCGCCAGCCGCACGATGGCGTCATGATCCTTGTCGCCGGGCCGCAGGTCCAGCCGCCCTTCGTGCTGGCGCGATCCGAAGAAGTGGAACGGGTGCGGCGTTTCATAGGGGGTGGCCGCACGCACCAGCGCGACATCGGCCTGTGCCGGATCGTCGAACACGGTCAGCCCGTGCGCGCGTGCCGCCGCGCCATCGATGTCGGACAGATAGACACGGGTGCCGGCGCGCAACGGCAGCAGGCCACCGTCGTTCTTCAACAGCACCTGCGCTGTAGCCTGTACCCGTTCGGCTTCGCGCCGGATATCGGGAGCGCCGACGACGCGGGCCGCCGCTTCGGGATCGACGAGGGCGTTCTCGAACAGGCCGAGCTGGAACTTGACCGCCAGGATACGCGCGACCGACTGGTCGATCCGTCCTTCCGGCAAGGTCCCCGCGTGGACCGCATCGATGATGACGCCGGGCGTCTCGACGCCGCCGAACTGGTCGAGGCCCGCCGCAACCCCCTTCACGAAACGGCCGCGCTGGGAAAGGGTCTCGACGCCCCACGGCATCGCGATCTCGGGCCGGGCGCTGCGGCCGGGTCGGCGCCACGCATTGGCGCGCGCAGTCCCGCGTGATGCCCCAGTCCGACAGGATGATGCCGTCGAACCGGTAGCGGGTGCGCAACAGGCCGAGCAGTTGCCGGTTGACGCCGGCGGCGACCGGTTCCACCGGCTTGCCGTCGATGGTGACACCGGTGATGATGTCATAGGTCGGCATGACGCCCGCGACCCGTGCGGCGAACGCGCCCTTGAACGGCTCGATATGTTTTTGCAGCGAGGCGTCGTCGAGCACCGCGATCCGGCCGTAACGGTTATGTCCGTCGAACCCGTCCGGATTGGCGCCATAGCCGACCCAGTGCTTGACCACCGCCATCACGCCGTCGCGCGTCAGTCCCTGCTCGCCGCCCTGAAAGCCGGCGACATGGGCCTGGACCAAGGTGCGGGCGACGGCGGGGTCCGATCCGAAGGTGCCGGTGCCACGCGACCAGCGCGGTTCGGTGAACGGGTCGGCCTGGGGCGACAATGCCTGATGGACGCCGGTGGCGCGATATTCGCGGCGCGCGATATCGGCGAAACGCCGCATCAGGGCCGGATCGCGCAGCGCGGCGAAGCCCAGCGTCTCGGGCCATTGCGAATAGCCGCCGGCCCCGGAACTGGCCCCGACGACGGTCTGGAAATGGTGTCGCGGATCCGAACTGATCGTCAGTGGAATGCCGAGACGGGTACGCGCCGCGATCGCCTGTAGCGCGTTGTTCTCTTCCGCCATGCGCCGTGGCGACACCGACAGGCGGGTGATGGCGTTGGTGATCTTCAGGTCGGCGATCATCCGTTCCACGCCCCCACGATCATAGCCTAACGCGGACGCACCGATCACGCCGTCACTGGCGGGCAGCGAGCCGTGCATCATCGTGCCGGCCTTTTCCGCCAGCTTCATGCGATGCACCAGATTGTCGACGCGCCGCGCGATCGGCAGACGCCAGTCTTCATAAGGTGTCAGCGCACCATTGCGATCGAGATCGCGAAAACGCAGCTCGTCGACGACGATTACCGGGCCATTCCGCTCATCGAGCGCGATCCGACGCGGCTCCGTCGCTCCGGTCGCCTGCACGACCCCCGAAACCGGTGCGGGCGGCGCCATGGCCACCATGGCGAACGTCAGGGGCAGAAATGTGGCGATCCGGGTTTTCACGACTGCTCTCCGGCGGGACGGTTGTTCGTCGTCGTCGACCGATCGCCCCGTCCGGCAAGGGGCGAACGGCGGTCACGGGCAGGCGGGGGCCTGCCCGCGAGGTTCGGAAACGTGTGCCGACGCGTACGCCGTACAGCCGCGGATCGGTGAGCTGGGCGACGCCATCGTCGAACCCCGCGCCGAAATTGGCGAGCGGGATGCGCCAGTCATAGGCGGCCGACACCGTCCATCCGGGCGAGCGGTCCAGCTTGCGCCCGGCGAACTGGGCGAACAACGGCCCGACCGCGTCCACCAGATAATCGGTGTAACGGGCGTTGAGCCAGGTCGCCGAGACGTCGAACTGATGGTTGCGCGCGGGGGTGATGACGCTCTCCAGCTCGACACCGTCGATCTTGGCCTGCCCGGCATTGAGCGTCCGCTGCGTCGGCGCACCCGCGATCAGCGTCAATTGCGACAGCGGCAGGTTGGTGTAGTCGTAATGGAAATAGCTGCCGTTCAGGCGCCCCGCGTTGCCGGGCACCCGGGTCTTGAAGGCGATCTCATAGGCCGTGAGCGTCTCGGGCTCGTAGAACAGCAGATCGGGGGGGAGATCGCCGCACCGGCGCAGTTGGTCGCGCCCGCGAGGCAGCCGTCGTTGAAGCCACCCGCCTTGTAGCCGGTGGACATCGATCCATAGAGCAGGGTCTGCGGCCCCAGATCATATTCCAGACCGCCGCGTCATGTCACCTTGCGATAGGCGACCGATGCGTCGTTGAGCGAATCGCGTGAGCTGCGCGGATTGGTGGTCCCGGGCTGCGTTCCGGTCGTGAAGGCGAGCGGGTCTGACAGGTTGGCATGGAACATCGTCGCGCCGACGCGGCTCTTGTCGTCCTTGGTCCAGCGGACGCCCCCGGTGGCGCGCAGCCCGTCGACGAGCGTCAGCGTACCCTGACCGAAGAAGGCGAGCGACTTCGACACCGTATCCTGCGGGAAGCCGAAGATGTAGCCGCGCTGCCCCGGCTGGAACCCCTGCGAACCGTATAGGAAGAAATCGACCTCGGACATCTCGCGGAAGAAGAAGCCGCCGGCCTGCAGCTTGAGGGCGTTGCTGTCATAGGCAAGGCGCAGTTCCTGCGAATTCTGCGCATAATCGCCATCGAACGTCTGCGGCGTGGTGGCGTACAGGCCCGTGGCGCGGACAAGCCCGGTCACGCCGGTGAACTCCTCGTCGCGCTTGAACTTGCGGTACGAACCGACATAGCTGGCGGTCAGCGTTTCCGACAATTCATAGGTGACGTCGCCCTGGATACCCCATGAGCGGTTGTCGCGATTGGATTGCCGGCGTTCGGAATAGCCGACGGTGCTGAGCGCTTCCCGGCCGCCGGACCGTGGCACCGGGTTCTGCCCCAACTCGCCGTCGGCCGGGTTTGCGAACGGACCCTGATAGAGCGTCGACAACTGGACCTGCGGCCCCGGATGCCCCTTGATGACGCTGTAATCGCCGCGAAGGACGACGGTCAGCCGGTCGGTCGGCTTGACCAGCAACGACAGGCGGCCCGACAGATTGTCCTTGAACGGATCGACGTCATAGGTGTCGTTGGCCGGGGTGAGATAGCTGTCCCGACGGTCGTAGTTGACGGCAGCGCGCAATGCCGCCGACGTGCCCAGCGGCACGTTCAGCACGCCCGTTCCCTGAACCGCGTCGTAATTGCCATAGCCGATGTCGGCGCTGCCGCTGAACTCGCCCAGACGCGGCCGTGCCGACACGAGGCTGATGAGCCCTGCCGTGGTGTTGCGTCCATTCTGCGCAGCGACTGGTGCGGCAAAAATCATGCACGACGTGGCCAACAGGAAGCTTCTCATATGCCATCCCCCCCTTTGATCTCAGGCGTCCCGTGATGGCGGGATGCATCCTTGACGGGCCGGATAGCCAGAATCCTATGGAATGCAATGTGACATATCAATCTATTATCACAATGGTTTAGCTGAAAAACTTGCGATGTTGCGGGCAACTTCACCAGCCTACTGATATGTGATATATATGTTGCTCAGTTATCACGATAATCATACCAAGGCAGCTATTGACCCTTCGTGGGGAAGTGAACACAGGGATCGGAGCAAAATTACAGGTATCGCGTGACGACGAAACAGCGTGGGCAGATCGATACGAGTCTTCTAGATGCGTTCGTCGGCTATCAGGTGCGACGCGTCGGAAACGGTCTCGACAGGAGTTTCTCCGAAGCGATGGCCGGAACCGAGATTCGTCAGGTGCTGTTCGGCGTGTTGGCGTTGATCGCGGCCAATCCCGGGATCAATCAGGGCAGCATTGCCGACGCCCTGGAGATCAAGCGTGCAAACATCGTCGGACTCATTGCCGAACTGGAAGAACGGGATCTGATCACGCGCGTCGTGGTGCCCAGCAACAGACGTGCCTTCGCACTGACACTGACCGCTGCGGGCAGTGCCATGGTCGCGGATTGTCTGGCTCGCATCGGGGCGCATGAGGATCGGCTGCTTGCCAACCTCTCAAGCGCCGAACGGATCATTCTGATCGGATTGTTGCGTCGTCTGGCATGATCCCGATGCTCCTGACATCCGAAGCCGGATTGCACCGGTCAGAGGCTGGGCGGGATGCCGCGATCTTCCGGCCAGTACAGTGCCATCGGGTTCGTCACGAGTAACGTCCGCTGCAAGTCCGCCGTCACCGCGATGCGGGGGATGATGTCGACCAGTGCGCCGTCGTCGGGCACGGCGTTCTGCATGTTGGGGTGTGGCCAGTCGGTGCCCCACAGCACGCGGTCGGGATAATCCTCGACCAGCGGGCGTACCACCGTGACGAACCGGTCCCAGGGCGGGCCGGCGGGTTCTTCGAGGCGATCGGGGCAGGTGACCTTGGTCCAGATGTCGTCGCGGCTGTCGAGCAGGGTGCGGAACGCCGTCATGTCGGCACCGTCGGGGCCCTGCGTGACGTCGGGGCGGCCCATATGGTCGACGACGATCAATGTCGGGATCGCATCGAGGAAGGGGCGCAATTCCTGGAGGATATCCGCCTCGAAATAGATGACGACGTGCCAGCCGAGCGGCTGGATGCGACGGGCGATTTCGAGGAACCTGTCCTTGGGCGCGTTGTCGACCAGTCGCTTGAGGAAGTTGAAGCGGACGCCGCGAATGCCGCCGTCATGTAGCGCTTCCAGTTCGCGATCGGTGATGGCCGGATCGACCACCGCGACGCCGCGAGCCATGCCGCCGGAACGGGCGATGGCGTTCAGCGTCGCGGCATTGTCGGTGCCGTGGCAACTGGCCTGGACGATGACGTTGCGCGCGAAGCCTAGCCGGTCGCGCAGGGCGAACAGCATGTCGGGTCCGGCATCGGCGGGCAGGTATTTCGCCTGCGCACTGAACGGGAAGTCGGCCATCGGCCCGAACACATGGCAATGCGCGTCCACCGCGCCGGGCGGCGGCACGAAGCGCGGGACGGTGGGGTTCGGGTGCCAGCTCGTGATGCGGCCCGCTGCGTCGGTGCTCATGCGAAAACCTTTCCGTCCATCAGCTTGCGCGCGGTGCGCAGCATCGCCGCGGTCTGCACCGCGCCCCGTTCGTCCAGTTCGATCACGCAGGTCGTCTCCCCCGTGGGGTGTTCGACCGACAGCGTCTTGCGGCGACCCGCGGCAACCGTCGCGACCTCTGCCGCGGGCGATCCGGCGATCAGGCAGGCGGTCGCGACGCTGACCGCGCCCAGCACGCCGATCGACGCATGTGCACGGTGCGGGATGAAGCTGCGCACCGTGATCGCGCCGCCATGAAGGGGCGGGGCCACGAGCATCATCTTTGGCACCGACTTGTCGCGCACGTCGCCCAGATTCATGCGTTCGCCGACCGCGAGGCGGATCGCCTCGATTCGTGCCTTCAGGTCGGTGGCGGCGTCGAGTTCGTCGCGGCTTTCATAGCCGGTGATGCCGACATCGGCCGCCTTCATCACGACGCAGGGCATGCCATTGTCAATCAGGGTGACGCGGATGCCGTTCACTTCGTCGACCGCGTTCCCCGTCGGCAGTAGCGCGCCGCAGGAGGATCCGGCGGTATCGCGAAATTCGAGCGGGATCGGGGATGCGCCGCCCGGCACGCCGTCGATCCGCGCCGTACCGGCATAGTCGACCACGCCGCCCGGCGTCGCCACGGTCGCGACCGCGATCTGGCCGGTATTCTCCATGAAGATCGCCACCCGCGTCTCGTCGCCGGTCGGTGCGACCAGCCCGCGCTCGATCGCGAAGGGGCCGACGCCGGCCAGGATGTTGCCGCAATTCTGCTGGCCGCTGACGATCGGGCGATCGACGAAGACCTGCAGGAACAGATAGTCGATATCGACGCCCGCGCGGTCCGACCGCGATACCAGCGCGACCTTGCTGGTCAGCGGATCACCGCCGCCCATGCCGTCGATCTGGCGCGGATCGGGCGAGCCCATCGCGCGGAGCAGGAAGGCGTCGCGGGCATCGCGGTCGGCGGGTAGATCGTCCCTGACGAAATAACCGCCCTTCGACGTGCCGCCGCGCATCCACATGCAGCGGACGCCATCGCTCGCCGGATCAGACATATTTCAGGCCCATCTGCGCCAGCCGGGGGCGCATGTCGTAGATGTCGAGACCCAGTTCACCCGCCGCCATCCGCTGGCGCTTGGATTCCTCGATCGCCGCGCGCGCATCGGCCTTTTCCAGCACGGCGGCGGCATCGGCAGTCGCGACGATGCAGATGCCGTCGTCATCGGCGATCACGATGTCGCCGGGATTGACCAGCGCGCCCGCGCACACGACCGGGACGTTGACCGATCCGATCGTCGCCTTGATCGTGCCCTGTGCGTGCACCGCCTTCGACCAGACCGGAAAGCCCATCTGCGTCAGGTCGCGTATGTCGCGCACACCGGCATCGATCACCAGTCCGCGACAGCCGCGCGCCATCGCCGAGGTCGCAAGCAGATCGCCGAAATAGCCGTCGGTGCTGGGGCTGGTCGGGCCGAGCACGATGATGTCGCCGGGCTGCAACTGTTCGATCGCGACATGGATCATCCAGTTGTCGCCGGGCGCGGCGGAGATCGTGACCGCGCTGCCCGCGATCCGTGCGCCGGGATAGATCGGCCGCAGGTGCGGGGCGAGCAGACCGGTACGGCCCTGCGCCTCGTGCACCGTCGCGACGCCGTGGTGGGCCAGCCCGTCGATGACGGCCGGATCGGCGCGTGCGATATTCTGGACGACGATGCCCGACATGCCAATTCCCTTCGACCCTGTACGCTGCCGGGCGTCATGGACAGCCGGCCCGATCCGCGACAAATGCAATTCGTGCGCGCCGCATAAGTTTTTGCTAATCGCGCATCATGGACCCGCTCAGTCTCAATAGCCGGCACCTGCGCGCGATGGTCGCGATCGTCGCGACCGGGCGGATCAGCAGCGCCGCGCGCGCCGTCAACCTGACGCAGCCGGCGGTGACGCAGGGACTGGCCAAGCTGGAGGCGCAGATCGGCCTGACGCTGTTCGACCGGCGGGCGGACGGCATGATGCCGACCGACGCGGCGCATATCCTGGCCCCGCGGGCCGAGGCGGCGTTGCGGCGGATCGGCAGAGGCCATTCAACCGGCGCGCAGATCCGCGCGTTTCTGGCGGTCGCCGATGCCGGCAGCTATGCCACGGCGGCCGGGGCCACGGGGCTGAGCGAGGCGTCGCTGCACCGGGCGGTGGGCGACCTGTCGGTGGGCATCGGCCAGCGGCTGGTCGAGCGGCGTGGCCGCGGCATCGCGCTGACTGCGCGGGGGCTGGCGGTCGCGCGTAATTTCCGGCTGGCGCTGGTCGAATTGCGGTCGGGCATCGCGGAACTCGCGGCGCTGCACGGGCGCGAGGTGGGGCGGATCGTGATCGGGGCGATGCCGCTGTCGCGGGCGCGCCTGTTGCCGCAGGCGATCGGGCTGTTCCATGCCCGGCATCCGCAGGTCGATCTGACGATCGTCGAGGGATCGCACGCCGAACTGGTCGGGCCGCTGCGCGATGGCGAGATCGACCTGATGGTCGGCGCGCTGCGGGCGGAGGCGCCCGACGGGATCGCGCAACGGCCGCTGTTCGAGGACCGTCCGATCATCATCGGCCGCGCGGGCCATCCGCTTGCCGCGCGGGGCGGCACGGTGGATGCGCGCGACTTGGCGTCCTATCCGTGGATCGTCCCCGCGCCGGGGACGCCGCTGTACGCGCTGTGGGCATCGATGTTCGCCGCAGCCGGGGTCGCGGCCCCGCATGTGCCGATCGAATGCGGGTCGGTCATCATGGTGCGCCAGATACTGGTCGGCAGCGATTTCCTGACCCTGCTGTCCACCGATCAGGTCCGTGTCGAGCTGGAGGCGGGTTGGCTGGCGGCGATCGGCCCGGTGCCCGGCGATGTCGGCCGCACGATCGGCATCTCGACGCGCGACGACTGGCGACCGACGGCGTTGCAACGCCGCTTCATCGAGACGCTGGCCGAGCAGGAATAGCGGAGACTTCGCATAATCTAATGGATGCGCGTGCAATCCGATTGGTCGGGGCGGCGCAAAGGCGGCAGGTCCCCGGCGATGGAGACGATGCTCGCCCTGATCGGGTTCGGCGAAGCCGGACGCACCTTCGCCACCGCCGGGGGGTGGAGTGGCGCGCGCGTTCATGATCGCCTGAGCGATGGTGCGGGCACGGAAGGGAGCGCGGGGATGCGCGCGGCCTATGCCATGGCCGGCGTCGCGGGTTGCGACCGGCTGGCGGATGCGGTTCGCGACGCGCCGGTCATCCTGTCGCTGGTGACGGCGGATCAGGCGCTGGCGGTCGCGACGGCAGCGGCGGCGGCGATCGCGCCCGGCGCGCTCTATTGCGACATGAACAGCGTCGCGCCCGAAACCAAGCGGGCGGCGGCGCGGCTGATCGACGCGGCGGGCGGATGCTATGTGGACGTTGCGGTGATGGCGCCGGTCGACCCCGCGCGGCTTTCGGTGCCGCTGCTGCTGAGCGGGGCGGCGGCAGGCGCGGCGCAGGTGGCGCTGGCGGCGCTGGGCTTCACGCGGATCGACGTCGTCGGGCACGAGATCGGCCGTGCGTCGTCGATCAAGATGATCCGGTCGGTGATGGTGAAGGGGATGGAGGCGCTGACGGCCGAATGCGCGCTGGCGGCGGCGGCGGCGGGCGTTTCGGCGGAGGTGTTCGCATCGCTGGATGCCAGCGACCGGGCGAAGCCGTGGGCGGCGCGGGCGGATTATAATCTCGATCGCATGATGATCCATGGACTGCGCCGCGCCGCCGAGATGGAAGAGGTCACGAAAACGCTCGATGCGCTCGGCACCGGCAGCGCGATGACGCGCGCCACCGTCCTGCGGCAGCGCGCGATCGGCGAACTGGGGGTGCAGCGCCCCGCACCGGGGCTGTCCGCCAAGATCGGGCAGATCAACGACGACAGGAGGGACGCCGCATGACGATGATCGTCGATTGCCACGGCCATTATACCACCGCGCCGACCGCGCATAACCGCTGGCGCGAGGATCAGGTCGCGGCGTTCGAGGCGGGGCGGCCAGCGCCCGCCTATCCCGCGATCGCCGACGACGAGATCCGCGAGACGCTGGAGAAAAACCAGATCCGCCTGCTGCGTGAACGCGGGGCGGATATGACGATCTTTTCCCCGCGCGCGTCCGCCATGGCGCCGCATGTCGGGGACGAGGGCGTGGGGATCGCCTGGGCGCGCGCCAACAACGACCTGATCGCGCGGTGCGTCGATCTCTACCCCGACATCTTCGCCGCGGTGTGCATGTTGCCGCAGTCGCCGGCTGCCGACATGCAGGGTTCGATCGCGGAACTGCGGCGCTGCGTCGACATGGGGTTCATCGGCTGCAACCTCAACCCCGATCCGGGCGGCGGGCATTTCCGCCATCCGCCGCTGACCGACCGCTACTGGTATCCCTTCTACGAGGCGATGGTCGAACTGGACGTGCCGGCGATGATCCACGTGTCGGGCAGCTGCAATCCGGGGCTGCACGCGACCGGGGCCTATTACATCGCGGCGGACACGATCGCGTTCATGCAGTTGCTGGAAGGCGACCTGTTCGCCGATTTCCCGACGCTGCGCTTCATCATCCCGCATGGCGGCGGTGCGGTCCCCTATCACTGGGGGCGGTATCGCGGGCTGGCCGACATGCTGAAGAAGCCGGCGCTGGCCGGGCATCTGATGAACAATGTGTTCTTCGACACCTGCGTCTATCATCAGCCGGGGATCGACCTGCTGGCCGACGTGATCGAGAACAGGAACATCCTGTTCGGATCGGAGATGGTCGGCGCAGTGCGCGGTATCGACCCGCAGACCGGGCATTATTTCGACGACACCAAACGCTATGTCGACGCGCTGGAGATCAGCGATGCCGAACGGCGCGCGATCTTCGAGGGCAATGCCCGCCGGGTCTTTCCCCGTCTGGACGCGATGCTGAAGGCGCGCGGGCGGTGAGCGACCTTCCCCGCCAGCCGCGCGATATTCACGAATATCTCGCCCAGTTCGACGACATTCCCGGCACGCGCTTCTTCACCGCGCAACGGGCGCGGCAGGGCTATCACCTCAACCAGTTCGCAATGAGCCTGATGAAGGCGGAGAATCGCGAACGCTGGAAGGCGGACGAGCGCGCCTATCTGGAGGCATGGCCGATGACCGCCGAACAGCGGCAGGCGGTGCTGGACCGCGATTACAACCGGCTGCTCGATCTGGGCGGCAACATCTATTTCATGGCCAAGGTCTTCTCGACCGACGGCCAGAGCTTCCTGCAGGCGGTGAGCACGATGAGCGGCATGAGCCTGGACGATTATACGGCGATGATGATCGCGGGCGGCCGGTCGCCGGTCGGCGCGCGGTCGATCAGGGACGGCAGCTGATGGCGCGCATCACCGCCGGCATCGCCAGCAGCCACATCCCCGCGCTGGGCGTCGCATCCGATCTGGACAGGACCGCCGAACCGTATTGGGCGCCCGCCTTTGCCGGCTATGACTGGACGAAGGCGTGGCAGGCCGAACAGAAGCCCGACGTCGTGATCCTGGTCTATAACGACCATGCGTCGGCCTTCGACATGCGGATCATCCCGACCTTCGCGATCGGCTGCGCGGAATCGTTCGAACCCGCCGACGAAGGCTGGGGACCGCGCCCGGTGCCGGTCGTGATGGGCCACCCCGACCTGGCGTGGCACATCGCGCAAAGCTGCATCCTCGACGAATTCGACATGACGATCATCAACGAGATGACGGTCGATCACGGGCTGACCGTGCCGCTGTCGATGATGTTCGGGAAGCCCGATGCCTGGCCGTGCCGGGTGATCCCGATCGCGGTCAACGTCGTCACCTATCCCCCGCCGACCGGCAACCGCTGCTGGGCGTTGGGCGAGGCGATCGCCAAGGCGGTGGCGAGCTTCGGCGAGGATCTGAACGTGCAGGTCTGGGGCACCGGGGGCATGAGCCACCAGCTTCAGGGGCCGCGCGCGGGCCTCATCAACCGGGAATGGGACAATCTGTTTCTCGACCGGCTGGTGGGCGACACCGACGAACTGCGCCGCATGCCGCATATCGACTATCTGCGCGAAGCGGGGTCGGAGGGGATCGAGCTGGTCATGTGGCTGATCATGCGCGGCGCGCTGGGCCGGCGCACCCGCGCGCTGCACCGCCATTATCACGTCCCCGCAAGCAACACCGCGGTCGGGCACATCGTCCTTCAACCCGAACAGGAAATCCCATGCGTATAGCACTGGCCGGCGCGGGCGCGTTCGGCGAAAAACATCTAGACGGCCTGAAGAATATCGAGGGCGTTACGATCACCTCGATCGTCAGCCGCGAACTGGATCAGGCGCGCGCCGTCGCGGACAGATATGGCGCGGCGCACGCGACCACCGACCTGTCCGAGGCCCTGGCGCGGGACGATGTCGACGCGGTGATCCTGTGCACCCCGACGCAGATGCACGCCGAACAGGCGATCGCCTGCATGAAGGCGGGCAAGCACGTGCAGGTCGAGATCCCGCTGGCCGACAGCTGGGCCGACGCGCAGGACGTGCTGCGGGTGCAGCGGGAAACCGGCCTCGTCTGCATGGTCGGCCACACCCGCCGCTTCAATCCGAGCCATCAGTTCGTCCACAACCGGATCGTGGCGGGCGAGATCGCGGTCCAACAGATGGACGTGCAGACCTATTTCTTCCGCCGCAAGAACATCAACGCGAAGGGTGAGGCGCGGAGCTGGACCGACCATCTGTTGTGGCACCACGCGGCTCACACGGTCGATCTGTTCGCGCATCAGGCGGGCCGGATCGTGCAGGCCAATGCGATCCAGGGGCCGATCCACCCCGAACTGGGCATCGCGATGGACATGTCGATCCAGTTGAAGAGCGAGAGCGGCGCGATCTGCACCCTGTCGCTCAGCTTCAACAATGACGGGCCACTGGGCACCTTCTTCCGCTACATCTGCGACAACGGCACCTATATCGCGCGCTACGACGATCTGGTGAACGGGCGCGAGGAGCCGATCGACGTGTCGCAGGTGGCGGTGTCGATGAACGGCATCGAGTTGCAGGACCGCGAATTTATCGCCGCGATCCGCGAGGGCCGCGAACCCGACAGCTCGGTCGCGAAGGTGTTCGACTGTTACCGCGTGCTCGGCGAACTGGAGCTACAGCTCGCCCGCTGACCGCGGCCGCGGCGATCCCGGTTGCGGCGCGGATCACGATCGCGGAAGAACGATGTCGATCCGCCGCCGTCATCCTGCGAGTTGCCCATGCCCGTCCTGCCATCCCGCCGCCTCGGCACCATCGACGTGTCCGCCGTCAGCCTCGGCTGCATGGGGCTGAACCACGGCTATGGCGATTTCCCGGGCGAGGCGGACGCCATCCGGCTGCTCAACCACGCGTTGGATGCGGGCGTGACGATGCTCGACACCGCCGCGCTGTATGGTGACGGCGAGAATGAGCGGCTGGTGGCGCGGGCGGTCGGCCATCGCCGCCGCGAGTATACGCTGGCGAGCAAATGCGTGTTGGGCATGTTCGACGGCAAGCGCGGTCTGGACGGCCGGCCGGCGGCGATCGCGCGGACGCTGGACGGCGCGCTGGAGCGGCTGCGGACCGACCATATCGACCTCTATTATCTCCACCGGCTCGATCGCAATGTGCCGATCGAGGAGTCGGTGGGGGCGCTGGTGCGCGCGGTCGAGGCGGGGAAGATCGGCGCGATCGGGCTGTCAGAGATGTCGGCCGCGACCATCCGCCGCGCGCACGCGGTCCATCCGATCGCCGCGATCCAGACCGAATTCTCCCCCTGCGTCCGCAATGCTGAGGTGGCGGTGTTCGACGCCTGCGCGGCACTGGGGATCGGCTTCGTCGCCTTTTCGCCGGTGTGCCGGGGGTTGCTGGCGGGCGCGATCAAGGCGGCGGACTATCCGGCGGGCGACCTGCGGGGCAATCTGCCGCGCTTTGTGGAGCCGAACCTGTCGCACAATCTGGAACTGGTCGCGCGGTTCGACGCCGTGGCGGTGGCGGCGGGAGTGACGCCGGGGCAGCTTGCGCTGGGCTGGGTGCTGGCGCGGCATCCGTTCGTCGTCGCGCTGCCGGGGACGCGCAACCCTGCGCATCTCGACAAGAATGTCGCGGCGGCGTCCCTGACCTTGTCCGATGCGACGCTGGCGGCGGTCGATGCGATCTTCGTGCCCGGTGCGATGGCGGGGCGGCGATACCTGCCCGCGATGCAGGCGCAGGTCGATACCGAATTGCTGCCCGAGGAAATCGCCTAACCCGTCAGCGCGGCGCGGTCTTCGTAGCGGAGCAGGAAGACCGCGCCGGCAGCGACCACCGATCCCAGCGCCATGGTCAGCGCGACGCCGGCAAAGCCGATCCCGCCCTGGAACATGAAGCCTGCCACGATCGGGCTGAGCGCCGCGCCCCCGCGCCCGACGCCGATCGCGAAGCCGGTACCGCTCGCCCGCAGCGCGGTGGGGAATGACTGGGCAATCATCGCATACATGCCGACGATCGCGCCGTTGGTGCAGAAACCCGCGATCGCCACGATCAGCGACAGCGTCGCGAGATTGGCTGGTGCGTGGCCGAACCCCGCCACCATCGCGGTCGACAGCAGCATCGCGCCGATCGTCAGCCAGCGGACCGGCAGCTTTTGCGTCAACAGACTGAGCACCAGCGACCCGGTCGCGCCGCCGATGTTCGCCCACACCAGCACGCCGCCCGCCGACGATGGCGAAAAGCCCATGTCGGCGACGATCTTCGGCGTCCATTTCAGGATGAAGTAGAAGGTCATGATATGCGCGAAATAGGCGAGGGTGAGCAGCATCGTGATCGCCGCCAGACCGGGCCGGAACAATTGGCCGATACCGCCCCGTGATGCGCCGGGGACGGATGCGGGCAGGGCATCGACGACCGCATGGCCCAACCGGCGCATGACCGCATTGACGCGCTCCAACGCATCGGCGCGGCGCTTGTGGACCAGGAACGACACCGTTTCGGGCAGCAGGAACCAGGTCAGCGGAATGCACAGCGCGGTGGCGACGGCGCCGATCGCGAAGACGGATCGCCAGTCATGGCCGGCGGCGAACATCATCGACGCGATCGATCCGCCTACGATCGCGCCGATCGGATAGCCGGTCGCCATGATCGCGATCGCCATGCTGCGGCGGCGGGCATTGGCGAACTCGGCGGTCACGGCGTTGGTCGCCGCGAGCATTCCGCCGATTCCGACCCCGGTGAAGAGCCGAAAGACCGACAGCATCTCGATATTGCGGGCGTGCATCGCCATCGCCATGCCCGACCCCATGATCGCGAGGCAGGCGAGAATCGTCGGGCGGCGGCCGATCCGATCGCACAGCGCACCGAGGCCGATCGACCCGGCCATCATGCCGATCAGTTCCATCGACAGCACGATGCCGAGCGCGGCACGATCGACGCTCCATTCCTTCGCGATACCGGGTGACGCGAAGCTGATCGACAGCACGTCGAACCCGTCGAGCGCGTTGAGCAGCACGCAAAGCGCGATCGCTACGACCTGTGGCCGTCGCATCGGTGCGTCGCTCAATATCCGACGTGGGTCCTCAGCCATCCTCTTGTTCCCTCGCTATCGTTTCCCTACCGGTCGAGCGCCGGTTTCATTGTTCGGATCGTCGTGTTCGCGGTCGCGCCCGTGCTGCTAGCCGCCCGTATCGACCAGCATCAACGCATCGAGCGCGACCGCGCCCTTGCCGACGGGGTAGACCAGCACCGGATTGAGATCGATTTCGCGGATCGCGGGTTCGGCGGCGAGCAGGCGGCCGACCGCGATCACGATGTCGGCGACCGCATCGACATCCAGCGCCGGCGAACCACGGAACCCGTCGAACAGCGCCGCGCTTTTCAGCTGGCGCAGTTCCGCGACGATCGCCGCGCGGGTCAGATCGTGGGGCACGAGGCGGACGTCGTGGAGCAGTTCGGCCATCACCCCGCCGAAGCCGAGCAGGATCACCGGTCCCCATTCCGGGTCGTTGCGCGCGCCGACGATCAGTTCGGTGCCGCGCTCGCCCATCTTCTCCACCAGCACGCCGTCGAGGATCAGGCCGGGCCGGTGATGCGCGATGTTGGCGGCCAGCCGGTCCCATCCGGCGGCCAGCGCGGCCGGATCGGCCAGCCCGACGATCACGCCGCCGGCATCGCTCTTGTGCGACAGGTCGGTCGACTGCGCTTTCAGCACGACGGGCCAGCCCATCGCCTCGGCCGCGGCCAGCGCCTCGGCCGCCGTGGTGGCAAGCGTCGCCTGCGGAAAGGGGATGCCGAGCGGGCCGAGCAGCGCCTTGGCGCGATATTCGGGCACGACCCCGCCTGCGTCGGCCAGCGCAGGGAGGGGCGTGGGTGCGCCGTCGGCCGTCGCGAAATCGCGCGCCGCATGGTCGGACAGCCGCTTGACCGCGCGATAGACGCGTTCCGTGGTCGGGAAATAGGGCACGCCCAGCGCGCGCAGCTCGTCGATATAGGCGGCCGGCACCTCCGCCCCTTCGTCCAGCCCGACGACGATTACCGGCTTGGCGGGTGTCATGTCGCGGATCGCGGCGGCGATGGTCGGGAACTTGATCCGGCTGGTGCCGGGATCGGTCTGGATCAGCGGCACGATGATGGTGCCGAAGCGGTCGTCGTCGACCAGCGCCGCGATGGTGCGGCGATACAGGTCGGGATCGACCAGACCCTGCGCGGTGACGTCCAGCGGGTTGGACACCGGGACGAAATCGGGAATCGTCGCGCGCAGCGCCGGGCTGTCGGCATCGTGGATCGCGGGCAGCGACAGGCCGATCTGCTCGCAAAAGTCGAGCGTCAGCGCCTTGAACGCACCGGATTCGACGATCACCGCGGTTCCGCCCTGCGGCAGCGTGGCGCAGCGCAGCGCGATCTCGGCGATGTCGGCCAGTTCCTCCAGCGTTTCGGCGAAGATGACGCCCGCGCGCTGCACGAGTGTGCGCATGACCGCATAGTCGCCGGCCATCGCGCCGGTATGGGTGGCGGCGGATTCGCGCGCGGCGCTGCTCTGGCCCGGATGGAGCAGGACGATATGCTTGCCGGCGGCGCGGGCGCGCCGGGCGGCGTCGAGGAAGCGGGCGGGCTTGCGGAACTGTTCGACGATCATCGCGATCACGCGGGTGTCGTCATGGTCGATCAGGTAATCGACATAATCCTCCACCCCGCTCGCCGCCTCGTTCCCCGTCGACACGGAGAAGGAGAGCGGCAGCGCGCGGCTGATGAGCGACACGCCCAGCACCGCGGCCATCGCGCCCGATTGCGACACGATGCCGATCCGCTTGCCGCCGTCGATCTTCACCGGCGGCAATTCGACGAAGGTCAGCGGGATGCCGTCGACGAAATTGACGAGGCCGAGGCAGTTCGGCCCCTCGATCACCATGCCCGCCGCATCGGCGATGCGCGCCAGTTCCTGCTGTTCCGCCATCCCCTCCGCGCCGCCTTCGGCGAACCCGGCGGAGAAGATGATCGCCGCGCCGACGCCGCGCGCCGCCAGCGCGCGGACGGTGTCCAGCACGGCGACGCGCGGGATCGCCAGCACGGCGGCATCGACGCCGTCGGGCAGGTCGGCGATGCTGTTGATGCAGGCACGCCCGCCGATCATGTCCCGCTTCGGGTTGATGAGGTGGATGTCACCCGCATAACCCTGTCGCTCCAGATTGGTGAGCACCGATGCACCGAGCGCGCCGGGCTTGTCGGATGCGCCGACGATCGCGATCGAACGCGGGCGGAGCAGTCGGTCGAGAGACGCGATCGTCATGGCGCGGGTCAGCCCTTCTGCTTGGAGAGGTCGTACGCGCCCAGGCCGGGCTTGTAGGTCTTGTCGTCGATGAACTGCTTGATGCCTTCCTTGCGGCCGTCATTGTCGTAGCTGTTGGCGGCTTCCTGCGCGCGGATCAGATAATCCTCGGCATTGTCATAGGTCATCTCGCGGACGCGGCGGATCGCGTCCTTGGTCGCCTTCAGCGCGACGGGGTTCTTCTTCTTCAGGACATCGGCCACCTCGGCGACGCGCGCCTTCAGCTTGTCCAGCGGCAGCGCCTCGTTGACGAAGCCCCATTCGACGGCGGTTCGGCCGTCAATATTCTCGCCCATCATCGCATGGTACATGGCGTTGCGGAACGACGTCATTTCGGTCGCGATCTTGGCCGCGCCGCCGCCGGGCAGGATGCCCCAGTTGATCTCCGATAGGCCGAACTGCGCGTCCTCCGCCGCGAAGGCGAGATCGCAGGCGAACAGCGGGCCATAGGCGCCGCCGAAGCACCAGCCATTGACCATCGCGATCGTCGGCTTCTGATACCAGCGCAGCCGCCGCCACCAGCCATAGCTTTCCCGCTGCGCGCCGCGCGTGCCCTGAAGCCCCTGCGCCTCGGTCTCGCGGAAATATTCCTTCAGGTCCATGCCGGCGGACCAGGCGGTGCCTTCACCGGTCAGCACCAGCACGCCGACGTCGCTGCGGAACTCCAGATCGTCCAGCACGCGCATCATCTGGCGGTTGAGGCGCGGCGACATGCAGTTGCGCTTGTCGGCGCGGTTGAAGCTGACCCAGGCGACGCCGTCCTCGACGGTGCAGGCGACGGTGGCGAGTTCGACGGGATCGATGTCGGTGGTCATGAATGGAACTCCTGAAGGTGGTGAATGCGGTGACTGGACGGGTTCAGATTGGGAAGTGGCCGGGTTCGGTCTCTATCGTGATCCAGCGCAGCTCGGTGAAGCTGTCGATGCCGGCCTTGCCGCCGAAGCGGCCGTAACCGGACCCCTTCACCCCGCCGAAGGGCATCTGCGCCTCGTCGTGCACGGTGGGGCCGTTGATGTGGCAGATGCCGGATCTGATCTGGCGGGCGACGCGCAGGCCGCGCGCGGTGTCGCGGGTGAACACTGCGGCGGACAGGCCATATTCGGTGTCGTTGGCCAGCGTGATCGCCGCCGCCTCGTCCGCCGCGCGGACGATGGCGACGACGGGGCCGAAGCTTTCCTCGCGGAACAGCTTCATCGCCGGCGTCACCCGGTCGATCACGTGCGCGGGCATCAGCACGCCGTCCGCCGCGCCGCCGTTCAACTGTTCCGCCCCTGCGGACAGGGCATCCTGCACAAGTCCCGCGACATGGGCGACGGTCTTGCGATCGACCACCGCGCCCAGCGGCGTCTTGCCCGCGCGCGGATCGCCGACCGCCATCGTCGCCACCTTGGCGCTGAACTTCGCGGCGAAGGCGTCGGCGACCGCGTCGACCACGATGATCCGTTCGGTCGACATGCAGATCTGGCCCTGGTTCATGAACGCGCCGAACGCCGCCGCCTTCACCGCCTCGTCCAGATCGGCATCGTCCAGCACGATCAGTGGTGCCTTGCCACCCAGTTCGAGCAGCGCGGGCTTCAGATGCTCGGCGCAGCGTTTGGCGATTACCCGGCCGACCGCGGTCGATCCGGTGAAGTTCACCCGCCGCACCGCCGGATGGTCGATCAGTGCGCCGACCACGTCGCCGGCATCGGCCGGCGCGTTGGTGATGAGGTTGACGATGCCGTCGCCCAGCCCCGCTGCCACGAACGCCTCGACGATCAGGCCGTGTGTGCGCGGGCATTGCTCCGACGCCTTGAGGATTACGGTGTTGCCGCAGGCCAGCGGCACCGCGATCGCGCGGACGCCGAGGATGATCGGCGCGTTCCACGGCGCGATGCCCAGCACGACGCCAGCGGGTTCGCGCAGCGCCATCGCGATGCAGCCGGGCTTGTCGGAGGGGATGACCTCGCCGCCGATTTGGGTGGTCAGGGCGGCGGCCTCGCGCACCATGCCGACCGCCAGCATCAGGTTGAACCGGGCCCAGCCCTCGGTCGCGCCGATCTCTCCCATCATCGCGTCGACGAAATCATCGGCCTTCGCCGCCAGCGCGTCGGCGGCCTTCGACAGCATCGCGCGGCGGGCGTTCGGGCCGAGCGCGGACCAGCCGGGCAGGGCGGCGGCGGCGGCATCGCCGGCGGCGGTGGCATCCGCCATCGTCGCGGCGGCAGCGGTGGTGGCGACCGCGCCGGTGACGGGATCGCGCCGATCGAACGTCATCTCCGACGAGGCGGCGCGCGCATTGCCTCCGATGTTCAGATCGATGTGCGGCATCATCCGTTCCCCTCCTGATTATGTTATGATGAATAACAATCGAATTTGCCATCGGCAAGCCCGGATCGTACGATGCCGGCATGATCCATTCGGCAGACCGCATTCTCGAAAATCCGTTCGACAGCCATCTTGGCTATCTGTTGCGGCGTGCATCCAATGCGATCATCGGCGAGCTGGCGCAGCGTCTGGATGCGATCGGACTGAAGGTGTCGGAGGCCTCGATTCTGCTGTTGATCGAGCACAATCCACGAATCACCCAGAGCGACCTCGGGCGGATGCTAGGGATCAAGCGCGCGAACATGGTGCCGCTTGCCGCCGGATTGGAATCGCGCGGTCTGGTGACGCGCCAACCGGTAAACGGGCGATCGCACGGGCTGACCCTTACCGAAACGGGCAAGGCGACCTGCACGAATGCGCGCGGGATCATGGCCGAACAGGAACGATTCATCCTTGAACGACTCGGTGGAGACGATCGGGCGGCACGATCGGTGCTGACCCGACTCTGGTCCTGACGCGGACTGATCCGGTTCGGGCCACCATCGTGGCGGGGTGGCCGGAGTCGAAAATTATTCTCACCGGGATAGTGCGGGCCTAGCATACCGTAAATTCGATGATGTTTCCGCGTCATCCGATCGAAGGTGGAGATGGCGGAGGCTGTGGACCCACCCTTTGCATCAATCGATATGACATTTTGCACTTGACGAACTGTATGTCAGGGATACTGTATCGCTAGCAAACAATGAAAAAGGAGAGGCTGTGCCGGACTTCGGCCCATTGTCCGAGCATCTCGGCTATCTGCTTCATCGTACCGAGGTGAAGCTGATCGCGCGGGTGGCGGCGGAACTCAGCGAAGTCGGCGTGACGCCGTCGCGGGCGACGGCGGTGATCTACGTCGCGCTGCATGAAGGCTGCGACCAGATGGCGCTCGGCGGGGCACTCGGCATCAATCGCGCCAGCACCATGAAGGCCGTCAACGAACTCGTCGCACTCGGCGCGGTGGAGCGTCGTCCCGGCCGCGACCGCCGCAGCCATGCCTTGTACCTGACGCCACACGGTGCCGAACTGCGCACCGCGATCGAAGCAATCACGGCACGTGCCGACGCGACCAATTTCAGCGTGCTGAGCGATGACGAACAGGTCGCTCTCCGCGCCATGCTTCAGAAACTACACGATTTCGAGCCGCGAAAGCGCAGCGCGACCGGAAAAGCTCACAAGAGCGGGCGCACACCCTGACACGTTCGGCGTGCGCCGGATCATAACGAAAAACGGGGAGGATCAATCATGCAGGCCAAGGCCTTTCTACTCGCGTCCGTGACACTCGGCGCGATGCTGTCGACGCACCCGGCGTCGGCGCAGGCGATACCAGCGGCGCCGACCGATCCGGTCGCGACGACGCCCGCCGCGCAGTCGGCGACGGGGACGGGGACGGGGACGGCGCAGGAACCCGACGTCGCCCCGGCGGAGGACAGCCTGGCCGACATCATCGTGACGGCGCAGCGGCGGTCGGAGAATCTTCAGACGGTGCCGATCGCGGCCACCGCGCTGTCGCCCACCGCACTGGCGGAAAAGGCGGTCACGCGCCTGTCCGACCTCCAGTTCGCGTCGCCGTCGCTATCGGTGGTTGATGCGGGCCTGACCCAGTCGGTCAATATCCGCGGCATCGGGCTGGCAAGTCCGTCGCCCGCCGTGTCCAACGGTGTCGCCACGTATCTGGACGGGCTGTTCCAGCCGCCGATCGCGGGAACGACGGCGTTCTACGACATCGCCGGGGTGGAAGTGCTGCGCGGGCCGCAGGGGACGCTGGTCGGATCGAACTCGACCGGTGGCGCGATCTTCATCAACTCGCAAAGCCCGAAGCTGACCGAAGTCGGCGGCTATGTTCAGGGCGCATACGGCAATTACGACACGACCAACCTGCAGGGCGCGCTCAACCTGCCGATCACCAGCACGCTGGCGGTGCGGATCGCCGGCAATTTCCAGCGCAACGACAGCTTCTATGACGATATCGGGCCGCTCGATAACGATCCGGGGCGGTTGAACGAGAAGTCGGGCCGCGTTGGCGTGTTGTGGAAGCCGGGCAGTTTCGAGGCGCTGTACAAGCTGGGGCTGACCGACCGCAACACCGGCGGCTATGCCTATCGCCCGATCCTCGGCACGCAGTTCGCGGCGTTGCGCACGAACGATATCCGCACGCTCAGCTACAATGCGCCGACGCGCAACCACGAACGGACGCTGATCAACGGCCTCGACCTGCGCTATGTCCTCGACAACGGCATCACGCTCCGGTCACTGAGCGGGTATCAGAACCGCCGGGTCAATAATCTCTACGACATGGATGGCACCGCGACGGCGTCGTTCACGCAGAACCAGTCCGTCCGCGAACGGGTGACGACCGAGGAGATCAACATCATCTCGCCTACCGATGGCCCGTTCGACTGGATTCTCGGCGGCTATTATCAGTATAACAAGGTCGACCTGTTCAACACCAGCACGGGCAATCCCGCGCCGACGCGGACGATCGCCGCGACCAAGAAGACGACCCTCGGCATCTTCGCGCAGGGCAATTACCACCTGACCGATGCGCTGGAGATCCAGACCGGCGTTCGTTACTCGCACTATAAGACGTCGAGCGAGGGGGGAATCTTCCGCGGCGCCTATGTCGGGGCGGGGACCGGCAATCCGGCCTTCACGACGGTCAACGCCCGCATCGTCAACCTCGGCGGATCGGCGAGCGACGGCCGCGTCACCGGCAAGGTCGCGATCAACTATCAGCTGAACGCCGACCATTTCCTGTATGTGTTCGCGGCGCGCGGGTACAAGCCGGGCGGGTTCAATTCGGCGACCTCGATCTTCAAGCCCGAAACGGTGTGGGATTACGAGGCGGGGCTGAAATCGACGCTGGCCGACGGGCATATCCGCACCCAGATCGGCGGCTTCTGGAACGAGTATGACGGCTTCCAGTTCTCGATCACCGATGTGAACACCGGCACGGCCGGCGTCACCAACCTGCCCAGCGCCCGTATCCGCGGGCTGGAGGCGCAGGTGCAGGTGAAGTTTGGCGGTTTCTCCGGTGATTTCGGCGGGGCGTTCGTTGACTCCCGGCTCGGCAGCATCACGCTGGTCAACACCCGCCGCCTGCCGCCCGGCACACTGGGGCCGCAATGCGCCACCGGGGTCGCGTCCAGCCCGCCGACCTGCTTCAACTACAGCCCGTTCCTGCAGACCAACTCGGGTGGACAGAACCTGCTGTCGCCGAAATGGACCTACAATGCAGGCGTGCAGTACAGCATCAAGGCTGGCGGCAATGCGACACTGACACCGCGCCTGAACTACGCCTATGTCGGGTCGCAATTCACCACGTTGTTCTAAAATCCGGTCACGGACCGGCTGAGCGGTCGCGGGTTGCTGTCAGCGTTGTTGACCTATCGTTCCGGCGATTACCAGATCGAGGCGTACGGGACCAATCTGGGCGACAAGGACTATGTCTCGGGCCAGACCGGCAACAACGAGTTCTACGGTGCGCCGCGCCAATATGGCGTGCGGGCCAGCGTCAACTTCTGATCGGGCGGCTCCGGGGCAAGCGCCCGGCAGGCGGCGGGGGCCCTGCGACCGATCAGATCGCCTTCTTCGCCGCGCCGATCGCGTCGACGGAACCGGGCAAGGCATCTGACAGCGTCGGCGCGATGGCGGGTAGGGGAACGAACCGGCCGGGGAGGGCGCAGCTGCTTTGCGCCTGTCCCGGGGCCGCATACTATCAGGCTGGCGATACCGAGCGGGCAAGCTCGGTCGCCTGTCATTGACGGGAGCAAGCGGGATGGATCACGTTCGCGGCGCGCCGCGCTATGCCGGCGGTGCGATCGTCTTGCACTGGCTGACGGCGGCGGCCTTCGCTTTCCAGGTCGGGCTGGGCTGGCGGATGGGGGTGTCCCGCGGTCCGGACACGTTCTCCGCATTCCAGCTCCACAAGTCGATCGGCATCACGATCCTGTTGCTGACGATCGCCCGCATCGGCTGGCGGCTGGCTTATACGCCGCCGCCATCGGCGGCGCTGCGGCCCATCGAACGGCACTTGGCCAAGGCGATCCACAGGGGCTTCTACGGATTGTTGCTCGCCTTGCCCCTGTCGGGCTGGCTCATCGTGTCTTCGGGCAAGGTCGCCGTGCCGACATTGCTCTACACCATCGTGCCGTGGCCGCACGTGCCGGGGATATCCGGTCTTTCGTCCGCCGTTCGCAACGCGATCAATGCCGCGGCCTCCGCCGCCCATGTCGTGATGGTATGGATCGCATTGCTGGCGATCGCGCTGCATGTGGCGGGTGCGCTGAAGCACCAGTTCGCGGATCGCACGACCGATCTCGCGCGGATGGTGCCGGTGTCGCCCCGGCTGCTCGGTTCGGCGGCGATCGCGATCGTCGTGGCGTTCGCCGGGTTAATGCTCTGGGGGAGGGGTGGATATCCCGCGGAGGCGCCGCATGACGTGACCGCGCCGTCGCCTGCCGTCCCCACACCCACGCCGCCGCCAGGGGCGCTGGCATCGGCGGCAGTGCCGCGACCGCTTCCCTCCGAAACGCCGGTGAAGCAGGCGACTATGCCGGGCATCGCGAAACCGGCAGACTGGGCGGTGCGGATGAAGGCGTCGTCCATCCGTTTCCGCACCTCATGGTCGCAGGCACCGGTAGAGGGCGGCTTCGACGCATGGCACGCCAAAATCCGCTTCGATCCCGATGCGCTCGCGACATCCTCGGCGGCGATCACCGTCTACATGGCCTCGGTGACCGCCAGTGTCAGCAGTCAGCAGGCCGCGCTGCCCGGCGACGACTGGTTCGCGGCGGCGACGCACCCGACCGCCGTCTGGCGCGCCACCCGGTTCCGCCATCTGGGCGGCGACCGGTACAAGGCCGATGGCACGCTGACGCTGCGTGGGGTCAGCAGACCATTGCCCCTTGGCTTCACCCTGACCATCGCGGGCGATGTCGCGAAGATGACGGGGGCGGTGACGATCGACCGGACCGTCTTTGGCGTCGGTCAGGGCGAATGGTCCGCCACCACCGATATCCCGGCGGCCGTCGCCGTGCGTATCGCGATCACCGCTGACCGGGTGGCCGGTACGCCATGAAGGCGCATGACCGACGTATAGGAACAGCCCGCGCGCGTCGATGGTGGCGCTAGAGCGGGATGACAGGAGGTTGATCCGGATGTTCGTCATGGCGAGCGCAGCGAAACAATCCAGGGCGTCCTGGTCCGGCACTGGATTGCTTCGCTGCGCTCGCCATGACGAATCGATCTGATGTCATCTAACTCCAGCAGATGCCGAATCCCCGTGATCTGACAGACGAGGAATGGTCGGCGGTATCGCCGTCGACACTGGTGGTCGGCTGCTGATAATGCACCGCACCACCGCCGATATCTCCGACAGCGCCGGCGCGCGTGGTCATCGCTGCCCTGCGCAAGCGATGGCCGTGGATCGGCCGTCTGTTCGCCGATGGCGCGTATGACCGCCGGCAGATGCCCGACAAGGTCGCCATGGCCAACTCACTCATCCGACGTAACGGACGTTCAGAAAGACCATATCAAGTCCGCGGTTCATCAGCCTCGCTTTGGGCCTCAGTCGGCATGTCCGAGGCACCCGCCGCCGCGACGATCGCCGCCCATTCGGCCTCGTCGATCATGCGGATGCCGAGATCGGCGGCCTTCTTCGCCTTCGATCCCGCGCCGGGGCCGGCAACGACGAGGTCGGTCTTTTTCGAGACGGAGCCGGAAACGTGCGCGCCCAGCGTTTCCGCCTGTGCCTTCGCCTCGTCGCGGCTCATGGTTTCCAGCGTGCCGGTGAAGACGACGGTCTGGCCGGCGATGGCGGAGGCGCGGGTTTCGTGGACGACGTCCTGCGGGTCGACCTGCCGCAGCAGATCGGCGACGACGGCGCGGTTATGCGGCTCCGCGAAGAAGCCGAGCAGCGCGTCGGCGACCTCCGGGCCGATACCGGCGGTGTCGATCGCCGCCACCAGCGCGCGGCCCCGGCGCAGCACGAACTTGCGTTCCGGCTCGCCGATCGCGGGCACGGTGGCGCGGCGGACGCGCAGGGCGGCATGGATCATCGCCGCGAACCGCCTGGCGGACACATAGCGCCGGGCAAGATCGCGCGCGGTGATCTGGCCGACATGCCGGATGCCGAGCGAAAAGAGGAAGCGATCCAACGCGATGGTGCGGCGTTCGTCGATCGCGGCGAGCAGCTTGTCGACCACCAGCTCGCTCATCCGTTCGCGCGCGATCAGCGCATCGCGGTGCGCGTGCAAGCGGAAGATATCGGCGGGGGAGGCGATCAGGCCGTCGCGGAAGAACTCCTCCACCCGGACCAGCCCGAGGCCGACGATATCGAACGCGTAGCGCGAAACGAAATGGATCAGCCGCTCGACCCGCTGTGCCGGACAGACGAGACCGCCGGTACAGCGGACGACCACCTCGCCCTCGCCCCGTTCCGCGAGGCTGCCGCATTCGGGACAGGTATCGGGGAAGACGAAGGCGGGGCGGTCGGCGTCGCGGGTCAGGTTCTCGACGATCTGCGGGATCACGTCGCCCGCGCGTTGCAGGACGACACGGTCGCCGATGCGGACGCCCAGCCGTTCGATCTCGTCGGCATTGTGCAGCGTGGCGTTGGTGACGACGACGCCGCCGACCGTCACCGGTTCCAGCCGCGCGACCGGCGTGAGGGCGCCGGTGCGACCGACCTGGATGTCGATCGCGTTGAGGGTGGTCTGTGCGCGCTCGGCCGGGAATTTGTGCGCGATCGCCCAGCGCGGGGTGCGGCCGACGATGCCGAGCCGTGCCTGCCAGTCGAGGCGGTCGAGCTTGTAGACGACACCGTCGATGTCGAAGGGCAGGTCGGCGCGTTCCCGCTCGATATCGCGGTACACGGCGAGGGCGCCGGCGGCATCATCGACGCGCGTGAAGGCGGCGGCGATCGGGAAACCCCAGCGGCGGAGATGATCGACCAGATGTTCCTGCGTGTCGGCGGGCACCTCGCTCGCCTCGCCCCAGCCATGCGCCAGGAAGCGCAGGGGCCGACCGGCGGTGACGGCGGCGTCCTTCTGACGGAGCGAGCCGGCGGCGGCGTTGCGCGGATTGGCGAACTGGCGCGGTTCCTTGCCGGCGGCGGTCGCCTCGGCGAGGAGGCGGGCGTTGAGCGCGGTGAAATCCGCCTTGGCCATGTACACCTCGCCGCGCACCTCGAAGATCGCGGGCGCGCCGGTGATCCGGTCGGGAATGTCGGCGATGGTGCGGACGTTGCCGGTCACATCCTCGCCCGTGGTGCCGTCGCCGCGGGTCAGCGCCTGCACCAGCCGGCCATCCTCGTATCGAAGCGAACAGGACAGGCCGTCGATCTTGGGTTCGGCGGTGAGGGCGACGGGTTCGTCGTCCGACAGTTTCAGGAAACGGCGGACGCGGGCGACGAATTCGATGATATCCTCGTCCGCAAAGCCATTGTCGAGGCTGGTCATGGGTCGCGCGTGGCGGACCTTGGCCAGGTGCCCGGCGGGGGCGGCCCCGACCTGCGTGTTGGGCGAATCGGGGCGGATCAGGTGGGGGAATGCCGCCTCGATCGCGGTGTTGCGGCGGACGAGCGCGTCATAGTCCGCGTCGCTGATCTCGGGCGCGTCCTCATTATGGTAGAGGCGGTTGTGGCGGGCGATCTCGGCGGCCAGCGTTTCCAGTTCGGCGGCGGCGGCAAGATCGGATTCGGGCAGCGGGTCCATGATCGCGGGGGTATCGGCGGTGGCGGAAGGCCGCAAGGTCAGGCGGTTTCCAGCAGTCGGTCGGCCTGTGCCCGCGCCTCGTCCGTCACGGTGGCGCCGGACAGCATCCGGGCGATCTCCTCCCGCCGTTCCGCCTCGCCCAACTGGCGGACGCCGGTGCGGGTGACGGTGCCGTCCGACGACTTGGCGATCAGCAGGTGCGCCGCGCCACGCGCCGCGACCTGCGGACTGTGGGTGACGACCAGCAACTGCGTGGCGCGGGCGAGGCGGGCGAGGCGTTCACCGATCGCGGAGGCGACCGCGCCGCCGACGCCACGATCGATCTCGTCGAACACCATCGTCGCGGCCCCGCCCTGATCGGCCAGCGCGACCTTCAGCGCGAGAATGAAGCGCGACAATTCGCCGCCGCTGGCGATCTTGGTCAACGGAGCGAAAGGCGCACCGGGATTGGTCGAAATCTCGAACTCGACCCGATCCTTGCCGGCACCGGACCAGCCCTCCGGCGATTGCGTGGCGACGACGGTGCGGAAGCGGGCGGCGTCCAGCTTCAACGGCGCCAGTTCGCCCGCGACGGCGGCATCGAGCCCCGTCGCGGCGGCGACGCGCCGGGCGCTGAGCGCGGTGGCGGCCTTGTCATAGGCGGCACGGGTGGTGGCGACGGTCTTTTCCAGCTTGGCGATACCGCCTTCGCCGGCGTCGAGTCGTTCGAGCCGCGCGGTCAGTTCGGCGGCGAGGGTGGCGAGGCCATCGGGCTGGACCCGGTGCTTGCGCGCCATCGCCCGCAGTTCGAACAGGCGGGCCTCGTCATCCTCCAGCGTGCGCGGATCATAGGCGAGCGCGAGGCGCGCTTCGTGCAGCCGTTCCTCCGCCACGCCGCTTTCGGCCACCGCGCGGTCGATCGCGGCGAGCGCATCGGCGAGCGCGGGATGATCCTCCGCGACGCGTTCGAGGACCCGGGCGGCCTGACGCAACTGGGCGAGGCCGCCATCGGAGCCGTCGAGGAAATCACCGATCGCGGCGAGATCGCCCGCGATCTTCTCGGCGCGCTGCATGGTGCGGCGCTGATCGGCGAGGGTTTCCTCCTCGCCGGGCTGAGGGTTCAGCTTGTCGAGTTCGGCGACAGTGTGTTCGAGCCATTCGCGGTCGCGCGCGGCAGTCTCGATTTCCGCCCGGGCGGTGGCCAGATCGGCCTCGGCGGTGCGATAGGCGATCCATGCGCGCGCGACCTCCGACGGATCGCAGCGGCCGAACGCATCGAGCAGCGCCCGGTGGCCCCGCGCGGCGAGCAGGCCGCGATCATCGTGCTGCCCGTGGATCTCCACGAGTCGCGGTGCGATCTCGCGCAGCAGCGTGGCGGAGGCGGGCTGGTTGTTGATGAAGGCGCGGCTGCCGCCATCCGCCTTCACCACGCGGCGGACGAGCAGGGGTTCGCCGGGCTCGACCTCGACCCCGTTGCCGTCGAGCAGCGCCGCCAGCGACGCATCGGGGGGATCGAAACTGGCGGTCACCACCGCCTGGCCGGCGCCGTGGCGAACCAGCCCGCTATCGCCGCGCCCGCCCAGCGCCAGCCCGAGCGCATCGAGCAGGATCGACTTGCCGGCACCGGTCTCGCCGGTCAGCACGCCGAGACCGGCACCGAAATCGAGGTCCAGCGCCTCGATCAGCACCACGTCGCGAATGGAAAGCGCGGTCAGCATCGGCGGTGATGTACGCCGGTTCGCGATGGATTTGAACCGCTTTTGTTCCAGGTCCGCCTTATTGGGGTGTGGGCTGGCCAGGCAGGGTGGCGGCACCCGCGCCGGGGCCGACCGGGGCGGCCCCGCCGGGACCGGTCACCGGCGCGGTCGATGGCTGCACGGTGCCCGGCACCGCATCCGGCTGCGCATTGCGGGTGGCATCGGTGCTGAGGCCGGGAAGCGAGTTGGGTTTGGTGCCCGGTGCGACGATCGGCGTGCCGGGGGCGACCAGCGCCGCCTGCTGTACCGGATGGTCCTTCATCAGCTTGTAGGCGTGTTCGTACCAGTCGCTGCCGGGATAGTTCGCACCGAGTACCGCCGCGGCCTTCTCCGCCTCAGCCGGAACGCCCAGGGCCAGATACGTCTCGGTCAGGCGCATCAGCGCCTCGGGCGCATGGGTGGTGGTCTGGTATCGGTCGACCACGCTGCGGAACCGCATGCTGGCGGCAAGCCACTGGCTGCGCGCTTCGTAGAAGCGGCCGATCTCCATCTCCTTGCCCGCGAGATGGTCGTTGACCAGATCGATCTTGAGCCGCGCGTCCGATGCATAGCGCGTGTTGGGGTAACGGCGGGTCAGTTCGCCCAGCGCGTCGAGCGCCTGACGCGTGATCCGCTGATCGCGCGTCACGTCCTGGATCTGCTCGTAATAGCCAAGCGAAATCAGGTAATAGGCATAGGGCGCATCGCGGTTGCCGGGATGGACCGAGATGAACCGCTGCGCCGACTGGATCGACGCGGTATAATCCTTGGCCAGATAATAGCTGAACGCGCTCATCAACTGTGCCCGGCGTGCCCAGATCGAATAGGGGTGTTGACGCTCCACCTCGTCGAACAGGACCGCGGCCTCCTTGTACCGGCTCTGGTCGAGCCGGCGCTTGGCGGTGGAATAGAGCGTGCCGACATCGCGGGCGATATAGGGCGTGTCGCCCTTGGCCGCCTGGTTGCGGGCGCAGCCGGCGACCGGAAGGGCGACGGCGGCAAGAAGCGCAAGGGCAAGCGCGCGGGACTGGGGGATACGCATCGGCAACCGCCTTAGCGCAGCGGACAGCGCCCGAACAATAGGCTAGACGATGCCGAAGCGGAGCGGGCGGCGCCCCCGCGCGTTCCGCAATGATCTTATGTCAGATTTCGAGGGATTCCATGCCGGCAACGCTGCTCCACACCCACCGCGTCGAGAAACCCTGGGGCCGGCGCGACCTGTATCCCGGCTTCGACGATGTCGAGGGCGGCGGTGAGCCCGTGGGCGAGGTGTGGTTTCAGGCACCGGGCGATACCGCGCCCGCCCTGTTGATCAAATATCTGTTCACGGGCGAGAAACTGTCGGTGCAGGTCCATCCCGACGACGATGAGGCGCACAAGCGCGGCCTGCCGCGCGGCAAGGACGAATGCTGGACGATCCTGTCGGCGACCCCCGATTCGACAATCGCGCTGGGGCCGAAACAGGCGATCGGGGCGAACGAACTGCGCGACTCCGCGCTTGACGGATCGATCGAGGAGAAGCTGGACTGGGTGCCGGTGAAGGCGGGCGATTTCTATTACGCGCCATCGGGCACGATCCACGCGATCGGTGCGGGCCTGACCCTGATCGAGGTGCAGCAGAATTCGGAGACGACCTATCGCCTCTACGATTACGGCCGGCCGCGCGAACTGCATCTGGATGACGGCGTCGCGGTGGCGCATCTTGATCCCTATCGGCCGATCGTGTCACCGGGGCTGGCAGGCGACTATCGCACCGTGCTGGTCGAGGGGCCGAAATTCGTGCTCGAACGCTGGACCGGCGGCACGCATCCGGTGGCGCTGCCCGAAGGGCTGACGGCATGGATCGTCCCGATCAAGGGCAGCGGCGAGGTGGCCGGCGTCGCCTTCAAGGCGGGCGAATGCGTGACGGTGACCGGATCGGAGACGATCACGGCCAGCGAGGATGCGGATTATCTGTTCGCCTATCCGGGCACGGTCCGCCTCTGATCGTGACAGGGGTGGGGGCTGTCTCCTCCACCCCTTTCCGCGATAAAGGTTCGGCCGGCGACCGGCGAGGATCAGGCGTCGAGCGGGTAGAGCGCCGCCGCGATCGGGCGGCCTTCCTCGCGGAGCATACCCCAGGCCCGGGCGGCGGCACGACTGTCCATCGCCTCCAGCCCGATACCGCGCGCGTCGAGCGCGCGGACCAGCGACAGCGGCGGGCGGACCAGCCCGGCGCCGGTACCCAGCACGATGAATTCCGGCTTCGGGTCCAGCGCGGGTTCCAGCGCCGCGATCGTCAGTTCGGCCAGCGGTGGCGGCATCCAGTCGCTGGCGCGATCGATCGTCAGCAGCAGCGACGGCGCGACCGTCACGTCGTCGAGGCGATAGCCCGCGGTGGTGAAGCCACGGATCGCCGGCCCGTTCACGGGCTGACCGCGTTCCATCCTCATCGTACCATCCTCACGCTGGCCTCAACGTTCCCGTGGGACGATCCGCTCCGCGTCCGGGACGCGGCGATTGTCGAGCGTGCCGGGCTTTTCGCGATTGGGTTCGGCGCGAAGGCCGAGCGTGATGAGCAGCGACGACGAGACGTAGATCGACGAATAGGTGCCGACCACGATGCCCAGGATCATCGCCGCGGTGAAGCCGCGCAGCACATGCCCGCCGAGCAACAGGAGCGCGCCCAGCGCCAGCAGGATGGTGAGCGAGGTCATGACGGTACGCGGCAGCGTTTCGTTGACCGACAGGTTGATGATCTCGCGCATCTCCATCTTGCGATAGCGGCGCATGTTCTCACGAATGCGATCGTCGATCACGATCTTGTCGTTGATCGAATAGCCGATGATCGTCAGCACCGCCGCGACGGTGTTGAGATCGACTTCGAAATAATTCCGCATCAGCGCGAAGAATCCGAGCGTCATCAGCAGATCGTGAACGATCGCCACCACGGTCGAGACGCCGAACTGCCATTCGAAGCGGAAGATGGCGAACAGTGCGATGCCGAGGATGGCGAAGAACACGGCCATCCCGCCCTTCCATCTCAGTTCATCCGATACCTTGCTGCCCACGGTGGAATAACGACTGAAAGTCGCACCGGGGAATTCGCGCGCCAGTGCCGCTTCGACCTTGCGAACGACGGCGTTGGTGGCGCCTTCATCAGCGCTGTTCTGGACCGGCAGGCGGATTGTGACGGTGCGCTGGTCGCTCGACTGCTGGAGCGCAGCCTGGCCGACGCCCTGCGCATCCACCACTTCCCGCACCCGGTCGAGCGAGGGCGGGGTGGGGAAGCGTTCCTCGATCGACAGACCGCCGACGAAGTCGACGCCCATGTTCAGACCGCGCAGACCGACCAGCGAGACGGCGATGATCGACAGCGCCAGCGTCAGCCCGAAGGCCCATTTGCGCCAGGCGACGAAATCGATGTTGGTGTCGTCGGGGACGAGCTTGAGAAGTTTCATGGGGCCGCTCGCCTTAGATGTTGATCGTCTTGGGCTTGGTGCGGCGAATCCACAGCGCCACCAGCATCCGGGTGAAGGTGACGGCGGTGAACACCGACGTGGCGATGCCGATCAGCAGCACGACCGCGAAGCCCTTCACCGGGCCTGACCCCAGCACCAACATGATGACGCCCGAGATCGCGTGCGTCACGTTCGCCTCGAAGATGGTGCGGCTGGCTTCCTTGTAACCCAACTCCACCGCCTGCACGACGCTGCGTCCGCGATGCCGTTCCTCGCGGATGCGTTCGTTGATGAGGACGTTGGCGTCCACTGCGGTGCCGATCGTCAGCACGAAGCCGGCGATGCCGGGCAGGGTGAGGGTGCCATTGAGCAACGCCAAGACGCCGACGATGACGAACACGTTGATGACGACCGCGAGGTTCGCATAGAAACCGAACCGGCCATAGGTGACGAGCATAAACGCCACCACCAGTGCCACTGCGACGGCGGAGGCGAGGACGCCGGCGCGGATCGAATCCTGCCCCAATTCGGGGCCGACGGTCGATTCCTCGATCACCCTGAGGTTGATGTCCAGCTTGCCGGATCGCAGTGCGATGGCGAGCTGGTTGGCCGATTCAACGGTGAAGTTGCCCGAGATCGAGGCGCGACCACCGAGGATCGGTTCGTTGATGTTGGGAGCCGAGATCACCTGATTGTCGACGATGATGGCGAACGGCTTGCCGGTATTTTCCTGCGTCACGCGCGCGAAGCGACGACCGCCGGCCCCGTCGAAGGTGATCGCCACCTGCGGTAGATTGTCCTGCGGGTCGAAGGTCTGCGACGCGTCGATCAACTGGTCGCCGGAGATGATGACCGAACGCTTCACCGCGATCACCGGCGGGCCGGCGGGGTTGCCCGGATAGGGCAGGATCTGGCTGCCGACGGGTGCCTGCTTCTTTGCCAACTGCTCCGGCGTCGCGGTCAGGTCAACCAGCTTGAATTCAAGCCGCGCGGTCTTGCCGAGCAGGTCCTTCAATGCCTGTGGATTTTGCAGGCCCGGGACCTGCACGACGATGCGGTCCGTCCCCTGACGGATGATCGTCGGCTCCCGCGTGCCCAGTTCGTCGATACGACGGCGTACGACCTCGGTCGCGTCGCCCATGGCGGTATCGATCGCCTGACGCAGGCCTGCCTCGGTCGGGCGCACGACAAAGCGGCTGCTGTCGACGACCTGAATGTCCCATTCACGCTGGCCGGTCATGCCCGCGCCACCGCCGGTGATGGTCAACAGGCGTTCGCGCGCGGCGTCGACCTGCGAGGGGTCGCGCAGCATGAACGATAATTGACTGTCGCGCGTGGAGATATCACCGATCGCGATGCGCGGCTTGGCGCGGCGCATCTCGGCGGTCACCTGGTCACGCATCGCCTCCAGCCGCGAATTGGCGAGATCGGCGGTGTCCGCCTCCAGCAACAGATAGCTGCCGCCCGCCAGATCGAGGCCGAAATTGATGTGGGGGACGCGGGAACCCAGGCCGGCGGTTACCCGCTCCGGCAGGAAACTCGGGATCGCCAGCGCGACCAGCACCGCCAGCGTGGCGATGATCGACCACACCTTCCAGCGCGGAAAATCCAGCATCAGTCGTTCGCCGGCTTCGCGGTGGAGCTCGTGATCTCGGCCAGCGTCGACTTGACGACCTTGACGCGGGTGTTGGCGGCGATCTCGACCTCGACGAAGATGTCCTCGACCTTGGTCACCTTGCCGACGAGGCCGCCGGCGGTGACGACGCCGTCACCCTTGCGCACCGCGGCCACCGACTGCTGCAACAGCTTGATCCGGCGCTGCTGCGGGCGGATCATCAGGAAATAGAACACGACGAAGACGAGCAGCAGCGGCGCCAGGCTGAGAAACGAGGCGATCCCACCGTTCGCGGCGGCGCCGCCGGTCGTCTGGGCGTAGGCAGAGGGAATGAACATCGGACCCGTTTATGGCTGATCGGCGAAGGCACAGGCCCCTCGCGCACGAACCGGCCCGCTACCACCCGCAGCGGGCCGTGGCAACGGGCTGGCGGGGCGATGCCGGAGTGACGGGATCGGGATCATCAGGACCCCGGAGCAAGTCGGTGCAATCGGACGCTTGCATCCGTCCCGGAGCGCGCGTAGAGGCCGCGGCTCTGGAGCGTACCGGCCCTGTCGGCACGGCTCCATCGGTCGGGGCGTAGCGCAGCCTGGTAGCGCATCACACTGGGGGTGTGGGGGTCGCAGGTTCGAATCCTGTCGCCCCGACCAAATTATTCGAAAAGCTTGGCGGCGGGATGGTTTTTGGGCGTTACGCCCGGCAATCACGCGGTAATCGTCGTGCACACTTCATGCCGGTACTCGCAGGAATGCGGGTACCGTATAATGCCGCATCTTTTCGAAGCGCATCTTATGTCGGGAGGCGAGTTCTTCCGCCGCGCGGGTGGCGCCTGCCACCAACCCGTAATCGTCGAATACGATCAGCCCGCCCGGCACCATATGCGGCATCAGATGGTCCAACGCGAACGCAGTCGGCTCATAGACATCGACATCGAGATGCAGCAGCGCGATACGCAACTCGGGCCTGCGACCGAGATAATCGGGCAACGTATCGAAGATATTGCCTTCATGAAGATGAACGTTGCCGATTCCCTTGTCGGCGAACAGGTTCATCAGCGTCTCACGGGCAATGCCTTCTCCTCGCTCGCGCTCGAAATTTTCGATGAAGGCCCGGTCGTCGTGGCTCTCCACACCGGCTAGCGGAAATGCGCCGAAGGCATCGAAACCATGCACCTCGCGCGAGGCGTCATTTTCGAGCAAGCTGCGGAACGTCGCAAAGCGCATGAGGGACGCTCCCTTGTAGACGCCCAGTTCCACGACTGCGCCCGGCATGTCGACGATCTGCCGATAGAGCTCGAAATGGGCGAGCAGCTTGCCCATTCGCCCGACTTTTCCCCGCAGGAAGAAGGTGTTCTCCGCTTCGGAAACGGTGTCGGCAGGAGCGGGTACATAGGTCATGGCACATTCCGTCGTGGGTCGACGGGAGACGCCGCATGGGCATCCTCTCCTCAAATCTAGCGGATTTTCCCACGACGCCCGGCGATGGGTAGGAAAATTTTTACCACGTGCGGCAATCGGGTTCGGGCCGATTGCTATCAAGGAAAGAGCCTCGGCATTCCTCGAAACGCGCGTCGGTCTGGAGCGACATGAAGTACCACCGCCTCAACGACAGGTTCCGGGACCTTCCCATGGTCGGAACATCCGCATAAGGATCCTGCTGTATTTGCCGGTCGTGACGCCCTGGTGGTTCAGTGCCATCGTCGAGCCGATCCTGCGCCGACTGGTGACGGTCGCCGACGTGCATGTGCTGGCCCCGATGCCATGGCGGAACACCGGCCTTGGTCACAACGAGCTGGTCAGTTGCAGTGATCTGCCGAACGTCCAATGGCACATCATCGACAGCAACGATCACCCCAGCCTGCGCATGGCGCCGATCGAGCGTGACGATCTGCTGGCGTACATCCATGCCCTGTCACCGGATATCGTGCTGTGTCGAAGCGCGGACTTCGCCACGGCCCGCGCATTTCCGGGGACGGTCCGCTATCTGATGGAGGTCGCCGCCACACCGTTCTGGGTAGTGCCGACGGTCATGATAACCGACCGGCCGTTCGCGAACGGCGTGATGCCCGATCTGGATGCCGCCGGTCGCGCCCGGCTCGACGCCCTGATCGCGCCGCTATGGGCGGACATGCATGCTCACCAGGATCAGGTGACACCGGATCGCCATGCCGTGTTCGATCAACTCGGCATTTCGCCGGACAGGCCAGCTTTCCTGCTGCCGCTGGAATACGAGCATGAGGAGAATTTCTTCCGCCAGCATCGCCCGGACGGTGTCGGCAGCGAGCAGATGCTGGCGACGATCGCCGCGGACATCACCCCCCATGGGACGCTGGTCGTGACGGATCACCCACTGAACGTGCTGCACGTCGACAGGACGGCACTGGCGGACCTCGTTTCGGGTTTGGGCGATCGGGTGATCCTGGCGCCCGCCGGTGTCCTGGGCGTTTCGAGCACGACGGCATTGGCCCGGTACGCGGCCGGGATGCTGGTCGGGGATTCGAAAAGCTTCGCGCTGGCGGCCGCCTTCGGCGTCCCGACGATGCGACGCTCCAGCTTTGCCAGCGCGGACTGGCTCAACACCTATTCGGACATTCCGGCCTTCGTCGACGATGTGTGCCGTGGCGATCCCCGCACCCCGTCCGCAGCGTCGACCCGGACATGGTTCGCCTATCATTTCGCCAATGAAGCCTTCAATCCTGGAAGCCCGGCGCTATCGGGAGAGGAAATCATCGATCGCTGCTGCCGGACCGTCAACCCCGCCCGCTGGGATGCGGGAATGGCGCGGGTGCTCGCCGCCAAACCGGAGCAGGTCCATTGATCGCGCTCGTCGCCCGGCAGCCCCGGTCGTTCGCCGCCAGGGCGGCACGCGATTGGTTCGCGGACGTCATCGCCGGCGAACGGCAGGCGCTGGAGATGTTCGAACGCAGCATCCCCGACAGCGTCACGGCAGTTGTCGCGGCGATTGCCGCGCAGCGTCGGCCGATCGCCTGCCTGGGTGTCGGCAAATCCGGGCTGGTCGCGGCAAAGGTCGCCGCGACGTTCTCCAGCCTCGGCACCCCGGCCTTTTTCCTGAACGCGGCCGAAGCGGCACATGGCGATCTGGGCGCTGTGCAGGATGGCAGTCTGGTCCTGCTGTTCTCCAACAGCGGCACGACGGATGAGATCATTCGCATCCTGCCGATCCTGCGCGCGCGGAACTGCACGTTGATCGGCGTGGTCGGCCGGGCCGATTGCCCGCTGGCCCGCGCCGTTTCGCATCTGATCCCCGCCACGATCGGGGGCGAGGCGGATCATATCGGCATGGCGCCGACCGCGAGCACGACGCTGCAGATGGCCATCGGCGATGGTCTGGCGGTGGCGGTCAGCCGCGCCCGCGCCTTCACCCGCGAGGATTTCCTGCGCCACCATCCCGCGGGCCTGCTGGGCCGGCAGATGGTGCCGATCCACGCCGTGATGCGCACGGGGATGGAATTGCCGGTGGCGCTGCCGTCCGCATCCGTGGCCGAATTGCTGGCGGTGATGTCCGGTGGACGGATGGGGGCCGCCTGCATCGTCGATCACGAGCGCCGGCTGGTGGGTCTGGTGGTGGACGGCGACATCCGCCGTCACCTTCAGGCGCGCCACGACGTCTACACCACCCCCGCCCACGCCCTGATGCAATCCGAACCGCAGGTGATCGGTCTGGACGCCAGACTGGGGGAGGCAATGGTCATGATGCGCGAGCACGCCGGCGGCCTGCTGGTCCTCCCCGTCACCGATGCCGATGGACGCCTCCACGGCATGCTGCACGTCAACGATATCCTGAACGGTTGAACCCATGAAATCCATCGCCTTCATCCCGGCCAAGGGCAGCAGCGACCGCGTTCCCGGCAAGAACACGCAGGTCCTGGACGGAGACTATCTGTTCAAGCGCAAGCTTCGCCAGGCGCTGGAATGCGCCGCGATCACTGAAGTCTGCCTCGATACCGAAAACGATGCGCTGGCCGAACTGGCCAGCGACCTGCCGGTGTCGCGTCTGTCGCGCCCCGCCGAACTGGCGACCAACGCCACCGATGGCCATGCGATGTTCGCGTGGGAATGTGCGCAGCGGCCGGATGCCGATCTGTGGGTGCAGTTGCTCTGTACCGCACCGTTCATCACCAGCGACACCATCGATCGCGCGATCGCGGCGCTGCTGGCCGATCCGCAGGCGGACAGTCTGGTCGGCGTCAGCCGTGGCAAGCAATATTGCTGGGATGGCGATACCCCCGCCTATGGCACCGGCCGCGTCCCCAACAGCGTCGATCTGCCGGCGACCGTGGTCGAGGCGATGAGCCTGTACATCGTGCGCAACACCGGCAACGGCCCGCCCACCCGCCGCTTCGGCACCCGGCCGATCCTGTTCGATCTCGATCCGCTGGAGCAGATCGACATCAATCTGACGCAGGACCTGGCCTTTGCGGAGACCGTGGCCGCCGGGCTGCGTGCGCCCGAAGTCGCCCGGTTTCGCACGCTGCTGCCGCACCTGAGTTCGTCGATCCTGTCCGACATCGCCAAGGAGCGGGGGATGAAGGTGGTATTGCCCGCCGCCCTGCGTCCGACCAGCGGCGGCAAGTTGCTCGGTCGCGCCAAGACGCTGGAACTGACGGCGCTGGCGGTACGGCCGGACCGTTCCCCCGGCGGGCCGTGGAACGGCATCTACGACGCGCTTCAGTCCTATCGGTTCGTGCGGCCCGGCGATGTCATCATGGTGGCGAGCGATGTGCCGGAACACGCCTATTTCGGCGATCTCAACGCCAATCTGGCGATACGGTCGGGCGCGGTGGGCGCGGTGATCGACGGGGCGACGCGCGATACCGCGGACGTCCGGGCGCTGGGACTGCCGGTCTACGCCCGCGGCCAGACCTGCGACGACATCAAGTACGAGGGCACGGTCAAGGCGATGAACCGCCCGATCGCGATGGGCGGTGTGCCGATCAGCAACGGCGACGTGGTGTTCGCCGACGAGGTCGGAGTGGTCGTGATCCCGCGCGATCGGTGGGACGAGATCGAGGAAGCCGCCTGGGAAGTGCTGGCGAACGAGGCGCGCATCCGTATACAGGCGGCACGCGGTCGCGACGTCGGGGCCATCCTTTCCGAATGCGGGCAATTCTGATGGCGGTGGCGATGAAGACGGTGACGGTCGGCGCGATCGAGATCGCCAACGACAGGCCCTTCGTGCTGGTGGCCGGCCCCTGTCAGATGGAAAGCCGCGCGCATGCCCTGGAAACGGCGGAGGCGCTGACGGATATCTGTGCCGGGATCGGCATCCCCCTGATCTACAAGAGTTCGTTCGACAAGGGGAACAGGACCTCGCTCGATGCCCCGCGTGGCATCGGCCTATCGGCGGCGCTCGACATCTTCGCCGAGCTGCGGGAGCGTTTCGGCTGTCCGGTGCTGACGGATGTCCACGATGTCGAGCAATGCGCGATCGTCGCGGAGACGGTCGACGTTCTGCAGATCCCCGCCTTCCTGTGCCGGCAGACCGATCTGCTAGTTGCCGCGGCCCGCACGGGCCGGGCGATCAACGTCAAGAAGGGGCAGTTCCTTGCCCCATGGGACATGACGAACGTCGCCGCCAAGCTGGCGGGTTCCGGCAACGAGCGGATCATCCTGTGCGAACGCGGCGCCAGTTTCGGCTATAACACGCTGGTCAGCGACATGCGGTCGCTGCCGATCATGGCATCGACCGGATATCCGGTCATGTTCGATGCCACGCATTCCGTGCAGCAGCCGGGCGGGCAGGGCGGCAGTTCGGGCGGACAGCGCGAATTCGTCGCGCCGCTGGCGCGGGCGGCGATCGCGGTCGGCGTCGCCGCCGTCTTCATCGAAACCCATCAGGACCCCGACGCCGCCCCCAGCGACGGGCCGAACATGGTGCCGCTGCGCGACATGCCGTCCCTGCTGCGTCGGCTGAAGGCGTTCGACGATCTGGCCAAGCAACCGGGCTGATCCGGTTCAGCCGGTGCCGGCCGGCTGGCGCAGCACCGCCCTAACATGGTCCGCGATGCGGCGATCGCGGGCCAGCAACAGCCCCGTGGCGGTCGATCCCGGTCGATAGGGCGTCCCGTCGAGCCGCTCGACCACGCCACCCGCCTCGACCAGCAGCAACGCCCCGGGGACATGGTCCCATGCCAGCGTTCGCCAGTATAGCGCGAAGTCCCGGCTTCCTTCCGCGACCAGCACATATTCATGGCCGGCGCATCGCATGGTCGGCACGACCGTACCGATCCGGGTCTCCAGCGCGGCTACCGCGGGTGCCATCTCGTCCGGCATGGCGAACCGGCTGACGATGCCCGTCCAGTCTCGGGCGTCGTCGGCCGGCAAACCCGTATCGATCCCGGTCCCGTTGCGGCGGGTACCCCGACCTTGTCTGGCGGTCGTCATCCGGTCGGCTAGCGGGTCGTAAATCCACGACGCGATCGTGGTCCCGTTCTCCAGCAGCGCCACCATCACCGCAAAGGGCGCGCGGCCCGCGGCGAAATTGGCGGTGCCGTCAATCGGATCGACGATCCATACCAGCCCGTCGTCCAGCGTATCGAGCAGCGCGGGCAGAAGGGCGCAGCGTTCCTCGCCGATGAACCGCGCTTCCGGCAGCAACGATGCCAGTGCTTCGGCCAACGCCGCTTCCACCGCATGATCCGCCACGGTGACGATATCGCCCGGTGCCTTCTCTGCGATGTCCTGATCCCGCAAGGCGCGATAGCGGGGCATGATCTCCCGCGCGGCGATCGTGCGTATCAGGGCCTCGACCCTTGCGGAAAGCGTGTCATCCACCGTCATATGTCACCTGGATCGAGGTCGCCGGCGTCGGCGCCCATGGCATTACCGTTGCCCGCCCACGAAGACGATCGATCAATTTCATCCCCGTCCGTTGCGGTGTCGACAGCGATATGCCCGGCCCGCCGTTCCGGTCATTGTCGCACGACGATCCGGGGCAGGGCGTCGATCGGCTCGATGGTGATCGCGCGGAACCAGGTTTCCGCCCCTTCCGATTGCAACTGGATATGCCCGTGCGTCAGCGGGCGTCGGCTACCGTCGGGGGCGATCGTCGCGATGTCGGTGATCTCGGCGACCGGCACGCCGTTGACGACATGGATGGCGCGATCCCCCAGCACATAGAGGTCGAGCGTGTTCCACTGCCCCGCCGGGCGTTCGGCGTCGGTCGCGGCCTCGACGTTCCAGGTCGGGGTGTTGTTGACCATGTCGATCCGCCGGCCACCGACCCGGAACCGCAGGTGCGGCGCGATCAGCGACGGATCGGTCGTGACGCTGGTCCGCCCGCGCACCTTGCCGCCGACCACCACCGCCATGCCGGTCGAACCCTGCATGATCTCGAATTCCATCGACGGGCGCCATGTGCCGAACACCTCGCCGGGTGATCCATGCGTATGATAGAGCAGGCCGTTGTTGGGCGGTTGCCCGATCCGGGGCGCCCACGTCCTGTCCCCCCAGCGATATTGCAGTCGCAGATGATAATCGCGCAGGTCCGCGCGGTGGACCAGGCTACCCCAGGTTCGTCCCCTGATCCAGATGGCGGGGGCGCCATCGATCCGGCGGACCGCGAAACCGGCACCGTCGCTGCCGCCCCGCACCGCGCCGATCGGCCGGGCACCGGGATCGGCGCGATAGGTCAGCGCGGGATCGGCATAACCCAGCCAGCCCCGCCAGTCGTTCAGGGTGCGCCCGTCGAACAGCGTCACCCGCGTTCCCGTGGCGCGCGGCAGATCGGTCAGCACCAGTCGCTGGGGTGTCGCCGCCGGTTCGCCGCCGGTCGTCTGCGCCTGCCCGGGCGCGCCTTGCGCCGGCACCGCGACCGGCACCAGCGCGGCAAGCGAAACGAGCGATAACAATCGGTTCCTGCGCATCGGCATCCTCTCGTCCTGCCGGTTCATGTCGGTGCCGGCGTTGCGGTACTATGGCGTATCACCAGCTCGTGACGCAACGTCACCTGCTGGCAGGGGCTGTCGACCCCGCGCAGGATATCGACCAGCAGGTCGACCGCGCGGCGGCCGATCATCCCCTTGGGCTGCGCGATCGTGGTGAGCGGCGGGTGGAAATACCGGGCGAGGGGCAGATCGTCGAACCCGACGACCGATATGTCCGCCGGACAGGCCAGACCGGATTCGCCGATCGCGCCCAGTGCGCCCATCGCCATCTCGTCACTGAAGCAGAAGATCGCGGTCACGCCCTGCGCCAGCAACCGACGGGTTTGTTCAAAGGCCGATCTGGCGGCATAGTCGCCGATCCCGATATGCAGGGCATCGCGCAGGCCGTGACGTTCGGCGGCGGCCACCGCGCCGGCCAGGCGATCGCGGCTGATCGGGCTGACTTCGGGGCCGGTGATGACGCCGATCGTCCGGTGGCCGAGGTCGATCAGGTGTTCGATCGCCTCCGCGCCGGCGGCCGCATTGTCGATATGGACGCTGGGTACGCCCAGATCGGGGCTGTATTCGCAGCCGTTGACGATCGGGGCGGCCGCGCCTTTCCGCACCAGCAGCGCCGCCAGACTGGCGGGCAGCCGGTGGCCGAGGAAGATCAGCCCGTCGACTTCGCGGCGCGACAGCATGTCGGCATATTGATCCTCCACCTCGGGATCGTGGCGCGTATCGCCGACCACGACCGAATAGCCCGCGTCCCGGGCCGCTTCCTCCGCCCCGCGGATCACGCTGGCGAAAAAGGTGTTGGAGATATCCGGCACGGTCAGCAGGATCTTCGCCGCGCGCAAGGTGCGCAGGCTCCGCGCCGCGACATTGGGCGCATAGCCGGACGCGCGGACCACGGCGAGCACGTGCCGGCGCGTGTCCTCCGACACCTGTTCGGGCCGGCTGAGCACGCGCGACACCGTGGCGGTGGAGACGCCCGCCAATGCGGCCACTTCGATGATCGTCGGCATATCCCGGCCCCTGTAACCCGTGATCGACCATGTCGATATACCGGTGATGTAATCCTTTACATCGGTTTCGCGGCCTCGTAGCCTGATGCTCGACAAGCAGGACAACTGCGATCGGAGAGGTGCGAATGGCGGTTGCATATGATGCATCCCACGCGACAGGCGTAAACCCGGCGGGCGGCATGCTGACCGGGCGACTCAGCGCGCTGATGTTCATGCAGTTCTTCGTGTGGGGGGCGTGGAACGTCACCCTCGGTCTGGTCATGCAGACGGTCGGGATCGGTAATCTGATCGGCAACGCGTTCTCGGTCGGCCCGATCGCGTCGATCGTCGGATCGTTCCTGCTCGGCATGGCGGCGGCACGTTATGTCAGCCCGCGGATGTTGATGGTGATCCTGCATCTGGTCGGCGGCGCGATCCTGTTCGCGCTGCCGTCGTTCGTGACCCCGGCGGCGGGCGCCACCTTCGTCTGGCTGCTGCTCGGCTACATGATCCTCTATATGCCGACGGTCGGGCTGGCCAACACGATCGCGCTCAAGAGCTTTGGCGACCGGACCGACAATTTCCCGTTCGTCCGCGCGTTCGGCACGCTCGGCTGGATCACCGCCGGCCTGATCGTCGGCTGGGCCGGCCTGTCCGCCAGCCCGCAGATATTCCGCGTCGCGGCGGTCGTCTCGGTCGCGCTGGGATTCTACAGCTTCACGCTGCCCCATGTCGCCTCCGATGCGCCGCGGCAAGAAAGCGTGATCCGGCAGGTCTTTTGCGTCGAGGCGTTCGGATTGCTGCGGCAGCGGTCGTTCCTGATCTTCATGACCTGCGCGACGCTGATCTCGATCCCGCTCGCGATGTATTACGCCTATGCCTCGCCCTATGTCGGCGCGACGGGGATCGCCAATGTCGGCGGTACGCTGGCGATCGGGCAGATGTCCGAACTGGTCTTCATGTTCTCGATGCCGTGGCTGTACCGCCGGTTCGGGGTGAAGCCGCTGCTGCTGGTCGGGATGATCGCCTGGGCGCTCCGTTATGCGCTGTTCGCGATCGGTGACGGCGGCTCGTCGTTATGGGCGGTCTATCTGGGCGTGGCGCTGCACGGCGTCTGCTACGATTTCTTCTTCGTGGCCGGGGCGATCTACACCGGCACCGTCGCCACCCCGAAAGGCGTCAACGCGCAGGCGCAGGGGATGCTGACGCTGTTCACCTATGGCGTCGGCATGTTGCTGGGGTCGCAGATCGGCGCGATGCTCTATGCGCAATTGCCGGCCGCGCCCACCATCGCCGACTGGCAGCAGATGTGGTGGTATCCCGCAATCGCCGCGGCGGTGATCGCGCTGCTGTTCCAGTTCACCTTTCGCGACGATACGGGACGGGAGGTCGCGGCATGACGGCGATGAAGGGGCCGGCGATCTTCCTGGCGCAGTTTCTGGGCGCGGAGCCGCCGTTCGATACGCTGGGCGGGCTGGCCGAATGGGCGGCGAGGCTGGGCTATGTCGGGGTCCAGATTCCGTGCAGTCCGCAACTGATCGACCTGACGCTGGCGGCCGAAAGTCGCGACTATTGCGACGATCTGCGCGGTACGCTGGCCCGGCACGGGATCGAGATCACCGAACTGTCGACGCATCTGCAGGGGCAGCTGGTCGCGGTCCACCCGGCCTATGACGCGCTGTTCGACGGGTTCGCGCCGCCCGAACTGCGCGGCAAACCGGCGGAGCGGCAGCGATGGGCGGTCGATCAGGTGAAGCTCGCCGCCCGGGCCAGCGCCAATCTGGGCCTGTCCGCCCATGCGACCTTCCCGGGCGCGCTGGCCTGGCCCTATGTCTATCCCTGGCCGCAGCGCCCCGCCGGCCTGATCGAGGAGGCGTTCGCCGAACTCGCCCGCCGCTGGACACCGATCCTCGACGCGTTCGAGGCGGCGGGCATCGATTGCGCGTTCGAGGTCCATCCGGGCGAGGACGTACATGACGGGGCGTCATGGGAACGTTTCCTGGCGGCGGTAGACCATCATCCACGGGCACGCCTGCTGTTCGATCCGTCGCATTTCGTGCTGCAACAGCTCGATTATCTTGATTTCATCGACCGCTATCACGACCGGATATCGTGTTTTCACGTCAAGGACGCCGAGTTCAATCCGACTGGGCGGTCGGGCGTCTATGGCGGGTACGAGAACTGGGTCGATCGCGCCGGGCGGTTCCGGTCGCTGGGCGACGGGCAGGTCGACTTCTCCGGCGTCTTCAGTCGCATGGCGCAATATGGCTATGCCGGTTGGGCGGTGCTGGAATGGGAGTGCGCGCTGAAGCGGGCCGAGGACGGCGCGCGGGAGGGCGCGCCCTTCATCCGCGATCACATCATCCGGCTGACCGAACGGTCGTTCGACGATTTCGCGGCGAGCGGCATCGACCGGGCATCGATCCGCTCGATCCTCGGCCTGTCGGGGGAGGGCGCATGACGCGGCTGCGGCTGGGCATGGTCGGCGGTGGGGAGGGGGCCTTTATCGGCGCGGTCCACCGCATGGCCGCCGCGCTCGATGGCGACTGGCAACTGGTCGCGGGCGCGTTCAGCCCCGATGCCGGGCGCAACACCCACACCGGGGCGCAGATCGGGCTGGACCCGCAGCGCGTCTATCCGTCGCTCGACGCGATGATCGCCGGGGAGCGGGCGTTGCCGGCGGACGAGCGGATCGACGCGCTCGCGGTGGTCACGCCCAATCACCTCCACGCACCGATGGCGATCGCCGCGCTGGAGGCGGGGTTCGCGGTGCTGTGCGAAAAGCCGATGGCGATGAACGTCGCCGAAGCCAAGGCGATCGCCGCGGCGGCCGAAGCCAGCGGCAGCCGGTTCGCGCTCGCCTTCACCTATAGCGGCTATCCGCTGATCGAGGAGGCGCGGCTGCGCGTCGCGCGCGGCGATTTCGGTGCGATCCGGCTGGTGCAGGTCGAATATCTGCAAGGCTGGCTAAGCCTGCCGATCGATAACGACGGCAACCGGCAGGCGGCATGGCGCACCGATCCCGCGCGGGCGGGCATGGGCGGATGTCTGGGTGATATCGGCACCCATGCATTTCACCTCGCCGAGCATGTGTCCGGCCTGTCGGTGGAATCGGTATCGGCGGACATCGCGACGCACGTGCACGGGCGGCGGCTGGACGACGATGTCAGCGCGTTGCTGCGGTTCGTGGGCGGCGCGCGGGGTGTACTGAAGGCCAGCCAGGTCGCGGCGGGGGAAGAGAACGGGCTGCGCCTGCGCATCCATGGCGAGCGCGGCGGGCTGGACTGGGCGCAGATGGAGCCGAATACGCTGACGCTGCGCTGGCTGGATCGGCCGGCCGAGGTGGTGCGGACCGGCGGGCCCGGCCTGCATGACGGGATCGCCGCGCTGACGCGGACCCCGGCGGGCCATCCCGAAGGCTATATCGAGGCGTTCGCGAACCTGTACCGGGCCTTCGCCGCGGCGATCCGGGGCGATGGCGATCGCCGCTTCCCCGGCGTGGTCGACGGGTTGCGGACGATGCGGTTCATCGAGGCGGTGATCGCCAACGCCCATGCCGACCGGAAATGGACACCGATCGATCCAGGAGAGACGGAATGAAGCTGCTGATGGTCATGGGTGTGGGTGTCGTCGCGGCGGGGGCATCGGTGATCGCCTCCGCCCCAACCACCGCCCAGGCGCCGGCGAACGCGCCGCCCGCCTTCGCCGCCTGTCGCGCGTGCCACACCGTCCAGAAGGGCGGGCGCAACGGCATCGGGCCGAACCTGTACGGCGTCGTCGGGCGCGACGCGGCGGCGGTACCCGGCTTTCAATATTCGGCGGCGATGAAGGCGGCGAAGCTGCGCTGGACCGACAGGACGCTCGACGAATATCTCGCCGCGCCGTCGAAGAAGGTGCCCGGCACGCGGATGCCGATCGCGACGCCCGATCCGGCCAGACGGGCCGCGATCATCGCCTATCTGCGTGCGGAAGGCGCGAAGTGACGGACGTGTCCCGCCGCACCCTGATCGCCGCGGGGGCCGCCGCATCGCTGCTGCCCGCCGGGATCGCCGCGCAGCGTCGTGGGGGCAACGCGGCCCGCTTCTCGCTGGGCTATGCCCCGCACGAGGGCAGCTTCGCCAGCCGGGGCGGGCGGATCGAACAGATCGCCTATGCCGCCGATCAGGGCTTCACCGCGTGGGAGGATAACGAGGCCGCCACCCGTTCCGTCGCCGATCAGACCGCGATGGCGAAGGCGCTGTCGGATCGGGGCATGACGATGGGCGTGTTCGTCGCCAGCATGCCGCAATGGGCAAAGTCGCGGCCGTTGCTCGGCGCTGAAGACGGGGCGGAGCGCGAGGGGTTCCTGGCCGACATCCGTGCCTCGATCAGTGTCGCCAAACGCCTGAACGCGACACGGATGACCGTCGTCACCGGCTTCATGGACCCGAAGGTGCCCGTCGATATCCAGACCGCGCGGGTGATCGATGTGATGCGCCGCGCCGGCGATATCGTCGCGCCGCACGGCATCGCGATGGTGATGGAGCCGCTCAACACCCGGACCAATCATCCCGGCGTGTACATGCAGACGGTCGCGCAGGGTTATGCGGTCGCGCGCGGCGCGAACAGCCCGGCGGTGAAGGTGCTGGCCGATCTGTATCACGAGCAGATCCAGTCCGGGAACCTGATCCCGACGCTGGCGACCTGCTGGGACGAGATCGGCTATATCCAGTTCGGCGACAATCCCGGCCGCAAGGAGCCGACGACGGGCGAGATCAACTATCGCTCGATCGTCAGATGGCTGCGCGCGAAACGCTATGCCGGCGTGATCGGCATGGAGCACGGCAATTCGGTGCCGGGCCGGGCGGGCGAGGACCGCCTGATCGCCGCCTATCGCGAGATCGATGCGGCATGAGGGGGAAAGCGATGACGATCCGTTCGCTGGCCGGTCCGGCGCTGGTGCTGGCAACGACCATGCCCGCCACGGCGCAGGAGAAGCCGGGTTTCCGGGATACGCCGATGCTGCCCGGCGGGCAGTGGCGCGTCCATGACGCCGACCGGCCCGCCCCGGTGGTCGTGGCCCCGGCGGCGGTGCCGGGCGGTGCGCCTGCCGATGCGGTGGTGCTGTTCGATGGCCGCTCGACCGATGCGTGGCGCGCCGAACGCACGATGTGGCCGGTCGAGAACGGTGCGCTGACGATCCCGTCGCGCGCGCGGAGCGGTGGCGAGAACAATCTCGTGTCGCGGCAGGATTTCGGCGACGTCCAGCTTCATCTCGAATTCCGGTCGCCCAGTCCGCCGACCAAGGCGTCGCAGGATCGCGGCAACAGCGGCATCTGGTTCATGCAGCGTTACGAGGTGCAGATCCTCGACGGCTATCGCAACCCCACCTATGCCGACGGCACGGTCGGCGCGGTCTATGGCTGGAAACCGCCGCTGGTGAACGCCGCGCGGCGGCCCGGCGAATGGCAGACCTACGACATCGTGTTCGAGCGGCCCCGCTTCGCCGCGAACGGCACGCTGCTGCGCCCCGCCTATGTCACCGCGATGCTGAACGGCGTGCTGGTGCAGAACCATCAGGCTATGCTGGGTACCACCATCTGGCGACAGGTCGCCGGCTACAAGGCGCATGGCGACGCCGCGCCGATCCAGTTGCAGGATCACGATTCCCCCGTCGCGTTCCGCAACATCTGGGTCCGGCCGCTGACCGCGGCGGCGATCGCGCAGGATTTGACGGAGCAGGGCCGATGATCGATCGCAGAACCGCCCTCGCCGGGGTCGTCGCCATGTTCGGCACGACCCTGTTCGCCCCGATCGCCCGCGCGGCCGGGGTCGTGCAGGCCGCCGGGGTACCGGCCGCCATCCCGGCCATCAGTGAAGGCCCACCCAGCATCGCCGTGTTCACGCCGGGGCAGCGGGCGCTGATGACCGCCCTCAGCGAACGCGTATTGCCGACCACCGATACCCCCGGTGCGATCGCGGCGGGGGTGCCGGCCTATATCGAGAAACTGCTCGCCGACTGGGCGATGCCGGCGGACCGGGTACCGATCATCGCCGGGCTGGACGCGATCGAGGCGCGCAGCCAGCGCGATCATCGCATCCCCGCTGCGCAGGCGACGCCCGTGCAGCAGGACGCGCTGCTGACGCTGGCGATGAACGACCGGATCCCGTCCGGCGGCGACTTCTTCGAGGCGTTCCGGCAGCTCGTCATCACCGGCTATTACACGTCGGAGATCGGCATGACGCAAGAGCGCGAATACCTGCCGGTGCCGGGCGAATATAACGGCGCCTTTCCCTATGCCCAGGTCAACAAGGTGTATTCCGCATGATCCTCAGCCGTAGAAACCTGCTCGTCGGCACCGGCGCGATCGCGGCGTCGACCCTGGCCCCGGCGGCATCCGCCGCGCAGCTGAAGGCGATCGGGCTGCAACTCTACACCGTGCGCGACCTGTTCGCGAAGGACCCGGCGGGCACGCTCGCGCAGATCGCGCGTATCGGTTACCGCGAGGTCGAGTTCGGTGGTGGCGGCTATGACGCCATGGACCATGCGATGCTGCGCCGGACGATGGACCGGCTGGGGTTGACCGCCCCGTCCGTCCATATCGGCTATGACGCGCTGCTCGGGCAGTTCGACCGGTCGGTGACGATGGCGAAGACGCTGGGCGCGGCCACCGTGGTGCTGCCGTACATGACCGACGAGCATCGCACCGAACAGGGCTGGGCGGCGGCGCTGCCGAACATCGACCGGTTCGCCGCCGACCTGAAAAAGGCCGGACTGGGCTTCGCCTACCATAACCACGATTTCGAGTTCACGATCCGGCCCGGCGGGGTCAGCCTCTACGACCGGTTGTTGCGGGAAACCGATTCCGCGCTGGTGAAGCTGGAACTTGACCTGTACTGGGCGGCCCATGCCGGCCAGGATTTGCCGGCGCTGATTGGCCGGCTGTCGCCACGCCTGTACGCCTATCACGTCAAGGACATGCGCCCGGATCGCAGCATGACCGCGGTGGGGCAGGGGACGATCGATTTCGGCGCGCTGTTCGCGCTGAAGGGCAGCGCGGGCGTGCGGCATTTTTATGTCGAGAACGATCAGGCGCCCGCGCCCTATCTGCCCGACGTCACGACCAGCTTCCGCACGCTTCGCGCCCTGCGCTTCTGACCGGCCACCGGAGAACAGATCATGGTTTCGACCAACAGGTTCGACGCGATCGTCATCGGATCGGGCGTCAGCGGCGGGTTCGCCGCGAAGGAACTCACGGAAAAGGGCCTGCGCGTCCTGATGCTCGATCGCGGCCGGATGGTCGAGCACGGCGAAGGCTATACCTATGACGGCAAGCCCGCCTATGAAATACCGGCCCGCAACATCATGCCCGCGCCGCTGACGGACAGCGATTATTTCATCGCGAAGCATGGCTATGTCGCGCCGAGCAACCGCGAATTCTACAATAACGACCGGCTGAACCCCTATGCCTATGACGAGGGGGAGAAGTTCTACTGGATCAGGCCGGGGGCGGTCGGCGGCAAGTCGATCATCTGGGGCCGCTGGTGCTTTCGCTGGAGCCCGGAGGATTTCGAGGCGAACAAGCGCGACGGCATCGATGGCGATTGGCCGATCCGCTATGACGACGTCGCGCCGTGGTACAGCTATGTCGAGAAATATATCGGCGTGTCCGGCTCGCGGGAGAACCTGCCCTATCTGCCCGACAGCGAGTTCCAGCCGCCGATCCCGATGAACGTCGCCGAGAAATGGCTGAAGCAGGGGCTGGAGACGAAATTCCCCGGCCGCAAGCTCATCAACACCCGGCTGTCGAACATGACGGAGGACAAGCCGGACCAGAACCGGACGAAGTGCCAGTTCCGCAACCAGTGCGGCAACGGCTGCTCGTTCGGCGCCTATTTCTCGACCCAGGCGGTCACCTTGCCCGCCGCGCGCGTGACCGGGCGGCTGACGCTGCAATCCGATGCGGTCGTCACAAGCCTGGATTACGACGCGGCGCGCCAGCGCGTCACCGGGGTGCGCTTGATCGATGCGAAGACGGGGCAGGCGGAAACGGTGCAGGCCGATCTGGTCTTCCTGTGCGCCTCCGCGATCGCGTCCACGCAGATCCTCCTCAACTCGCGCGCGCCGGGCAGCGACCGCAGCTATTTCGACGCGAGCGGGACGCTGGGTCGATACGTGATGGATCACATCTTCCGCGTCGGGATCGAAGGCGAGATTCCCGGCATGGACGAATTCATCGAATATGGCCGCCGTCCGGGTGGCGTCTACATCCCGCGTTTCCGCAACATCGGCGGCGACGAGGGCGTCGGGTTCAAGCGCGGCTATGGCTATCAGGGCAGCGCGCGGCGCGACGTGGCGGCGCCGGTCGGCTTCGGCGCATCGATGAAGCAGGGCTTGCGTCGTTATGGCCCGTGGCGGTTCAGCATGGGCGCGTTCGGCGAATGCCTGCCCTATGCCGACAACCGCGTGTCGCTGCACCCCGGCAAGGTCGACCGGTTCGGCGTGCCGCTGGTCCGCTTCGACGTGCGCTTCCGCGACAACGAGCTGCGGATGATGGCGGATGCCCGCATCCAGGGCGAGGCGATGCTGAAGGCCGCGGGACTGACCAACGTGACCAGCAGTGAGAAGGAACACGTTCCCGGCGACGCGATCCACGAAATGGGCGGCGCGCGGATGGGGCGCGATCCGCGCCGGTCCGTCCTCAACGAATGGAGCCAGGCCCATGCCGCCTCGAACCTCTACGTCACGGATGGTGCGCAGATGGCGTCGATCTCCTGCGTGAACCCGTCGCTGACGTTCATGGCATTGACCGCGCGGGCGGCGGATCATGCGGTTCGCACGTCGTTCAAGGGCGGGGGGCGGGCTTAGGCCGGATGCGTGGCCGGGGCCATTGCCCCGGCCCCACCGGTCATGCATTGTCGGGCGGACCCAGCCAGTTACGGAGACCGCATGTTGAAGCGCCTGATCCTGTCGAGCCTCCTGATCTCCGCCTCCGCGATCGCCGCGCCCGGCCCGACGCCGACCACGCCGACCTTCGACGTGAAACGTATCTCCCGCGATATCCAGACCCTGTCGAGCGACGCCTATGAGGGGCGCGGGCCGGCGACGGCGGGCGAGGACAAGAGCATCGCGTATATCGCGGCGCAGATGCGGGCCGCCGGCCTGAAACCGGCCGGCGACAAGGGCGGCTGGTATCAGAACGTCCCGCTGCTGAAATCCGATATCGTGGGTACGCCCGCGCTGTCGCTGCGCGCGGATGGCGGTACGCAGGCGCTGACCCAGGGCAACGAGATCGCTGTTCGTGCCGCGCTGACCGGGCAGCAGGCCGTCGCCATCGCGAATGCGCCGCTGGTCTTCGTCGGTTACGGCGTGCGCGCGCCCGAGCGGCAGTGGGACGATTTCAAGGGCGTCGATCTGCGCGGCAAGATCATGGTCGTGCTGGTCAACGATCCCGATTTCGAAGGCGGCGAGGGGCGGTTCGGCGGCAAGCTGATGACCTATTACGGCCGCTGGACCTACAAGTACGAGGAGGCGGCCCGTCAGGGGGCGGCCGGCATCCTGATCGTCCACGAGACGGCGCCCGCCTCCTATGGCTGGGCGACGGTCAAGAACTCCAACACCAACACGATGTTCGATATCGTCCGGGCCGATCCCAAGGCGTCGCATACCCCGATGGAAGGCTGGATCCAGCGCGATCTGGCACAGCGGCTGTTCAAGGCGTCGGGGCTCGATTTCGAGGCGGCGAAGGCGGCGGCGCGGCGCGCGGATTTCCGGCCGATGCCGCTGAAGGCGACGCTCGACGCGCGCTATCAGGTGAAGTCGGAGGTCATCACCTCGCGCAATGTCGCGGGCGTCCTGCCGGGCACCGGCCATCCGGCGGAGACGGTGATCTATTCCGCGCATTGGGATCATCTGGGCGTGGGCCAGCCCGATGCGACCGGCGATCGCATCTATAACGGCGCGCTCGACAACGCGTCGGGCGTCGCGGCGCTGCTGGAACTGGCGCGCGCCTATGCCACCGGGCCGAAGCCGGATCGCTCGATCCTGTTCCTGGCGGTGACCGCAGAGGAGAAGGGGCTGCTGGGGTCGGAATACTACGCCGCCAATCCGCTCCGTCCACTCGCCACCACGGCGGGGGTCATCAACATGGACGGCCCCTTCGCCGCCGCGCGCACCACCGATTTCAGCATCTCCGGCGCGGCGCGGCTCGACCTGCTGACCATGCTGACCGAGGCCGCCGGGGCGCAGGGACGGCGGTTCACCCCCGATGCCCGGCCGGAGGCGGGCAGTTTCTACCGGTCCGACCATTTCCCGTTCGCCAAGCGCGGCGTGCCTGCCGTATCCTACGATGCCGGACAGGATCTGGCGGTCGGCGGCACGGCGCGCGGCAAGGAACTGGCCGATGCCTATGTCCGCGACAAATACCACCAGCCTGCCGATCAATATGATCCGAACTGGGATACCGGCAGCGTGCAGAGCGACATGTCGATCCTGTACGCGGTCGGCCGTCGACTGGCGGACCAGCCATTGTGGCCCAACTGGTCGTCCGACAGCGAATTCCGCGCGCTGCGCGATACCACCGCGTCGCAGCGACCGGCGCGGTAGGCGAAGCGGTAGGCGGAGCGGGTAACCCCCCTCCGCCCGGCCCGCGACCGGCCGGTCAGGCGAGCGGGCCGTTCGCCACCGGTGGATCGAAGACGGGGGTACCGTCGGCGCGGTAGACGATCGGTTGCACGCGGGTGTGGCGGTTTGGATCGAGCAACGGATCGCCCTTGATCGTCGCATAATCGCGCGCGTGGAAGACCAGCATGTCGCGACCGCGTTCGTCGACGGTGAAGCTGTTGTGGCCGGGGCCGTAAACCTTGTGCGCGGGCGAGGTGGTCATCACCGGGGTCTGGCTCTTGGTCCAGGCGGCCGGGTCCATGATGTTCGCGTCGTCGCGCGCGGTCAGCATCCCCAGGCAATAGCGGGCATCGGTCGCGCTGGCAGAATAGGTCATGAACAGGCGTCCGTTGCGCGCCAGCACCGCCGGCGCCTCGTTCACCTTGTAGCCGCGGATTTCCCAGTCGAGCGTCGGCACCGACAGGCGGGCCGGCTTCGCCGCCAGCGTCAGCGGCGTGGCCAGCGGCGCGAGATAGAGGTTGGAGTTGGTCTCGATCCCCGGTTCGCGCTGCGCCCACGCCAGATAGCGGGTGCCGCGATGGACGAAGCTGGTGGAATCCAGGTTGAAGCTGTCCCACGGCGTTTCCAGCTGGCCGAGGACGGTCCATGTGCCCGTCATCGGATCGGCCCCCTCGCAGACCACGGCATAGGTGCGGATGCGGAACACATCGGCGCCACCGCCGCTGGGGCCGGCGGCGAAGTACATGATCCAGCGGCCGTCGATCAGGTGCAGCTCGGGCGCCCAGATATAGCCGGACATCGGTCCGCTCGCCTGATGCCGCCACAGCACGGCTTCCGTGGCGGTGGACAGTCCGGCGATGGTGCGCGACCGGCGCAGCACCAGCCGGTCATATTCCGGCACCGATCCGGTCAGATAATACCAGCCGTCGGTATGGCGGAACACCTGCGCATCGGCGCGCTGGCGGACCAGCGGGTTGACGATCGGCGCGGACGGGACGGCCCGCGCCAGGGCGGGCGCGGCGGCGGTCAGCGTGGCGCCGGCCAGGAACAGGCGGCGGGACGGGTGGATCATCGGGAGGCTCCTGCGCGTCGATCGGTCAATACCGGGAATGGGGAAGGGATGGTCATCGGGCGGCGGGCCAGCCGTCCGCGTCCCAGCGCAGCCGGACCAGCCGCAACGTCGGCGTGCCTTTGTTCTCGCGATCATAGGCGTGGTAGACGAGATAGTCGGTGCCGTCGGCATCGCGGAAATGACCGGCATGGCCGGGGCCGCGGAAGCGATCCTTCTCGGGCAGGTCGGCGCGCAGCAGCACGGTGCCGCCACCCGCCATCATCGTGCTGCCGTCCCTGCCCAGATACGGGCCGGTGACCGCGCGGGACCGACCGACCACGGTGTAATAAGTGCTGGCATTGCCCTTGCAGCAATAGTCGTAGGACGCGATCAGCCAGTACCAGCCGCCATGATCGACGATGAAGGGCGCCTCCACCGGTGCCGGTGCGCCGGCCGGTGCCGGGCGGCGGGCGATCGATACCGGGCGGGTGCCGGCGTTCAGCAGCTTGCCGGTGGCGGGATCGAGCGCGAACAGCTTCAACCCGCTCCAGAAACTGCCGAGCGCCAGCCAGTGCCGGCCGTCGCGACCGGCGATGAAGTTCGGATCGATCGCGTTATAGTCGTCGGACCGGGTCGACATGACCACCGGTCCCTCGTCACGCCAGCCGTAACCGGGCTTGTCAGGGTCGAGCGTCGGGCTGGTCAGCAATCCGATCGCGGAGCGGTTGGAGCCGAAGGTGGAGATCGAATAATAGAGGCGATAGCGGCCGCCGACACGGGAGATATCGGGTGCCCAGGCATTGCCGGCGCCGGGGATGGCACGGGTCGCCCAGTCGGGCAGCGCGGCGAGCGGGGTCGCCGCCTTTTCCCAATGGACCAGATCGCGCGATACGCGGTGCGCGATGATCCGGTCGGGGCCATCGCCCAGACCGGTGGAATAGACGTGATAGGTATCGCCTTCGCGGATGATGACCGGATCGTGGGTGGGCGCGATGTCGCCCGCCAACCGGTCGTTCAGCGTCGTGGCCGCCTTGTCTGGCGCCTTGTCGGGCATCGGCATCTGTGCGGATGCGGTGGTGGCCGCCAGTGCTGCGGCGAACGCGATCGATCGCATGTCCGGCATCACCGATACACCGCTGTACCAATCAGGGCCGTCCCGTCGGCATCCTGTACCCACACCGGTCGCGCGATCATATTCCTCCCCCGGATGCCGGCTGTGCCGGTGCTTATTTGTCGGACATTAGGGGCGTCGGCGCGGTCAGGCAATATCCGGCGTAATCCGCGCCTTGGCGATCGGCTGGTCGACAGGCATCCGGTCACGACGACGACAGGGGACTGCGCGCGGAACGATGACGCGGCCCGCGCCGTATAGATCGCCTTATCACTCAGGTCGCAAAGGCTCGACAGGATGCCCATCAAGATACTCGCCGCATCGCTCGCGCTTGGCCTCGCCGTCGCTGCGGTCGCCACCCCCGCGACGGCGGCCGAGGTTTCCACCCACATCCTCGACCTGTCCCGTGGGACGGGGCGCGGCGGCGTGCCGGTGACATTGGCCAGACAAGCGCCGGACGGCGGCTGGACGATCGTCGGTCGGGGCACCACCGATGCCGAGGGACGGGTGCGTCAGCTGGGCGAGCCACGGGCGATCGCCGCAGGGATATACCGGCTGCAATTCGATATGGCCGGTCGATCGGCTACCGCCGCTGCACCGTTCTTTCCCGAGATCATCCTCACGTTCCGCGTCACCGATGCCGCCGCGCATTATCATGTGCCCGTCGTGGTTAGCCCCTATGGCTATTCCACCTATCGCGGCAGTTGATCCCGGCGTGTCCGGTCACGGGCGTTTCAGCGCAAGGGGCAGGCCGGCGACGATCAGGTCGACCGCCTGCGCACGGGCGGCGACCGACTGGTTGATCCGCCCGGCCACGTCGCGAAAACGCCGCGCCAGTGCGTTGTCCGGGACGATGCCCCAGCCGACCTCGTTCGTGACCAGCACGATCCTGCCTTGCGCTCCGGCCAGTGCGTCATCGAGCCGTGCGACATGCCGATCGATATCCTCGTCACCCAGCAGCAGGTTCGATGCCCACAGGGTCAGGCAATCGACCAGCAGCATCGCGCCCGGCGCATCGCAGCGGATGATCGCCGCGGCCAGATCGACCGGTGCCTCCACGGTGTGCCAGCGTGCGTCGCGATCGGCGCGGTGGCGTGCGATCCGGTCGGTCATCTCCGCGTCGAACGCCTGTGCGGTGGCGATGAAGGTCAGCGGGCCGGATGCCCGTTCGGCCAGTCGCTGGGCATGACGGCTCTTGCCCGACCGCGCGCCGCCGATGACCAGCACGATCCGGCCCGGCGCCTGGCCCGGCACATCGTCGTCGGTCGTCGCTTCCATCATGTCGCATCCCCGGATCGCCGCTTGTACCGCGCGGTCGCTTTGCGGATAGACGCCGCGATGCCGAAAGACCAACCAGCCGCCGGCCCGAACGGCACATTCACCTTTCACGGCGGCCGGCAGGATGCGGCACGGCGCCGGTTCGCGGCGGCGCCGCAGCCATGGCTCGACCTGTCGACCGGGATCAATCCGGTCGCCTGGCCGATCGAGCCGATCGATGTGCCCGATAACGGGCCGCTGCCGCTGCGCGAGGCGCTGGACGGATTGTGCCAGGCCGCCGCTCGCCATTTTGGTGTTGGCCGACACGCGATCGCGGCCTTGCCGGGCAGCGAGATCGGGCTGCGGCTGCTTCGCCATCTCGACCTGCCACGGCCGTGGCGGATCGTCGTGCCGACCTATCGCACCCATGCCGACGCGCTGCCGGGGGCCGAGCCGATCGGGGTCGCGCGACTGGCGGCGGAGGCGGAACGCGGCGGCACGATCCTGCTCGCCAATCCCAACAATCCCGATGGCCGGGTATTGCCCCCGGCGATGCTGGTCGGGATCGCCCATCGGCTGGCGGCGCGGGGCGGGATGCTGGTGATCGACGAGGCGTTCGCCGATGTCGCGCCGGATATCGGCGTGCTGCCGTTGCTGACGGCGGACGACCTGGTGATCGTGATGCGGTCGTTCGGCAAGTTCTTCGGGCTGGCGGGGGTGCGGCTGGGGTTTTTGTGCGGGGCCGCGGCACCAGTCGCGGCGATGGCGGCGATGCTGGGCGACTGGCCGGTATCGGCGCAGGCGATCGCCTGCGGTACCGCCGCCTATGGCGATCCGGACTGGATCGACACCACCCGTCGGCGGCTGGCCGCCGATGCCGCCACGATCGACCGGTTGCTGCACGATGCCGGCCTGTCGGTGTCGGGCGACTGTCCGCTGTTCCGGCTGGTGGAGTGCGATGATGCGGCCGCGCTGTTCGAACGACTGGGGCGGGCGGGGATATTGAGCCGGCCGTTCGACGACCGGCCGGATTGGCTGCGGCTCGGCCTGCCCGGCGACGCGGCCGGGTTCGACCGGCTGGCACGGGCGTTGCGCCATCGCTGATCCCGTCGCCCTCGTCGCGCTTGCGGTCGATGCGGCGGTCGGATGGTCGGACCGGCTCTATGCGCGGATCGGCCATCCGGTCGGCGGCTTCGCGCGGCTGATCGGGTGGTGCGAGACGTGGGGGAACCGCCCGGCTGCGCGTTTCGCGACGCGGCGGATCATGGGGGTGGCGACGATCGCGCTGGTCGTGGCGGCGGGGGCGGGGGGCGCGTGGGTGGTGGCGACGGCGGCGCGTGCCGCGCTCGGCCCGGCCGGATGGCTGGGGGTGGCGTTGCTCGCCTGGCCGGGGATCGCGCAACGCAGCCTCGACGATCATGTCCGCGCGGTCGCGGTCGCACTGGAACGCGGCGATCTTGCCGATGCGCGCACGGCGGTGGCGCGGATCGTCGGTCGCGATGTCGCGGCGCTGGACGAAGCCGGGGTGGCGCGCGCCGCGATCGAAAGCCTGGCGGAGAGTTTCTGCGACGGCATCGCCGCGCCGACCTTCTGGCTTCTCGCCCTCGGGCTGCCGGGACTATGGGGGTACAAGGCGATCAATACCGCCGACAGCCTGATCGGGCACCGCGAGCCCCGGTGGCGCGCGTTCGGCTGGGCGTCCGCCCGGCTCGACGACGCGGCGAACCTGATCCCGGCGCGGCTGGGCGGCGCCCTGATCTGTCTGGCGGGCGGGGGCGGCTGGCGGATCATGCGGCGCGACGCCCGCCGCCACGCATCCCCCAATGCCGGCTGGACCGAGGCGGCGATGGCGGGGGCGCTCGGCATCCGGCTGGCCGGGCCGGTCGCCTATGACGGGGTGATCGCGGACAAACCGTGGATCGGCGACGGTCGCATCGGGCTGACCGCGCGCGACGTGCGCCGGGCGCTGACCGTCTATCGCCGCGCCTGTGGGCTGTTGTGGATCGTGGCGGGGGTGATCGCATGGGCGCGATAATGTTGCAGGGCACCGGGTCCGATGTCGGCAAGTCGGTGCTGGTCGCCGGACTGTGCCGGGCGCTGGCCAATCGCGGGCTGGTTGTCCGGCCGTTCAAGCCGCAGAACATGTCGAACAACGCCGCGGTGACAGCCGGGGGCGAGATCGGCCGGGCGCAGGCGACACAGGCGCTGGCGGCACGGGCGGAGGCGCATGTCGACATGAACCCCGTGCTGCTGAAGCCGCAGGGCGACCGCACCTCGCAACTGGTGGTGCGGGGGCAGGTGCGCGGCATCCTGCGCGCGGCCGACTGGCGCCGTGGCCGCGAAGGGTTGATGCCGGAGGTACTGGACAGCTATCGCCGACTGGCGGCGCAGGCCGATATCGTCGTGGTCGAGGGCGCGGGCTCGGCGGCGGAGGTGAACCTGCGCGGTGGCGACATCGCCAATATGGGCTTTGCCCGCGCGGCCGGGGTGCCGGTGGTGCTGGTCGGCGATATCGACCGGGGCGGGGTGATCGCGTCGCTGGTCGGCACCCACCGGGTGATCGATCCCGCCGATGCGGCGATGATCGCCGGCTTCCTCGTCAACAAGTTCCGCGGCGATCCTGCGCTGTTCGCGGAGGGGCTGGCCACCATCGCGGGGCATACCGGCTGGCATAGCTATGGGCTGGTGCCGTGGCTGACGGCGGCGGGACGGTTGCCCAGCGAGGACGGGGTCGTGCTGCAGAAAGCGGCGGCGCGGGGCACCGGGGGCAAGGCGATCGTCGCCTGTCCGGTCACGCCGCATATCGCCAATTTCGACGATCTGGAGCCGTGGCGGCTGGAACCGGACGTCGAGCTGGTGATGGTGCCGCCGGGGCAACCGATCCCGGTCGAGGCGGATCTGATCGTGCTGCCCGGATCGAAGGCGACGATCGCCGACCTGCGCTTCGTGTGCGAACAGGGGTGGGACATCGATATCCTCGGCCATCGCCGTCGTGGCCGGCCGGTCATGGGGCTGTGCGGCGGCTATCAGATGCTGGGGCGGACGATCGCCGATCCGGCGGGGATCGAGGGGCCGGCGGAGACGGTGCCGGGCCTTTCGCTGCTGGACGTGTCGACGGTGCTGGACGGCGCCAAGACGCTGACCCGCGTCGCCGGGGTCGCGCGGGGCGAACGCTTCACCGGCTATGAGATCCATCTCGGCCGGACGACGGGCGGCGATGCCGCGCGGCCGGTCGCGACGTTCGACGATGGCCGGCACGACGGGGCGACGAGCGCGGACGGACTGGTTGCGGGCAGTTACGTCCATGGCCTGTTCGGCATGGCGGCGCAGCGCCGGGCATGGCTGACGGCGGCGGGGCAGGGGCCGGATCACGCCGCCGATGTCGATGCCGCACTCGATGCGATCGCGGCCGAACTGGAGGCGCATGTCGATATCGACGGGCTGCTGGCGCTGTCAGAATCTGTTTGAAAACGCGCCGGGGCGCGTTTTGCGGTGCCGGCCCGCTCCCCCT